>NZ_JAGFNO010000004.1:0-595391 GCF_017592595.1 Streptomyces sp. NEAU-YJ-81 | reverse complement strand
GGTGCGGTGGCGGTGGATGTGGGTGGTGTGTATGAGCGGTTGGCTGGGGTGGGTTTGGAGTATGGGCCGGTGTTTCGGGGGGTGCGGGCTGCGTGGCGTCGTGGTGATGAGGTGTTTGCGGAGGTGGAGCTTGGGGAGGAGGAGCGTGCGGAGGCGGGGCGGTTCGGTCTGCATCCGGCCCTCCTCGACGCCGCCCTTCATGCCGCGGCATTGGGAGGGGACGGCTCGGAAGAGGATTCCTCCCGCCCGGGCCCGGGACTTCCGTTCGTCTGGAGCGGTGTGTCCCTGTACGCAACGGGCGCGGACGCCCTGCGCGTGAGGCTCGCCCCTGCCGGACCGGATGCCGTCTCGCTGCTCGTCGCCGACACCACCGGGGCGCCGGTGGCCTCGGTGGCGTCGCTGGTGACCCGTACGGTCTCCTCCGGGCAGCTCCACGCCGCGCGGAACGTGACGCATGACATGCTGTTCCACACCACATGGCGGGAGGTGTCCGCCCAGCATGACGTACCCGCGACCAGGGGCCGATGGGCGGTGCTCGGAACCGGAGTGCCGCACCTTGACGACGTAGGCGAAGGTGGACCGGCGGACCCGGTGACGTATCCGGAACTGGCGGATCTGATCCAGGCCATGAACGACGGAACGGTCACCCCCGACACCGTTCTGGTCTCTTTCACGGCCGATTCCGGAGCCCGCGTAGGCGACCCGGCCGAGGTTCGGGACATGGCCCATCGTGCGTTGGGTGTGGTGCAGGGGTGGTTGGCTGAGGAGAGGTTTGCTGGTTCGCGGTTGGTGGTGGTGACGCGGGGTGCGGTGGCTGCTGTGTCGGGTGAGGATGTGCCGGACGTGGCGGCTGCCGCGGTGTGGGGTTTGGTGCGTTCGGCGCAGGCTGAGCATCCGGATCGGTTTGTCCTGGTGGATGTGGACGATGGGCGGGTGCCGGCTGGTGTGCTGGGGGTCGTGTTGGGGTGTGGGGAGCCTCAGGTGGCTGTGCGGTCGGGGGGTGTGCTGGTGCCTCGGCTGGTGCGTGCGGTTGCTTCTGCGGGTGTTGTTGAGGGGGCCGGGTCGGGGTTTGTGTGGGATCCCGAGGGGTCGGTGCTGGTGACGGGTGCGTTGGGGACGTTGGGTGGTTTGGTGGCACGGCATTTGGTGGCCGAGCGGGGGGTGCGGCATTTGGTGCTGGTTTCTCGGCGGGGTCGGGAGGCGACTGGTGCGGCGGAGTTGGAGGCCGAGCTGACGGAGCTGGGTGCGTCGGTGACCGTGGCTGCCTGCGATGTCGCCGACCGGGAGGCGCTGGCGGGGGTGTTGGCGCGTATTCCGGTGGATCGTCCGTTGCGTGGTGTGGTGCATGCGGCCGGTGTGCTGGACGACGGTGTCATCGAGACCCTGACTCCCGAGCGTGTCGACACCGTGCTCCGCCCCAAGGCCGACGCCGTCTTCCACCTCCATGAGCTGACCCGGGACCTGGATCTGTCGGCATTCGTGGTGTTCTCCTCCGCGGCCGGCACGTTCGGCGGCGCCGGACAGGGCAACTACGCCGCGGCGAATGCCTACGTCGACGCCCTGGCGGCCCACCGGCGCGCACTCGGCCTGCCCGCCGTCGCGCTGGCCTGGGGGTTTTGGGCCGAGCGCAGTGGCATGACGGGCCACCTGGACGACGAGGACGTACGGCGCATGCGGCGCGGCGGCATCGCCCCGCTGACGTCGGAAGAGGGCCTTGCGCTGCTCGACGCCTCCGGGACCATGGCACAGCCCGTCCTGCTGCCCATGCGCCTGGACCTCCCGGCGCTCCGTGCCCAGGCGGCGTCCGGTGCGGTACCGGCCCTGCTCCGCGACCTGCTGTCCGTTTCCACACGTCGTACCGTGCGGCCGTCGAGCGACGGCGCGGGCGAGTCGGACCTGTGGCGGCGGCTGGCGCCCCTGTCGGCGGACGAGCAGGAAGAAGTCCTGCTGAACCTGGTGTGCACCCATGTCGCCGAGGTGCTCGGACACGCGGGGGCGGACTCCATCGAGGTGGGGCGTGCGTTCAAGGAGCTCGGGTTCGACTCGCTGACGGCCGTCGAGCTACGGAACCGGCTGAACACGGCCACCGGACTGCGCTTGCCCGCCACCCTCGTCTTCGACTACCCCACGCCCGTGGTGATCGCCCGCCATCTGCGCTCCGAGCTGGCCGAGGCGTACCAGGGCGGCACCGTGCCGGTCTCGCTGTCCGGCTCCGCCGGTACGGGCACGCTCGCGACCCACGACGAGCCCATCGCGATCGTGGCGATGAGCTGCCGCTTCCCCGGTGGTGTGCGTACGCCGGAGCAGCTGTGGCAGCTTTTGGAGCGCGGCACGGACGCCATCTCCGCCTTCCCGGAAGACCGTGGCTGGGATGTGGAGGGGCTGTACGACCCGGACCCGGACGCTGCGGGGAAGAGCTATGCGCGGGAGGGCGGCTTCCTCTACGACGCGGGTGACTTCGACCCGGCGTTCTTCGGGATCTCGCCGCGTGAGGCGCTGGCGATGGATCCGCAGCAGCGGCTGCTGCTGGAGACCTCGTGGGAAGCGCTGGAGCGGGCCGGTATCGACCCGGCGACCCTGCGCGGTAGCCAGACCGGAGTCTTCGCCGGTGTCATGCACCACGATTACGGACTGCTGCAGGGCCCGGGCGGCGGCCCCGGCGCCCCCAGCGCGGGCAGCATCGTCTCGGGACGGATCTCCTACACCTTCGGTTTCGAGGGCCCGGCCGTGACGGTGGACACCGCGTGTTCATCGTCGCTGGTGGCGCTGCACCTGGCGACGCAGGCGCTGCGGCGGGGTGAGTGCTCGCTCGCGCTCGCCGGCGGTGTGACGGTGATGTCCACGCCGGGTCTGTTCGTGGAGTTCAGCTGGCAGCGTGGGCTGTCGGCCGACGGGCGGTGCAGGGCCTTCGCGGGGGCGGCGGATGGTACCGGGTTCTCCGAGGGCGTCGGGGTGCTGTTGCTGGAGCGGCTGTCGGATGCGCGGCGTAATGGTCATCGGGTGTTGGCGGTGGTGCGTGGTTCGGCTGTCAATCAGGATGGTGCGAGTAATGGGCTGTCGGCGCCGAATGGTCCGTCGCAGCAGCGGGTGATTCGGGCGGCGTTGGAGAGTGCTCGGTTGTCGGCCGCTGAGGTGGATGCGGTGGAGGCGCACGGTACGGGGACGAAGCTGGGTGATCCGATCGAGGCGCAGGCGTTGCTGGCGACGTATGGCCAGGAGCGTGCCGCGGAGGGTCGGCCGCTGTGGTTGGGCGCGATCAAGTCGAACATCGGTCATACGCAGGCGGCTGCTGGTGTGGCGGGTGTGATGAAGATGGTGTTGGCGATGCGGCATGGTGTGCTGCCGAGGACGTTGCATGTTGATGAGCCGTCGCCGCATGTGGAGTGGTCGGCGGGTGCGGTGGAGTTGTTGACGGATGCGGTGGTGTGGCCGGATACGGGCCGTCCGCGGCGTGCGGGTGTGTCGTCCTTCGGTATCAGCGGCACCAACGCACACGTCATCCTCGAACAGTCGCCCGTGGTGTTGCCCGACACCGAATCCCCCGACGAACGACGGCCGTTGACGCCTTCCGTGGTGTCGTGGGTGGTCTCGGGACGGTCCGAACGCGCGCTGCGGGCTCAGGCGAGTCGGCTGGCGTCGTTCACAAGAGAACGGTCCGAGCTGCCGATCGTGGATGTGGCGCTGTCGTTGGCGACGACGCGAAGCGCGTTCGAGCATCGTGCCGTGGTGCTGGCCGCTGACCGGGCCGGCCTTGTCGATGGCTTGGAGGCACTGTCGATCGGCGCCCCAGCGCCGGGCGTTGTTCAGGGATCCGAGGTGCCCGGCAAGTTGGCGGTGTTGTTCTCGGGTCAGGGTAGTCAGCGGGTCGGGATGGGCCGGGAGTTGTATGAGGCGTTCCCGGTGTTCGCGGAGGCGTTTGATGAGGTGTGTGGGCATTTCGAGGGGGTGTTGGAGCGTCCGCTGCGGGAGGTGATCAGCGGGGATGCGTTGGGGTTGGATGAGACGGTGTTTGCGCAGTGTGGGTTGTTTGCGGTGGAGGTGGGGCTGTTTCGGTTGGTGGAGTCGTGGGGTGTGCGGCCGGATTTTGTGGCGGGGCATTCGATTGGTGAGTTGGTGGCTGCTCATGTGGCGGGTGTGTTGTCGCTTGGGGATGCGTGTGTGTTGGTGGCGGCTCGTGGGCGGTTGATGCAGGGGTTGCCGTCGGGTGGGGTGATGGTGTCGGTGCAGGCCGCCGAAGCCGATGTACTGCCGTTGCTGGCGGGTCGTGAGGCCGAGGTGAGTGTGGCGGCGGTCAACGGTCCGCGCTCGACCGTGATCTCCGGTGCCGAGGAGGCGGTGATGGAGGTCGCCGGGCACCTTGAGGTCCAGGGCGTCAAGACGAAGCGGCTGCGCGTTTCGCATGCGTTCCACTCGCCGTTGATGGAGCCGATGCTGGCCGAGTTCCGGCAGGTGGCGGAGGGGCTGTCGTATGCGCCTCCGCGTATTCCCGTCGTGTCGAATGTGACGGGCGCGGTCGCTGATGCCGAGGCGCTGTGCTCGGCCGAGTACTGGGTACGGCACGTCCGCGAGACCGTGCGCTTCGCCGATGGGGTGAAGAGCCTGGCGGACCAGGGCGCCACGACCCATCTGGAGCTGGGACCGGACGGAGTGTTGTCCGGGATGGGTCAGGAGTGCGCTCCCGACGCCGTCTTCGCCCCGGCCCTGCGTACCGGTCGTGACGAGGCCACCTCGCTGCACGAAGCGCTGGCGCAGATCCACGTCCGGGGGCGCTCCGTGGACTGGGCTGCCCTGCTCGCCCCGGCGCGCCCCCGGCCCGTCGAGCTGCCGACGTATGCCTTCCAGCGGGAGCGGTACTGGCTGGAGTCGGCCGCGTCCAGGGCGGATGCGTCCTCGGCGGGGCTGGAGCCGGCGGAGCATCCGCTGCTCGGTGCCGCGGTGACGCTGCCCGACTCCGACGGGTGCTTGTTCACCGGCCGGCTGTCCGCGCGTACGCACGCCTGGCTGGCCGACCATGAGGTGCTGGGGGCGGTGATGCTGCCGGGGACGGCGTTCGTCGAGCTGGCGCTGCACGCGGGCGACCGCGTTGGATGCGCCCGGCTGGAGGAGCTGACGCTCGAGGCGCCCCTGGTCCTCCCCGAACACGGTGGCGTACAGGTGCGGGTGACGGTCTCGGACGCCGATGACTCGGGGCGCCGGGAGCTGACCGTGCACTCACGCGAGGACAGCGGGGAAGGGCCGTGGCTTCGGCACGCGACGGGCAGTGTCGCGCCCGAGCCGTCCACCTCCGCGCGCGCCGCCCTCCCCGCCTCCGTATGGCCGCCGCGGGACGCCGAACCCGTGTCGCTGGAGGGGCATTACGAGCGGCTTGCCGAAACGGGATTGCGGTACGGGCCGGTGTTCCAGGGACTGCGTGGCGTGTGGCGGCGCGGGACCGAGGTGTTCGCCGAAGTCGCGCTGCCCGACGAGGCGGAGCAGGACCCGCGCCGTTTCGGCCTGCACCCGGCCTTGCTGGATGCCGCCCTGCACGCCGTGGGTGCCGCAGCCACCGGCACGTCGGAGGCCGCTGGCTCGTCGGACGCCACCGGCGCGTCGGACGCCGCCGGCCACCTGGGGGAGATCCGGTTGCCGTTCTCATGGAGCGGAGTGTCGGTGCACGCGGCGGGCGCTGCCACGCTGCGCGTACGCCTCAGCCCGACGGGAGCCGATGGCATGGCGCTGTCGATGGAGGTGCGGGACGGGACCGGTGCGCCGGTGGCGACGGTGGAGTCGCTGGCGACGCGCCCCGTCTCCCCGGAGCAGGTCAACGCGGCGCGCGGTGCGGCGCACCAGTCCCTCTTCCGGCTGAACTGGAGCGTTCTGCCCGGCGCCGAGGCGCAGGTGCACAGCGCCGTGGCCGAAGTAGCGCCGCAGGACGGCGTCGGCTGGCACGACATGACGGCATTCGGTGAGGCGATCGGCATTGAAGGGGCCGTGCCTCCGGCGGTGGTGTGCGTGGTCCCGCCCGTGTCCGCCGCCGAGGGCGATGAGTCGGCCGAGGGCGACGAGATACGGGACGTGATTCTTCGGGCGCTGGAACTGGTGCGAGGGTGGCTGGCCGAGGAGCGGTTCGCCGAATCGCGACTGGTGATCGCCACGCAGGGTGCGGTGACCGTCGAGGACGACGAGGACAACCAGAGCAATGAGGCCGCGGTGGATCTCGCGGCGGCCGCCGTATGGGGCCTGGTACGGACCGCGCAGACCGAGCACCCCGACCGGTTCATCCTGGTCGACCTGGACGGTGCGGAGCAGGGACCGCGGGAGCCCGGGCGTCGGCCACTGACCCCTGAGACCCTCACCGTGCTGTCCGCCGCGGTGGCGAGCGGCGAACCCCAGGTGGCGGTGCGCGGCGGGCGGCTGCTGGCACCTCGCCTGGGCCGGGTGCGGACCGCCGCATCCTCGGGCACCACCGGCACCACCGGCACCACCGGCACCACCGGCACCACCGGAACCACCGGAACAGCCGGAACCGCGGGGACCACCCCGACCGCCCAGGCCGCGATGCCCTCGGCGGTGTGGGACGCGGAAGGCACGGTCCTGGTGACCGGTGCCACCGGCACACTGGGCGGGCTGGTCGCCCGCCACCTCGTGGCCGAGCGCGGCGTACGCCATCTGCTGTTGGTGAGCCGTCGGGGCGCGGACGCCCCCGGCGCCCACGCGCTGGAAGCGGAGCTGGTGGCGGCGGGCGCCTCGGTCAGCTGGGCCGCCTGCGACGTGGCCGACCGGGACGCGCTGAGCGCCGTGGTGAAGGGCGTCTCCGAAACACATCCGCTGCGCGGAGTCATCCACACGGCCGGGGTGCTCGACGACGGCGTCATCGCATCCCTGACGCCCGAGCGCGTGGACGCGGTGCTGCGCCCGAAGATGGACGCGGCCATCGCCCTGCACAAGCTGACCGAGGCGATGGACCTGTCGGCGTTCGTCGTGTTCTCCTCGGCCACCGGGACCTTCGGCACGGCCGGCCAGGGCAACTACGCGGCGGCCAACGCCTTCCTCGACGCGCTGATACAGCGCCGCCGGGCCTCGGGGCTGCCCGGCCTGTCGCTCGCGTGGGGACTGTGGGACGAGCGCGGCGGAATGGCCGGAGGGCTGGCCGAGGCGGATCTGCGGCGCATGGGCCGGTCCGGAGTGGACGGGCTGTCGCCCGAGGAGGGCCTGGCCCTGTTCGACGCGGGATGTGCCGGGGAGCTGCCCGTGGTCGTCCCGATGCGGCTGGACCCGGCCAAGGCACGTGGCGCCGACGGTGAAGTGCCGCACATCATGCGGGGGTTGGTGCGGACTCCGGCGCGCCGGGCCGCGGCGGAGGGCACCGGTGCCGCAGGTGACCTGCGGGAGCGGCTCGCCGCCGTGGCGTCGTCGGAGGACGGCGAACGCCTGGTGCTGGACCTGGTGCGGCGGTGCGTGGCCACGGTGCTCGGGCACGGTGGGGCGGCCGCGGTGGAGCCGGACCGCGCCTTCAAGGACTTCGGTTTCGATTCGCTGACGGCGGTGGAGCTGCGCAACCGCCTCGGTACGGCCACCGGACTGCGCCTCACGGCCACGCTGGTGTTCGACTACCCGACGCCGATCGCCCTGGCCCACCATCTCCACCAGGAGCTGACCGGCGGGGGCGACGGCGTACGTCCCGCCCAACCCGCTCTGCCCACCGGCAAGCCGGACACTGGCCACGAGCAGGTGGCGGGCGACGACCTGGTGGCGATCGTTGGCATGGCCTGCCGTTTCCCTGGTGGCGCCCGGTCACCGGAGGAGCTGTGGCGGCTGCTTGCGGCGGGCGAGGAGGCCATTTCCGGCTTTCCCGCCAATCGTGGCTGGGATGTGGCGGGGCTGTACGACCCCGACCCGGAGGCGGATGGCAAGAGCTATGCCCGGGAGGGCGGCTTCCTGCACACCGCCGGCGAGTTCGACCCGGCGTTCTTCGGCATCTCGCCGCGTGAGGCCCTGGCGATGGACCCGCAGCAGCGGCTGCTGCTGGAGACGTCCTGGGAGGCGTTCGAGCGGGCCGGAATCGACCCGACGACCCTTCGGGGCAGCACGACCGGTGTCTTCGCGGGTCTGATGTACCACGACTACGGATCCCAGCTTCGCAGTGTCCCCGAGGGCGCCGAGGGCTACCTCGCCACGGGTGGGTCCGGAAGCATCGCATCGGGCCGGATCGCCTACACCTTCGGTCTCGAGGGCCCGGCCGTGACCATCGACACCGCCTGCTCGTCGTCGCTGGTGGCGCTGCACCTTGCCGCGCAGGCGCTGCGGCAGGGCGAATGCTCGCTGGCGCTGGCGGGCGGGGTGGCCGTGATGTCCACCCCCGCCACCTTCGTGGAGTTCAGCCGTCAGCGGGGTCTTGCGGCTGACGGCCGGTGCAAGGCGTTCGCGGCGGCCGCGGACGGTACGGGCTGGGGCGAGGGTGTGGGCATGCTGCTGCTGGAGCGGCTGTCGGACGCGCGGCGCAACGGACACCAGATCCTCGCGGTGGTACGCGGCTCCGCCGTCAACCAGGACGGTGCGAGCAACGGGCTCACCGCGCCCAACGGACCCTCGCAACAGCGGGTGATCCGGGCGGCGCTGGCCAACGCGCGGCTGTCGGCGGCCGAGGTGGACGTGGTCGAGGCGCACGGTACGGGTACCACGCTGGGCGACCCGATCGAGGCACAGGCGCTGCTGGCCACGTACGGCCGTGAACACACCGACGACCAGCCCCTGTGGCTCGGCTCGATCAAGTCCAACATCGGGCACACCCAGGCCGCGGCCGGTGTCGCGGGCATTATGAAGATGGTGCTTGCCATGCGGCATGGTCTGTTGCCGCAGACGCTGGGCGTCGACGAACCGTCGCCGCACATCGACTGGACGGCGGGAGCCGTCGAGCTGCTCACCGAGGCCAGGCCCTGGCCCGAGACCGACCGCCCACGCCGGGCGGGCGTCTCGTCCTTCGGTCTCAGCGGCACCAACGCCCACATCGTCCTCGAACAGGAGGCGCCGACCGAGGCCGACGAGGAAACCTCCGAGGAGGACGCGCAACTGCCTCCCGCCGTCGTGCCATGGGTGCTGTCGGCGAAGTCCGATGCCGGTGTGCGGGGGCAGGCCGCGCGACTGCTGTCGGTGGTGGCCGGGAATACCGGCCCGGCGATGACGGACATCGGTCTGTCGCTGGTCACCACGCGTGCGGCGTTCGAGCGGCGGGCGGTGGTGCTGGGTGGTGACCGTACCGCGCTCGTCAGTGGCCTGACCGCGCTGGGCGAGGGCCGCGAGGCGGCGGGCGTGGTGCGGGGGGCCGTGGTCGGCCCCGATGCCCGGGTGGCCTTTGTCTTCCCTGGTCAGGGGTCGCAGTGGGTGGGGATGGCGGCGGGGTTGCTGGAGTCTTCGCCGGTGTTCGCGGAGCGGGTTGGTGAGTGTGCGGCGGCGTTGGCGCCGTTCGTTGACTGGTCGCTCGGGGATGTGTTGCGGGGTGGGGAGGGTGCTGCGGAGGCGTTGGAGCGGGTGGATGTGGTGCAGCCTGCCTTGTTCGCGGTGATGGTGTCGCTTGCGGAGCTGTGGCGTTCGCACGGTGTCGAGCCTGCTGCTGTCATCGGTCACTCTCAGGGTGAGATCGCGGCGGCGTGTGTGGCGGGTGCGTTGTCGCTGAAGGACGCCGCGCGCGTGGTGGCGTTGCGAAGCCAAGCACTGCGGGCGTTGTCCGGCGGTGGTGGCATGGTGTCGGTGTCACTGCCCGTGAAGGCGGTACGAGAGCGGCTGGTCCGATGGGGTGAGCGGCTGTCTGTGGCAGCGGTGAACGGGCCCTCGGCGGTTGTTGTCTCGGGTGACGCCGACGCGCTGGACGAGCTGCTGGCGGTGTGCGAGGGCGAGGAGATCCGGGCCCGTCGCATCCCCGTGGACTACGCCTCGCACTGCGCCCATGTCGAGGCAATCGAGGGCGAGTTGCTGCGGGAGCTGGCGGATATCGCTCCCCGGGCGTCGTCGGTGCCGTTCTACTCCACGGTCACGGCAGGCGTCCTCGATACGACCGGACTGGACGCCGGGTACTGGTACCGCAATCTGCGCCGGACGGTGCGCTTCGACGAGACCGTCCGATCCCTGCTGGCCGACGGCTTCCAGGTGTTCATCGAGGCCAGCGCCCACCCCGTCCTGACGATGGGAGTGGAGCAGACCGCCGAGGATCACGGCACCCGCGTCACCGCCGTCGGTTCGCTGCGCCGCGACGATGGCGGTCTCGACCGGTTCGCCACCTCCCTCGCCGAGGCGTATGTCGGCGGCGCGCCCGTCGACTGGGCGAGGATGTTCGCCGGAACGGGCGCGGAGCGGGCCGATCTGCCGACGTATGCCTTCCAGCGCACGCACTTCTGGCTGGAGTCCGAGGCGGTCGAGGCCGGTGATGTGGCATCGGCGGGGCTGGATTCGGCCGGGCATCCGTTGCTGGGTGCCGCCGTGCCGCTGCCCGACTCCGACGGTTTCCTGCTCACCGGCCGGCTGTCGCTCCGTACCCATCCCTGGCTCGCCGACCACGCGGTGGCGGATGTCACGCTGCTGCCCGGGACGGCCTTCGTGGAGCTGCTGATGCGGGCCGGTGACGCGGTCGGCTGCGACCGGGTGGACGAACTGACCCTGGGAGCACCGCTTGTGCTGCCCGAGCAGGGCACGGTCCGGCTTCAGGTCGCCGTCGGCGGTCCTGACGAGGCGGGGCGGCGCTCGGTCGGTGTGTACGCGCAGACGGAGGACGGCCCCTGGACGCAGCACGCGACCGGTGTGCTCGCCGCCGGCGTGCTCGGCGGCGGCAGCTCGGCCGATCGCGCCATTGAGACGGAGGCATGGCCACCGGCTGGTGCGGAGGCGGTGGATGTCGCCGGGCTCTACGAAAGGTTCGCACGGACCGGACTCGGCTACGGGCCATCGTTCCAGGGGCTGCGCGCCGTCTGGCGCAAGGGCGAGGAGGTCTTCGCGGAGGTCGGCCTGGCGGAGGAGGCACGGCAGGAGGCCGAGCGCTTTGGCCTCCATCCGGCCCTGCTGGACGCCGCGTTGCACGCGATGGCGTTCGGCGGCTTCGTCCGCCTCCCCGAACCCGATGGCAAGACCCGCCAGGATGGGGGGCCCGGCACCGGACGGGTCCGGCTTCCCTTCGCCTGGAGCGGAGTGGCGCTGCATGCCACGGGCGCGTCCGCGCTGCGGGTGCGGCTGGCCCCGGCCGGGGCGGACGCGGTGTCGCTGACCGCGCTCGACGAGTCGGGACGCCCGGTGGCCTCGGTGGCTTCGCTCGTCACCCGCGCGGTGGCCCGGGACCAGCTCGGCGCGGCGCATGGCGCCTTCCACGAGTCGCTTTTCCGCCTGGAGTGGACGGCGCCCACGGTGGTGTCCCCGTCGTCCGTCGCTCCCGGCCGCTGGGCCGTCCTCGCCGAGGGTGACACGGGGCTGTCGGCGGCGCTGAAGTCGGCGGGCACGGCCGGTGCCCTGGCCGAGACGTACGCGGATCCGTCCGCTCTGGGAGAGGCCGTCGAGGCGGGACGAACGGCGCCGGATCTGGTGTTCGCCTGCCTGTCCTCCCAGCCTTCCCTCTCCTCGGCCCCTTCCCACACGTCCGCCTCGCGCGACGAAACGGACCCGGAGGCACTCGCACCGTCCGCCGAGGCGGTCCGCGCCGTGGCGCACCGGGCCCTCGCGCTGGTGCAGTCGTGGCTGGCCGATGAGCGGTTCGGACGGTCCCGGCTGGTGCTGGTCACCCGTGGGGCGGTCGGCGTCCGGCCCGGGGAACCGCTCGCCGATCCGGCCTGCGCCGCGGTGTGGGGGCTGGTGAGGTCGGCGCAGTCGGAGAATCCCGACCGGTTCCTGCTGCTCGACCTGGACGACCAGGAGGCGTCGTTCGCCGCCCTGCCGCAGGCCCTGTCGGGCGACGAGCCGCAGATGGCGGTGCGCGCCGGCGGGGTGCTGGTGCCACGGCTCGCCCGGGTCCCCGCGGCCCGCGCGACCGCGTCCACGCCGGCCGGGGAGCGGGACGGCGAGGCCGCCTCCACCCCGCTGTGGGATCCGGCGGGAACGGTCCTCATCACCGGCGCCACGGGTGTGCTCGGTTCCCTGGTGGCCCGTCACCTGGTGGCCGAGCACGGCGTACGCCATCTGCTGCTGACCAGCCGCCGGGGCCGCGAGGCCACCGGCGCCGCCGAGCTGGTGGACGAGCTGACCACGTCGGGGGCGTCGGTGTCCCTGGCCGCCTGCGACACGGCCGACCGCGCCGCGCTGGCGCGGCTGCTGGCCACCGTACCGGCCGAGCATCCGCTGACCGGGGTGGTGCACGCGGCAGGTGTCCTCGACGACGGGGTGATCGGGTCGCTGACTCCGGAGCGCGTCGACACGGTGCTGCGGCCCAAGGCCGATGCCGCCATCAACCTCCATGAGCTGACGGAGGACCTGCCGCTGTCCGCGTTCGTGCTGTTCTCCTCGGCGGCGGGCGTGTTCGGTGGCAGTGGCCAGGCCAACTACGCCGCGGCCAACGCCTTCCTGGACGTACTGGCGCAGCGGCGCAGCGCACGGGGGTTGCCGGCGGTCTCCCTGGCCTGGGGACTGTGGGCCGAACGCAGCGCCATGACGGGGCACATGGACGACAGAGACGTCGAGCGGCTCAACCGGGCGGGAGTGACGCCGCTGTCGTCCGAGGAGGGCCTCGCGCTCTTCGACGCCGCGACGGCGCAAGCGCACGCCCGGGCCGGGGGCCACGGCGCCGGTGAGGGCGCCGGTGTGAGTGGCGGCGGGCAGCAGGAGAGCGCCACCGATGCACACCCGCTGCTGGTGCCGATGCGGCTCGACATCGCCGCCCTGCGGGTGCAGGCCGCCTCCCTCGGTGTGCCGCATCTGCTACGCGGGCTGGTCCGGGCCCCGGCCCGCAGGACGGCGCACAACGCCGCCCCCGGCTCCGCCACCGGCGACGGGGGAGTGGCGCCGATCGGGCAGCGCCTGAACGGGCTGTCGGACAAGGAGCAGACCCAGGTCCTGACCGAGCTGGTGCGCACCCATGCCGCCACCGTGCTCGGCCATGACTCACCGGACCTGGTGGAGGACGGCCACGCCTTCCTGGAGCTGGGGATCACCTCGCTCACCGCGGTGGAGATCCGCAACCGGCTCAACCTCGCCACCGGTCTCAACCTGCCCGCCACGCTGCTCTTCGACCACGGCACACCCGCGGCGCTCGCCGCCCATCTGCGCGCCCAACTGGTCCCCGGCGCCCCGGACGCCGCCCCGCGGGGCGAGGCGCCGGCCACCGGTGCGGCGCATCCGGCGACGGCCCCGACCGCCAGTGCGGCCAGGGCCGGGACGGGCTCGACGATCGAGGCGCTGTACCGGCAGGCGTGCGCCGATGAACAGTACGTGGCGGGCACCCAACTGCTCATGGCCGCGGCCAGGCTGCGCCCGTCGTTCCGTACGGCGGCTGAGCTGACCACCGCGCCCAAGCTGGTGCGGCTCTCCAAGGGCGCTGCGGCGCCGGGGCTGGTGTGTTTCCCGTCGCTGGTCGCCATCTCGGGGCCCCGTGAGTACGCCCGTTTCGCGGCCGGTTTCCGGGGCCGACGGGATGTCTCCGTGCTGCCCGAGCCCGGCTTCGGCAAGGGGGAACTGCTTCCGGCGAGCGTCGAGGCAGTCGTGGAGATGCAGGCGGAGGCGGTGTTGCGGTGTGCCGGGGAGAAGCCGTTCGTGCTCGTCGGACGCTCGTCGGGTGGCTGGATCGCCCAGGCGGTCGCGGGGTGGCTGGAGGCGCGTGGCAGCGCGCCCTCGGCGGTCGTCCTGCTGGACACCTATCTGCCGCGCAGCGAGGCGCTGCCATGGATCCAGACGAATCTGTCCGGCAAGATGTTCGACCGGGAAAAGATGTTCGGTGTGGTGGACGAGGGCAGGCTGACCGCGATGGGCGGCTATCTGCGCCTCTTCTCCGACTGGGGGCCGACACCGATCGACGCGCCGATTCTCACGGTGAAAGCGGAGGAATCCTTTCCAGGATCCGGAGAGGGCGCGGACGAGGAATCGGCATGGGGTGCGACACTGACCCGTATCGACGTTCCCGGCGACCACTTCACCATGATGGAGGATTTCGCCGGCATAGCTGCCGAAGCGGTCCTCAACTGGCTTGCGGAGAATGTGTGATTCGCGTTGCCTGGCATCCTGATAGGCTCGCGTTCATTCGAAGCGCGGAAGAAAAAACGGGGAAGGCGCTCGCGGATTTCTGATGTCGCCGAAGACCTTTCCATTACTGCGGGAGGAAACATCATGACGTCGTCGAATGTCAGCGTGGTCGGTGAGCGGGTCGGTGAGTTCTACGACCAGCTGGTGGGCATGTTCGACGCCTCGCTGTACGGCCCGAACATCCATGTGGGCTTCTGGAACAGCCAGGCGGACACCACCACCCTGGAGGACGCCGCCGACCGGCTCACCGACATGATGATCGAGCGGCTGCGGATCGGCGCCGGCTCCCGGGTCCTGGACATCGGCTGCGGCTTCGGCGGGCCCGCGATCAGGCTCGCGCAGACCACGGGTGCCGAGGTGGTGGGCATCAGCGTCAGCCGTAAGCAGGTCGACAAGGCCAACGAGCTGGCCGAGGCCGCCGGGGTGAGCGGCAAGGTCACCTTCCAGCACGGCGACGCGATGGACCTGGCCTTCGACGACGCCTCCTTCGACGCCGTCTGGATGCTGGAATCCGTGATGCAGATGCCCGACCGGACGGCGGCGCTCGCGGAGGCCGCGCGCGTTCTGCGCCCGGGCGGGCGGCTGGCGCTCACCGACAACTACGAGCGCGAAGAGATATCAGAGGAGCGTCGGCCGGTCATCGAGAACATTCTCCAGCGGTACATCACCCAGCCGCCCGCTTCTTTCGAAGGATACCCGGCGATGCTGCGCGAGGCCGGGCTGCGCTGTACGGAGCTGCTCGATGTCAGCGAAAGCACCACCAAGCAGTCGGTCAGGCGACTCGGTGAGGCCATGGCCCAGAACATGGAGAAGCTGGCGTCCAAGGTCGACCCGAAGGTCTTCGAGAAGTTGAAGCCCGCCGAGGGCGAGAACATGGAAATGCCCGAGCTGGGTTATCTGATCGCCACCGCGCGGCGTCCCGAAACCGCGTAAGTTCTCCCGGCGAACCCGCATTTCCCGGGTTCCCTTCAGGAGTTCACCGAGGGGCGGGCCGGAATCGCGACCCGCCCCTCGGCGTTTCTCTCAATCACCCGCACCACGCGAGGGTCCAGCCCACCGGTGCCATCCGGCCGCCACACCGCGTGGAGCCCGCGTTCGCGGCACCCCTCGGAAGCCCGAACGGGTGGGGCCGTTGTCATACCCCCGCGCTACCTTGCCGCCATGACGGAATTCGTACTGGTGGCGGGTGCCTGGCTGGGGTCGTGGGCATGGGACGGGGTGGTGCCGGAGCTGCACGCGGCCGGACACGGCGTCCATGCCCTCACGCTGTCCGGACTCGCCGAGAAGCAGGGTGTGCAGGCCGGGCAGCAGACCCATGTCCAGGACATCGTCGGCGAGGTCGAGCGCCTCGATCTGCGCGATGTGGTCCTGGTGGGGCACAGCTATGCGGGCATCCCGGTCGGTCAGGCCGCCGAGCGCATCGGCGACCGGCTGGCCCATGTGGTGTTCGTGGACTCCAACGTTCCGGCGGACGCTGAGTCGTTCCTGTCGGCCTGGCCCGGCGGGCGGGCCATGGTGGAGGCGTCGATGGCCGCGAACGGCGGCTTCTGGGCGCCCCTGACCGAGGCCGATTACCACGGCCAGGGGCTCACCGAGGAGCAGATCGCGCGGATCGTGGGCTCCACGCCGCATCCGGGCGCCACGCTGTCCGAGCCGGCCGTCCTGGCGCGCCCGCTCGGCGGGCTGCCGGCCACGTACATCAAGTGTCTGCTGGACGGCGCCGAGCCGACGGACGACGTGGCCGAGCTGCTGAAGAGCGAGCACTGGCGGCTGGTCGAGATGGACACCGGCCACTGGCCGATGTTCTCCCAGCCCCGTGAGCTGGCTCGGATACTGCTCCGGTGTGCCGGGCCATCGTGACGCGGCACTACGCCTGACCGGGTCCCGGGCGGTGTTCGCCCGGGACCCGGTCACCCGCCTCGTGCGAGGCGGAGGCCACGTCGTGTGCTACCGCGCCACCGGTGCGGTCACTCGCACCCGTACCGCCAGTTCCACCCCACGAAGGTGTGCCGCAGCTCCACATCGAAGCGGCAGCTCGCCGTCCCGTCGGCCTTCAACTGGACGTAGGAGTGGTGGGTGTTGTTGTACCAGTCGCCGGTCGGATCGAAGACACCCTGGTAAGCGAAGTCGGCGTGCGCCTCGGAGTTGACCTCGGCGCAGTCGGCGACACAGTCGTCCTTCGCGGTCTGCGAGCTGAGCGACCAACCGGCGTCCCACGGCTCGCGGTTCCACTCCTGGGTGGCCGTGGTGCCGCCAGTGGTGACGCGGCCGTTCGCCGTGTCCCATGAGGAGGCGGTGTACAGGCCCGTCATCCGGATGTTGCAGCAGTCGTACATCTCGTTCCAGCCACGCAGCTGATGCCCGGCAGTGGCGGCGGTGGCGGTGCGGGCCGAGCGCTCCGATGCCGGGCCGTGCTGGACGGAGACCGGTTCCGGCTTGCAGTCGGCGCCTATGGTGATCTGCCCCGAGACGGCCTGGCCGGGCGCCGGAACGGGAAGCTCGCCGGTCAGCCGGACACCGTCACAGGACTTCGGCGCCGGGTCGGACTCCTGGGCCGTCGCCACCGTCGTACCACCCAGGAACGCCACCAGGGAGACGGCCGACACGGCCGCGATACTCAACCGGCTATTCACTTCTCACGCCCTTTGATCCGATGCGATCCAAAACGGGCAGCGCGCCTCGGAACCGGTGCGCCGCCAGGTCACGCGGGTGATCGTAACGGCGGTCGTCCGCGGAAGCGGGGGGCGCGGGAAAGGTTGGCAGGAAGGTGGCACGGCGGCCCCGCCCGGCGGCGCACACGACATCACGCACCTCGGCTGCGCTACACTTCCCGGGTCCTGTTGTCTCCGATAGAGGTGGACGTTGCGTATCTGAGGTTCGCGATCATCGCGCGGTACGGCACAAGCCGTAGCCCGTCACGTCGTAGCCGGCCTTCTCGCCGCCCGTGACCCGCGTGAATGCGACCTCGGTGCATCAGCCGTCCCTCACCCTTCGGAGGGCCGCACCCGTTTTCCCGGCTTGGTCGCCGCGTGGTGCTCGCATACGTAGCCCCTTTTCACAGCGCTTGCGAATGCGAGAACACCATGGCAGCAACCCCCACCCCCAGCGCCTCCGTGACCTGCTCGGCCGTGTCCTTCCAGTGGCCGGACGGCACGAACGTCTTCGACGGGCTCTCGCTAGGCATCGGACGGGGCCGCACCGGCCTCGCCGGCACCAACGGCAGTGGCAAGTCCACCCTGCTGCGGCTGATCGCCGGCCGGCTGCGTCCCGCGCAGGGGTCGGTGACCGTCGGCGGCAGCCTCGCCTACCTTCCGCAGAACATCACCCTCGACACCACTCTCCGCGTCGACCAGGCCCTGGGCATCGCCGAGCGGCGCGCCGCCCTGAGCGCCATCGAGGCGGGAGACGTCGACGAGGCCCACTTCGAGACGATCGGCGACGACTGGGACGTCGAGGAGCGGGCCCTGGCGACACTGGGCTCACTCGGGCTCGGCGATGTCGAACTGGACCGCACCGTCGGCCACCTCTCCGGCGGGGAGACCGTACTACTGCGCCTGGCCGCCCTGCTCCTGGAGCGCCCCGACGTCCTGCTGCTCGACGAACCCACCAACAACCTCGACCTGTTCGCGCGGCGGCGGCTCTACGACGCCGTCGACTCCTGGCGCTCCGGTGTGCTGGTCGTGGTCAGCCACGACCGTGAGCTGCTGGAGCGGGTGGACCGCATCGCCGAACTGCGGTCCGGGTCGGTGACCTGGTACGGCGGCGGCTGGTCCGCCTACCGGGAGGCGCTGGCCACCCAGCAGGAGGCGGCCGCGCGGATGCTGCGGGTCGCCGAGGCGGATGTGCGTCGGCAAAAGCGCGAACTGGAGGAGACCCACATCAAACTGGCACGCCGGCAGCGGAACAGCAAGAAGATGGACGTCGAGCGGCGGGCCCCGAGAATCGTCGCCGGTGCCCGCAAGCGGTCCGCGCAGGAGTCGGCCGGCAAGCTCCGCGACCTGCAGGAAGACCGCCTCCACGAGGCGCGCGAGCGGCGTGAGGAGGCCGCCGAGGCGGTACGCGACGACGCCGAGATCCGGGTGAGCCTGCCGCACACCGCCGTGCCCGCGGGCCGCACCGTGCTCAGCCTGAGTGAACTGAGCCCCCGGTACGGCGCCCTGCGCGACGCCACCCTCCATGTGCAGGGGCCCGAACGCATCGCACTGGTGGGACGCAACGGAGCGGGCAAGACCACACTGCTGCGCACCCTCACCGGCCAGCTCGCCCCGCTGTCCGGGGAGGCCAGGGCTTTCGTGCCGCTGCGGTTCCTCCCCCAGCGGCTGGATGTGCTGGACGACGAGCTGAGCGTGGCGGCGAACGTGGCGCGCCGGGCGCCCGGGATCACCGACAACCAGATCCGCTCCCAGCTCGCGCGCTTCCTGTTCAAGGGGGCGCGGGCGGAACAGCCGGCGGGCACCCTCTCGGGTGGCGAACGTTTCCGGGCCGCCCTCGCGGCCACCATGCTCGCCGCACCGGCCCCGCAGCTGCTGCTGCTCGACGAGCCGACCAACAACCTCGACATGGCCAGTGTGCGGCAACTGAAGAGCGCGCTGGACTCCTACGAGGGCGCGCTCGTGGTCTCCAGCCACGATCTGCCGTTCCTGGAATCGATCGGCATCACCCGGTGGCTGCTGGTCGGCGAGGAGCTGCGGGAGACCGGCGCCGACGAGGTCCGGGATCTGCTCGAGGCGTCGTCCGCGACGGAGGTGACCGACTGAGACCAGCCCGGGCGGGCGGCCCACCTGGCCGCCCGCCCGGGCCGCCCCGAGAGGCGTGGCCACCGGCCCGGGCCGCCCCGCCTCTCCTGCCTGTACACGAAATTCGCGACAGCGAAATCAGGATCTGGAGTCCGCGCAGGTTAAGGCGCAATCAAGGTTCACTCATGCGCCCCGGCATACCTTCGGCAGCGATCTCTTTCACCTGAGATATATGAACATTTAACAGAGGGGGAGGAGGTGGCAACACCGCCGATGTCTTCGCGTCTGGCGAGAATCAGCCCGTCGTGGCGCGGGCTTGCGACTGCTTGTTGACTCTTCAGTAATGAAGTGGCTAATTTCAGCCCCGCGCCGTTTCGCGAGATTCCCGTGCCATACGTTCGACATGCGTGCCCGAATTATCTCCCTTTCCTGCTGCGCTAGCGATTTTCGGAGAAAACATGTCATCCGCCGTGGACGCCGGCGATCTTGTCATCGGCATCACTCCCTTCGGGGAACCGGACGCCAGACTCGCCGCAGCGGTCAGCCGCGCGGGCGGTCTCGGCGTTCTCGACCTGGGAACAACGGGCCGCGAGGCCCTCCAGGCGTGGGAGGACATCGGCGAGTGGGTGGCCGACGGGCGGTACGGCGTGCGGGCCGCGCCGGGCTGCCGCCTCACCCCCGCGGACCTGCCGGACGCCCCGGCCACCGGCAGCCCGGAGGGTGGCGTGCCCGGTCCGCATACGGTGGTGCTCGGGGTGGACTCGCCCTGGCCGGTGGAGGCCGTATCCAGCCGCTGCCGAGTGCTGGCCGAGGTCACCGACCTGGACGAGGCGCTCGAGGCCGTCCGCGCCGGAGCGCATGGGCTGATCGCCCGGGGCAGTGAGAGTGGCGGGCGGATCGGGGCGTTGGGCACCTTCGTCCTGCTCCAGCGGCTCCTCGCCGACCCCCGGGTGTCGTTACCGGTGTGGGCCTGCGGCGGCATCGGCCCACACACCGCCGCGGCGTCCGTACTCGGTGGCGCGGCCGGGGTCGTGCTCGACACCCAGCTGGCCCTGCTCGCCGAATCGGGGCTCCCGGAGGACCGGGCCGCCGCCATCCGCTCCATGGACGGCTCCGAGACCACCGTCCTCGACGGGCACCGCGTCCTGCGGCGCCGGGGGCGCGCCACGCAGCACATCGAGCCAAATCTGACGGTGGGTCAGGACGGCTTCCTGGCAGCCCAGTTCGCCGAGCGATGGCGAGATGTGGGCCGCACCGTCCGGGGTATCACCGACGCCATCCGGGAGTCCGCGCACGAGGCCGGACGGAACGGCTCCGCCGTCTCGGCACTGCGCCCCGGCGCCCCGCTGAGCACCCGCCTCGGCACCCGGCTGCCCATCGCACAGGGTCCGATGACCAGGGTCAGCGACCAGGGCGCGTTCGCCTCCGCCGTCGCCGCCGGGGGAGCGCTGCCATTCATCGCGCTCGCCCTGGCCGGACGAGAGCAGGCGCGCACCATGCTGGAGGAGGCCGCGGCCGCGCTGGACGGACGCCCCTGGGGCGTCGGGGTCCTCGGCTTCGCACCCGAGGAGATCAGGAACGCCCAGCTCGAGGCCGTACGGGAGATCCGCCCCAGCCACGCCATCATCGCGGGCGGACGGCCGTCCCAGGCCAAGGCGCTGGAGCGGGACGGCATCGCCACCTATCTGCATGTGCCCTCGCCGGGGCTGCTGCGCCAGTTCCTCCAGGCCGGTGCCCGGCGGTTCGTCTTCGAGGGCTCGGAATGCGGCGGCCACGTGGGGCCGCGCAACAGCTTCCCGTTATGGGAGGCCCAGATCGCCGTCGTCGAGGACTTCCTCGACGACACCGCGCACGACCCGCGTCATACGGCGAACACCCACGGGACCGACGGCACCGACGGCACCGAGGGCGCGGGTATCGAGATCTTCTTCGCCGGGGGAGTGCATGACGAACGCTCCGCCGCGATGGTGGCCGCGCTCGCCGCCCCGCTCACCCGGCGCGGCGTCGCCATCGGCTCGCTGATGGGCACCGCCTATCTCTTCACCGAGGAGGCGGTGGCGCACGGCGCCGTACAGCCGCTCTTCCAGCGCCACGTGGTGGCCGCCGAGCACACCGTGCTGCTGGAGACCGCCCCCGGCCATGCCACACGCTGCGTGCCCAGCCCCTTCACCGAGAGCTTCGACACCGTCAAGGAACGGCTGCGGAACGAGGGCCTGCCGGACCGGGACGTCTGGGAGCGGCTGGAGCGGCTGAATGTGGGACGGCTGAGGATCGCCAGCAAGGGCATGGACCGCGGGCCCGACGGCGCGTTGACTTCGGTGGACGAGGAGCACCAGCTCAGCGGCGGGATGTTCATGGCCGGACAGGTCGCCGTGATGCGCTCGGCCACCACCACGATCGGCGCCCTGCACCATGCGGTGGGCCCCGGCGCCGCCAACTTCCTCACCGCACGCGCCGAGGAGGTGTGCGAGCGCCTGGGCGTGGCCTCGGCCCCAGCGGCGGCCGAGGCGCCCGCGCCGCTGGACGTGGCCGTGGTCGGCATGGCGTGCATGTTTCCGCAGGCGCCCGACCTCGCCTCGTTCTGGGCCAATGTGGTGGGCGGTGTGGACGCCGTCACCGAAGTGCCCGCCGAGCGCTGGGACCCGGCCGTCCACTACACGGGCGACAAGGACGGTGCCTCCGCCTCCAAATGGGGTGGCTTTCTGCCACCCGTCCCCTTCGACCCGCTGCGCTACGGTATCCCCCCGGCCTCGCTCGGCAGCATCGAACCCGTCCAGCTGCTGGCTCTGGAGGCCGCCCGCCGGGCCCTGGACGACGCCGGATACGGCGCCCCCGGTGACGGCGGCCGGATCTTCGACCGCTCCCGCACCTCCGTGGTCTTCGGCGCCGAGGCGGGCAGCGATCTGTCCAACGCCCAGACGCTGCGCGCCGTCCTGCCACGCTACGTCCGCGAGGTGCCGCGGGACCTGGCGGACCAGCTCCCGCGGCTCACCGAGGACTCCTTCCCCGGCATGCTCGCCAACGTCATCTCCGGGCGGATCGCCAACCGGCTCGACCTCGGCGGCGCCAACTACACCGTGGACGCGGCATGCGCGTCATCGCTGGCCGCCGTGGACGTGGCCTGCAAGGAGCTGACCGCCGGCACCAGCGACCTCGTACTGTGCGGCGGCGCCGATCTGCACAACGGCATCAACGACTATGTGCTCTTCTCCTCGGTGCACGCCCTCTCCCCGACGGGCCGCTCCCGCACCTTCGACAGCTCGGCCGACGGAATCGCGCTCGGCGAGGGCGTCGCCTGCGTCGTCCTCAAACGGCTGGCCGACGCCGAACGGGACGGCGACCGCGTCTACGGCGTCATCAAGGGCGTCGGCTCCTCCAGCGACGGCCGCTCGCTCGGGCTGACCGCCCCGCGCCCCGAGGGACAGCGGGCCGCGCTGGAGCGCGCGTACGCCAATGCCCACCTCTCGCCCGCCGACGTGGGCCTGATCGAGGCGCACGGCACCGGCACGGTCGTCGGTGACCGCACCGAACTCACCGTCCTGGGCGAGGTGTTCACCGACGCCGGGGCCGCGCCGGGCGCGTGTGCGCTGGGCTCGGTGAAGTCCCAGATCGGGCATACCAAATGCGCCGCGGGGCTCGCCGGACTGGTGAAGGCCGCGATGGCGCTGTACACCGGCATCACACCGCCGACACTGCATCTGACCCGGCCCAACGAGGCATGGGACGCGGACCGCAGCCCCTTCGCCTTCCACACCCGGGCCCGGCCATGGGCCGCCGCGCCCGCCGAACGGGTGGCCGGGGTCAGCGCGTTCGGCTTCGGCGGGACCAACTTCCATGTGGTGCTGGCGGCACACGGCCGGGGAGCGCCACCCGCACAGGGGCTGGACGCCTGGCCCGCCGAGCTGTTCCTCTTCCGCGGGGCCGACCGGGCGGCGGCGCTGCGGGTGGTCCAGGAGACACTCGACCAGCTCATGGCCAATGACACGGCAGGACGGCCATGGCGGCTGCGCGACCTCGCGCTGACCGCCTCCCGGCGGGCCGACGCCGGGCAGGAGCCGGTCCGGGTGGCCGTGGTGGCCTCGGACCTGGACGACCTGGCCGCACGATTACGTCAGGTGCTCGCGGGCGATCCGCCGGGCCCGGGGCCACGCGGAACGGACGGGCCGCACATGGCCCCGGACGCGACCGAAGAGGCTGGGGGCGAGCCGCAGCGCGGCAAGGTCGCCTTCCTCTTCCCTGGGCAGGGCAGCCAGCGGCCCGGGATGTTCGCCGACGCCTTCGTCACCTTCCCCGAACTCCAGCGTCAGTTGCGCCACGGACGCGCCTACGCCGACACGCTGTATCCCCCGGCCGCCTTCGACGAGGCCGGGCAGGCCGCACAGCGCACCGCCATCACCGACACCCGGGTGGCCCAGCCCACACTGGGTATGGTCGGGCTGGCCGCGTACACCCTGCTGACCTCCGCCGGGGTCCGGCCCGACATGGCGGCCGGACACAGCTACGGCGAGCTGGTCGCACTGTGCGCCGCGGGCGCCCTCGACCCCCGTACGCTGCCACAGCTGAGCGCCGAGCGGGCGGCCGCCATCCTCGGCGCCGCCGAGACCGCTGGGGAGGAGCCCGGCACCATGGCGGCCGTGACCGCGGCCCCCGGCGAGGTCGAGCCGGTGCTGCGGACGGCCGGGCTCGCCGAGCGCGTGGTGACCGCCAACCACAACGCGCCACGGCAGACCGTGATCTCCGGGCCCGAGCGGGACGTCCAGGAGGCGGTGCGGCTGCTGCGGGCGGCCGGGCACTCGGTCAAACGGATCCCGGTGGCCTGCGCCTTCCACAGTCCGTTGGTGGCCGGGGCCGGTGCACGGTTCGCCGAGGCACTGGCCGGCCATCCGGTGCGGGCGGCCGAGTTCCCCGTCTGGGCGAACCGCACCGCCGCCCCGCACGGCGCGGAGCCGGACGCCATCCGCGCCGAACTCGCCGCCCAGATCGGCGCGCCCGTCCGCTTCGTGGCGCAGATCGAGGCCATGTACGAGGCGGGCGCGCGGATCTTCGTGGAGGCCGGTCCGGGGACGGTGCTCACCCGGCTGGTGGGGGAGATCCTCGACGGCCGTCCGCACCTCGCCCTCGCCTGCGAGGGACGGCGTAGCGGCTCCGCCGGACCGCGGGGGTTTCTCGACACTCTCGCCCGGCTGGCCGTCGCCGGTGTTCCGGTGCGTACGGCCTGGCTGTTCCACGGCCGGGACGCGGTGGCGGCCGGATCCGCCCCACCACCGAAACGGCCCGGCTGGACGGTCGACGGACACCTGGTCCGCACCGCGGACGGTGAGCTCCTTCCCGGTGCGCTGGCACCGGCCCGACGTGTCATGGAGGCGACCGTGAGCCAGACCGATCGGACGGGTGGCGGCGAGTACGAGGGGAGGGACGCCCTGATCTCGGAGTTCCTGAGGACCAGCCGGGAGATGATCGCCGCCCAGCGCGATGTGCTCCTCACCTACTTCGGAGGGGCGCCGGGCGAACGGCACGCGTCGCCACCAGCTCCGGTCGCCACGGCCGCGTCCTTACCCGCCGAGCTCGGCCCGGTGGCCGCCGTACCGGTGGCCACTGCTGCGGTGGCCGCCACCTCAGGAGCCGCCGCGCCGGTGGCCGCCGTGTCTCCTGCCTCTGCCCCGCCCGCACCCGCCACCGGGCCCGATGTGCTGCGCGCGGTCTCCGAGATCATCAGCGAACGCACCGGCTATCCGGTCGACATGATCGAACCCGACCTCGATCTCGAAGCCGATCTCAGCATCGACTCCATCAAACGCGCCGAGATCGCGGGCGAGTTGGCGCGGCGCCTCGGTGTCGCGGGCGCGGACACCGCGGCCCTGGGCGATGAGGAACTGGAGGAGCTGGCCAAGGCCCGTACCACCGCCGCCGTCACCGACTGGCTCACCGCCCGCCTTGCCCCCGCCCCCGCGGCCTCCGCCACACCGCCCGACGAACCGGAGCCGGTGGCCGAGGATGTGGCGGCCGAACCCGTTGCCGTGGTCGAGCCCGTTGCCGTGGTCGAGCCCGAGCCCGAGCCCGTGTCCGGTGTGGCGCCCAAGCGGCTGCGGCTGGTGCCCGCGCCCCTCGGCGCACCCGACGACGGTGCCACCGCACCGCCCGATCTGACCGGCCGGCGCTTCGCCCTGCTCGGCGGGGAGGGTGACGGGGTGGCCGAGGCGGTGGCCGCCCGTCTCGTCGAGCGCGGTGCCGAGACCGTCCGCCTCGCCGCCGGGCATCCGCTCACCGAGGGCGACGGCCGGGTGGACGGTGTGCTGCTGCTCGACCCGCTGGCTACTTCCGGCGCGCCGGTGCTGCCGGAGGCGTTCACGGCCCTCCAGTCGGCCCTGCGGCACGCCCCGCACTGGCTGCTGGCGCTCCGCCGAGCCGACCCGCTCGCCGCGCGCACGGCCGGGTTGCGCGGGGTCTTCCGTACGGTGGCCAGGGAGTACCCGGACATGGTCACCAGGCTGGTGGAGTTCCCCGCCGACGCGGCCGGGTACGCACACGTGGCCGGTTCCGCCGACGCGGCCGGTCCCGCACACGTGGCCGGTTCCACCGACGCGGCCGGTCCCGCCGATGTGGCCGGTTCCACCGACGCAGCCGGATCCCCCGAAGCGCCCGGTTCCGCCGCCGCAGCCAGATCCGCCGAAGCGCCCGTTTCCCCCGAAGCGCCCGGGTTCGCCGCCGCCGTGGCCGACGGCCTGCTCGACGAGTTGCTCGCCCCGGACCGTACGCCCGTCGTGCTGCGCACCGCGGAAGGGCGGCGCCACCGGCTGGACCTCGTGGAGGCCCCGCTGGGCGCGCTCGCCGGTTCGGGCGCCGGGCCCGCCGGGGACGGCGCGGCGGAGGCCGCCGCGCTCGGCCTGGACCGGGACGCGGTGGTGGTCCTGGTCGGCGGGGCGCGGGGCATTACCGCGCGGTGCGCCGCCACTCTCGCGTCCGCCGCCCGCTGCCGGATCGAGCTGCTCGGCCGTACGCCGGAGCCCGTCGGCCCCGAGGACCCGGCCACCGCCGGGGCCCGCGACGAGACGGCCCTGCGCGCGGCGCTTGCGGCCCGGGGCGGGCTGGGGCCCGCCGAGATCCAGCGGGAGGCCGCACGGATCCTGGCGCGGCGGGAGGTCGCCGCGACCATCGAGGAGCTGACCGCCCTGGGCGGCCGGGTCCGCTATCGCTCGGTGGACTTCCGCGACGCCGAAGCGGTGCTCCAGGCAGTGAAGCAGATCCACGCCGACCACGGACGGCTGGACGGTGTCGTCTACGGGGCCGGTGTGATCGAGGACCGGCTGATCGCGGAGAAGTCCGCCGAGTCCTTCCAGCGGGTGTACGGCACCAAGGTGGAGGGGGCCCGGACGCTGCTGGACGCGCTGGCGGAGCTGCCCGAACCCCCGGCGTTCGCCGTGTTGTTCGGCAGCATCGCCGCCGCCCTCGGCAACCGCGGCCAGGTGGACTACGCGGCGGCCAACGACACGCTGGAGACCCTCGGCGCGCGCTGGCGGGACCGCACCGGCCGCCGGGCGCTGACCGTGCACTGGGGCCCATGGGCACCGACTGGCGCCCATGGCGGGATGGTCACACCGGAGCTCGGCCGCGAGTACGCCCGGCGCGGCATCTCGCTCATCGACCCCGAGGAGGGCACGCTGGCGCTGCTGCGCGAGCTGGCCTGGGGCGAGGAGTCCACCGGATCCGTCGTCTACACCGCCTCGGACTGGTGAGCGTGACGGACGAGCAGGCGCACCGGCAGCCGCCGGTGGCCATCGTCGGCATGTCCGTGCTGCTGCCCGGCTCCCCGGACCTGGACACCTACTGGCGCAACCTGGTCGGCGGCGTGGACGCCATCAGCGACGTCCCGGACGGGCGGTGGGACGCCGGTTTCTACGCCCCGGACGGCGGTGGCGACACGCCCGCGGCGCCCGACCGGGTGTACTGCCGTCGGGGCGGGTTCGTGGACGAGTTCGCCAGGATCGAGGCCGCCCGGTTCGGGATCATGCCGAACTCGGTGGCCGGCACCGAACCCGACCAGCTGATCGCCCTGGGCGTCGCGGCGGCGGCCATCGCCGACGCGGGCGGTGAGGACCGGCTCCCCGACCGGCAGCGGGTGGGCGTGGTGCTGGGCCGGGGCGGCTATCTCACCCCCGGGCTGGTCCGGCTCGACCAGCGGGTGCGCACCGCCCACCAGCTCGTACGGACCCTCGGCGAGCTGCTGCCTGACCTCGGCCCCGGCCAACTCGACCTCGTACGGGCCGCGTTCACCGAGCGGCTCGGCCCGGACCGGCCCGAGGCGGCCATCGGCCTGGTGCCCAACCTCGCCGCCTCGCGCATCGCCAACCGGCTCGATCTGCGCGGCCCCGCCTACACCGTGGACGCCGCCTGCGCCTCCTCGCTCGTCGCCGTCGACCAGGCGGTGGGGGAGCTGGCCTCGGGCCGGTGCGATGTGATGCTCGCGGGCGGAGTGCACCACTGCCACGACATCACCCTGTGGAGCGTGTTCTCGCAACTTCGCGCACTGTCACCGAGCCAGCGGATCCGGCCCTTCCACCGCGCGGCCGACGGCCTGCTGATCGGCGAGGGCACAGGTGTGGTCGTCCTCAAGCGGCTCGACGACGCACTCCGCGAGGGCGACCGCGTCTACGCGGTGATCCGCGGCACCGGTGTGGCCTCCGACGGCCGCGCCACCGGTCTGGTCAACCCGGACCCGGGCGGTCAGACCCGGGCCGTACGACAGGCGTGGCGGGCCGCGGGCCTCGATCCGCGCGAGCCGGGCGCCATCGGGCTGCTGGAGGCGCACGGCACCGCGACGCCCGCCGGGGACACGGCTGAACTGGTCACGCTGGCCGAGGTGTTCGGCCCCGGTGGCGCGCAGGGTGAGACGGCCGTCATCGGCTCGGTGAAGTCGATGATCGGCCACACCATGCCCGCCGCCGGTGTCGCCGGTCTGGTGAAGGCCGCCCTCGCGGTCCACCACGGCCGACTGTTGCCCACGCTGCACTGCGACGACCCCCATCCGGCGCTGGCGGCCACCCGCTTCTCGGTGCTCGGCGCGGCCGAGCCCTGGGAGGCGCCCGTACGGCGCGCCGCCGTCAACGCCTTCGGATTCGGTGGGATCAACGCCCATGTGGTGCTGGAGCAGCCGCCGGTGTCGGTGGCGCAGCGCGCCACGACCGTCGTCATCGAACCGGAGCGGGTGCTGGCCCTGGCCGCGGACACCCCGGAGCGGCTGGCCGAGGTGCTGGCGGCGGACGACGTGACCGTACGGACGACGGTGACGGGGCGGGACGCCCGTACCCGGCTCGGCATCGTCGACCCCACCGCCAAGCGGCTCGCTCTCGCCCGGCGCATGGTGGCCAAGGGGCGCCCCTGGCGCGGCCGCAACGACATCTGGTTCACCCCCGCGCCGCTGCTCGGCGCGGGCCCGGCGGCCACGGAATACGCGGCCACGAGAAAGGCGGCCACGGGAAAGCTCGCCTTCGTCTTCCCCGGCCTCGAAGCCGAGTTCGTCCCTCGGGTGGACGGCGTCGCCGAGTACTTCGGGCTCTCCCGCCCCGCCGGGGACCACGTCGGCGAGGCGGCCCGCGTGGGCGACATCGGCCGCCATGGTGTCGGTGTCTTCGGCGTCGGCCGGCTGCTGGACGCGGCGCTGCGGCGGATGGGGGTCGTACCGGACGCGGTCGCCGGGCACAGCGTGGGGGAGTGGACCGCGCTGGCCGTGGGCGGCCTGTACGCGGGTGAGGAGGTCGACGCCTTCCTCGATTCCTTCGACCCCGACGCGCTGCGGGTGCCCGGCCTGGCCTTCGCCGTCCTCGGCGCCGGTGCGCCACGGGTGCTCGCGGAGCTGGAGGCGCGGGCGGACGGCCGGATCGTGCTCTCGCACGACAACGCACCCGGCCAGTCGATGGTGTGCGGACCGCGCGACGATGTCGAGGAGTTCGTCCGGGCCCTGCGCGCCGAGGGCGTGATCGCGCAGCTCCTGCCCTTCCAGTCCGGTTTCCACACCCCGATGCTGGCGCCCTACCTCGACCCCATCCGAGCCGTGACGGAACGCTTCGAGCTGCTCCTGCCGCCCAGGATCCCCGTCTGGTCCGGAACGACCGCCGCACCGTATCCGGCGACCGAGGCGGAGGTGCGCGAGCTGTTCATCCGCCACTTGCTGGAGCCGGTGCGCTTCCGGCTGCTGACCGAGGCCCTGTACGAGGCGGGCTTCCGCGCGTTCGTCCAGGTCGGAACGGGCCAGCTGGGGTCGCTCATCGGCGATACGCTGCACGGCCGCGACCACCTGGTGGTGGCCGCCAACTCCCCCCACCGCGACGGCGTCTCCCAGCTCCGCCGCGTGGCCACGGCCCTGTGGACGGAGGGGGCGGAGGTGGATCCCACGCTGTCGCGTGAAGCCTCGCGCCCCACACCCACGCTTCCTCCGGTGCGGCTGGACTTGAATGGTTCACTGGTCTCGCTCGGCGAGCCACGCCTGAGCGAGCTCCGCAAAGTGGTGGGCAATCGTTCCTCCCCCGGCTATCGCCGGGAGGTGCCCCCTGAGCGGAACGGGTGGGCACCACCCCACCCGCACCCGGCAACGGTGAGCCCACCCCAGGGCACGTCCCCGCACCCGCACGCTCCTTGGACCGCCGAACTACTCGCCCTGCTCGACGAGACCACCACCACCGCGACAGCGGTCATCGCGGCGAGCCGCCCACCGACCCCGCGCACCCACGATCTGCAGGTCTCCACCGAGACCATGCCCTACCTCCATGACCACTGCTTCTTCCCCCAACGCCCCGGCTGGCCCGATGAGTCGGACCGCTGGCCCGTGGTCCCGGCCACCACGATCGTCCAGCACCTCATGGACGCGGCGGAGCACACAGCGGCGGAGCAGACGACCGGAGGCGCTGTGGCCGTCGCCGTCCACGGCGCCCGCTTCGACCAGTGGGTGACGGCGGCACCCCCCAGCACCGTCCCCGTCACCGCGACCCCCGCCTCGGCGGCCCACTACACCGTCACCTTCGGCCGCAGCGCCCGCGCCACCGTGGAAGTCGCTCCCCACCACCCCTCGGCCCGCCCCACCCCCTGGCCCACCGACCCCGCCACCGAGCGCACGCCCGACCACACCGCACCTCTCGTCTACGCCGAGCGCTGGATGTTTCATGGACCGGCCTTCCAAGGGCTCACCGCCCTCACCGCGATCGGCGAGTCGCACATCCGCGGCACGATCACCACGCCCCCCGCGCCCGGAGCGCTCCTGGACAACGTCGGACAGCTCCTCGGCTACTGGATCATGGCGACCCGCACCGAACGGACCGTGGTCTTCCCGGTCGGCATGCGTCTGATGCGCTTCTTCGGCCCGCATCCGAGCCCCGGCACGCCGGTGGAGTGCCTGATCAGGATCACCTCGCTGACCGATACCGCGCTGGAGGCCGACGCCCAACTGCTGATCGGCGGTGAGGTGTGGGCGGAGCTGTCCGGCTGGCAGGACCGCCGGTTCGACAACCACCCCGACACCCGCCCAGTGGAGCGCTTCCCGCAGCGCAACACGCTGTCCCGGCCCCAGCCGGGCGGCTGGGTACTGCTCCATGAGCGCTGGCCCGATCTGGCCTCCCGCGATCTGATCATGCGTAACCACCTGAGCAGCGACGAGCGCACCGCCTATGAACACCAGCCGCCACGCGGCCGCAGACAGTGGTTGCTGGGCAGGATCGCGGCCAAGGACGCCGTACGGCGATGGCTCTGGGACCACGGCGAAGGCCCGGTCTTCCCCGCCGAGATCGGCATACGCGACGACGCCCAGGGGCGCCCGTACGCCATCGGCGTCCACGGCCGGACCCTTCCCGAACTGGCCCTCTCGCTGGCACACCGGGCCGAGGCCGGGATCGCCCTGGTGGTGCCGCGCCGTGCGAACGGGGCCCCGGGCCCCGGTATCGCCATCGAAGAGGTCGCCGACCGCGACGACCACGCCCTCACGGCCGCCTTCGGCCGGGCCGAGCGGGAACTCCTCGCGGCCGTGACGGCCGGGGGCGGTGGATCGCGCGCCCGCTTGGCCACCACCTTCCGGGCCGCGAAAGAGGCGGTCGCCACGGCGGAGGGCACCGGCCCGCGCGCCCGGCCACGTGACCTCACCATCGCCGAGGTACGGCCGGGAGCCGATGACCGCGACGCGGCACCGGCGGTCCGGCTCATCGTCGAGGTGGCGGCCACCGCCCCCGGGCAGCGCCCGTGCCGCTACCAGGTCCACTGCATCACCATCGCCAACCCGCCCGGACTGCCGGACAGGGACTACGCCGTGGCCTGGACGACCGGCCCGGACCACCAGGAACAGGACGAGGAGAGCGACCAGTGACCACCGTCAATCAGACCGTCTCGGCACCCGCCACCGACGCACCGGCCGTGCTCGCGGAGATATCCGGGATGCTCCGGACCATGCTCGACGAATACGGCCTCGACGAGATCGAGGTCACCATGCGGACCCGCTTCACCCAGGATCTGGAGCTGGAGAGCATCGACCTGGTGACGCTGGCCGGCAGCCTGGAGGCCCGGTACGGCAGACAGGTCAACTTCGCCGAGTTCGTGGCGGGCCTGGAGCTCGACGAGATCATCGACCTCGCTGTGGGGCAACTCGTCGAGTACGTCGTCCGGAGCCTCAGGGCAGCCGGGGAGGGCTGACCCATGGCGATGATCGACACCGGCCGCGACACCTGCGACGGCACGGGCAGCGGCACAGGCAGCGGTACGGGCGACGACGCGGACCACGCCACGGATCACGACGGTCCGGATACCGGCCCGGACGGCGTCCGACTGCATGTCCAGCGGCTGTCCCCGCCCGACGGCCGTCCGCCCACCGCCACCGCCGTGCTCATCCACGGTCTGCTCACCGACTCCCTCGCCAGCTGGTACTTCACGGTGGCCCCGGACCTCGCCGCCGCCGGGCTGGAGGTGGTGATGTACGACCAGCGGGGACACGGCCGCAGCGAGCGCCCCGGCTCCGGCTACCGGCTGGACACGTTCGTCACCGATCTGGAACGGCTGCTCGACCGGCTGGACATCACCGGCCCGGTCCATCTGGTGGGCAACTGCTTCGGCGGAACGGTGGCGTTCGCCTACGCCATGCGCCATCCGGAGCGGGTGGCCGGGATCGCGGTGATCGAGGCGAAACCCGCCACCGAGAGCTGGCTGACCGAGATCAGTGGAATCCTCCGGCGCGTCGTCGCCGAACTGGTCGTCCATGAGGCCGAGTCGCTGGCCTGGGTCAGCGCCCACCGGGGCGCCCACACCGCACGGCTGGCCAAGTCGGCCGCCCGCCTGGTCCGTACGACCACCATCGCCGAGGACGTACCGGAGAGCCGGGTGGTGAGCGAGGAGCAGGTCGGCGCGGTGCGCTGCCCGGTGCTGGCCGTCTACGGCGCCGATTCCGAACTCGCCGGGCAGGAGCGCTGGCTGGAGTCGGTACTGCCCGGCACTCGGACCGTCGTCCTGCCGGGACAGGGGCATTCGGTCCTCGCCGAGGCGCCCACGCGCATCCGCGAACTGCTGCTGTCCTGGATCCACAGGTGCGAACCGGGCCCCGGCGCCCCGGCGGCGGGGGCGGCCCTGGAGGCCGATGCCTCATGAGCGAACCCAGCAGATCGCAGGCAGCCCCACCCCGCATACCCCGCCGCTTTCTCTTCGTCGTGCCGCCGCTGGTCGGCCACGTCAACCCCACCCTCGGCGTGGCGGCCGAACTGACCGCCCGGGGACACCAGGTGGCCTGGGCCGGGATGCCCGAGGTCGTCGGGCGGCTGACCGGGCAGGGGGCGACGGTCTACCGCTGCGCCGGGCCGGTGCTGGGCGAGGGCGGAGCGGGCCGGCCACCGGACGTACGCGGACCGGCGGCGCTGAGGTTCCTGTGGGAGCGGTTCCTGGTGCCACTCGCCGAGGCCATGGCCCCGGGCGTCGCCAAGGCCATCGAGGAGTTCCGCCCGGATGTGGTGATCGCCGATCAGCAGACCGTGGCGGGCGGACTGGTGGCCGAACGGCTGGGGGTGCGCTGGGCCACATCCGCCACCACCTCGGCGGAGTTCACGGGCGCGCTGGACGGTCTGCCCAAGATCGGCGCCTGGCTGGATGGGCAAATGGACGAGGTGCGGGGCCGGATCGGCGATCCGGAGAGCACGGCCGATCCCCGGTTCTCACCGGATCTGGTCCTGGCCTTCACCACCGAGGAGCTGGCGGGACGGCCGGCCCGGGCGGGCGACCGCATCCGTTACGTGGGCCCGTCGATCGCCGAGCGGCCGGCCACGACGGACTTCCCCTGGGAGTGGCTGGACCCCGCGCGCCTGGCCGTCCTGGTCACGCTCGGCACCGCGAACACCGATGCCGGGGCGCGCTTCCTCACCGAGTGCCGGGAGGCCGTACGGGCCCGGGCCGGTCGTTTCCAGACGGTCATCGTCGACCCGGAGGGCGTACTCACGCCGGACGGCCCGGATGACGAGGACGTCCTGGTGCGCCGCTACGTCCCTCAACTCCCCCTTTTGGAACGAGTGAGCGCGGTGGTGTGCCACGCGGGCCACAACACGGTCTGCGAAACCCTGTGGCACGGCGTTCCGCTCGTCGTGGCCCCCATCCGGGACGACCAGCCGGTGGTGGCCGCGCAGGTGGTGGACGCGGGCGCGGGCGTCCGGGTCAGGTTCGGCCGGGCGAGGGCGGCCGGGCTCGGCGAGGCGCTGGACACCGTCCTGTACGAACCGGGGTACCGCATCGCCGCCGAGCGCGTCGGGGCCTCGTTCCGCGCGGCGGGCGGCGCCGTCGCGGCAGCCGGACATCTGGAAGCGCTGGCCGCGAAGACCGGTGGCCATGCCACGCCGACTCCCGAGGGGGACCGATGAGCCGCACGTCCGACGCACCACGCACGCCCGCGAAGCCGTCGCGCGCCGAGACCGTCGCCGCGCTGCGCCCCCGTTACCAGGCCGATCTGGCGCGGGGCACCGGGCGGTTCTTCGAACCGCGCCGTACCGACTGCCCCTGGTGCGGCTCGACGCGGCTGAAGCGGCGGCTGCGCACCAGGGACCGCTACCAGAGCAAGCCGGGCCGCTTCGCGCTCGACGCGTGCGCCGACTGCCGCCACGTCTTCCAGAACCCCAGGCTGAACGGCGACGGCCTGGAGTTCTACTACCGCGACTTCTACGACGGGATGGGGGAGATCGAACTCGGCAACCTCTTCGCCGGGCGGGACAAGGTGTACCGGCGGCGCGCGATGTTCCAGGAGCCCTCCGCCGAGCCCCCGAAGACCTGGCTCGATGTCGGCACGGGACACGGCCACTTCCCGGCGGTGGCCCGTACCGTCTTTCCCGCCACCCGCTTCGACGGACTGGACTTCACCGACGGCGTCGAACTGGCCGAGCGGACGGGGCGCATAGACCGGGGTATCCGTGGCAGCTTCCCCGAGCTGGCCGAGGAGAGCCTGGCCGGGAGCTATGACGTGGTGAGCATGTTCCACTACCTGGAGCACAGCACCGATCCGCGCGACGAACTCCGCGCGGCCCGGCGGGCGTTGCGCCCCGGTGGCCATCTGCTGATCGAGGTGCCCGATCCGGAGTGCTGGTTCGCCCGGCTCCTCGGCCGCTTCTGGCTGCCCTGGCTGCAGCCCCAGCATCTGCACTTCCTGCCGGTGGCGAACCTCCGGAAGGAACTGGACGCGCTCGGCTTCACCGTCGTCGCCGAGGAGCACCGCGAACCGTCCGACACCGTCGATCTGCTGGGCGCCGTATGGCTGTCACTGAACGCGGTCATCCCGCCCGATGACGCCCCTTCGCTGCCGCGACCGCCCGGCCGGGCGCGCTGGCTGCTGCGCTGTGCGCTGCTGCTCGCGGCCGTCCCCGCGCTGGTCCTCGCGACCACATTGGACCGGCTGTTGCTCAAGCCGCTGGCGGGGTGGGGGAAGGTGTCCAACGCCTACCGGGTGGTGGCCCGGTGCGATGCCCCGATGTGATGCCCCGGCCCGTCCCGGCCCCCGCTGAGGTGCCCCGCCGAGGTGTCCCCCGGTGAGGTGTCCCCCGGGTCCCGTCTCGGGGCCCGGGGGAGCGGATGGTGCCCGCGTCAGGGGAGGATCGAGTCGACGTAGCCGCCGTCGGCACGCACGGCTCCGCCGGTGGTGGCCGAGGCGAGCGGCGAGCTGAGGTAGACCGCCATGTTGGCGATCTCCTCGGGCTCGATCAGCCGCTGGAGCAGCGACTGCGGCCGGTACTTGGCCATGAACTCACGCTGGGCCTCGTCCCAGGGCAGCTCCGGGTCCACCAGTTCGTACACGAAGTCCTCGACACCGCCGGTGTGGGTCGGCCCGGCGATCAGCGAGTTGACGGTGACGCCCGTACCGGCGGCCTCCTTGGCGAAGCCGCGGGTGACCGCGAGCAGCGCGGTCTTCGACATCCCGTAGTGGATCATCTCGGCCGGGATGACGACGGCGGAGTCGCTGGCGACGTTCACGATCCGGCCCCATGCCCGGTCCTTCATCCCGGGCAGCAGGCTCCGGATCATCCGGACGGAGGCCAGGACGTTCACCTCGAAATAGCGCCGCCACTCGTCGTCGCTGATCTCCAGCGCCGGAGTGGCCCCGAAGATGCCGAGGTTGTTGATCAGGACATCGGCGTCCGGCACGGCGCCGGTGACCTCACGGGCGCCGTCGTCGGATGTGATGTCGCCGGGGGCGGGGATGAACGAGCCGCCCTCCGTGTCCTCCTCCAGCTTCTGGATGGCGGCCTCGACGGACTCCTGCCGGCGCCCGTTGATGGCGACACGGGCGCCCGCCCGCGCCAGGCCGGCGGCGATGGCGAATCCGATGCCCTGCGTGGAGCCGGTTACCAGGGCGGTCCTACCGGAAAGGTCGATCTGCACGGCGCTCCTTCGTCGATGCCTTAATGCTTGCGTGCGCCATTAGTTGCACACGCGCCATACTAGCGTAGTCCTCGTATGCGAAGGCGGCCACGGCCGACGGGACTTCGGCCACGGCCGGCGGGACTTCCGGCCACGACCGGCCTAGGCCCCGTGGCGGACCTCGATCTGCCCGCGCAGCCTCGGATCGCGGGAGGAGGAGCCCACTTCCACGGTCCGGCGCCCGGTGCCCAGCACCCAGCCATGGCGTTCGGTGTCCCAGGAGGACAGCGTCCGGGCGGCCACCCGTACGGTCACCTGCCGCGCCTCACCGGGCCGCAGATGGACCCGCCGGAATCCGGCCAGGGCGCGCTCGGCCTGGTCGAGCAGCAGCTCGGGGGAGGGCCCCACATACACCTGGGCCACTTCCGCCCCGGCCCGCCGCCCGGTGTTGCGCACGGTGAAGACCGCCTCCAGCCCGCTTCCGCGTCTTCGCAGCCGCAGCCCCGCATAGGCGAAGGTGGTGTACGACAGGCCGTGGCCGAAGGGGAAGAGCGGCCGCACGCCCTCGGCGTCGTACCAGCGATAGCCGACCTGGATGCCCTCGGAGTACTCCTCACGCCCGTTCACCCCGGGGTAGCGCAGGGGGTCCTCGGCCATCGGATGGCGGTCGTCGGAGACGGGGAAGGACTGGGTGAGCCGGCCGCTGGGGTTCGCGTCGCCGAAGAGCAGGGCGGTGGTGGCGGCGGCGCCCTCCTGGCCCGGGTAGTACATCTGGAGGACGGCGCCGGTGCGGTCCAGCCATGGCATCGAGGTGCACGAGGAGGTGTTGAGGACCACAGTCGTGCGTGGGTTGGCCTCGGTGACGGCGGTGATCAGCGCGTTCTGATGGCCGGGAAGGGCGATGGTGGTGCGGTCCCTGCCCTCGGTGGCGTCCTCGTGGGCGAAGAGCACCACACTGTGCGCGGCGCGGGCGGAGCGCACGGCCTCGGCGACATCTGCGGCGCGAGTGGCGGAGGTGGTGCGGCGCAGCCGGAAGGTCAGCCCCTCCCCGCCGCCCTTGGCGGTGACCTTCAGCCGGTGCTTCCCCACCGTCAGCGCGACGGCCGCCCGGCGCACGGCGAGCCCGTCCGGGGCGGCGCTGAGGAAGCCACCGGTGAAGTACTCGCCCAAGCCGGGCCGGAACGGGAACAGCTCCTTGCCATCCAGCAGGACCTTCGGGCGGCCGGTGGGCGGGCCACTGAAGTGCAGGACGAACGTCCACTCATCGGCCTCGGCGACGGTGAGGGTGCCGTCGTAGCTCCAGCTCTTCCCCGCCGCCACTTTCCGCTCCTCCAGCCCGGTGGCCGGGGAGAGCGCGGCGGCGGGGAGCCGCTTGCCGAACACGTCCTCGCCCAGGGCGTACTCCACCCGGGCCCCCTTCCCGGCACGCTCGCGCATCGCCTCCAGCGGGCTCGCGGCGTGGTCGGGGACCACATGGGCGCTGCCGCCGCCACTGACGAAGGGGATGGAGCCGGCGGGCCCGACGACGGCGATCGACCGGACGGCGGGCCCGGTCAGCGGCAGTGTGCCGTGCTCATTGCGCAGCAGAATGCCGCCCGCCGTCGCGACCTTCAGCGCGGTGCGCGCCCCGGCCTCGGGGTCCCGGCCGGGCCTCGGCGGGGCGCCGCCGTCCAGCAGTCCGAAGCGGTCCATGACGGTCAGGACGCGACCGGCCGCGCGATCCACCTCGGCCTCGGGTACGGTCCCGTCGCCCACCGCCCTGAGCAGGGCGGCGCCGAAGTACTTGCCGTCGGGCATCTCCATGTCGAGCCCGGCGCCGAGGGCCGCCGCGGTGCTGTGGGCGGCGTGCCAGTCGGTCATCACCCAGCCGTCGAAGCCCCAGTCCGCACGCAGCACCCTGGTCAGCAGCGGCCCGCTCTCGCAGGCGAAGGCCCCGTTGACCTTGTTGTAGGCGCCCATGACCGCCCCGGCGCCCGCCCGTACGGCCGCCTCGAAGCCCGGCAACTCCGTCTCCCGCATCGTCCGCTCGTCGGCGATGACATCGATCGACTCCCGCTCGTACTCCTGGTTGTTCAGGGCGAAGTGCTTGACGGTGGCGATCAGGCCCTCGCCCTGGATGCCGCGGACCTCCTCGGCCACCAGCTCGGAGGCGAGCAGGGGGTCCTCGCCGAACGTCTCGAAGTTGCGCCCGGCATACGGGGTGCGGATGAGATTGACCATGGGGGAGAGCAGCACATCCTGGCCCAGAGCGCGGCCCTCGCGCCCGATGGTGCGCCCGTACTCCCGCGCCAGGGCCGGGTCGAAGGCGGAGGCGAGCAGCACCGGCGCGGGCAGCGCGGTGGCCCGCCGGGCGACCCGCACGCCGGCGGGCCCGTCGGCGAGGCGCAGCGGTGGAATGCCGAGCCGGGGGACACCGGGGGTGTAGCCCGCCTGCCCGAGACTCTGGGGATCCTTCGCGCCGTGCAGTAGCGAGACCTTCTCCTCGACCGTCATCCGGCCGATGAGGGTGTCCACCCGGGAGGCGGGACCACTTGCGGGACCGGGCGCGGATCCGGGACCGGGCGCGGATCCGGGGCCGGAAGCGGGATCGGCCGCGGCCGCCGGCCGGCCGCCCCCACCGGTGGCGGCGACGGCCATCGCCCCTCCCAGGAAGGACAGGGCGGAACGTCGTGACAGGGCGCCCGGCATGGCGTCACTCCATCTCTCGCGGCTCGAAGACGTGTGTGTACGCAGGCGTGCTGACGTTGCTTCGGTGTCCGTCGGGTGAACACCGTGCGGACATCACATCACGCGGTCGGCCGCTCGCCGGTGTGCGCCGGGTTTCGGGATCGAGGTGTCGGGCTCAGCGCGCGGCGATCCGCGCGGCCACGCAGAGGTCCTCGTTGCGGTAGCCGAGGCGGGTGTAGAGCCGTTCGGCGGGGGCGTTGCCGGCGAGCTGCCACAGTGTGCAGAAGCCGTGCCGGCGTACGGCGTACCGGGTGAGCCAGGAGGTCAGCGCCGCGCCGAGCCCCTGGCCGCGCTGCCGGGCGTCGGTCGCCACGGACGCCATCAGCGGGGCGCCGCTGTCCCGCAGGCTGCTCAGGGCGCCGCAGGCCACCAGCCGCCCGTCCTCGCCCCGGATCCCGGCCCACAGGCTGATACCGGAGGAGCCGGGACCGGCCGAATGGGCCGGGCTGTGCTCCCGGAGGAAGGCCAGCAGCTCCTCGTGGTGGCCCTCGCCGAGCTCGACCACGCGCTCCTCACCCGGATGGACGGGTGGCTCGTCCGGTGTCCAGCGGAAGACCCACTCGACCACATCGGCCAGCGGCAGATGGCGGGCGACCAGGGCGTCGGTGCCGGGGGGACCCGTGAACTCCTTCACATCGTCGGGAAGGCGCTGTGCCGCGCCCAGCACCAGACCGGCGGCGGCCACCGGCTTCCCGACGCTCCACACATGGCCTCGGGAGCCATCGAGCCAGGCCACGGCTCCGGGGCCGGACCAGCTGAGCCGGCCGGCCGGGCGTCGGCGCGCCGCACCGAAACGCAGCAGGGCGGAGCCCGGGCGGTCCTCCAGGCCCTGGGTGAACAGATCCGCGGTGCGGGGAGGGAACGTCGTGGACTGCATCACTTTCGGAAGGGTGAGGAGTAGGGGAAGGGCGGTCCACTGTGACATACCGCCCCGGGCCGGGGGCAAATGCCGTGGACCCCCGCCCGGGAGGGGCGGGGTCCACGGTCGCCGGGAGGCGCGCTCAGGTGCGGTAGGCGTAGTAGGCCGAGGTCGGGTACGAGGCGATGATGCTGGCCACGGACTTCCGGTAGGTGTTGACCGAGTGGTAGGTCAGATACGGGACCCCGCTGGAGCTCCGGTAGGTGACGACCATGGTGTGGTCCTTGGACCCGTCCTTGTCGAAGTCCATCTGCATGACGTCGCCGACGCCCATGTAGTAGACGTTCGCCAGGTTGGTGGCGCGCTTGGCGTCCAGTGTGAACCACGACCACTCGTTGGCGCCCACCCAGGACGTCGACTGGTACGAGGTGTCGTACCACCAGCTGCGGTAGTCCTCGGCGTCGCCGGACTTGTTGGCCCAGCCGCCCGCCTTCAGGGCCTGGCTGACGAAGTTGGTGCAGTCGCCACCGGCCTCGTTGAACTTCCGGTAGGCGGGGTTGTAGTTCTGCCAGTACTTCTCGGCGTACGAGGCCATCGCCGCGTAGTCGTAGCTTCCCGCGGGCTTCGTCTGCGGCCGGGACGGCACCGAGATGGCGGCGGGCGTCGCATCGGGCAGGGCCGTCGTCCTGGCCGCCACCGGCGCCGTGGCGGGCTCGTTGACCGCCAGCGGGCCGTCGTCGGTCGAGGTGAGGCCCGTCAGCTGCCACTTTCCGTCCGTGGTGGCGGCGAAGCTCAGCCGGTGGTGCGCCTGGAAGGCGGTCGTCGCGGGCTCGTCGCCGCGTATCTTCTTGTAGGCCAGCGTCGTGGTCTCGGTGGCCTGGACGGTGGCGTGCCCGGCCTCGACCCGCACCCGGTCCACCGCCACCCGGGTGTCGGCGGATGTGTACGCCTCGCCCAGGGTCGCGAGTCGCGCCTTGCGGGAGCGCAGTGTGGACAGCGCGGTGTCCTCGGTCCGGGTCTGGCCGGTCGACAGGCGGACGTTCTTCTCGGCGAGCGGGGCTGCGCGCCGCACCGACTGCTTGGTGTCCAGCAGCGCCGCCGTGCGCTGGGTCAGCACCGCGTCGGCCAGGCGCCCGAAGGACTGCGCGGTCGCGGTGTCCACGGTGCCGGCCGCCGCCGGGCTCTCCGCCGCGCTCGCGGCGGAGGCGGGCAGGACCACGGCGGACAGGGCCGCCGTCAGCACGGCCCCCACGGCGGATCTGAAGGTCGTTGACTTCACGTGTATTTCCCCTCCACACCCCCCGGCCCGGACGGGCCGGAGTCACCGAATCATCACATGAACTCCGTGTGCGTGGAGGTCATGTGATGATTTCGGCTGTGTGGAGGCCGGGTCGTGCCCGGCGTTTTCACCAGGTGACGGGCAGCTCATGCGCTCCGTAGATGATCATGTCGCTGCGCATCCGGACCTCCTCCGGGGGCACGGCGAGCCGCAGCCCCGGGAACCGGCGGATCAGTCCGCGGTAGCCCGACACCAGCTCGATCCTGGCCAGATGCTGACCGAGACACTGATGGATGCCGTATCCGAAGGCCAGATGGCTGCTGCGGGGACGCCCGACGTCGAGCGTGTCCGGGTCGTCCACCAGCGCCGGGTCCCGGTTCACCGCCGGGACCGAGACGGCCACGGACTGGCCCGCCGCGATGGTGACACCGCCGACGACCACGTCCTCCAGCGCGATACGGACGGGGAAGGCGTTGACGATGCTGAGATAGCGCAGCAGCTCCTCGACGGCCTGCGGAAGGAGCGACTCGTCGGCCCGCAGCCGCTCGAACTGCTCGGGCCGGCGCAGCAGGGCGAAGGTGCCGAGGCTGAGCATGTTGGTGGTGGTCTCGTGGCCGGCGATCAGCAGCAGCCCCGCGATACCGCCGATCTCCACGTCATTGAGCTCGTCAACCGCGGTCAGCAGGGAGATCAGATCGTCCTGCGGCTCCTTGCGCTTGGCCTCGACCAGTGTGCGCAGGAAGTCGTCGAGCGCGGTCTTCCCGGCGACGAACTCCTCATCGGTGCGGTCCTGGCGGAGCAGCCGCGCGGCGACGGTCTGGAAGAACTCCCGCTCCTCGTACGGCACACCGAGCATCTCGCAGATCACCAGCGAGGGGATGGGCAGGGCGAAGTGCCGCACCAGATCGGCCGGTTTGCCGGCCGCCTCCAACGCGTCCAGCTGGTTGGCAACGATGTCTTCGACGCGCGCTTCCAGCTCGCGCATCCGCCGCACCGTGAAGTACCGCGTGAGCTGTCCCCGGTAACGGCCGTGCTCCGGCGCGTCCATGGCCAGGAATGACCCCGCCCCGCTGCTGCGGTCCCGGCGGATCGACTCGGGGACCTTCCGCATCGTGTCGTCGCCACGCCAGCGCTCGGCGCTGAACCGGGAATCCCGCAGCACCTCCCGCGCCTCGTGATATCCGGTCACCAGCCAGCCGGCGCTGCCGCCGGCGAACCTCAGCGGACTGATCGGTGGCCCGGTGAGCAGTGCACGTGCCGGGTTGACGTAGTCGTCCCGGTCGTTCGGATACGAAGGGAGGTCGTGGAGGTCTCGGAGGTCGTCATGGGTCGTGGGCATCGGAGCGTTCACGATGGCTCTCCTTCGTGATTCCTCGAACTTTCCGGGGCGAACTTCCCGGAGCCGTCGGCCGCGGCTTCAATAGGGAACGCTACCGATAGGGTTCCCTACTGAACAGAGGGACGGATCGGCTACCGTACGGATCTGGCCAGGTTTCCGAACAACTGGGGGAGAGGGGCACACCGATGCCGCCGCAGCGGTCAAAGACCGTGGAAGCGCTGATCGTCGGGGCGGAGCGGGCGTTCTCCGAACGCGGCTTCCACGGGGCCTCGATCGGATACATCTGCCAGTGCGCGGGCAGGACCACCGGGGCCTTTTACTCCAACTACGACAGCAAGCTGAAGCTCTTCCTCGATGTCTTCCGGCGGCACAGCGACCGCACCGCCGACTACATCGGGGAGCGGATCGCCGAGATGGACACCGGACGGGATCTGGCCCCCCAGCTCGCCCGGACCTTCGCCGAGATCTTCAACGGGGAGCATCTGGATACCCGGTGGGTCTTCATCCACCTGGAATTCCGGCTGATGGCGCTCCGGGACGGCGATGCCGCCTCGGCGCTGGTGGAACACGAGAGGCGGTTCAGCCGCCGTATCGGCACCATGCTGGACGGGCTGTTCGACCGGGCCGGGCACCGGCCCGCCCTGCGAGGCACCGAACTGGCCACGCTGCTCGGCGCGATGACACGGGGCATCAAACTGGACCGGGGCATCTACGCGATGGGCGGTGTCGACGACCCGCTCTCGGCCGACCAGGTGGCGAGCGCGCTGGAGGGCTTGTTCCGCTCGGTGGACTGAGCCCGCGACCACGTCATGCGCGTCGTCGTCGGCTCGGCCACCGCGGCCGTTGCCCGCCCGCGGTGGCCTGAGCGCCCTGAGGTCAGCCCGCCCGGCGGAAGCTGTCGACGGGACCGCCGAAGCCGCCCTCGGGGCCCTTCCAGTTGATCGCCAGGGCGTCGTCGCCCTTCATCCCCACGGTGCCCTCGCCCCGTCCTCCGTCACTGCCGCCCTTGCACGACAGGGTCAGGGAAGGCTCGCCCTCGCCGCCCTTCTGGCCGGACTTCAGCGTGCCGGTGCAGTCGAGCTTCGGCCCCTTCGCCGTGACCTTGCCGTCCGCGATAGTGAGGGTCTCCAGGGCGTCGTCGGACTTCGCCGCCACGATGGACTTCCAGGACCCCGCCGAACGCTCGATGATCGTGCGCTGGGCCGCCGGGCTCGAACTCGGCGACTGCTGGGCGGCCTGGGTGGCTTCGCCGCTCGGCTTCGATTCCTTCTTCCCGTCGTCACTGTCTCCGCAGCCGCTGACGACAAGAGCGACGATGACCGAAGTGACCGCCATGTGTACTGCCTTGCGCACGTGATCTTCCTTTCCCCGTTCAATTGGGCATGTCAACCTAACAGCCCCGCCATGACCCCCACACAGGCCCCTGGCCTGCGCGGACACCTCCCCGTCCGGCAGGCCCGCCCCGCGGAACCGGCCTGATGTCCACGGCACTTCTCGAGGTCCCGTGAACCGGGCATAAAGTACGGCGGGTGCGCGGACCGCCGATCGGTCCGCGCGACATGGCGCACCACGGGGGTGGGAGGAGCACTGCTGTGGAGGCACGGGCGCACACCGGGCGGCTGGATGACTTGCTGCACGAGGTGCGGCGGCAGATGAGCCGGGGGACCGGGGCGGATCCGCGGGCGGTTCTCGACTGGCTGGGCCGGCAGATCGACGCCGATGTCGCGCTGGTCGGCAGCGCGGGCACCGTCGAATCCTCCACTGCCCGCTTCCCGCGCCAGATCCTGCCCTCGCTCGAACCGACGCTGTCCCGGCTGGCCGGTGGTCAGATGGCGGCGGCGGTCACCGAGAGCGGCGCCTTTCAGGTGTGTCTGGAAGCGCTCGGCCCGCGCGTGCCACGCCCCGTCCTGGTGGTGGCCGGTACCTCGGCGCCCACCCGCGAAGCGGCGTCGCTGGTCTCGCACGCCGGAAGCCTCATCGCGCTCCTGGACCGGGCGCAGGACGCGGACACCACCTTGCGCGGGTATCAGTACAAGGCGCGGCAGTTGCGGTTCGCCGTGTTCAGCGCTCTGCTGGCGGGAGACCTCACCCTGGCCCGCCGGATGACCACCGGCGCCGTCCCCGCGCTGCTGGACGCCGAACGGCTGCGTGTCTATCTGCTGCACTGCCCCTCGCAGGACCGGGACCGGCTGGCGCAGACCTACCAGGACGGATCGGGCTATCACGGCACGGGCCTGATGGTGCACTGCCCAGCCTTCAAGGAACACCTCATCTGTCTCGTCGCCGACGAGTTCGCCGACAAGGCCACCGATGAGGCGGACGGCGAGCTCGGCAACGAGGCCACTGACGATTCGGGCAACGCCTCCGCCGACGGACCCCAGGTGACCCAAGACCAGGGCACGGTGCTACGCCGCCTGGTGCGGGACAACCCGCACTACGCGCTGGGCATCAGCAGCCCGTATCCGCTCGGCGCGACGGCCGAGGCGTACGGGCAGGCCCTGCATGCCCTGGCCGCGGCGCGGCATACGCCCGAGCGGGTGGCCGCCTACCTCGGCCGGACACCGCTGGTGCCGCTGCTGCCCCGCACGGAGGCGGGCGCCTGGGCCCGTGCCCTGCTGCGGCCACTCGGATCCACCCCGAGAGCCACCCTGGACATCACCCGGCTCGCCGTCACCTTCCCCCGGTCCGCCGTGGCCCGGCTGCTGGACATCAGCCGCAACACCGTCTCCCACCACCTCGGCCGGGTGGAGGCGACCCTCGGCCTCGACCTGGGCGACGTACGCACCCGGGCCGCCCTCGACCTGGCTTTCTGCCTGGCCGGAGGGCAGCCGGACGGCGGCTTCGGCGCCGAGCGCGGGCGGCCGGAGCCCGCCCTGGACGAGCTGTTCCGCACCGAGCCCGCACACGCCTGGGCGCGGGAATTCCTCCGCCCGCTCCAGGACACCCGTGGCCGCGATCTGTACACCACTCTGCGCGCCTGGATCGACGCGAACACCGACGCCCAGCGGACCGCCCGCCGTCTCGGTCTCAGCCGGAACACCGTCAGGGCCCATCTGCGGGCCGCCGAACACCTGCTCAGCCGTGACCTGCTCACCACCGGCTCCGGGATTCACGACCTGGTGCACGCCCTGCACATCACCGGACTCCAGCCGGTGGACTGACTGCGCACCGTGCACATATCGCGGGCGCGCGATGCGCACCGTGCACCGTTGCCCGCCCCCGGTGATCCGCTTTAGCGTCACTCCTGCCGCGCAGCGCGGGAACGAAGCCTCGCCTCCCAGCGTGACGCCGGTCTGTATCACCACGAGGGGAGTGATGCAGGCCGGCGCCGTACGGTGCCTCACAGCTCCGAGGGCTTCTTTCCCGCGGTGGGCGCGGTACCCGCTCGGGGACGTGCCGGTCCGCGTCCCCGGGTGACGGCGAGCACCGCACCCGACAGCAGCACCAGGGCGCCCAGCGCCTGCAGACCGCCGAAGGACTCGCCAAGGACGAGCACGGCGCACACGGTGTTGATCACCGGGACCATGAACATCATCAAGGACGCCGACGCGGGACCCACCGCGCCCACTCCTCGGTAGTAGAGGAGATTGGCGACGGCGGCCGGGCCGATGGCGAGGAACACCACGTTCAGCCAGAGGCCGGCCGGCAGCTCACTCCAGTGCGTATCGCCGAGATCGGGTACGGCGAGCGCCCCCAGCAGCACCGCCCCCGCACACGTCGCGTAGGTGGTGGCGCGCAGCGGATCGACACCGGCCAGCACCCGGGGCCCGATGAGCGTGTACGCGGCCCAGCACACCGCGCTGAGCAGATAGAGCAGATCGCCCGTCAGCCGGGTGGCGCCGCCGTGCGCGCTGCCGCCCGCGCCGAAGAAGAACACCACTGCCCCGGCGAGCCCGAGCGCGAGCCCCGCCAGCCGTGCGCCGGAGGGCCGGTCACGGCCGGTGACCAGAAGAAAGGCGCTGGTGAGCACCGGGCTCAGGACGGGGATGAGGATTCCCGCGTCGAGCGAGGGTGCCAGCGACAGCCCCCAGAAGAAGAAGCCGTTGTAGGCGAAGACCCCCAGGAGACCCGCGAGCGCGGCCCGCCCGCCACCGCGCGCGGAAGCCGGGGCGGCCGGTCTGCCGAAGAGCGCCACGGCCGCCAGCAGGGCTACGGCCCCGCCGCCGAAGCGCAGCAGCGCCGCCACGGTGTGCGGCATCTGGGCGACCACCGACTTGGAACTGGAGAAGGCGCTGCCCCACAGCAGCATGGTGACCGTGAGCAGGAGATACGGGCTCTTCCAGCCCTTGTTCTCAGGCATGCCCCGACCCTGCCCCCGGCCCGGCCTCCGGTCTTGAACGCTGGTGCGCCCCCGTAGGGCCACTCTGTCCGATCCGTGAGGAATACGCCTTCCCGGGGCGTGGAACCGAGTAGGTGTCATCTGTGGCATCCAGGCCGCGGAGGGCAACCCGTGACATGGACCGTTCACGACGGTTCCCGCTTCGGAAGGTGGTAGGTGGTCCCGTTGAACACCGCTGACCAGGAGACACCCAGCGAGCGCAAGGAGTTCCGCCGATCTGGGCCGCACTTCGCCGACCGGATCACCGCCGACGGCCGGGACGGCTGGCCGGTGGAGGCCGGGCGCTATCGGCTGGTGGCCAGCCGGGCCTGCCCGTGGGCGAGCCGGGCGCTGATCTCACGGCGGCTGCTCGGCCTGGAGCCGGCCCTCTCGCTGGCCATCACCGATCCCATCCAGGACGAGCGCAGCTGGCGCTTCACCCTGGACCCGGGGGACCGGGACCCGGTGCTGGGCATCGCCTTCCTCGGTGAGGCGTACGACGCCCGCGAGACCGGATATCCGGGCGGGGTGAGCGTGCCCGCGGTCGTGGACGTCCCCAGTGGAGCGCTGGTCACCAACGACTTCCACCGGATCACCCTGGACCTCGCCACCGAATGGACCGCCCTCCAGCGCGAGGGCGCCCCGGACCTGTACCCCGAGGAGCACCGCGACGAGATCGACGACGTGGCGGAGGGGGTCTACCGCGATGTGAACAACGGTGTGTACCGGGCGGGGTTCGCCGAGCACCAGGACACCTACGACGACGCGTACCGACGTCTCTTCGCCCGCCTCGACGAGCTGTCCGAGCGGCTGTCCACGCGCCGCTATCTGGTCGGCGACACCATCACCGAGGCCGACATCCGGCTGTTCACCACGCTGGTCCGCTTCGACGCCGTCTACCACGGCCACTTCAAGTGCAACCGCAACAAGCTCAGCGAGGATCCGGTGCTGTGGGCTTACGTCCGTGACCTCTTCCAGACACCGGGTTTCGGGGACACCGTCGACTTCGACCACATCAAGCGCCACTACTACCAGGTGCACACCAACATCAACCCCCGCGGCATCGTTCCGCTCGGCCCCGACCTTTCCGGCTGGCTGACCCCGCATCACCGTGCGGAACTGGGCGGGCGCCCGTTCGGCGACGGCACCGCACCCGGACCGGTGCCGGACGGCGAGGTGGTACCGCAGGCGGGCCGGGCGGTCTGAAATCGCACATGTCGTATTCCCGTGCCGCCACGTCCTCGTATGCGGCCTTGTTCGCCCGGTCTTCAAGCGATCGGCACAGCTGTTACACAGACGGCATGTGTGCCACCCGGCTCATGCGCCACCTCGGCCCCGGCCCTGACGGTCCGACCCGAAATGACGCGCGTCACATCGCCCGAGGGATGCGATACCACGTGAGGTCGATGGCCTTTCTGTGAGGGAACGGCGTCGGTGAGGTGCGCGAATGTGTCCGTCGTGTGATCTGAAAGTGGCGGAATGCCCGGTTCCGGACCGTGGGTGATTCGCCGCGTGGCGGACCCCGTGGTTACATCCCTTCCGCGTTCAGGCATTTCACGGAGCCCGGTCTCCTCCGGGCATCCCGTGATCATGCCGCGGGAGCTGATTCCCCTCGGTTCCCGTGCGCTGTTGCAAGCTCAACGAGACGTTCACCCAAGGGAGACGCAACAATGAACAACGCGCCCAAGGTCGCGACCCAGGAGATCTCCGACGCCGAGCTGGACAACGTGGCGGGCGGGATCGGCAGCCCCGTGGGCGACGTCCTCGGCACCGTCGACTCCGTCACCGGCCCGGTGACCGGCGCCCTCGGCACCGTCACCGGCACGGTTGACGGCCTCACCGGCCTGAACACCACCGGCATCGTCGGTGGGGTCGTCGGCACCCTCTGAGGCTGATTTACCGCTCCCCTGTGCCCCGGGCCTGCCTGGTCCGGGGCACTCGGCGGTCCGCGGCCCCCTTTGATCACTCCCTTCGCGGCTGAGGAAAGACTCTCGTGCAGTTCCGCCAGCAGGCCCTCTCCAAGCTGCAGTCGGCAGAGGACATCGACCTGCCGGTGCGCTATGCCCGCCCCCAGGGATGGCTGGCGCTGGCGGTCACGATGGCGGTCATGGCCGGTGCCGCCGTATGGGCCGTCACCGGCACCGTGTCCAACACCCTTGATGCCACCGGGATCCTCACCCACGGCCAGGGCAGCTATGTGCTGCAGAGCCCGATCGCCGGCCAGGTGACCTCCGTCCTCGCCCAGGAGGGCAGCACCCTCCCGGCGGGCGCACCACTGCTGAAGGTCCGCACCACCCGTGGCACCACGGTCGTGCGCACCATCGCGGGCGGCCGGCTCACCACCCTCACCGCCTCGATCGGCTCCGTGCTGAACACCGGCGCCAACGTCGCCTCCGTGGAGCGGGTCGGCCACTCCGGCGATCCCCTGGTCGCGACCCTGTACATACCCGCGGACCGGGCGGCCTCGGTGCGGCCGGGCGCGTCGGTCGACCTCAGTGTGCAGTCGGCGCCCACGCAGACCTACGGTGTGCTCCGCGGTGAAGTGCGGGCCGTCGGCCGGACCGCCCAGTCGAGCCAGCAGATCGGCTCCTACCTCGGCAGTGAGCAACTCGGCGAGGAGTTCTCGAAGCACGGCCCGCCGGTCGCCGTCCAGGTGCGCCTCAAGCGCAGCTCCGGCACCCGCTCCGGCTACCGCTGGTCGTCCCCCGAAGGCCCGCCGTTCGCCCTCGGCTCCATGACCCTGACCAGCGGCACCGTCCATCTGGCCGACCAACATCCCAGCGATTGGCTGCTCCCGTGACCGCGACCAACCAGGGCGGACCGCCCCGGCCCGCACCCGCCGGAAGCAGCGGAGCGCGCCGCCCCCAGCCGGCCCGCGGACGGCGCCGCGCCCCACGTGGCGGAGCCGGGCCGAGGAAGACCCGGCGCCGGACCGTGCGCACCCCCACCGTGCTCCAGATGGAGGCCCTGGAATGCGGTGCGGCGTCGCTCGCCATGGTGCTCGGCCACTACGGGCGCCATGTGCCGTTGGAGGAGCTGCGGATCGCCTGCGGTGTCTCCCGGGACGGATCGCGCGCCAGCAATCTGCTCAAGGCCGCCCGGAGCTACGGTCTGCGCGCCAAGGGCATGCAGATGGAGCCCGAGGCCCTCGCGGAGGTCAAGGCCCCGGCGATCCTGTTCTGGGAGTTCAACCACTACGTCGTCTACGACGGCATGGGGCGGCGGTTCGGCAAGCGCGGCGTCCACATCAACGACCCCGACAAGGGGCGCCGTTTCGTCCCCGTCGAGGAGTTCGACACCAGCTTCACCGGTGTGGTCCTGGTCCTCGAACCCGAGGACTCCTTCCGCCGGGGCGGGCGCCGTCCCGGGGTAATGGGCGCCCTGCCGCCGCGCATGCGCGGCACCACGGGCACCCTGCTGGCCTCGCTGCTGGCCAGCCTGCTGCTGGTGGCGGTGGGGGCCGCGGTCCCGGCGCTCAGCCGCACCTTCATCGACACCTTCCTGATCGGCGGCCAGGACTCGACGCTGGAGCCGCTGTTCGCGTCCATGGCCGTGGCGGTGGTGCTCACCGCCGTACTGACCGGCGTCCAGCAGGCGAACCTGCTGCGCGGACGCATCATCTCCTCCACCCTCAGCAGCGCGCGGTTCCTGCGGCATCTGCTGCGGCTGCCCGTCACCTTCTTCGCCCAGCGCAGCCCGGCCGACCTGGTCCAGCGGCTGCGCTCCAACGACACCGTCGCCGAAACGCTCGCCCGCGATCTGGCCGCCGCGGCCGTCGACGGGATCGTCGTGGTGCTCTACGCCTTTCTGCTGTGGACCTACGACCCCCAACTCACCCTCGTCGGCGTCGGGTTGGCGCTGCTCAACGTGGTGGCGATACGGGTGGTGGTGCGGCTGCGGGCCACCAGGACCCAGAAGCTGCGGGCCGACACCGCGCGGCTGACCACCACCTCGTACACCGGTCTCCAGCTCATCGAGACGGTGAAGGCCACCGGCGGGGAGACCGGCTACTTCCGCCGCTGGGCCGGACAGCACGCCATCACCCTGGAGGAGCAGCAGCGCCTCGGCGTGCCCAGCGCCGTACTGGCCGTGGTCGCCCCCACCCTCGCCACGCTCAACAGCGCCCTCATTCTCTGGATCGGCGGGCTGCGGGCCGTCGAGGGACATATCTCCATCGGTCTGCTGGTGGCCTTCCAGGCGCTGGTGACCCGCTTCACCGCGCCCATCACCCGGCTCAACGGAGTGGCCGGACGCATCCAGGACTTCTCCGCCGATGTGACCCGGCTCAAGGACGTGGAGAACTTCCCGGTGGACTCCCTCTACACCCGCGACGAGCCGCGCGAGGACACCCGCCGGCTGACCGGGCAGGTGACACTGGAGAACATCACCTTCGGCTACAGCCCGCTGGACGAACCGCTGCTGCGCGACTTCTCGCTCTCCGTCGGCCCCGGCCGCCAGGCGGCGCTGGTCGGCGCCTCCGGCAGCGGCAAGTCCACTGTCTCCCGGCTGGTCTCCGGCCTCTACGCCCCCTGGGAGGGGGTCATCCGCATCGACGGACAGCGCCTGGAGGACATCCCCCGCGGTGCGCTGGCCGCCTCGGTCTCCTTCGTCGACCAGGACGTCTTCCTCTTCGAAGGCACGGTGCGGGACAACGTGGCGCTCTGGGACCCGTCGATCCCGGACGAGGCGGTGGTGGAGGCCCTGCGGGACGCCGCGCTCTACGACGATGTGATCACACGGCGCCCGGAGGGGATCCACTGCCGGGTGGAGCAGGACGGCCGCAACTTCTCCGGCGGCCAGCGGCAGCGGCTGGAGATCGCCCGCGCCCTGGTGCGCCGCCCCAGCGTGCTGGTCCTGGACGAGGTCACCAGCGCCCTGGACGCGCGGACCGAGCAGATCGTCATGGACAACCTGCGCCGCCGCGGCTGTGCGTGTGTGGTGATCGCCCACCGGCTCAGCACCGTGCGGGACAGCGACGAGATCCTCGTCCTGAACCGCGGCACGGTCGTCGAACGCGGACGGCACGAGGACCTCGCCGCCGCCGGAGGGCCGTACGCCGAGCTGATGAAGGAGCACTGACATGGCGTCCGTTCACCCGGCCGCGGCGGTGACCGCGGACGGCGGCGACGCGGTGGTCCAGGCGCTGGGCGCCCTCGGCACGCCCGTCGACTGCGCCGGGCTGCGCAGCCTCCCGCTGGAGGGCCCGCAGGTGCTCTGGCTCGTCGTCGGCGGAGCCCTGGACCTGTTCGCGGTCGACGCCGCGGAGGAGGGGCAGTGGCACTTCCTCGGCCGGCTGGAGACGGGCGCCGCGCTCCCGGGCCCGGTCGAGGGGCCCCGCCACACCCTGCTGGGCCGGCCCTCGCAGGACTGCCTGGTGCGCCGTATCCCGCTGCGCGAGCTGTACCGCCCGGAGGCGTACGACGCGTACGGCACGGGCCAGACCCACGACCCGTACGGCACCTACGGGGGCGGCGGATTCCAGGACACTCCGCCCACCCCGCTGGAGCACGCCGTGGCGCTCGGGGTGAGCCGCAGCCTCGGCGTCCTCTTCCAGGCTCCGCTGGACGGCGGGGCCGCGCCCGAGGCGGAGGCGGCCGACGAGGACTTGCTCTGGCTGCCGGTGCCGCCCGGCAGTGTGCGCTACGGCGCCGAATACAGCGCCCAGGCCGCCGGTGACCTGCTGATCGACGGCGCGCTGTGGCAGCGGATGGTCAACCAGCAGTACCGCCTCGGCACCGCGGTGGACCGCTGGATCGAGACCATGGAGCGGGCCCACGCGGACCGCACCGCGGCCGGTATCCGGGCCGGTGAGGCCGTGCGCACCCGCGCCGACCAGGCGCTGATCGCCTCCATCGGAGGGCAGCGGCGGGAGCGGCGGCCGTCGGAGGAGAGCACCGACGACGCGGTGCACGCGGTGTGCCGCCGGGTGGCGGAGGCCGCCGGGATCACCCTGCCCGAACCGCCGAGGGGCCGCGCCACCGAGGACCGTACGGATCCGGTGGAGCGCATCGCCGCCCACGCCCGGATCCGCACCCGCGCCGTCCGGCTGGAGGGCGGCTGGTGGCGGGAGGACGCCGGACCGCTGGTGGGCTACCGCGCCAAGTCCGGGGCCCCGGTGGCGCTGCTGTGGCGGCGCGGCCGGTACGAGGCGGTCAACCCCGCCTCGGGCCTGCGGATCCGCGTCGGCGGGGGCAACGCGGAGGAGTTCGAGCCGCGGGCCGTGATGTTCTACCGTCCGCTCCCCGACCGCCCGATGACGATGTGGCGGCTGATGCGCTTCAGTGTGCGCGGCGCCACCGGGGACGTTCGCAACCTCCTGATCGGCGGGCTGGTGACGGTGGCGCTCGGGGCGCTGGTGCCGCTCGCCACCGGCCAGGTGCTGGGCGGCTTCGTGCCCCGCGCCGAGAAGAGCCCCATCGTCCAGATCTCCCTGGCACTGATCGTCTCCAGCGTCGTCGCGGCCGCCTTCATGCTGCTGCAGAACCTGACCCTGCTGCGTCTCGAGGGGCGGCTGGAGTCCACCCTCCAGCCCGCGGTGTGGGACCGGCTGCTGCGGCTGCCCACCACCTTCTTCGCCCAGCGCTCCACCGGAGAGCTGGCCAGCGCGGCGATGGGCATCAGCACCATGCGCAGAGTGCTGTCCGGGATCGCCCCGACGGTCCTCCAGGCCGGCACCGTGGGCGCGATGAACCTCGCCCTGCTGCTGTACTACAGCGCCTCCCTGGCGCTCGCGGTGATCGCCGTACTGCTCGTGGTCTCCGGGGTCTTCCTCGGGATGGGGCTGTGGCAGGTGCGCTGGCAGCGACGGCTGGTGGAGAGCGAGAACAAGCTCAACAACCAGGCGTTCCAGACCCTGCGCGGTCTGCCCAAGCTACGAGTCGCCGCGGCCGAGAACTTCGCCTACGCGGCCTGGGCCCGTGGCTTCGCCCACTCCCGCGATCTGCACCAGCGCACCGGGCGCATCAAAAACCTCACCCAGGTGCTGGACGCCGTCTACCTTCCGCTGGTCTCCCTCACGGTGTTCATGCTGCTGGCCGGTCCGGCACGGGGCAGCATGTCGGCGGGGGCCTTTCTGACCTTCAACACCTCCGTGACCATGCTGCTCACCTCCCTCACGCAGCTCACCAATGCCCTGGTCTCGGTGGTCGCGGTGCTGCCCATGTTCGAGCAGGTCAAGCCGATCCTGGACGAGCCGCCCGAGGTCCGCGGCGGCAGTGCCCAGCCGGGGATGCTCTCCGGTGACCTCCGGGCCAGAAACCTCACCTTCCGCTACGGCGATGACGGCCCGCTCGTGCTCGACGATGTCTCACTGGAGATCCGGCCGGGCGAATTCGTGGCTGTCGTCGGCCCGAGCGGCTGCGGCAAGTCGACCCTGCTGCGGTTGCTCATCGGCTTCGAACGGCCGGTATCCGGCAGTGTGCTCTACGACGGCCAGGACCTCGCCGCCCTCGACCAGGCGGCCGTGCGCCGCCAGTGCGGGGTGGTCCTCCAGAACGCCCAGCCCCTGGGCGGCACGGTGCTCGACTGCATCCGCGGCGCCGAGCCGTTCACCCCCGAGGAGGCCATGGAGGCCGCCGAACTGTCGGGTCTGGCCGAGGACATCCGCCAGATGCCCATGGGGCTCCAGACCATGATCTCCGGCAGCGGCGCCATCTCCGGCGGCCAGCGCCAGCGGCTGATGATCGCCCAGGCCCTGATCCGCCGTCCGCGCGTCCTCTTCTTCGACGAGGCCACCAGCGCCCTGGACAACGAGACCCAGCGCATCGTCATCGACAGCACCCGCCGTCTCCACGCCAGTCGGCTGGTGATCGCGCACCGGCTGTCGACCGTCATGGACGCCGACCGCGTGCTGGTCATGGAGGACGGCCGGATCGTGGAGCAGGGCGCCCCGGCCGAGCTGATGGCCGTCCCGGGCGGAAAGCTGCACGAGTTGGTGCGGCGCCAGATGACCTAGTCAGGCTCCGCGGGGCTACGGGGCGGCCGGGCTGGCGGCCTCCTCCTCGGCCTTGTGCGGCTGGGCCACCGGGCCGGACCGCCCCCGCAGCGGGACCTCCTGGACGCACAGGGCGGCGATGAAGGCCACGGTGCAGACGACGGCAGCGGTCAGGAAGATCTGCTGGGTGCCGGTGGCGACCGCATGGAGATAGCCGTCCCTGGCGGCCTGCGGCAGCCGGGCCAGCGCCGCCGGGTCGGGCTGGACCTCGCCCGTCTCCGCCCCGGCGGGCGCGTGGCCCTGGACGGCGCTGGTGAAGAGCGAACCGAAGACCGCGACGCCCAGGGAGCCGCCGATGGTGCGGAACAGGGTGACCGACGCGGAGGCGGCGCCCATGTCGCGCATCTCCACACTGTTCTGCGCGATCGTGGTGACCATCTGCATCTGGCAACCCATGCCCGTGCCCACCAGGGCCATGAAGCACCCGGTGGCCGCGCGGGAGGTCGTGGTGTCCATGGTGGCCAGCAGGAACAGGCCGACGGCCATGCAGACGGTGCCGACGATGGGGAAGATCTTGTACCGGCCGGTGGCGGACATGACCTTGCCGCCGACCTGGGACATGATCACCACGGGGATCATCAGGGGGAGCAGCAGCAGCCCGGAGCGGGAGGCGGAGACACCCTGGACGGTCTGCTGGTACAGCGGCAGATACAGCGAGCAGCCGAACATGACCACCCCGCCCACCAGGATCAGCGAGGACGCCAGGGCGAAGTTGCGGTGCCCGGTGAAGATGCGCAGCGGCATGAGCGGTTCGGCCGCGCGCCGCTGCCGGGCCACGAAGGCGGCCACGCCCACCGCGGCCAGGGCGAACAGGCCCAGGATCTGCCATGAGGTCCACGGGTAGGTGGAGCCGGCCCAGGTGGCGGCCAGGGTCAGGGCGCAGACGGTCGCCGTCATCACGGTGATGCCCGGCCAGTCGATACGGGCCTTGACGCGGGTGGCGGGCAGCCGCAGCATCAGCTGACACCAGACCAGGGTGAGGACACCGAGCGGCAGATTGATGAAGAAGGCCCAGCGCCAGCCGAGATGGCCGGTGACGAAGCCGCCCAGCAACGGGCCGCCGATGGTGCCGATGGCCATGATGGAGGCGGTCATGCCCTGGTAGCGGCCCCGCTCCCGGGGCGGTGCCAGCGAGGCGATCAGCGCGAAGGCGCCGGCGCCGATCCCGCCCGCGCCCAGGCCCTGCAGCGCCCGGAAGACGATCAGCTGGGTCATCGAGTGGGCCGCGCCGGACAGCGCCGAGCCGAGCACAAAGACGACGACGGCGATCAGGTACATGTGCTTGCGGCCGTACAGATCGCCGAACTTGCCCCAGACGGGGGTGGAGGCGGCGGTGGCCAGGGTGTAGGCGGTCACCACCCAGGAGATGTGCTCCAGGCCGCCGAGATCGCCCACGATCGTCGGCATCGCGGTGCCGACGATCGTGGAGTCGAGCATCGACAGCAGCATCGCGAGCAGCACACCGAGCAGGGCCGGACGGACGTTCTTCGGGGCGGTCTCCGGCGGGGCGGGACTGCCGGACGGCGGTGCGTCGGATACGGACATGGCTGATCACTTCCTTCTCAACGCGCTCGGCGCGGGGGTGCTCAGGCGGGCCCCGATCAGAAGAGCACACCGGACAAAAATCCCCGAAGCCCTCCGCGAGCACACGCTGCGGATGCACTCCGACGGCCAGCACGACCCCCGGATGGCACGGTTCGGATTGCGGAGTTCGCTCGAGTTTCCCGGCGGATGCCCTGTGCGGTGGCACGAGGGCGTTAGCGTCTGTCGCTATGCGGTGGGCGGGCGTGATCGGCAGCGTGACCAGGACCGTCGGCGGGCCGAAGGGCCGGTGGGCGGCGGGGCCGGGGCGGCATCGGCGGTGGCTGGTGGTGGCCGCCGTCGTGGCGCTCCCCGTTCAGATGGCGGTCGCGATGGTCACCACGGCGGTGGAGCAGACGCCGACCATCGACGAGCCCGTGTACGTCGGCACGGCGGTGGACTCCCTGCACCATCACCGGGTGCGCTACAACCCCGAGCATCCACCGCTGGGCAAGCTCATCATCGAGGCGGGGGTGGCCCTCGCACGCCCGCACCTCGACGCCGCCTTCGCCGGTGGCCAGACGGCGCTCGGACGGCATGTGCTCTACGAAACGGGCAACGCCCCCTGGCGGCTGATGCTGTGCGCACGGCTGCCGATGATCGCGCTGACGCTGCTGTTCGGACTGGTGGTGTTCGCGTTCGCCCGTGAGCTGGCCGGACCCGTGGGTGGGGCGGTGGCGCTCGCCCTGTACACCTTCTCGCCGGACATCATCGCGCACGGTTCCCTCGCCACGCTCGACGTACCGGCGGCCGGTTTTCTGCTGACGTCGGTCTGGCTGCTGTGGCGGGCGCGGCGGCGGCCACGGCTGTATCTTCCGCTCGCGGGAGTGGCGCTCGGCGCGGCCCTGGCCACGAAGATGAGCATGCTGGCGGCGGTTCCGGTGCTGCTGCTCCTGGCCGTGCTCTCGGTCTGGTACGCCCGCCGTACCCACGACCGCACACCGCGCGGCCATGCGCGGTCCCTCGGGATCGGGGTGGCGGCGGCGGTGGCCGTGGCGCTGATCGCGGTGGCCGTGGTGTGGGCCGTCTACTTCCTGGTCGACCCCCGGCTGCGCTGGACGCCCACCGGGCCGGTGCCAGTCGTCCACGGGCTGCGCGGGCTCGCCGTCGACCTGCTGCCGCTGCCGGAGGCGTACCGCGATGGGATGCGTGTCCAGTTCGGCTTCGAGTACGACACCTGGCATGGCTTTCTGCTCGGCCGCCGCTACCTCGGGTCGCTCTGGTACTACCTGCCCGTCGCGCTGCTGGTGAAGACGCCCCTTGGCATGCTGGCGCTCTGGGCGGCCGGGAGCGTCACGATGCTGGTGGTGCCCCGGCTGCGGCCCGCCGCGCCGTATGTGCTGATCCCCGCGGCCGTGCTGCTGCTCGCCGCCCTCGACGGAGCCCGCAACCTCGGGGTGCGCTACGCCATCTTCCTGCCGATGTTCCTGGCGGTGGCCACGGCCGGGCTGATGGCCGTGCGGCGGCGCTGGGCGTACGGGGCCACCCTGGGGCTGGTCCTGTTCGTCGCGGTCAGCTCGCTGCGGACGTATCCGTACTATCTGCCGTACTCCAACGAGGCATTCGGCGGCCCGTCCCGGACCCATCTGCGGCTGCATGACTCGAACGTCGACTGGGGGCAGGACCTGGGGCGGCTGGCCGACCGCCTCCGGGAGCGATACCGGGGCGAGCGGATCTGGCTCGTCTACAAGGGCAGCGGTGTGCCGTCCGCCTACGGCATCCACGCGTCCGACCCGCGCCGGGCCCGCCCGGAGGAGGTGCGCGGGCTGCTGGTGGTCTCGGACTCGTCGATCGCGCAGGCCACCGGCCGGCTGGCGGCGCTGATCGACGGCAGCGAGCCGATCGACGAGGTCGGCCACTCGATCACCATCTACCGCCGCTGACCACCTCTGCCATGTCATGACATCTCTCACACCGGGCGCCGTCGTAAAGGGGGCGTAGCGGCTCATATCGACTAGCCGACATAGTGGTTTTATCTTCTCTGTCGGAAATAGCCGGTTCCGCGCCCTCTCGACCCCCGGTGCTCCGGGCCGGTTGTCCACTCGCCTGGTTGCCGCGATTTCTGATGGGGCGTCGGACCACCTGAGCGCTCCCCGGAACCGGCTCAGCATGTCTCGCCGCTGATCGCAAGCGCCGTCCTCGCTACGAACCCTTGTAGTACGAACACGTGTGTTGCCCCGCGTGGCGACGGCTCCAAGAATGACGGGCCTCAACCGAGTGTGAGGTCACGTATGAGCAAGCACCGCAACAGCACGACGCACCGCCGCAAGATAGCCATCGCCACCCTCGCCGTGGCCGCCGTGGGTGTTCCCTCGGCCGCGATGGCACAGTCCGCCACCGCGGGCTCCTCCGCCGCCACTTCCGCGGCCGCCACCGACCAGCAGGAGGTGGTGGATCTCGTCAACAGCGAGCGCAGCAAGGCCGGTTGTAAGCCGCTGACCGTGAACGAGAAGCTGACCAAGGCCGCCCAGGACCACAGCGAGGACATGGCGGCCCACAGCAATATGTCGCACACCGGCTCCGACGGGTCCTCCCCGGGTGACCGGATCGAGCGCGCGGGCTACTCCTGGAGCACCTACGGCGAGAACGTGGCCTACGGCTACGAGTCGCCCAAGAGCGTCATGGAGGGCTGGATGTCCAGCCCGGGCCATAAGGCCAACATCCTGAACTGCGACTTCAAGGAGATCGGCGTCGGCGTGGCGCAGCCCGGCCACTACTGGACGCAGGACTTCGGCGCCGCCCGGTAGTTCATCCCTCCCGAGCCGGGTACGGCCGGCCCAGTCCCAGCGCCGCCGGTGGCGGCAGGGGGCGGGCCGGCTCGGCCCGCCCCGCCTCGAAGGACCGCAGGAGGTGGGCCACCAGCCGCCGGGACGCGGCCGGTGCCGTCGCCGCGTCGCCGATGACACCTCGGTTGGCCATGAAGACGAGGGTCAGATCGGACACGTCGAAGTCCTGGCGCAGCCGTCCCGCGGCCTTGGCGCGCCGGACCACCTCGGCGAAGCCCTCTTCGATGCGCAGCCGCTCCCGCTCGAAGCCTGCCGTGTCGGGATGCGACGACAGGAGAGCGTCGTTGAACCCCCGGTCATGTGCCTGTGAGGCACACACCGTCTCGATGGTCCGGCGGAAGGCCCGCCACGCGTCCTCGTCGGCCAGGGCGTCGTCGACGGCCGTCGCGCAGGCGGCGAACTCGTCCGAGAACACCGCCGTGACCAGCGCCTCGCGGGTGGGGAAGCGCCGGTAGAGCGTGGCCACCCCGACCCGGGCATGACGGGCGATGGTGGCCATCGGCACATCGAGCCCGCGCGAGACGAACAGCGCCCGGGCCGCATCGAGGACGCGTCGGCGGTTGGACTCCGCGTCGGACCGCAACCCTGAGCCCTGGACGGCGGGATCCCCGGTGGCGGGCGCTATGTGAGAGACGCGGGAAGGCATGTTTCTTACATTACGCCGACCCGGCGGTTCGACCCTTTGTGCGCATTAGCGTGGCGGCCACCCCGATATGCGAAAGGGACGATGAGGGCGATGAGTGAGATGCGCGCGGCGCGATACGACCGGTACGGACCTCCCGAGGTGCTGTACGAGGGCACGCTGCCCAAGCCGGTGGCCGGTCCGCGGGAGGTGCTGGTGCGGGTGCACGCCACGAGCGTGAACGGTGGCGAGCTCTTGGGCCGGGCGGGCAAGCTGAAGCTGGTGACCGGGCGGAAGTTCCCCCAGGGCACCGGCATCGACATCGCCGGGGAGGTCGCCGAGGTAGGTTCCTCCGTGAGCCATCTCGCGATGGGCGACCGGGTGTGGGGGGCGACGCCGCGCGGGACGTTCGGGGCGGCCGCCGAGTACGTGGCCGTCCGGCCACGTCAGCTCTCCTTCGCGCCCGACGGTATCGATCTGGTCCGGGCCGCTGCCCTGCCCGGCGTCGGCACCACGGCCATCACGGCGCTGCGCGACAAGATCGGCTTGCGGAGCGGTGAGCGGCTGCTGGTGCGTGGGGCGGCCGGCGGTGTCGGCAGCGTCGCCGTGCAGCTCGGACACGCGCTCGGTGCCCATGTCACCGCGCTCGCCGGAGCGGGAGCCCTCGACTTCGTCCGGGAGCTCGGCGCCGATGAGGCCCATGACTACCGGACCACCGGGCCGACCGCCCTCGGCCCCTTCGACGCCGTACTGGACACAGTGGGCACCGGGCTCGGCGCCTACCGCGGGCTGCTGTCGCCCGGCGGTCGCATGGTGTCCATCGCCTTCGCAGACCGTCCGCTGTCTTCGCTGGGCTCCATCCTCGTCTCCACCCTGCACGGCTCACGGCGGGTGCGGGCCTTCTCCGGCAATCCCACGCATGAGCTCTTCGCGGACCTTGCCGCGTATGTGGAGAAGGGGGCCATCCGGCCGGTCATCGACACCGTCCATCCGCTCTCCGGCGTGGGAGAGGCCCACCGCGCCATGGAAGCCGGGGGTGTCCGCGGCAAACACGTCATCCAGGTGGTGTGAGGCCATAAAACAGAGAAACGCCCCGGCCGCCTTGACGGCCGGGGCGTTTCTCAGCGTATATTGGGGATTTCCATGTGCTAATGAATTTATGGCATATGGAAACCTGATGAAGTCATCGTATCCCGGCGGGAGTCGAATTGTCAAACGAGGAATGGGACCGTGAGCAAGAATTCCTTGATCTGCTCAATGGGCGCCTCGCCGAGCTCAGGGCACGAGCCGAGGAGTCGGTGACCGAAGCGCTGTCCTTGGCGGGCACCACCTTCCAGGCTCGGCTGGAGCGCGATGTGCTGGTGGCCGAGCGGTCCGGTCTGCTCGCCGCGTTCGAGTCGGGGGAGCGGGGGCTGTGCTTCGGCCGGCTGCTCTTCCGCGACGGCCGTGACCACCACATCGGTCGCATCGGCATCCGGCGCGATGACGCGGATCGCACCCCGCTGGTCATCGACTGGCGGGCCGATGTGGCGCGTCCGTTCTATCTCGCCACCGGGCACACCCCCATGGGGCTGCGCCGCAGGCGCCACATCACCACCGAGGGCCCCAAGGTCACCGGGTTGCACGACGAGATCCTGGATCTCGCGGACACCATACGGACCGGGCATGAGGGGTCCGACGCGGACGCCGTCCTGCTCGCCGCGCTCGATGCCGCGCGCACCGGGCGGATGCACGACATCGTGCAGACCATCCAGGCCGAACAGGACCAGATCATCCGCGCCCCGCACCACGGCGTCCACGTCGTCGAGGGCGGCCCCGGCACCGGGAAGACCGTCGTGGCGCTGCATCGCGCCGCGTATCTGCTCTACGCGCAGCGGGAGTTGCTGGCCCGTCGCGCGGTGCTGATCGTCGGGCCCAACCCGGCGTTCCTCGGCTACATCGGGGAGGTGCTGCCCTCGCTCGGCGAGACGGGCGTGCTCCTCGCCACGCTCGGTGAGCTCTTCCCCGGGGTGACGGCCACCGGCACCGACACCCCCGAGGCCGCCGAGGTCAAGGGCCGCGCGGAGATGGCGGATGTCCTGGCCCGCTTCGTACGGGACCGGCAGACGCTGCCCGACCCCGCGATCGTGATCGACCACGACGACGGTGAACTGGTGCTGGACCGGGACATCGCGTCCGAGGCCGGCCACAAGGCCCGGGAGACCGGGCTGCCGCACAACCTCGCCCGTCCGCACTTCGCGTTCCGCATCATCGACGACCTCACCGATCAGCTCGTCGACCGGATCGGCGCCGACCCCTACGGCGGGCCCAACCTCCTCGGCGCGGACGACGTCGCCCAGCTCGGCAAGGCGATCGCGGTCAACCCCGAGGTGCACGCCGCCATCGAGCAGCTATGGCCGGCCCTCACCCCGCAGCAGCTCGTGGCCGACTTCCTCAGCGACCCCGTCCACCTCTCCGACGCCGACGCCGCCGCGATCCGCCGCACCGACGGCGAGTGGACCCCCGCCGACGTCCCGCTGCTGGACGAGGCCGCCGAACTCATCGGCCACGACAACTCGGCGGCCCGCGCCGCCGCGGAGGCCGAGCGCCAGGAGCGCATCGACTACGCGCAGGGCGTGCTCGACCTCTCCTACGGCTCCCGCACCCTGGAGTTCGAGGACCGCGACGACGAGGAGTCGGAGGTGCTGGCCGCCCACGACCTGATCGACGCCGAACGGCTGGCGGACCGGTCCGAGGAGCGCGACCACCGCAGCGCCGCCGAACGCGCCGCCGCCGACCGCACCTGGGCCTTCGGCCACATCATCGTGGACGAGGCCCAGGAGCTGTCCGTGATGGCGTGGCGGCTGCTGATGCGGCGCAGCCCGACCCGTTCGATGACGCTGGTCGGCGACCCCGCGCAGACCGCGGAACCGGGCGGCTGCGGCTCCTGGTCCTCGATCCTGGAGCCGTACGTGGGCGACCGCTGGGAGCACACCCGGCTCGGCGTCAACTACCGCACTCCTACGGAGATCATGGAGATCGCGGCGCGGGTGGCCCGCACCGTCGACCCCGCCTTCCAGCCGCCGCGTTCGGTCCGCGCCACGGGGGTGCGGCCCTGGGCGGAGCACACCGGCGATCTGCCCGGCGCGGTGGCCGCGGCCGTGGCGCGGGAGACCCGCACCGAGGGCCGTCTCGCGGTGATCGCCCCGAAGGACCGCCATGACGCGCTGTCAGCCGTCCTCCCGGAGGCGTCCACCGGCCGGTCCCCGGACCTGACCAGCGAGGTGGTGCTGCTCGACCCCCGGCAGGCCAAGGGGCTGGAGTTCGACACGGTGATCGTGGCCGAGCCCGGGGAGTTCGGCACCAGCGACCTCTATGTGGCGCTCACCCGGGCCACCCAGCGGCTGGGTGTGGTGCACACCGGGCCGCTGCCGGAGGGGCTGCGCGACCTGTCCGACCTGTCCGACCTGACCGACCCGTCCGAACTGACGGACCCCTCCGACCTGGCTGGTCACGAGGGGTCCGACGGCTCCGCGGGGACGGCGATGTCGCGGAACTCCGCCCGGGCGTCCTCGGTGTAGGCGCCCACACTCCCCGCCGCGTACGGGCGTTCCCGGTCGGTGAAGCCCACCACCTGACGGTCGTCCACCGACACCGTCATCCGCGGACCTTGCTGCCGGACCCGTACGTCCGACCAGTCACCGACCCGGAAGGGGCGGGTGCCGGTGGCCAGGAACCGCTGCCCGCCCCGATAGGCCGGGTCCCGTTTGCCCAGCTCCCAGCCGTTGGGCTTGAGCGCCACATAGTAGAAGTGCTCCGGGTCGGTGTACGCCCACACCAGCCACGCCACTTCCCATGGATTGGGCTCGGGTGTGCGCAGTTGCTTCGCCGTGCGCATCCGGGCCCGGAAGTCCAGGCGCTCGTAGCGGGCGGTGGAGACCACCAGGCAGGCATGGGTACGGTCCTCACGGCGGGCCGCCCGCGGAGTGAGCGTCAGCTCGTCCACCCCGCCGACGTTCCCGCCGTAGCCGTGGAACACCGACCGCCACGGGCCGTGCACCGAACCGTCCCGCCAGGTTCTGACGTTCTCCGGCCGCCGCTCCCGGTCCCATACGCCGGACAGCGCGAGCGCCCCGACCACCACGAGGACGACGGCCAGCACCAGCCCCCCGGCACGCCACCAGGTGCGCCCGCGTAACGACGTCATGCCACCGGATCATACGAGCCGGCCGCGTCGCGCCGTGCGGTGTTCACCGCCTTCTCCTGACCGAAGTCCTCGGTGAGCCGGGCCATGATGCGGTCGGCGGCCCGGCCGTCGCCGAAGGGATTTCCCGCCCCGGCCATCCGCTCGTACTCCTCCGGATCGTCCAGTAACCGCCCGGCGGCGGCGAGGATCGCCTCCGGGTCCGTGCCCACCAGCCGGGCCGCCCCCGCCTCGACCGCCTCGGGGCGCTCGGTGGTGGTCCGCAGCACCAGCGCGGGCTTGCCGAGGCTCGGGGCCTCCTCCTGCAGCCCGCCGGAGTCGGTCAGCACCAGATCGCAGTCGGCGAGGGTGGCGGCGAAGTCCAGATAGTCCAGCGGATCCACCACCCGCACCCCCGGATGGGCGTCCAGCTCCGGCAGCAGGGCCTCCCGCACCGCGGGGCTGCGGTGCAGCGGCAGCACGATTTCCACATCACCGCGGTCGGCCAGCCGGCGCAGCGCCGCGCCCATCGCCCGCATCCGCTCCCCCTGGTTCTCCCGGCGGTGCAGGGTCAGCAGCACCTTGCGGTGTGCGGTGCGGAAGGCGCTGTGCCCGGCGCCCTCCTTCAGCACCCACAGCAGGTTGTCGATGACCGTGTTGCCGGTGGTGATCACCTGCTCCGGCGGTACGCCCTCGGCCCGGAGCTGGGCGGCGGACCGGTCGGTGGGGGCGAAATGCCAGCGGGCCACCCGGCCGATCATCCGCCGGTTGAGCTCCTCGGGAAAGGGGTTGTCCAGGACGCCGGTACGCAGCCCCGCCTCGACATGAGCCACCGGTACGCGTTCGTAGAACGCGGCCAGCGCACCGCACAGCGCCGTGGTGGTGTCGCCCTGGACCACCACCAGATCCGGCCGTTCGGCGCGGATCACCGTGCCCAGCCCGTCCACCAGCCGCGCGGTCAGCTCCGACAGCCGCTGCCGGTCCCGCATCACGGCCAGGTCGGTCTTCACCCCGACGCCCAGCAGACCGAGCATCTGCTGCAGCATCTCGCGGTGCTGACCGGTGGTCACCACCACCGGCTGGAACAGCGTGGAGGCGGCCATCGCCCGGACCACCGGGGCCAGTTTGATCGCCTCCGGGCGGGTGCCGAGCACCAGCATGGTCCGGACGGCGGTGCGGGGCGGACGCGGTGCGGAGGGCTCGTCCATGGACAGGGACACGGGTCTGCCAATGAGGGACATGGGTCTCCTTGACGAGAGGAGTGAAATGAAGCGGAGCGAAAGGGAAGGAGCTGCACAAGCGGGGTGGCGCAGGGCGTGCGGGAAACCGGCAGTGCATGAGGTGCGTCAGCGGTGCGTGCGGTGCGTCAGTGTGCGATGCGTGCGATGCGTGCGGTGGGTCAGCGGTGCATGAGGTGCCGAAGCCGTGTCTGAGGGTCAGCTGCGGGCGGTCTTGAGCCAGGTGCGCTTTCCGGTGACGGCCCGCCACAACCCCCACCAGCCCGCGGCGAACCAGATGTAGCCGTAGATCACGAAGATGTGGCCGAGCAGTACCGCGTGGAGCGTGCCGAGCGAGGATTCGCGCCGGCGGTAGACGAAGCCGTAGATCCAGGCCGCGGTGAACGAGAGCAGATACGGGCCGAGGAACCACATGGTGGAGACCAGCGGCCGGCCGGCCTGGAGGGAACCGGCGATCGTGCCGAGGACCGCCACCAGGAAGGACAACGGCAGCAGTGAGGTGAGCAGGATCAGCACCGGGCTGGACAGGTGGTAGATGAGGTCCATCGCGGCCCGGCCGGGCACCTCCCGCAGGATCAGCGGGACCAGGTTGGCCGACTGCAGATGCCCCTGGAACCAGCGGGACCGCTGGCGCACCAGCCGCCGCAGATCCAATACGGCCTGCTGGGAGACGGCCGCCGTGGTGCAGTGCTGATTGGTCCAGCCCCGGGCGATCAGCCGCACCCCGAGGTCCAGGTCCTCGGTGAGGCTGTCGCTCCAGGGGTCCTCGCCCAGCGAGTCGAGCGCGGACAGCCGCATGAACTGGCCGTTGCCGCCCATGCCGACGCTGCCGATGAACCGGCGGGCGCTTTGGAAGATGTCGCCGTAGACGACGAACTCCATGTCCTGCATCCGGGCCAGCAGCCCGGCCCGGCGGTTGTACATCCGGACGCCGATCTGGGTGGCCCCGGTCCGCGGGTCGTTGAAGAACGGGTCGACCGCCTCGATGACATGCGGGTCCAGCCGGCCGTCCGCGTCCACCACACAGACGATGACATCGTCCGGGTCACGGCCGCCGAGCAGCCCCGAAGCGCGCAGCAGTCGCACACCGTCGTTGAGCGCGGCGCCCTTGCCGAGGCGGGCGCCCGGCAGCTTGCGCTGATGGAGCCACACCCGCTCGGGGTCCGCGGACCGGGCGATCTCGGCGGTCCGGTCGTCGGAGGCGTCGTCGATGACGAGGGCGACGCACTTTCCGGCGGGCAGGGCGGTAATCCGCGCAAGGCTTTCGGCCAGTACTTTCTCCTCGTTCAGGCAGGCGAGCAGAAAGACATAGAAGCGTTGTTCACCGGAGCCGGAACGGTGCGGCAGCCGGCGCCGGGACAGCAGGAACAGACCGAAGTTGTAGGTACCGGCCATCACGATGATGGCGATGCTGGCCCATATCAGGGGCTCATCGGTCACGTCCGGTCCACCGCGGACAGGTCCTTGGCCCCGGGGGCCCTGGAACCGGTCGCGGAGGGGCGGGCACGTAATCGTATTCGAGCCAGCAACAGGCCGAAAACAATGAGGCAGTACAACAGGAATCCCGCCCCGGCGGTTGCCTGCAAAGCCCTGGCAACCGGAATTCCAGGAATCATTTCCGGCGCCGCGGCCAGGCCGACCAAGGGCAGCACTGATCCCACAGCAGACCTACCGTACATCGGTCCCCCCACCTTAGTTGGCGCAGGAGTGCCGGACGCCTCCCCAACGGGCCGACCTCTGCGCGCTTACGGAAGGTACCAGACCCAACACGGCCGAAGGTGAGCTTCAGTTGAACTTTCAAGACGTAATTTTCTGCCCCATCGGCCCCATTGACAGGCGGCGTGAATCGTCAGAACAATCACCGGATTGTTGAGCTCAGTGATCCCGCTGGTGGAAATTCGGTGGGAAACCGGCCATGATCCATGCGCGGTGTCCGGCCATGATCCTCAGGCCGTAATCGGCCATGATCCGCTGTTTTCCCGCTGTCTCGTTCCCTGTAATGCGGGACCCGAATGAGGGGGGTAAAGAGCATGACGGAACCCTTAAGAAGAGCACGGCCGGCCTGGCTGGCGTTGATCGCCCTCGCCATCACCGCCCTGCTGGGCGGCGGCTTTTTGGCGCCTTCCGCGGCGGCGGCCCGCGAGGGCCGGGGGGACGCCGACAGGTCGGCGGCACAGAGCCCCGCGACCGGTGTGAACGGCAAGGACCTCAAGGGCTGGGCGGCCGCCCAGCGGTCCGCCGACCGTGAGCGCCGCGCCGAGATGGCCGGAAGCCACACCGGCGAAAAGCGGACATCGAAGCAGCTCCGGCGGTCGCTCCGGGCCACCGGACCGCACGCGAAACGCGCACCGCGGGCCCCCGAACCGGGTCAGGCCAAGACGCTGGTCCTGTACGACACGGCGGGCCCGTACGGACACCTCGGTGAGCTGTACGCGATGGGCGTGGCCAACCTCGGCGGCCACTTCGGCACCGTGACCTCCAAGCCGGTCCAGGAGTACACCTCCGGCCTGATGGAGAGCTACGACGCCACCGTCTACATCGGCTCCACCTACTACGGCGACGAGATCCCCGACGCCGTACCGGAGGACTTCTACCTGGACACCCTGCTCTCCGAGCGGCCGGTGATCTGGGTGGGCGAGAACATCTGGAACATGGCGAACTCCGTCAGCCTGCAGGAGTTCGCGTACCGGTACGGCTGGGACCCGACCTCGTCGTTCTACGACGTGGACGGCAGCGTCGGCGAGATCACCAAGGTGGCCTACAAGGGCCAGGACCTGACCCGGAAGATTCCGGCGGGCCAGGACGCCGGTGTCCTGCACCCCCACATCACACCCGGTGGGGACAACGCGCCGGTGACCGAGCTGGCCCAGGCGGTCGACACGGCCGGTGGCGCGGTGAAGACCTCCCCGTGGGCGATCCGCTCCGGCAACCTGACCTACGTCGGTGAGATCCCCTTCACCTACGTTTCCGAGGCCGACCGGATCATCGCCTTCCAGGACCTGCTCTTCGACGCGCTGGCTCCCGAGACCGCCGAACAGCACCGGGCCATGGTGCGTCTGGAGGACATCACCCCGCTCTCCGACACCACCAGCCTGCGGGCGGTCGCGGACTACCTGAAGTCGAAGAACATCGCCTACGGCATCAATGTCATCCCGGTCTACAGCGACCCCAAGGGCGTGCAGAACAACGGCGTGGCGCGCACCGTGCGCCTTGCCCAGCGCCCGGCGCTGGTGAACACCCTCAAGTACATGCTCAACAACGGCGCGGTGCTGATGGACCACGGCTACACCCATCAGTACGGCAACGTCGACAACCCGTACAACGGGCTGACCGCCGACGACTTCGAGTTCTTCCGGGCCCATGTGGACGCCACCGACACGGTGGTCTACGACGGCCCGGCGACCGAGGACTCCGCAGAGTGGGCACAGGGCCGGGTCACCGCCGCCCTGGCCGAGTTCACGCGGGTGGGCCTGCCCACGCCGAAGCTGTGGACCACTCCGCACTACGCGGCCTCGGCCACCGACTACAAGGTGTTCGCGCAGAACTTCGCGGCCCGCATGGAGCGTCCGCTGTACTTCTCGGGCACTCTCTCCGGCACCCCGACCGACTCCAGCCGCTACCTCGGGCAGTTCTTCCCGTACCCGGTCACCGACGTCTACGGCACCAAGGTGATCCCGGAGAACCTGGGCAGCTACGAGCCCGAGGCCCACAACAACAACCCGCCCCGGCTGGCGGCCGACCTGATCAACAACGCCAAGGCCAACCTGGCCGTACGGGACGGCTTCGCCAGCTTCTACTACCACCCCTACCAGCCGGTCGAGCCGCTGAAGGAGACCGTCGAGGGCATCCTGGCCCTCGGCTACACCTTCGTCAGCCCCGAGAGCCTGATCTGAGCGCCACCTGATCCACCGTCATACCGTCCGTAGGCCGTTCCCGGTCCGCCCCGCGCGGGCCGGGAACGGTCACGTACCACCCGGGCCCGTGCCCGAGGAAGGCCCTGCCCCGATGAGAGCGCTGAGGCGGGCGACCGCGGCGGTCACCGCCGCCGTCGCCGTCCTGACCGGATGCTCGGCCGGTGGGGACGACGACCCGCCCACCCCCCATGGCCAGGTGCGGGGCATCACGCTGCCCGCCTGGAACACCGACGACTACGACCGCCCCGAGGCCCGCCGCTATCTGCGGCAGATCGCCGGTACCGGCGCCGGGTGGGTGGTCTTCACCCCCACCTGGTACCAGAACGGGACCCGGCGCGCCACGATGCACACCACCGAGGAGACCGCGAGCGACCGCAGTGTGCGGCGGATCGTCGGCCTGGCCCATGGCGCCGGGCTGAAGGTGATGCTCAAACCGCATGTGGACCTGGTGGACGGCGGCGACCGGGCCGGGATCCGGCCCACCGACCCGGACGCCTGGTTCACCGCGTACCGGCGCTTCATCACCCACTACGCCCGGCTGGCCGGCGAGCTGGACGTGGAGCAGTTCGCCGTCGGCACCGAACTGGCCGGCACCTCCACCGACCGGCGCCGCTGGACCGATGTGATCGCCGCGGTGCGCGACACCTACGACGGCCCGCTGACCTACGCCGCCAACTACGACGAGTACACCCGGATCCGCTTCTGGGGCTCACTCGATCTGATCGGCATCGACGCCTACTGGCCGCTGGCCGACTCCGCCACCGACGACCCCGCGCGGCTGGCGAAGGGCTGGAAGCCGATCGTCGCCGAACTCGCCGCGTTCTCCGCCCGGTGGGACAAGAAGATCCTGTTCACCGAGGCCGGCTACGTCAGCCAGCGGGGCGCCGTCGCCGCGCCGTACTCCTGGACCGTCAGCGAGCGCGCGGCGGTGGATGAGCAGTCCGCCGCGTATGAAGCGCTGCTGACCGCCTTCGACGGCCGGCCGTGGTGGGCCGGGGTGTGCTGGTGGATGTGGGACGACTGGCCGGACAGCGGCGAGACCGCGCCGCGGCTGGCCTACACCCCCCATGGCAAACCCGCCGAGCAGGTGCTGCGCCGCTGGTGGCGGGGGTGACGGGGGGTGTGGTCAACCGCTGTCGGTTATGACGAGCGTCGGTTATGACGAGCAGTCCTCGCTGGATCCGCTGGTGCTCACCCGCAGTGCGCCGCCAGAGGTGTTGGCGCTGTCGGCGAGGCAGTAGGCCGACACGTTCTGGAGGATCACGTCCGCCGGGCTGTCGCTGCCGCGCTGTGCGGTGAAGCGGTTGAAGCGCAGCGCGGTCCCGGAGTTGGCGATGACCGCCGGACGGCCGTCGTTCTTGGCGAACTTGACCGAACTGTCGTTGAACGTGATGTGGTCCGCGTTGTGCAGATACCAGCCGAAGGCGGGACGGGTGCCGATGCTCTTCGGGTTGTAGTCGTCGGAGTCATTGCTGGGAACACCGGTGGACATGGTGCCGTTGCCGCCGGGCACGGTGAGATTGACGTGGTTGAAGGTCACACCGCTGATGTGATTGCCACCGGACTCGCCCCACAGCGTCGGGCTGAAGGAGGGGGTGCTACCGGTGCCGGTGATGTTGTCGTAGGTGATGTCGCTGATGTGGCCGACTCCCGGATTTCCCCCGCACCGTTTTCTCGTCCCGATCTTCTGCATGATGGGGGAGTGCACATTGGTCATGGTGATGTCGCGATAGTGCACATCGGAGATATTGGCGCCGTCCATCGAGACCATGCCGAGCCCGGACTTGTCCGCACCGGTGATGGTGATGCCCTGGAAGACGTAGTCCGTGAAGTCACCACAGGTTTCGGAGCCGAACATCAGGGCGTTGCAGCATTTCGCGGAGAGATGTGAATCGGTCACCCGCACATGGCCGTTGGGCAGCTTGGCGCCCAGGGCGTAATCGCTCTTGAAGGCGAGCGCGTCGTCGTTGGCGGCGATATTGGCGTTGGTGACCGTGACATTGGTGGTGCTGATGATGTTCCAGCCGTCGCGGTCGCTCGCGGTGTCGATGGTGAGGTGGTCCGAGGTCACGTTCTTGCAGCCGTTGATGAGGGCCGCGAAGTGGCCACCGCGCCGCAGGGTGATCCCGTCGAGGGTCAGCCCGTCGCAGCGGGTCAGGGAAATGATCTTGTCTGCCTCGCCGGAGTCGGGGTTGCCGGTGATGAGGTTGCCCGCGCCGTCGATGGTTCCCGAGCCGGTGAACCCGATGTCGGTGAGCTTGTCGCCGTAGAACATCGCGTTGTGGAAGTGGCTGTGGCCGTAGTCCTGGTAGTCGTCGTTCGGGTTGGACTCTGCCTTGTCGTAGGTGTCCGCGCTCGAACCGAGAATCGTGGCCCCGGAGTCCAGCTGGAGGGTTACCTCGCTCTTGAGGTGGACGGTGTTCTTGGACTTGTACTGTCCCGACGGGAAGCGGACGATCCCGCCTCCGGCGCTGTTGGCCGCCGTGATGGCCTTCTCGATGGCGGCGGAGTCATTGCTCGAACCGTCGGCCTTCGCGCCGTAGTCCATCACGCTGAACACCGGGGCCGCGGCGGCGGCCTCCTCGGGTGCGGGGGCGGCGGTCGCCTGGGGCACCTGCGATAACCCGAAGACGGCGGCGAGTGCGAGCGCCGCGCCTGCGGCGAGTCTCTTCATCTCTCGTTCTCCTTCTCCTGTGGAGCCGTGGAGATCCGACGTGTTGTTAGGTCTGGACCTAATTGACCTGCAGTGATTCCCCTGTTGGGGCGGCATTTCTCGATGCGGGCCTGCAAAGGTAGGACCTATCTCCTCTGTGGAACGTAACAGGCGGATACGAGCTGTCAATGGCCTCCGGCCGCCGATCACCTACGATCCCGCTGTGGCCCACTTCCGTATCCAGCGGCGCTCCCCCCTGCCCGTCGGCGAGACCTGGCGACGGCTCACCGACTGGCCGCGCCACGGCGCCCATGTACCACTGAGCGGTGTCACCGTCCGTCCGGCGGGGCCGACCCGGGTGGGCACCGTGGTCGTGGTGCGCACCGGCGTCGGCCGCGCCGGATTCGACGACCCCATGGAGGTCGTGCGCTGGGACCCACCCGTCGGTGACCCGCCCGTCGGTGACACTCCCGGCATCTGCAGGCTGGAGAAGCGCGGCTCGGTGGTCCTCGGATGGGCCGAGATCGAGGTGCGCCCCCGCGACGGCGGGTCCGAGGTGGTCTGGCGCGAGGAGGCGCGGCTACGGGGGCTGCCCCGGCTGTTCGACCCGCCCACGGTCTGGTCCGGCCGTCTGCTCTTCGGCCGTGTGGTCGACGCGCTGCTCGAGGACTGACGGGCGCGTCGGTCCGGCCTGGCGCCCGGCTCTCAAATCACCCGACCCACACGGCAACTGACGACCGGCGACCGACCCGATCATCCGCGCTCACCGCTGGGTAGGGATACGCCGAGCCCCGCCGGGGCCCGTACCGCGCACGGCACACCGCACACGCCCGGCATCACCGCACGGCACCGCACCGCCCCCGAAGGCCACCGAACGCCACGGAGAAGATGTCCCATGCGCAGTCGCTCCAGCACCCTGACCGGCGTCACGGTGTTGTTCACCCTCCTCGCCCTGTTGTTGCCCGTCACCGCGGCCACCGCCACCGCGGCCACCGCCCCCGGGCCGCTGCCGGTCGTCACCCCGCACCCGCAGGAGATGTCCCGCATCGGAGCGGACGTCCACGTCCCCGCCCGTGTCCGCCTCGTCGTCGCCGACGGTGTGGACCGTCCGACACGTGATCTCGTCACCTCCGTGCTGCGCCGCGCGGGGGCCTCGCGGATCCAGGACGGCCCCGGGCCGAAGCTGACCGTGACCGTCGGCCGGATCACCGACGCACGGGTGGTGCGGGCACTCCGGGCCGCCGGGGGCCGGGTGCCCGGTGAGCTTCCCGCCGAGGGCTACGCCCTCGCCGCGGGACGCGCCTCGGTGGCGCTCGCGGGCGCCGACTCGGACGGGACGTACTACGCCGCGCAGACGCTGCGTCAGCTGGTATCCGGCCACCGGACCATCGCGTCCGTCTCCGTCGAGGACCATCCGCTGATGCCGCTGCGCGGGGTGATCGAGGGCTTCTACGGAAGCCCCTGGACCCATGCCGAGCGCATGGACCAACTGGCGTTCTACGGGGACGTCAAGATGAACACCTACATCTACGCGCCGAAGGACGACCCCTACCACCGGGAGAAGTGGCGCGAGCCGTATCCCGCCGCCAAACTCGCCGAACTCGGCGAGCTCGTCCGGCAGGCCACCGACCACCATGTGCGGTTCACCTTCGCCGTCTCCCCGGGGAACTCCATCTGCTACAGCGACCCCGCCGACATCGCCGCGCTGGAGGCCAAGCTGGACGCGGTCTACGACCTCGGGGTGCGCAGCTTCTCCATGCCGCTGGACGACATCAGCTACACCCGCTGGAACTGCGAGGCCGACCGCGCCACTTACGGAGACCCCTCGTCGGAGGCCGCCGCCGAGGCGCAGTCCGACCTGCTCAACGCGGTGCAGAAGGAGTTCCTGGACGAACGGGCGGACACCAGGCCACTCCAGATGGTGCCGACCGAGTACGGGGATGTCACCGACACCCCGTACAAGCGCATGCTGCGCGAGCGGCTGGACGCACGGGTCGAGGTGATGTGGACCGGAACCGATGTGGTGCCGCCACGGATCACCGTCGCCGATGCGGAGCGGGCCGCGGCCGTATGGGGGCGCAAGGTCTTCGTCTGGGACAACTACCCGGTCAACGACTACGGCCAGGCCGAGGGCCGACTGCTGCTCGCTCCGTACGACGCCCGCGAGCCCGGCCTGCACCGGCAGCTCTCCGGCCTGGTCCTCAACCCGATGAACCAGGCCGCCGCCAGTAAGGTCGCCCTCTTCGGCGGGGCGGACTTCGCCTGGAACGACACCGGTTACGACGCCACCCGCACCTGGCAGGCCGCCGCCCGCTACCTCGCCGGGGACGGCCCCGGCGCGCGTCCGGACCGTACGGCCGCCACCGTTCGCTCACTGCTGGCCTTCTTCGACACCCAGCATCTCGCGCCCACCTTCTGCGCCGAACCCTGGCAGCCGCAGGCCCCCGAACTCGCCGCCCGGCTCGACCGGTTCCGCGCCGCCTGGGAGGCGGGGCACGAACGAACGGCCCTGCGGGATCTGCGCCCGTACGCCCGGCTGCTCGCCACTGCCCCCGAGCGCATCCGGGCCGGTGCCGCCGACCGTGGCTTCGTGGCGGACTCCGCGCCCTGGCTGGACGCGCTGTCGCTGTGGGGGAGCGCCTTCGAGCGCACCCTGGACGCGCTGGGCGCCCGTCTCGACGGCCACGAGGCCGAGGCCGCACGGTGGTTCGCCGAGGCGGCGTCGGACGCGAAGCGCGCCGGGGAGATCCGCACCATCCCGGGCGAGACCCGCCCCGAGGGGCCGGTGCGCATCGCCGACGGAGTGCTCGACACATTCATCGCCGAGGCGGCCGAAACCGCCGAAGCCGCCGAGCCCTCCCAAACCGCCTGAGCCTTCGAAGCGTTGCATCCCTGCGAAGGTGGTGACGCTCGGATGGTTCTGCACTACGCTCCGTAGTATGGGGGTACAGGGGGAAAGTGCGGGGCGAGGGACCGCGGTGGTGATCGGCGGAGGTCTCGCCGGGATGCTGGCCGCATGGGCGCTGCGTGGATATGCCGAGCGCATTGTCATAGTCGAGCGCGACCGCCATCCCGAGCGGCCCGCGTTCCGCTCGGGTGTTCCGCAGGGGCGTCACGCACATCTGCTGCTGGAGGCCGGGCATCGGGCGCTGGAGGCGCTGATGCCCGGTGTGCGCGAGGAGTTGACGGCCGCCGGTGCGGTGCGCGTCCCGATGTCGGGTGTGCGCTGGCTGAGCGCGGCCGGGTGGCTCGCGGAGTACGAGAGCGAGGTCGCCTTCCTCTCGTGCACCAGACCGCTGCTCGACCATACGGTGCTGCGCCGGGTGCGCGGCGAGCCCACGGTGCGATGGCTGGAGAACACGGACGTCGTCGGGCTCCTCGGCGCACCGGGCGAGGTGACGGGCGCTCAGGTCCGCGCGCGTGGCGATGCCCGCGCCCAGGTGCGCGAGGTGCGCGCGGAGCTGGTGGTCGACGCCTCCGGGCGCACCTCCGCGCTCCCGGCCTGGCTGGCCCGGCTGGGCTGCCCGCTCGCCCCCGAGGAGCGCGTCGACGCGGGCGTGTCCTACGCCAGCCGGCTCTACGATCGCCCCGCCGGGGCGGATCCGGGCTTCGACGTGCTCTATCTGCAGACCAAGGCCCCCGACGCGCCCAGGCTCGGAGTGGTGCTGCCCGTGGAGGACGGCCGGTGGATCGCCAGTGTCGGCAGTATGCGGGGAGCGCAGGCCGAGCCGGGTGCGGCCGGTTTCGACCGGCAGTTAGGTCTGCTGCGGGACCCGGGCCTGCGCGAGCTGCTGGCCGGGGCCGAGCCCGCCGGTGCGGTCCGCGGCTTCTGGCCCGGCCCGGGGGTGCGGCGTCACTACGAGCGCCGGGCGCCGCGGGGGCTGGTCGTCATCGGTGACGCCGTGTGCACCTTCAACCCGGTCTACGGCCAGGGCATCACCGTGGCCGCCCTCGGCGCCCGCGCCCTGCGGGCCGCCGCCGAGCGCCACGGCGGCATCGGCCACCGTACGGCGCACACCGCCCGTAAGGGCATCGCGGCAGCCGCGGACACCGCGTGGATGCTGTCCTCCAGCGAGGACGTGCGCTTCCCCGCCACCACGGGCGGCCCCGCCGGAGTGTCGGTCCGGGCTCAGCATCGCTACCTGGACCGGGTCATGCGGCGCGCCACCGTCGACCCGCGGGTCTGCAAGGCCCTGCACGAGGTGATGTCGCTGGTCGCCGCCCCCACCGCGCTGATGCGGCCCGCCGTCCTGGGAGCGGTGCTGCGCGGGGGAGGGAGCGGCCGACCCACATCCCCCTAGTGATCGTCGTGGCAGCCGGACGGTGCCGGTGGACCGTCCTAGCATCGACAGCATCCGGGTGTTGAGGCCACCCGCACCACTGCCCCGACGACACGTCAACGGACGTCCAGACGGCCCCATCAGGAGCACAGCGTGCGAGCGACTTTTGCGGATTTCACCATCGATCCGCCTCGATTCGGCAATGGCACGGCCCGCTACGAGCGATGCCATCCCGACCGTGACCGCCTCGCGATCGGCGCGTGCGGACGGGTCGAACTCGACTTCGCGCTGGACGACGGCGAACTGCCGGAGCAGCTCACGCTGACCCTGATCGCGCGGGTCTCACCGCTGGGTGAATCACTAGGATGCGCGCCGATCGACATCACCGTCAACGGGCATGCGGTGATCGAGCAGTTCACCGTGCCCGGCGGCGCCCGCCCCCGGGAGGTGGCCTTCGCGGTCCCCGGTGAGGCGCTGGTGGCGGGCGCGAACACGCTGTGCGTCCGCGGCTGCGCCGAGGCGCGCGGTCTGCTCTGGCTGTACCGCATCACCGTCGAGCCCTCCAGCATCTGCGCCCGTATCCACCTCATGACGGAGGAGCAGCCCGCCGAGGCGGCGGTGTGCGTCTACCGCACCGAGTCGCGCGCCCCGGGCTCCGCCGAATGGCGGCCCGCCCCACGGCTGCTGGTCCATCTCGACCGGGGCGAGGGCTCGCTCCCCGCCCGGCTCGCCTGGCGCGGGCAGGACGGCGCGGAGGCGTCGATCGGCTTCCAGCCGGCGATGACGGAGTTCTACGGACACCGCCGGGCCGCCGACGGCACGCTCACCGAGTACCGGGGGGCGCTGGAGGGCCGCTCGGCCCTCCAGGACAGCGCGTTGGAAGAGGTGATGCACCGCTTCCGTACGGAGGAGGGCGGTGCGGCCGGGGGCGGCCGGTACCTCCGCCAGGAGCTGCGCCTGCTGATCGAGGACGGGGGGCCGCCCGTCGAGCGGGTGATGTGGGGCGACCCGTCGGGCCACTCGGGCACGGTGTCGCTGCTCGCCGCCGAGCCCGGTCCGGAGGCCGAGGTGACCGACCTGGTCACCAGGGTCCGGGCGCACAGCGAGTTCACCGAGGCGGGCGAGGTCGCGGAGAACCTGCTGCACGACTCATGGCACAAGTGGCTGGGCCATGGCGGCCGCGCCTGGCTGGAGTTCACCCTGCGGCGGCCGGTCGCCGTCGGTCACTACGTCCTGACCTCGGCGAACGACGTCCCCGGCCGCGACCCCAGGGACTGGACCCTCAAGGGTTCGAACGACGGGGAGCACTGGGTGGACCTCGACTCCCGCGTGGAGGAGAGCTTCGCGCATCGTCATCAGCCCCGGGGGTTCACCTTCCCCGCCCACGCGGCCTACGGCCACTACCGCCTGGAGATCACCCGGAACGCCGGGGAGGACCATGTCCAGCTCTCCCAGGTCCGGCTCTTCACCTCCGCCCCCCAGCCGAAGGGCTTCATCGGCCACTACCAGCGAGCGGGCGAGGCGCCGACCGGATACCGCGGCACATCGCTGTCGGCCACCCCGGAGCCGGAGCCGGAGGCGGCGAAGGCGCCGCCGCGGACCGTCGAGCAGTGGCGGTCCTATCTGGCGGAGTACAGCGCGGCCATCCTGCGGGTGGCCGACGATGAGGACCTGAGCGGGGTCGGCGACGACCAGCGGGCGGCCGGCTGGCTCGGGTTCGAGGGCGCGGACGAGGAGAGCGTCCGCGCCCTGGAGGAGCGGCTCGGCACCCGGCTCCCGCCGAGCTACCGGGCCTTCCTGGGCGCCTCCGACGGCTGGCTGAACATCAGCCCGTTCATGTGGCGGATGCGGACGGCCAAGACCGTCGGCTGGCTCCGCGAAGCCGACCCCGAGACCTGGAGCGTCATCCGCGGCGGCGAGGGCGAGGACTGGGACGACACCGCGTTCATGGACCGGGCGCTGCTGGTCTCCGAGGAGGGCGACGCCCAGCACTGGCTGCTGGACCCGGCCGATGTGTCCGAGGACGGGGAGTGGGCCGCGTACATCTGGGCGAGCTGGTATCCGGCCCTGGGCGACCGGCACGCCTCGTTCGCCGAGCTGGTCGCCGAGGAGCGCACCGGTTTCGAGGACCAGGCGGCCCTGGAGATCCGCATGGCGCGCCCCGGGAGCGCCGGGGAGCTGGTGGCCGAGGGCCGGGCGCAGGCCCTGCGGGGCGAGGTGCGAAGGGCGATGGCCACCTTCGAGCAGGCCGCGGTCAAGGGCTCGGGCGCCGGTGCGTATCTGGGGGTCATCCTGGGGGCGTTCCTCGACATCAGCGTCGCCCACCACTGGATCCGCAACCGCGTCCTCGGGGACCCGCACGTGATCGAGGTGATCGGCATGGAGCAGATACGGGCCGAGGCCGCCCCGCTCTATCTGCGCTGTGCGGCCGAGGAATGGACCGGCGCCCCCGGTGGCTATGTCTCGGCCCTCGGCGACATCCTGCCGCGGCTCCCGGACGGCGTGGACGGTGTCGTGGGCGCGGGCGGTGTGTCCGCGGGGGGCGCCGCCACCGAGGGCGACGAGACCGCCGCCTGGGTGGCCAGGGCCGCCGCCTTCGTCCCGCCGGCCCTGCCCGAATCCCGCACCTTCCAGCAGGCTCTGGACCTGGCCAGGGCGCTGGCCGACCGCGGCGCCATCGATCAGTCCTGGGCGGTGATCGAGGCCGCCCTGCCCCACTGGCACGCCGACTCCCCGCACCGCATCGCCCCGGTCGTCCTGCTCACCGATCCGGCGTTCCGCGAGGTGATCACCCCGGCCCGGGCCCGTCGCGTCGTCACCACGCCCCGGGGAGAATTCCGCGAGTAGGCCCCTGCCCTTCTATGGCCCGCTCTCCTATGGCCTGCCGTCCGTCGCCGCAAGGCCGTCCAGGAGGGTGCCGAGCGCGGCCGTCACCAGCGCGCACACCTCGTCCGGGTCCGCGTCGGCCAGCGGCTCCTTGCCCACCAGCACCCGCATCATCCCTATGCCGAGCAACCAGGACAGCGCCAGATCCGCCCGCAGCTCGTGGTTGTCGGCGCTGGACAGGGAGGCCAGCACCCGTGCGTAGTCGTCGCTGATGGCGCGCACGGCCGTACCGATCTCGTCACCGCTGTCCACCGAGCGCAGCAGCGTCGCCAGCGCGCGGGTGCCCGGTTCCTTCGCGCCGTGGCCCAGCAGCCCGCGCAGGGCGGTCTCCGGCAGCTCATGGGGTGGGGTGGTGCGCAGCTGCTCCTCGCCGTTGCGCGCGATCACCTCGCCGAACAGCGCTCTCTTCGAGCCGAAATAGCGGAACAGCAGCGCCTGGTTGACCCCCGCGCGATCGGCGATGTCCCGCACCGTCGCCCGTTCATAGCCCCGCTCGGCGAACAGCGCCGCCGCGGCCTCCATCAGCCGCCGACGTGTGTTCCGCGCGTCCCGCCGCTGTCCCTCGGACACGGTCGTCCCCATCTCGACACACCCCTCTCGTCAGTTTGCGGCGATGTACCCGTCGGACCGTCAGATCGACGGCGCAAAGGGGCCGTTGACCGTACCAGCCGACGGCTCCTACGTTTGTAAGCACGTGCTTACGCAAGGGAGGTCACGGTGACCACAGCGGAGACGACACCCCTCACCTATCCCTTCAACTCCTCCGACGGGCTGGCGCTCAGCGAGGCATACGAACAGGCCAGGAACCGCACGGGGTTACTCCGGGTGCGCTTGCCCTACGGCGAGCCCGCCTGGCTGGTCACGCGGTACGCCGACGCCCGGCTGGTGCTCGGCGACCGGCGGTTCAGCCGCGCGGAGGCGCTCCACCACGACGAGCCACGGCAGTCCGAGGGCCGGCGCGACAGCGGCATCCTGACCATGGACCCGCCCGACCACACCCGGCTGCGCACCCTCGTCGCCAAGGCGTTCACCGTTCACCAGGTGGAGAAACTCCGCCCCTGGGTCCGGCAGTTGACCCATGATCTGCTCGATGACCTGGAGGCGGCGGGGCCACCGGCCGATCTGGTGGACCGCTATGCCCTGCCCATTCCGGTCGGGGTCATCTGCGCCATGCTCGGCGTCCCGGAGGAGGATCGGCCGAGGTTCCGGATCTGGAGCGACGCCGCGCTGTCCACCAGCTCGCTGAGCGCCGAGGAGTCCAGCCGCAACACCGATGAGCTGCGCGCCTATATGGCCGGGCTGATCGAGGCCCATCGCAGCAGCCCCCGGGACGACATCATGACCTCGCTGATCGGGGCGAGGGACGCGGGTGACCGGCTGTCCGAGCTCGAACTCGTCGATCTGTGCGTGGCCATCCTGGTGGCCGGGCACGAGACCACGGCCACCCAGATCCCCAACTTCGTACTGACGCTGCTGGAGCACCCGCAGGAGCTGCGGCGGCTGCGCGAGAACCCCGATCTGCTGAACGGTGCCGTCGAGGAGCTGCTGCGCTTCGTCCCGCTGGGCATGGCGGCCTCCCAGGCCCGCTACGCCACCGAGGACGTCGAGGTGGGCGGCACCCTGGTGCGCACCGGGGAGCCCGTGCTGGTCGCGGTGGGCTCGGCCAACCGCGACGCGCTGCGCTTCGACGAGCCGGGCACCCTGAACGTCGCCCGCCCCGCCGCCCAGCACCTCGGCTTCGGCCACGGTGTGCACCACTGCCTGGGCGCGCCGCTGGCCCGTCTGGAGCTCCAGGAGGCGCTCGGCGCGCTGATCACCCGCTTCCCGGAGCTGCGGACGGCCGGGGATGTGGAGTGGAAGGGCCAGATGCTGGTCCGCGGGCCCCGTGTCATGCCGATCGCGTGGTGAGCGGGATGACCTGGAAGGCGGAGATCGACCCTGGCCGGTGCATGGCGTCCGGCATGTGCGTCGGAATCGCGCCCGACCTGTTCGTCCTCGACGAGGAGCATGCCCGGCCGCTGAGTGAGGAGGTCCCGGAGGAGGAACGGGTGCTGGACGCGGCGGACTCCTGTCCCGCGCTGGCGATCACCATCCGCGACGGCACCACGACCGTCGGACCGCGTCCCTGAACCCTGCCCGGAAACCGCGCGTCAGGACTTCTGGGCGACACCCGCCCAGAAGGACACCTCTTCGTCGGTCACATCGCCGGTCTCCACCTGGGAGTCGCTTTCGGCCAGGTCGGTGCGCCACCGGTGCGGCACCTCCAGGCCCGGTTCGGCCAGCTCCAGCCCGGTGAAGAAGCGTTCCACCTCGTCCCTGGTGCGGATTTGCCCCGCGATGCCCCCGCTGCGGTAGACCTGCACGGTCTTCTCGGTGGCCTCGGGGTCGAAGTCCGGGGTGATGTGGCTCAGCACCAGAAAGGAGCCGGGGGCGAGCGCGTCGACCAGCCGCTGGACGATCTCGTACGGGCCCCACTCGTCGGGCACGAAGTGCAGCAGCGAGACCAGGCTCAGCGCGACGGGCCGGGACAGGTCCAGCACCTCGGTGAGATCGGGCGAGGCGAGGATGTTCCCGGGCTCGGTGATGTCCCCGTGCACATAGGCGGTGCGGCCCTCGGGGCTGCTCTTGAGCAGGGCCTGGGCGTGGGCGAGGACGATGGGGTCGTTGTCCACGTAGACGACCCGGGCGTCCGGGGCGATTCCCTGGGCGACCTCGTGCAGATTGGGCCGGGTGGGAATGCCGGTGCCGATGTCGAGGAACTGGCGGATGCCCCGCTCGGCGGCGAGGAAGCGGATCGCGCGGTGCATCCAGGCCCGGTTGGTCCGGGCGGCGATCATGACACCCGGCCAGAGGGTGAGCACCTTGGCCGCGGCCTCACGGTCGGCGACGTAGTTGTCCTTGCCGCCCAGGAAGTAGTCGTACATCCGGGCGCTGTGCGGTCGCCCCTGGTTGAGGGGGGTGTTGGGGGGCTCCGGCCCGCTTCCGGTCTGGGATGCTACCCCTTGCGCGGTCACGTGGTTCTCCTCCGTATCCGGGCGCGATCGCTCGCGTCGTGGCCGACTGTTCCCAGGATGGTAAACCGCCTGCCGGTACGGGGAAGTTGAGGGGCCGGGTCGGGGCGGGCGCCGTTACGCGCCGGCCGCACCGCTCCAGGAGGCCCCGGTCAGGAGGCCACGTTGTCCATGCGTTCACGCAGGCTGCGCGGCCGCATATCGGTCCACACCTCGTCGACGTACGCGGAGCACTCGTCCTTGGTGCCCTCCTTGCCGACGGGGCGCCAGCCCTCGGGCACCTCGAGGTCGGCGGGCCACAGCGAGTACTGGTCCTCGTCGTTGCGCAGCACCTGGTAGCGGGCGTTGTCGTCCATGGTCGTTCTCTCCTGTCGGTGATCGGTCAGGTTGGTGATGGTCGGTGACGCCACGGATGGCGGTCAGTCGGGTTGGGTCGGCCGCCCCTCCTCATGGCGCCGGGACAGCGTGCGCAGGGTCGGGCTGGCGGTGGCCAGGACGGCCGCGGCGGCCATCCCCGCCGCGCAGAGCAGGATCGCCCGGTCGCCCGGCACGATCTGGGCGAGCGATCCGCCCAGCGCGGGACCCGCCGCACCCGCGGCACCGCAGGCCAGCACGAGTGTGCTGGTGAGCCTGCCGCGCAGCTCGTCCGGGGTGCGCAGTAGCTGATCGGTCATGATCGCGGTGTTGGCCGTCGGCGGGAACAGTGCCATCAGGGCGAACAGCACCCCGATGAGATAGCCGCTGTCCACCAGTACGGTGACCGGGGCGAACACGGCCAGGGCCCAGAACACCGCGACGATGGCGCCGTACGAGCCCAGCCGCCGGTACAGCACGGGCGCCACCAGCGCGCCGGCCACCCCGCCCACCCCGAGCATGGCCGCCATCACGCCCACCTCCCCGGAGGGCACCCCCCGGGACTCGGCGAGCACGATGACGACGAGATAGAAGGCGCTGAAGAACAGGTTGAGCACCACCGCGCACGCCACGGTGACCCGGATCCGGCGCTCCCGCCACACCCACCGCAGCCCGGCCAGCGCCTCACGGCCCAGCGGGCCCGCCCCGCCGGGGGGCCGTTCGCGCCGGGGCAGCCTGACGAAGAGCAGCGCGACGAAGGAGAGCGTATGTGTCACGGCGTCCACCAGGAAGGGGACGAACCGCCCCACGGCGAAGAGGAATCCCCCGGTCGCGGTGCCCGCCAGCTGGCCCATCGAGGCACGTGCCGTGTTCATCGCCACCGCCGTGGGCAGATGGTCGTCCGCGACCAGGGCGGGCAGCGACGCGTTCTCCGCCGGTTCGAAGAGCGCCGCGCTCGCCCCGAACACCGCCGCCACGGCCACCATGTGCCAGACGGTGGCCGCACCGGCCCACACGGCGACCACCAGGCTGATGGCGGAGACCGCCTGGGCGGCCTCGCAGCCCAGCATGATGGCCTTGCGGTCGTAGCGGTCCACCAGGACACCCGCCGGAAGTCCCACCACCATCTGCGCGGCGGCGATGGTGCCCATGACCAGACCGGAGGCGGCGGCCGAGCCGGTGAGCGCGAGGACCAGCAGCGGAAACGCGATCACCGCCGCGTGGAAGCCGAACTCCGAGAGCGCCTGACTGCCCCACAGCAGCCGGTAGTCCCGGTTGCGCGAGAGGGGAACCGGCGGGGACGCCGGCGGGGCCGCGGTCATACGGCGCCCCGGCAGTCCTCGGCGATCCGGCGCAGTGCCTCCGCGAAGTCCCCGGCCACCGCCTCCACGGTCGCCTTCTCGTGTACATCGGGGCGGTAGCGCCAGGTGAAGCCGAGCCGGCCGTCCTGCACCGCGCCCACCACCTCCAGCAGATGGGAGCCGCCCTCGCGCGGGTCGTGGTCCTGGCCGAACGACCCGTGCTCGGCGTGCACCAGACCGCCCTGGGACCGCGCCGACCGGGCGTCCCACTGGCCCAGGTAGTTGAACACGATCTGCGGCCCGGCGCCGTGCCGGGACAGCCGCTCGCACAGCGCGGGTGGGCCGAAGGCCCGTAGCGCCCCGAAGCCGAAGCCGTTGCCGGGGACGGTCCGCAGCCGCCGACGGACCGACTTGACCAGACCGCGCCAGTCGGCCGGCCCGCCCTCGGGGATGTCCGGCAGGTCGAAGGAGACCGGGTACATGGTGGTGAACCAGCCCACCGTACGGGAGAGATCGACCCCGTCCAGGATGTCCTCGCGCCCATGGCCCTCCAGCTCCACGGAGACCCGCTCCTGGCCCGTCCAGCGGGACAGCGCCAGCGCGAGGGCGGCGAGCAGCACATCGTTGATCCGGGTGCGATAGGCGGTGGGCGCCGAGCGCAGCAGCGCCTCGGTGTCCCGCTCGTCGAGCTCGACCGGCACCGTACGGATCTCGGCCCCCGGCGCGGCCACCTGATGGTCGACCGGCAGCGGCCGGGCGTCGAGCGCCCCGCACCAGTGGTCGGCCTCGTGGTCCAGGGCGCCGCCCGCGACATGTTCGGCGAGCCCCCGCGCCCAGTCGCGGAAGGCCGTGGTCCTGGAGCCGAGGTCCACCGGTTCGCCCCGTACGCCCTGCTGATAGGCGATGTCCAGATCGTCCAGCAGGATCCGCCAGGACACCCCGTCGATGACCAGATGGTGCGCGGTCAGGAAGAGGAACGGCCGCCGGCCCTCGCCGAAGCGGAACAGCGCGGCCTTCAGCAGCGGGCCCCGGCCGAGGTCGAAGTCCGCGTGGAGCGCGTCGGCCGCCTTCTCCATCGCCGCGTCCGCCTCCCGCGCCGGCCGACCGGACAGGTCGTGGCGGTCCAGGACGGCGATCCCGGCCTCCGGTTCGGGGACGTCGCTCCGCCACTCGCCGCCGTCCTCGGTGAACCGGGTGCGCAGCGCGTCATGGTGGACCAGGAGCGCGGCCAGCGCCCCCTCCAGCGCCTTCTCGTCCGGCTCCTGGTGCAGCTCCAGCAGGGTGGACTGGTTGAAGTGGCGCGGATTCACGGTGTGGGTGGCGAAGAACCAGCGCTGGATCGGGGTGAGCGGAAGCGACCCGGTCACCGGCTCCGCCCGGACCTCGTCCCGCTCGGCCGTGGCCACGGTGGCGAGCGCGGCCACCGACTGATGGGCGAACAGATCCTTGGTGGTCAGCCGGAGCCCGGCCTGGCGGGCGCGGGAGACCACCTGGATGCTGAGGATGGAATCCCCGCCGAGGTCGAAGAAGTTGTCCTCCACGCCCACCCGTTCCAGACCGAGCACATCCGCCCAGATGTCCGCGATCCGGTGCTCCATCGGGGTGCGCGGGGCGACATGGCCCGCACCGGAGGTGACGGGCGCCGGATCCGGATCGGGCAGGGCCCGGCGGTCGACCTTGCCGTGGGCGGTGAGCGGAAGGGCGTCCAGGGTGGCGAACGCGGACGGCACCATATGGGACGGAAGGATCAGCCCCAGGACGTCGCGCAGCGAGGCGGCGGTCGGCGCGGCGCCCGGCGCCGGGACGACATAGCCCACCAGGCGCTTCCCACCGGACGGCTGCTCCGGGGTCGGGGCGGTCTCCCGTACGGCGACCACTGCTTCCCGCACCTGAGGACTGCGCCGCAACGCGCTCTCCACCTCGCCGAGTTCGATCCGGAAGCCCCGCACCTTGACCTGGTCATCGGCCCGGCCCAGGAACCTCAGCTCACCGTCGCCGGTCCACCGCACCACATCGCCGGTGCGGTACATCCGGCCGCCCGCCGGGCCGAACGGATCGGCCAGGAACCGTGCGGCGGTGAGCCCTGGGCGGCCCAGATAGCCGCGCGCCAAACTCGCGCCCGCCACATACAGCTCCCCGGCCACGCCCACCGGGACCGGGCGCAGCGCCTCGTCCAGCACATAGACCCGGGTGTTCGGGATCGGCCGGCCGATCGGCGGCGCCCCCGACCCCGCCGTGAGCGGCCCGGACCAGGTGCTCACCACCGTGGCCTCCGTCGGGCCGTAGGAGTTGACCAGGCACCGGCCCGGCGCCCAGCGGTCCACCAGCTCGGCGGAGCAGGCGTCACCGCCGACGATCAGGGTCCGCAGATCCGGCAGCCCCGCCCGCCACGCCGCCTCCGGCACGGTGGCCAGCGCGGCCGGGGGGATCAGCGCATGGGTGATCCGCTGCCCGCCGAGCACCTCGGCCAGCCGCTCGCCCAGCAGCGGGCCCTCGTCACCGATCACCAGCGTCGCGCCACGGGGCAGCGAGACGCACAGCTCCAGGACGGAGGCGTCGAAGCTGGGGGAGGAGAACTGGAGCACCCGGTCCCCGGCCCGCACGTCGTAGTGCGCGGCCGCGGCCGACGAGAAGCCGGCCAGCCCCGCATGGGTGACCACTACCGCCTTGGGCACACCGGTGGATCCGGAGGTGTAGATGACATACGCGGGATGGTCCGGCGTCAGGCCACGGCCGGGCGGTGGCTCGGTGGGACCGTCCTCGGTCCAGACCGAGGCCGCGTCGTCGAGCACCACCGAGGGCGCGGCGTCCCGCAGCATGAACGCCACCCGCTCCTCGGGGTAGCCGGGGTCGACCGGCAGGAACGCACCGCCCGCCTTCGCCACGGCCAGCTGCGCCACCAGCATCTCCACCGAGCGCGGCAGCACCAGCGCCACCAGGCGCTCCGGCCCCACACCCTGGCAGATCAGCCGGTGTGCCAACCGGTTCGCGGCCGTCTCCAGCTCGGCGAAGGTGAGATCGCCCTTCCCGTACCGTACGGCCGTGGCGTCCGGGGAGACGGCCGCCTGCCGTTCGAACAGCTCGCGCAGCGTGGCCCGGTCCACCTCGCGCCGGGTGTCGTTCCACTCGACCAGGGTGCGCCGCAGCTCGGCCGGGGTGGTCAGCGGCAGCGCGCCCACCGGCCGCCGCGGATCCTCGGCGATCCCGGCAAGGAGCGTGCGCAGGGCGCCGCCCATCCGCTCCACGGTCGAGGCGTCGAACAGATCGGTGCTGTAGCCGATCAGCCCGCGCAGCACCCCTCCCTCGGCCTCGGCGAACTCGAAGGTCAGATCGAAGGCGGCGGTGTCGGTGTCCAGCTCCACGTCCGCCAGCTCCAGACCGGGCAGCTCCAGCGCCCGGCCCGGGGCGTTCTGCAGCACCACCATCGCCTGGAACAGCGGTGTCCGGCTGGTGTCCCGGACCGGCCGCACCTCGTCCACCACTCGCTCGAACGGCACCGCCTGATGGGCGAAGGCGTCCAGGACGGTGCCGCGCACCTCGGCCAGGAAGTCGCCGAATCGGGCGTGCGGATCGACTGTGGAGCGCAGCACCAGGGTGTTGACGAAGAAGCCGATCAGCCGCTCCACCTCGGGGCGCTCCCGCCCCGAGGTGACGGTGCCCACGGCGATGTCCCGCCCGCCCGACAGCCGGGCCAGCAGGATCTGGGACGCCGCCACCAGCGTCATGAACAGGGTGGTTCCCCGCGCCTGCCCGAACTCCTTGAGGCGCAGGCTCACTTCGGCGGGCACCGTGAACCCCACGGTCGCGCCGTGCTTCGTCCGCACCGCCGGCCGGGGCCGGTCGGTGGGCAGTTCCAGCGGCGGGACCCCAGCCAACTGACGTGTCCAGTAGGCCAGTTCCTCATCCGCGCGGGGAGCGGTCAGCTCGGCGCGCTGCCAGGCGGCGAAGTCCGCGTAGTGCACCGGCAGCGGGGGCAGCGCCGCGGGCTCACCGCTCAGCGCCGCCCGGTACAGCTCCCGCAGATCGCCGGTGAGCACACCGGTGGACCAGCCGTCCGTGATGATGTGATGCAGCGTCAGGCTCAGTACGTGCTCCTGGGCGCCGAGCCGGATCAGCCCGGTCCGCAGCAGCGGTCCGCGCCGCAGATCGAACGGGCGCGCCCGCTCGTACGCCAGCAGCTCCACCAGCTCCGCCTCCCGCCCGTCGGCGGGGAGGTGGGACAGATCGTACGGGTTGAGCCGGATCTCCCAGGGGTCGTGCACGATCTGCACCCCGCGGCCGTCCACCGCGTCGAAGGTGGTCCGCAGCGACTCATGCCGGGCCACCAGCGCGGTCAGCGCCGCCCCGAGCGCGTCCACATCGAGGGTTCCGCGCATCCGCAGCGCCAGCGGGGTGATGTACTCGGCGCTGTCCGGCGCGAAGGAGTCCAGGAACCACAGACGTTGCTGCGGATACGACAGCGGCAGCTCGCCGTCCCGGGCCACCGGTGTGATCGGGGCGGGCCGGTCCCCGGCGCGGCCGTCCGCGCCACCGAGCGCCTCGGCCAGAGCGGCGACGGTCGGATGGGTGAACACCAGGCGGGGCGAGGGCTCCACCCCGAGCACCTCCCGCAGCCGTGAGGTGAGCCGGATGGAGAGGATCGAGTCGCCGCCCAGCTCGAAGAAGTTGTCCCCGGCGCCGACCCGTTCCACCTCCAGGACCTCGGCCCACACCGCCGCCACGGCCTGTTCGGCTCCCTCGCGCGGTGCGCGGTAGGGCGTACGGCGGGGGTCCGGGCCCGGGGCGGGCAGTGCCGTGCGGTCCAGCTTCCCGGTCGGGCCGAGCGGCAGTGCGTCCAGCGGGACGACGGTGGACGGCACCATGTAGTCCGGGAGCCGCTCCGCCGCGTACGCCCGCAGCCGCCCACCGTCCACTGCTCCGTCGCCACCGGCCACCACATAGGCCACCAGCCGCTTCCCACCGGGGCCGCCGTCCTGGGCGACCACGGCGACATCCGCCACCTCCGGATGACCGGCCAGCACGCCCTCCACCTCGCCCGGCTCGATCCGGAAGCCACGGACCTTGACCTGGTCATCGGCGCGGCCGAGGAACTCCACCGTGCCGTCCGGCCGTCGGCGCGCCAGATCGCCGGTGCGGTACATCCGCTCCCCGGCGGGCCCGTACGGATCGGCGAGGAATGCCGCTGCGGTCGGACCGGGACGGCCGAGGTAGCCACGCGCCACCCCTTCCCCGGCGATGAAAAGCTCCCCGACCACCCCCGGCGGCACGATCCGCAGCCGCGAATCCAGGACGTGGACCCGCATGTTGTCCAGCGGCCGGCCGATCGGCACCACTTCGGGTACCTCGTCGGCGCGGGACATCGGGAAGGACGTGGCGAAGGTCGTCGTCTCGGTCGGCCCGTATCCGTCCACCACGGTCAGCCCGGGGCAGCGCTCCAGCACCCGGCGCACCGAGGCCGCGGGCACCACATCGCCACCCGTCCACACCTCGCGCAGCCCCGCGAAGCAGTCCGGCGCGTCCTGCGCCAGCAGCCGGAACAGCCCGGCGGTCAGCCAGAGTCCGGTGATCCCCTGTGCTGCCACCAGTCGGCGTACCGCAACCGCGTCCAGCTCGCCCGATGTCACCACCACCCGGCCACCGCCCAGCAGCGGCACCCACATCTCATAGGTGGCGGCGTCGAACGCCACCGGAGAGTGCAGTGGCACCCGCTCGTGCCCGCCACCGGCGAAGGCGCGGTCGAGGGCGAGCGACGCCACATCGCGATGGCGCACCCCCACGGCTTTGGGCACACCGGTCGAGCCGGAGGTGAACATCACATACGCCAACTGGTCCCGGTGCACCGGCACCACGTGTGCCATCGGCTCGGCTTCCCGCGCGGCGGCCACCTCGTCCGGCGTCAGCACGACCGCGGCGCCCGCCTGGTCCAGCAGCGTCCGCCGCCGATCGGCCGGGGCGCGGACGTCCACCGGTACATACACCCCACCGGCCCTGACCACCGCCAGCTCGGCCACGACCAGCTCCACCGACCGGTCCATGAGCAGCGCCACCCGGTCCTCCGGCCGCAGCCCGGACCGCACCAGGTGTCCCGCCAACCGGCCTGCCCAGTCGTCGAGTTGGGCGTAGCCGAGCGAGGTGGCGCCGTCGGTGACGGCGACGGCGTCCGGGGCACGGCGGACCCGCTCGGCGAACAGCTCGGCCAGCGAGCCCTCCGGCAGCGGCCGGGCGGTGGCATTCCAATCCCGTACCGCCCGCCGGCGCTCCTCCGCCGTCAGCAGCGGCAGCTCGTCCAGGGACCGTCCGGCGCCGTCCGCGATCCCGGTCAGCAGCGTCTGAAGATGGGCCGCCGCCCGCTCCACCGTGGCCGCGTCGAACAGCGCCGGATCGTAGGCGATGTCGAAGCCCAGCCGGTCGCCGAGATAGGCGCGCAGACACAGCGGGAAACTGGTGGAGTCCTCCGCCCGCACCTCCTGGACACGGATCCCGGCACCGGCCGCCGACGCCTCGTCGAAGGGGTAGTTCTCGAACACCACCATGCTGTCGAAGAGCGCCTCACCGGCCGGAAGCGCGCTGAGGGCCTGGATCCGGGGGAGAGCGACGAAGTCGAAGCGGCGGGACTCGCTCTGCTGCTCCTGAAGCTCCCGCAGCCACTCCACGACCTCACGGCCGCCCTCGGCCACGGCCCGGGTGGGGACCGTGTTGATGAACATGCCGACCATCGTCTCCACGCCCGGCAGCCCCTCCGGACGGCCCGAGACGGTGGTGCCGAACACCACATCGCGCTCACCGCCGTACCGCGACAGCAGCAGCGCCCACGCGCCCTGCACCACCGTGTTGACCGTCAGCCCGCCGCCGCGCGCCGTCTCCCGCAGCCGGGCGGACACCGCCTCGGTCAGCTCCAGCCGGGTCAGCGCGGTCGAGGTGGTGCGATGCGCCTCCCGGGGCGGCCGGTCGTACGGCAGCGGCGTGCGCGCGCCGAAGCCCGCCAGCACGCCGCGCCAGTGGCGCTCCGCCCGCTCCTGGTCCTGTCCGCGCAGCCAGCGCAGAAAGTCCCGGAAGGGCCGGCGCGCGGCCGGCCGCGGTGTGCGTCCGGCGACGAGGGCCGCGTAGGTCTCGCACACCTCGGCGAAGATCTGCCCGGTGCTCCAGCCGTCCAGCATCAGATGGTGGGAGGTCCACACCAGCATGACCTCGTCATCGGGCAGCCCGGCCACCGCGATCCGGCTCAGCGGGGCCGAGGTGAGTGCCATCCCGGCGGCGCGGTCCTCGGCCAGCAGATGGCCCAGCGCCTCCTCGCGCGCGGACGGCGTCAGCCCCCGCCAGTCCAGCCGGGCGGTGGGCAACTCGGCGTGGCGGTGGACGAGTTGGACGGGCTCGGCGAGCCCCTCCCAGCGGACGGAGCTGCGTAAGCCCGGCGTCCGGTCCACCACCCGCTGCCAGGCGTCGGCGAAGGCGTCCGGGTCGGCGATCCCGCCGATCCGGATGGCGATCTGGTCGAAGTAGGCGCCACCGGTGGCACCGCTGTCCACGAGGCCATGGAAGAGCATGCCGGCCTGGAGTGGGGTCAGCGGATAGACGTCCTCCACCGCGCCGCCGTCACCGGCGATCAGGTCCACCTGGCGTTGGTCGAGCCGGGCGAGCGGGAAGTCGGACGGCGTGCGCCCGCCCGCGCCGGGCTCCGCGCAGTGCGCGACGATCTCCTTCAGCGCGGCCAGACAGTCGTCGGCGAGCCGGCGCACGGTCGCCTCGTCGTACATCCGGGCCGGATAGCTCCAGCCCAGCTCCAGACGGCCGTCCTGGACCGCGCCGGTGACCTCCAGCAGACATGGGCGGGTCTCCCCGGGCGGGGCGTCCTGGCCGGTCACGGGGAGGGCGGCGCGGTAGAGGCCGGGGGCGGCGCCGTCGTCGTCCGCCGCCACATCCCACTGGCCGTGGTAGTTGAAGACGATCTGCGGCGACGGGCCGTCCCGCAGCTCCCCGGCCGGGGAGCCCTCGGGGGCCAGATGGCGCAGCGCTCCGTAGCCGAGCCCGTGGTGCGGGACGGCGCGCAGCCGCTCCTTGACGGACCGGAGGGTGTCGCGCCACCCCGCCTCGGCGTCGACGGCCAGCGCGAGCGGGTATTCGGAGGTGAACCAGCCGACCGTACGGGAGAGATCCAGGTCCTCGAAGAGATCCTCGCGGCCGTGTCCCTCCACGCCGATCAGCACCGTGTCCCCACCGGTCCAGCGCGCGAGCGCCCGGCCGAGCGCGGCCAGCAGCACATCGTTGATCCGCGTCCGGTAGACACCGGGGACCTGGCGCAGCAGCGCCTCGGTCTCGGCCCGGCCGAGGACGGTGGTCACCGTGGCCGCCGTCTCATGGGTGTTGGGGCCCTCACGGTCGACGGGGAGCGCGGCGGGCGCGGAGCGCGCCACGCCCGTCCAGTACTGCAGATCGCCGTCGAGCCCGCCCGAGCGCACGTGTTCCGCCAGCCGGGCGGCCCACCGGGTGAAGGCGCTGCTCGCCGGGGGCAGGGTGGCCTGGCCACCGGCGGCGGCGCGGCGGTAGGCGGTCTCCAGGTCGCCGAGCAGGACCCGCCAGGAGACGCCGTCCACCACCAGATGGTGGGCGGTGAGCAGCAGCTCGGGCGGTCGCCCGGGGCCGAAGGTGAACAGCAGCACCCGCAGCACCGCCCCCTCGGCGATGTCCAGCCCCGTCTGGGCCGCGGCCGTGGCCTCCCGTACGGCGGCGGTGCGTGCGGCATCGTCCAGACCGGACAGGTCGTGCCGCTCCAGGACACCGTCGGGGGCGGCGGGGAGGACCTCCTGCCGCCACCGCCCGTCGACGGCCAGGAAGCGGGTGCGCAGCGCCGCGTGGTGCGCCACCAGGGCGTCCACCGCCTGGCGCAGGGCGGCCTCGTCGAGGTCGCCGGTGAGCTCCAGCCGGTGGCTCATGGTGAAGTGGTGCCGTTCGCCGGGCCGCCGCCCGTCCAGATACCAGTGCTGGATCGGGGTCAGCGGCGCCGGTCCGGCCACTGCCCCGGCCGACTCCGGAAGCGGCTGCCGCCGGGCGGTCTCGACGCTCAGCCCGAGTTCCGCGACGGTCTGGTGGCGGAAGACGTCCTTGGAGGTGAGGGTCAGCCCGGCCTGGCGGGCGCGGGAGACGATCTGGATGCTGAGGATCGAATCGCCGCCCAGGGCGAAGAAGTTGTCCTCCACACCCACCTGGGGGACGCCCAGTACCTCGGCCCAGACGCCCGCCAGCACCGTCTCGGCCGGGGTCCGGGGCGCCACGTACGGCGAGCCCTGCTCCGGCCGGTCGGGGGGAGCGGGCAGCGCGCGCCGGTCGACCTTGCCGCTGTCGGTGCGGGGCATCCGGTCCAGTGTCACGAAGGCGGCCGGGACCATGTAGTCGGGCAGGGTGCGCTTGAGCCGGGCGCGCAGCTCCACCGGATCGGGGGAATCGGCGGCCTCAGCGGGCGAATCGGCAGCCTCAGCGGATGAATCGGCGGCCGGAGCGGGCGAATCGGCGGCCACCAGATAGGCCACCAGCCGCCGGTGGCCGGTGTCCTCGCGGGCCACGACCACCGCCTCCTGGATCGCCGGATGGTCCAGCAGCGCGGCCTCGATCTCTCCGGGCTCGATCCGCAACCCACGGATCTTGAGCTGCTCGTCGGCGCGGCCGAGGAACTCCAGCGCCCCGCCCGCCGTCCAGCGCGCCCGGTCGCCGGTGCGGTACATCCGGCTGCCGGGAGGGCCGGACGGATCGGCGACGAAGTGCCCCGCGGTGAGCCCGGGGCGGCGCAGATAGCCGCGGGCGACCTGGGCCCCGGCCAGATGGAGCTCACCGGGGACGCCGGGCGGTACCGGCCGCAGCGCGCCGTCCAGGACGTACGCCCGCAGATTGCGGCCGGGCCGTCCGATGAGCGGGCGCTCGCCGAGACCGGCCAGGTCGCCGTAGACCGCGTCCACGGTGCATTCGGTGGGCCCGTAGAAGTTGTACGCCGCCACGCCCGGCACCGCGCGCAGCTCCCGCCACAGCGCTGTCCCGAGGGCCTCGCCGCCCACCATGACGATCCGGGGGCGGTGGCGGCCCCGGGCGAACAGCCCGGCCGCCATCAGCTCATGGAGGTACGACGGGGTGAGGTCGACGAAGTCCACGCCACGGGCGTCGATCAGCGCCACGAGGGCGGCCGGGTCGAGCCGTACCGCGTCGTCGACCAGATGCACCTCCTGGCCCGCGGCCAGGAACACCGCGCCCTCCCAGGAGGTGTCGAAGGAGAACGCGGCGGTCAGCGCCGCGCGCAGCGGACGGCCCGCCTCGGCCTGGTGCGGTGCGATGAGCTCGGCCGCGTGGTCGAGGCAGAGGTTGACCAACTGGCGGTGTTCGACGGCGACGCCCTTGGGGCGGCCGGTGGACCCCGAGGTGTAGGTGATGTACGCGGTGTGCCCGGGGAGCAGCGGGGACAGCCGGTCGGCGTCGGTGGGATCGGTGTCCGGCAGCCCGTCCAGGGGCGCGTCCCGCAGGACATCGGGGGTGAGGACGACCTCGGGCGCGGCGTCCTCCAGCAGGAATCGCGCGCGCTCCGGGGGCAGTCCGGGGTCGACGTAGAGGTGCGTACCGCCCGCCTTGAGGACGGCGAGCAGGGCCACCATCAGGTCGGCGGTGCGCGGAAGCCTGACCGCGACCACCTTCTCCGGGCCCACGCCGAGGGCGATCAGATGGTGGGCCAGCCGGTTGGCGCGGGCGCCCAGCCCCGCGAAGTCGTAGGTGGCGTCGGCGGCCACCAGTGCGGTCGCGCCCGGGGTGCGGGCGGCCTGTTCCTCGAAGAGACGGGGGAAGGTGGTGTCCGCCACCGCGAGCGCGGTGTCGTTCCACTCTTCCAGTACCGTCCGTCGCTCCTCGGTGGTCAGCAGCGGCAGTTCGCCCACCCGCAGTCCGGGGTCCTCGGCCACCGCCTCCAGCAGCAGCCGCAACTGGCGGGCCATCCGCTCCACGGTGGCCGCGTCGAACAGATCGGTGTTGTACTCCACGAAACCGGTCAGGGCGCCGAGGTGCTCCACGAAGTCGAAGCCCAGATCGAAACCGGCGGTCCGGCCCGGGACCCGGACGGCCTCCACGGTGAGACCCGGCAGGTCCGGCACCTCCGCGCCCAGATTGTGCAGCGCCACCATGACCTGGAAGAGCGGGGTGCGGCTGGTGTCCCGCTCCGGCTGGAGCGCGTCCACGATCCGCTCGAACGGCACGTCCTGGTGGGCGAAGGCGTCCAGCACGGTGCCCCGCACGCGGGTGAGCAGCTCCTCGAAGGGCTGGTCGGTGTCCACCCGGGTGCGCAGCACCAGCGTGTTCACGAACATCCCCACCAGCTGCTCCAGTTCGGGGCGCTCCCGTCCCGAGCTCACGGTGCCCACCGCGATGTCCTCCTGCCCCGACCAGCGGGCGAGAAGCACCTGACAGGTGGCGAGGAGCGTCATGAAAAGGGTGGCATCGCCGCGCCGCCCGGCCGCGCGCAGCCGCTCCACCAGCCCGGCGGGCAGGGTGAACTCCAGCAGCGCCCCGTTCTTGGTCTGCACGGCCGGCCGCGGACGGTCGGTCGGCAGCTCCAGCGGCGCCAGATCGGCCAGCCGCGCCCGCCAGTACTCCAACTGCGGCTCCACCGCCGCCGCGCCGCCGAGCGGATCGCGCTGCCACGCCGCGTAGTCGGCGTAACCCAGCGGCAGCGGGGCGAGCGCGGGCGGCCGTGCCATGACCGCCGCGCCGTACAGCTCGCTCAGATCGGCGCCGATGACGGCGGTGGACCAGCCGTCCGTGACGATGTGGTGCATCGTCAGGGTGAGCACGTGCTCCTCGTCGTCCAGCCGGATCAGGGACGCCCGCAGCAGCGGCCCGGTGCGCAGCTCGAAGGGGGTGGCGCCCTCCCGCTCCAGCAGCCGCTCCAGCTCCCGCTCGCGGTCGGCCGCGGGACCGGCCGTGAGGTCGTGCGAGGGCAGCGCCACCGGGTACGGGTCGTGCACCCGCTGCACCCCGCGGCCGTCCACCTCGGCGAAGGTGGTGCGCAGCGGCTCGTGCCGGGCCACCAGACCGTCCAGGGCGGTGCGCAGGGCGGCGGTGTCCAGACGGCCGCGCAGCCGCAGCGCGAACGGCGTCACATACTCCGTACCGCCGCCGTCGAAGGAGTCCAGGAACCACAGGCGCGCCTGCGCGAAGGACAGCGGCAGCTCCCCGTCCCGTGGCACGGCCGGGATGGTGTCCGCGCTCCCGCCCTCCTTGGGCGCGGTCAGCGCGGCGGCGAGCTCGGCCACGGTGGTGTGGGTGAACAGCGCGCGCGGGGTGACGTCCGCGCCGAAGGCCGTCCGCAGCCGGGAAGCCACCCGGATGGCCAGGATCGAATCGCCGCCCAGGGCGAAGAAGTCGTCCGTCGCCCCGGCCTCCTCGACCGGGAGGACCTCGGCCCACACCCGCGCCACCGTACGCTCGGCCTCGGTGCGCGGGGCGATCCGCTCGGCGCTCGCCGCGAAGCCGTCCGGGCCGGGCGCGGGCAGCGCGCCCCGGTCCAGCTTGCCGTTGGCGGTCAGCGGCAGCGCGTCCAGCGACAGGAACGCCGCCGGAATCATCTGTGCGGGCAGCGACCGCTGGAGGAACTCGCGCAGCTCGGCGGCGTCCGGTGGCGCGGCCGCACCGGCGGCCACCACATAGGCCACCAGCCGCCGTATCCCGGGCTGGTCCTCCCGCACGGTCACCACCGCGTCGCCGACCTCCGGATGGGCCACCAGGGCGGCCTCGATCTCCCCGGGCTCGATCCGGAAGCCGCGGATCTTCACCTGGTCGTCGGCGCGGCCCAGATACTCCAGCTCCCCGTCCGCGCTCCACCGGGCCCGGTCGCCGGTGCGGTACATCCGGCTCCCGGCGGGCCCGTACGGATCGGCCACGAAACGGGACGCGGTCAGCCCCGGACGGCGCAGATAGCCCCGGGCGAGCCCGGCCCCCGCCACAAACAGCTCGCCGACCGCCCCCGGCGGCACCGGCCGAAGACCCTCGTCCAGCACATACACCCGCAGATCGGGGATGCCGGTGCCGATCGCGCTTCCGGTGGCCGCCGCGACGGACGCGGTGGCGCGGTCGAGCGGGGCGTAGGTGACATGCACGGTGGTCTCGGTGATCCCGTACATGTTGACCAGCACCGGCGCGGTGTCCGGATGCCGCGCGTACCAGCCCGCCAGCCGCCGCGCGTCGAGCGCCTCACCGCCGAACACCACCCGGCGCAGGGCGAGCCGGGCCCCGGGGTTCTCCTCATCCGCGCGCATCAGCCCCTGGAAGGCGGACGGTGTCTGGCTGAGCACCGTCACCCGCTCGTCCGCCAGCAGCCGCAGGAACTCCTCCGGGGAGCGGGAGACGGCGTAGGGGACGACCACGAGCCGGCCGCCGTGCAGCAGCGGCCCCCAGATCTCCCAGACGGAGAAGTCGAAGGCGTAACTGTGGAACAGCGTCCACACATCGCTCGCGTCGAACGAGAACCACGCATGGGTCCGGGAGAACAGCCGGACCACATTGGCGTGCGGGATCACCACTCCCTTGGGCACACCCGTGGACCCGGAGGTGTAGATGGCGTAGGCGGGGCTGTCCGGCAGCGGCCCCGAACCGGCCGGGACGGCGGCGGGCCGGCGCTCCAGATCGGCGATCAGGGCGGGGTCGTCCAGGCACAGCCGGGCCACGGCGGTGTCCTCATCGAGCAGTGCCTGGTGGGCGACGGTGGTCAGCAGGACGACCGGTTCGGCGTCGGCGAGCATCCGGGCGATCCGGCCGGACGGCTGGTCCGGGTCGAGCGGCAGATAGGCCGCCCCCGTCTTCAGCACCGCGACGATCGCCACGATCATGTCCGGCGAACGGGGCAGCGCCAGCGCCACATACCGCTCCCGTCCGGCGCCCTCGGCGATGAGCCGATGCGCCAACCGGCCCGCCCGCGCGTCGAGTTCGGCGTACGACAGCGATGTCCCGGCGCAGGAGACGGCGATGGCCCCGGGGGTCCGGGCGGCCTGCTCCTCGAACAGCTCCACCAGGGTCCGCTCCGGCGTCGCCGGGGCCGCGTCGCCGCCCCACTCCACCAGGATCCGCCGGCGCTCCTCGCCGGTGGTCCACGGCAGCGACCGCAGCGGACGATCGGTGTCGGCCGCGATCGCCGTGAGCAGCAGGCACAGCCGGTCGGCGAGCGCGGCCGCGGTCCGGGCGTCGAACAGCCCCGGGTCATAGCCGAGATCGAAGCCCAGCCGGTCGGAGAGATGGGCCCGCAGACTCAGACCGAAGTTGGTCGCGTCGACGGACCGCACCTCGACGATCCGCAGGCCCGCCTCGCGCGCCGAGGAGTCGTCGAAGGGATAGTTCTCGAACGCCACCATGGAGTCGAAGAGCGGGGTCCCGGCCGGTAGCTCGCTCCAGCCCGACACCTGCGCCAGCGAGACGGATTCGTGGCGCCGGGACGCGGACTGCGCCACCTGGAGCTCGCGCAGCCAGTCACCGGTGTTCCGGGCGGCGTCCACCCGGACCCGGGTCGGCAGGGTGTTGATGAACATCCCCACCATCGACTCGACCCCGGCCAGCTCCGCCGGACGGCCCGAGACGGTGGTGCCGAAGACCACGTCCTCCACACCGGCGTACCGGGACAGCAGCAGCGCCCAGGCCCCCTGCACGATGGTATTGACGGTCAGGCCGCCACCGCGGGCCGTACGGCGCAGCTCCTCCGACACCTCGGGGGTGAGCGACACCGCCACGGTCGCCGAGGACCGGGCCCGGTGGGACTCCACGGCCACGCGGTCGCGGGGGAGCGGGGTCGGCGCGGTGAAGCCCGCGAGCAGCTCCCGCCAGTGGCGCTCGGCCTCCTGCCCGTCCTGCCCGGCCAGCCACTGCAGATAGTCGCGGAACGGCCGGCGGGCGGGGAGCGCCGGGGCGCCGCCCCGGGCAGCCGCGGTGTACCGCTCGCACACCTCGGTGAACACCTGCGCCAGGCTCCAGCCGTCCAGGACCAGATGGTGCGAGGTCCAGATCAGCGCCACCCGGGCGTCGGTCAGCCGGGCGATGGCCAGCCGCATCAGCGTTGGCGCGGTCAGGTCGATGCCCAGGGCCAGGTCCTCGGCGCGAAAGCGCTCCAGCTCGGCCTCGCGCCGCTCCTCCGGCAGCCCGCGCCAGTCCAGATGGGTCACGGGCACCTCGGCCCGGTGGCGGACGATCTGCAGCGGCCGCTCCACACCCTCCCAGACGACGCCACTGCGGAGCACCGGGGTGCGGTCCACCGTCTCCTGCCAGGCCCGGGCGAACGCCTCCGGGTCGCGCACCCCGTCCAGGGTCAGCACGGCCTGGTCGAGGTAGACGTCCTCCGCGCCGCCGACCAGCCGGTGGAAGAGCATGCCCTCCTGAAGCGGCGTCAGCGGACAGACGTCCTCGATCTCCCGTCCGTCGCCCACCAGCCGGTCGAGGGCGGCCTGGTCCAGCCGGGCCAGGGGGAAGTCGGAGGGCGTCCGGCCGCCCGCGCCCGGTCCGTCGCAGTGCGCCACGATCTCCCGCAGCGCCGTGAGCATGCCGTCCGCGAGCCATCGCACCGTGGCCACGTCATGGACCCGGTCGGAGAACAGCCAGGTCAGCTCCAGCTCACCGTCCGCCACCACGGCGGACACATCGAGCGGATACACCGAGGGCTCGTCGGCGGCCAGATCCCGCCCCAGGCTCTCCCCGGTGAGGGTGAACGCGCCACCGTCGCCGCCCGAGCCCCACTGGCCGTGGTAGTTGAAGCAGATGCCCGGCAGCGGCGCGTCGGCGAGCGCCCGCGCGGGGGAGTCCGGGGCGCTCAGATACGCCAGCGCCTCATAGCTCAGCCCCCGGTGCGGCAGGGCGCGCAGTTGCTCCTTCACCGACCTCAGCACCGCGCCCCAGCCGTCCCCGGGCAGCATCAGCGCCACCGGGTACTGCGTGGTGAACCAGCCCACGGTCCGGGACAGCTCGACGGCCGCGTCCAGCTCCTCCCGGCCATGGCCCTCCATGGCCACCAGCACCCGGTCCTCGCCGGTCCAGCCGGCGAGCACCCGCCCCAGCGCGCTGAGGAGCACATCGTTGATCTGCGTCCGGTACACCCCGGGCACCCGGCGCAGCAGCCCGTCGGTGACCTCGCGCTCGAGCGTCACACGCACGGTGTGGGTGGACCCGGCCGTGGCCGTGCCCGGGCGGTCCACCGGAAGGTCCGCGCCGCCCGCTTCCCGTACGCCCTCCCAGTACGCCAGATCGCCGTCCAGCAGCCCCTCCCGCACCTGCTCGCCCAGCCGGTGGGCCCAGGTGGTGAAGGCGGTGGAGGCGGGCTCCAGGCGCACCGGCTCCCCGGCGGTGGCCTGCCGGTAGGCGCTCTCCAGATCGCCCAGCAGAATGCGCCACGAGACGCTGTCCACGGCCAGATGGTGTGCGGTGAGGAACAGCCGCGGCCGGGCCCCCGCCCCGCGCCGGAGCAGGGCGCCCCGCAGCAACGCCCCCTTCGTCAGGTCGAGTTCGGCGCGGGCGGCCTCCGCGGCCGCCTCGGCAGCGCCGGTCTCCTCGGCGCCGTCGAGCCCGGACAGATCGTGGTGGCGCAGCAGCGGCCCGCCCGCCACGTCGTCCGCGAGCTGGCGCCACCCGCCGTCGTCGCCCTGGACGAACCGGGTGCGCAGGGCAGGGTGGTGCGCGACCACGGCGTCCAGCGCGGCCTCCAGCGCGCCCTCGTCCAGGTCGTGCGGCAGATCGAGCACCATCGACATGGTGAAGTGGCGCAGCGGGCCATGGGTGGCGAAGAACCAGTGCTGGATCGGCGTGAGCGGCGCCGGACCCGCCACGTCCACCGCCTCGTCGGCGGGGGCGCCGGGCGCGCTGCGCGGCGTCACGGCTGCGGCCAGCTCGGCGATGGTCTGGTGCAGGAAGACGTCCCGCGAGGTGAGCGCGAATCCGGCCTGGCGGGCGCGGGCGACGATCTGGATGCTGAGGATCGAATCGCCGCCCAGCTCGAAGAAGTTGTCGCTCACTCCCACTGTTTGGGCGCCGAGCACCTCGGCCCAGATCCGTGCGAGCTCCCGCTCCGTTTCCGTGCGCGGGGCCTCGGTGGCCCGCTCCGGCCGGTCCGTGTCGAGCCGCGGGGCGGGCAGTGCCCGGCGGTCCAGCTTGCCGCTGGCGTTGAGCGGCATGGCGTCGAGGGCGACGAAGGCACCCGGGACCATATGGCCGGGCAGGGTGTGCCCGAGGGCCGCGCGCAGTTCGGCGGAGGCGGGCGGCTCACCGCCCGGGGCGGGCACGTAGTAGGCGGCCAGCCGCGTGTGACCGCGGTCGTCGGTCACCGCGACCACGGCCGCCTCGGTGACGGCCGGGAGATCGAGCAACGCCGCCTCGATCTCACCCGGTTCGATCCGGTGGCCCCGGATCTTCACCTGGTCATCCGCGCGGCCGAGGCAGTCCAGCTCCCCCTCGGCGGTCCAGCGGGCCAGGTCACCGGTGCGGTACATCCGGCTCCCGGCGGGCCCGTACGGATCGGCCACGAAACGGGACGCGGTCAGCCCCGGACGGCCCCGGTACCCCCGGGCAACCTGCTCACCGGCCAGATACAGCTCACCGGCCACCCCCACCGGCACCGGCTGGAGCCGGGAGTCGAGCACATGGGCGCGCAGATTGCCCAGCGGCCGGCCCACCACCGGACGCCCGGCGCCGCCGATCCGGGCGGCGAGCGCGTCGATGGTGCACTCGGTCGGACCGTAGAAGTTGTACGCCGTCGTGCCCGGGGCGTCCGCGAGCCGCCGCCACAGCGATGGGCCGAGCGCTTCGCCGCCCAGCATCAGCACCCGCGGGCGGTGCCGGGGGTGGTCCAGCAGTCCGGCCGGGAGAAGCTGCCGCAGGTAGGAGGGGGTGAGGTCGAGGAAGTCGATGCGGTGCTCGGCGATGCGCTCCACCAGCGCGGCCGGATCGAGCCGGGTGGCCTCGTCGATGAGGTGCAGCTCATGGCCGTCCGCCAGCAGGAGCAGTCCTTCCAGCGAGGTGTCGAAGGAGAACGAGGCGGTCAGCGCCGCGCGCAGCGGACCGCCGCCCGCCTCGGCCACAAAGCCCTTCCGGTGGCCGACCAGCAGATTGACCATCGACCGGTGCTCCACGGCCACCCCCTTGGGGCGGCCGGTGGATCCGGAGGTGTAGAGGACGTAGGCGGCGCTGTCGGGGTGCAGTGCGGCGGTCCGGTCCGCGTCCGTGGGATCGGCCGTCGGCAGCGTGGCGGGGACGGCGAGCAGGGCGGCCTCGTCGAGCATCAGCACCGGTTCGGCGTCGGCCAGGAGGAACGCGATGCGCTCGGCGGGGAGTTCCGGATCGAGGGGCAGATAGACCCCGCCCGCCTTGAGCACCCCCAGGATCGCCACGACCATGTCGGCGGTCCGGGGCAGCTTCACCCCGACGACGCGCTCCGGCCCGACGCCCTGGGCGATCAGATGGTGCGCCAGCCGGTTGGCGGCCGCGTTCAGCCCCGCGAAGTCGTAGGTGGCGTCGGAGGCCACCAGCGCCGTCGCCTCCGGGGTACGGGCCGCCTGCGCCTCGAACATCGCCGGGAACGTGGCCGGTTCGACCGCGAGCGCGGGGCCGCGCCCGGCGGCCGTCATCCGCCGCCGCTCGCCGTCCGTGAGCAGGGGCAGCTCCCGCACCGGCCGGTCCGGATCCGCGGCCACCCCGTCGAGCAGCACCAGCAGATGGCCTGCCATCCGCTCGGCGGTCGCCGCGTCGAACAGCTCGGTGCTGTACTCCAGCAGCCCCCGCAGCTCCGCCCCATCCGACCCGTCTTCGACGAATTCGACGCTGAGGTCGAAGGTGGCCGACCGCCGGGGCACATCCACGCTCGCGACGGCCGGCCCGGACAGCCGGGGCGCGCTCCGCGGGGCGCTGTGCAGCAGCACCATCACATCGAACAGCGGATTGCGGCCCGCCTCCCGGCGCGCCCCCACGGCCTCCACCAGCCGTTGGTACGGCGTCTCGTCATGGGCGAAGGCGTCCAGCACCGTGGCCCCGGCGTCGGCCAGCAGCTCACGGTAGGAACGGGCCGTGTCCACCGCGGAGCGCAGCACCACCGTGTTGACGAAGAAACCGACGGCGCGCTCCAGCTCGGTGCGGCCACGCCCCGAGGTGACGGTGCCGATGGCGATGTCGTCCTGCCCCGACCAGCGGGCGAACAGCCCCTGGCAGGCGGCGACCAGCGCCGTGAACAGCGTGGTCCGCTCCCGCGCGGCAAGCGCGCGCAGCCGGTCCGTGGTGGCGCGGTCCACGGTGAACTCATGGACCGCCCCCGCAGAGGTGGGCGCCGCGGGCCGGGGCCGGTCGGTGGGCAGCTCCAGCGGGACGACGCCGTCCAGCCGCCCCTTCCAGTAGTCGAGCTGCCGGTCCAGCGCGGCCCCCGAGAGCCGCTCCCGCTGCCACACGGCGAAGTCGGGATACTGCACCGGCACCGGGGGCAGCGGGTCCGCGCCGGGCTCCACGCCGTACAGCGCGCACAGCTCGTCCTGGAGCACCCCCATCGACCAGCCGTCGGTGACGATGTGATGGGCCGTGAGCAGCAGGACGTGCTCGTCCTCGGCCAGGCGGATCAGCAGCGCCCGCAGCGGCGGGCCGGTCCGCAGATCGAACGGCCGGGCGTACTCGGCCAGCAGCAGCCGGTCCAGCGCCCCCGGCCCCCGGTCCGCTCCGGTGAGGTCGGCCACCGGCAGGGGGACGGGCGCGGCCGGGCGCACCACCTGAGCGGGCCGGCCGTCGATGTCGTCGAACGTGGTCCGCAGCGCCTCATGCCGCTCCACCAGGGCATCCAGCGCCCCGGAGAGCGCCGCCACGTCGAGCGCGCCGGTCAGCCGCAGCGCCAGCGCGCTGTTGTACCCCGCCTCGTCCGGCTGGAGGGTGTGCAGAAACCACAGCCGTTCCTGGGCGAAGGACAGCGGCAGCGGCCGCGCGCGGTCCGCGCGGGGGATGGCGTCGGCGCGCCCGGCCTTGCCCGCGAGGCGGCGGCGGAGCGCCTCCCGCAACTCCTCGGGCAGCGCGGAAGCGCGATCGTTCCTCGAAGACGTCATGTCGTCCTTCCTCACCGGTCGTCGTGGTCGCTGCCGCCGGAAGCGGCGTCTTCGAGTTCGCGCAGGATGTGCTCCTCGACCAGGTCGGCGAGGGCGGAGACGGTGCGCGCGGTCAGAATGTCCCGCGGGGTCAGGTCGACGGCGAACGCCTCCTTGGCGCGGGAGGCGATCAGCAGGCTGCGGATCGAGTCACCGCCCAGGGCGAAGAACTCGTCCTCCGCGCCGACCGGCGACACCTCCAGCACCTCCGACCAGATCTCCGCGATGACCTCCTCGGTGGGGGTACGCGGGGCGATATGGCCGGCCGGTGCGGCGGCGGTGGTGCCGGGGCCGGGCGCGGGCAGCGCGGCGCGGTCGGTCTTGCCGTTCTCGGTGAGCGGCAGCCGGTCCAGTACGGCGAACGCCGACGGGACCATCGGCCCCGGGAGCGTGCGGCCCAGCTGGGTGCGCAGCTCGGTGTCGGCCGGGGTGGCGGCCCCGGGCGCGAGAACCAGATGGGCCACCAGCCGGCGTACACCGGGCTCGTCCTCCCGCACCGTCACCACGGCCTCCGCGACGGCGGGATGGCCGCACAGGGCGGTCTCCACCTCACCGGCCTCGATGCGATGGCCGTGCAGCTTGAGCTGGTGGTCGACGCGCCCCAGATGGTGGAGGCGGCCCCGGGCGTCGTAGCGGGCGAGGTCGCCGGTGCGGTACATCCGGGAGCCGGGCGGCCCGAAGGGGTCGGCGAGGAAGCGGGAGGCGGTCAGCCCGGCGCGGCCCAGATAGCCGCGGGCGAGCGACGGACCGCTGACCCACAGCTCGCCGGGCACGCCCACCGGCACCGGGCGCAGCCGCGCGTCGAGCAGATGAACCCGGGTGTTGGGGATGGGCCGCCCGATCGGCGGCGGGGCGGCGTTGGCGTCGAGCGGCTCGGACCAGGTGGCCACCACGGTGGTCTCGGTCGGCCCGTACGCGTTGATCATGCGGTGGTACGGCGCCCACCGGGCGGCCAGTTCGGCGCCGCAGGCGTCCCCTCCCACGATCAGCGTCCGCAGATCGGGCAGCTCCCGCTCGGTGCCGGCGGGCAGTGTCGCGAGCGCGGCGGGCGGGATGAGGGTGTGCGTGATCCGCTGCCGCCGCAGGATCTCCGCGAGATGGCCGCCCAGCAGCGGGCCGGGCTCGGGCACCACCAGGGCGGCCCCGGACGGCAGCGCCATGCACAGCTCCAGGACGGAGGCGTCGAAGCCGGGCGAGGAGAACTGCAGCACGCGGTCGTCCGGCCGCACCTGGAAGTGCTCGGCCTCGGCGGCGGCGAAGCTCGCGATCCCGCGGTGGGTGACGACCACTCCCTTGGGGGTTCCGGTGGACCCGGAGGTGTAGATCACATAGGCGGGGTCGTCCGGGTGGACGGCGCCGAGTCGGTCCTCGTCCGTGGGGCGGTGCGCCGGGCCGTCCGGGGCCCGGACCTCGGCGGCCCGCTCGATGACGAGATGCGGGGCGGAGTCCTTGAGCATCAACTCGACGCGCTCGGCCGGGTAGTCGGGATCGATGGGCAGATAGACGCCCCCGGCCTTGGCCACCGCGAGCCGGGCGACGACGGACTCCACCGACCGGGGCAGCACCAGCGCGACGATCCGCCCGGGGCCCACGCCCTGCCCGATGAGGTGGTGGGCGAGGCGGTTGGCCCGGCCGTCCAGCTCCGCGTAGGTCAGCCGCAGGCGCAGGGAGTCCACCGCCACCGCGTCGGGGCCGCGGTCCGCCGCCGCCTCGAACAGCTCGGCCCAGGTCGCCTGGCGCACCTGCCGGGTGGTGTCGTTCCAGTCCACCAGGAGCCGGTGGCGCTCGGCGGCCGGAAGGACATCGATGTGGTCCAGCGGCAGATCGTCGGGGGCCGCGGCCAGCGCGCCGAGGAGATGGGTGAGCCGGTCCGTCAGCGCCTCGGCGGTGGCCTCCTCGAACAGCCGCGGATCGTAGCCGAGTTCCACGGACAGTTCGGATCCGGGCGAGACCACCACGGTCAGCGCGTAGTTGGTGGACTCCATGGCGTTCAGATCGCGCACCCGCAGCCCGTGCTCGGCCGCGGCGGAGCTGTTGATGGGGTAGTTCTCGAACACCACCAGGCTCTCGAAGAGGTCCATCCCGGCCGGGAGTTCGCTCCAGCCGCGCAGCTCGGACAGCGGCACATGGCCGAAGCCGCGCGCGTCCGCCTGCTCGGCCTGCAGCTCCCGCAGCCAGGCGGCGGTCCCGGCGGCGCCCGCCACCGCGCACCGCACCGGCAGGGTGTTGATGAAGATGCCGGTGATGTCGTCCGCGCCGGGCAGCTCCGCCGGCCGTCCGGAGACCGTCGTCCCGAAGCAGACATCCGATTCGCCGCTCAAGCGGGATACGAGCAATGCCCAAGCGCCCTGCACGATCGTATTCATGGTGAGCCGGTGCCGCCGGGCGAAGTCCTGGAGGGCGGCGGTGTCCTGCTCACCGAGCCGGTGCGACAGCCAGTGCGAGGACCGGGTCGCGATGTCCGGCGTCGGCCTGCGGTCATAGGGGAGGGGAGTGGGAGCGGTGAATCCCTCCAGGGTCTGCCGCCAGTGCGCCTCGGCGCGCGTGCGGTCCTGGCGGCCGAGCCAGGCGACGTAGTCCGCGAACGGCCTGCGGGCCTGCAGTCTCGGCTGCTCACCGGCGGCCAGGGCGGCATGGGCGGCGAAGACATCGCCGAGCACCTGGAAGACGCTCCATCCGTCCAGCAGCACATGGTGGAAGGTCCACAGCACCCGCACCTCACCGGGCGAGAGCCGAGCCAGGGTGACGCGGAGCAGCGGGGCCGCGGCGAGATCGATCCCGCGGGCACGGTCCTGCTCCAGCAGCCGCTCCAGCGCGGCCGTGCGCTCGTCCTCCGTGAGGCCGGTCCAGTCCAACTCCTCGACCGGTACGACCGCGGTCCGGCGCACGACCATCAGAGGCTCGGCCACACCGTGCACCACCACCTCGCCGCGCAGCACCGGGGTGCGATCCACGACATGCTGCCAGGCGGCGGCCAGCACCCCGGAGTCGGCGACCCCATCGAGGACGAATGTCGCCTGCTCCACATAGAGCCCTTGGTCCCGCTGGGCCAGTGCGTGGAAGAGCAGCCCGGACTGGGTCGGGGTCAGCGGATGGATATCGGCCACGTCCCGGCCGTCGCCCGCCAGCCGGTCGACGGTCGCCTGGTCCAGCGCGGCCAGCGGGAAGTCCGAGGGCGTCCGCCCGCCCGCGTCGGAGCGGGTGCACAGCCGCACGATCGCCCGCAGTTCCTCCACCATCTCCTCGGCGAGCCGGCACACCGTGGCGTGCCGGTGCAGCGACCGGGAGTAGGACCAGCTCAGTTCGAGCCGACGGTCCGCCACCCGGCCGATCACATCGAGGAGATGCGGCCGGTCCGCCTCGGGGCTCATATCGCCCTCCAGCCCACCGGTCAGGGCGTGCAGCAGACCATCCGCCGCGGGCGGCTCCCAGTCCTGCTGCCCGAGGTAGTTGAAGCTGATCTTCGGAGCGGCGGGGAGGCCGGAGGCGGCCGCGCCGGACAAATGACGCAGCGCGCCGTAGCCCAGGCCGTTCCCGGGGATCGCCCGCAGCCGCTCCTTGACGGCCTTCAGCGTCCGCTCCAGCCCCCAGTCGGCGGGCGTCTCCAGCGCGACGGGGTACAGGCTGGTGAACCAGCCGACCGTACGGGACAGATCGACGCCTTCGAAAATCTCCTCCCGGCCGTGCCCCTCCAGGGCCACCGCCACCCGGTCCCGGCCGGTCCAGCGGGCCAGCACCCGGCCCAGGGCGCAGAGCAGGACGTCGTTGACCCGGGTCCGGTACGCGCCCGGTACCTCCTGCAACAGCAGACGGGTCTCCTCGGCGCCGAGCCGGACGGTCACCTCTTCCTCGCAGGCCGCGGTGTTGGGGCCTTCGCCGTCCGTGGGCAGGTCGGTGCAGCCGTGGGTGGCCGCCCAGTGGTCGCGCTCCGCGTCGAAGCCCCCGGCGGCGGTGTGCTCGCTCAGGCGCCGCGCCCAGGTGCGGAACGACGTGGTCTTGGCGCCCGGTTCCACCGTCCGGCCCGCGGCGATCTGCCGGTAGGCGGTGTCCAGGTCCTCCAGCACGATGCGCCAGGAGACGGCGTCGACCACCAGATGGTGGGCCATAAGCAGCAGCACGGGCCGTTCCCCCTCGCCCCGGGTGAAGAGCGCCGCGTGCAGCAGCGGCCCCCGGGCCAGGTCGAACCCGGCCCGTATCCGCCCGGCCGTCTCCCGCAGCACCGCGTCCCGGTGCCCCGGCGCCACGGAGGACAGGTCGTGGAGGTCCAGTACCGGCTGGTCCTCCGGCGGGGCGCTGTGCTGGCGTACGGCGCCGTCCTCGGTCCGCTCGAAGCGCAGCCGCAGGGCGTCATGCTGGGTCACCACCGTGGACAGGGCGGCCCGCAGCGCGCTCTCGTCCACCGGCGCGGTCAGCTCGGCCGAAACCGACTGGGTGAAGTGCCCTGCGGTAGTTGGCAGTTGCTCGAAGAGCCAGTGTTGGATCGGGGTCAGCGGCACCTCCCCGACGACCGGGTGCTGCTCGTGAGCGGTCGCCGCGGCCGGGGCCTCCCGGGCGGCCGTGGCCAGGTCCGCCACGGTCTGGTGGACGAAGAGATGGCGTGGGGTCAGCTCGATACCGGCCCGCCGGGCGGCGGAGACGATCTGGATGCTGAGAATGGAATCGCCGCCGAGGGTGAAGTAGTTGTCCTCCACGCCGATTCGCTCCACCCCGAGGACCTCCGCCCAGATGGCGGCGAGGGCCTTCTCGGTCTCCGTGCGCGGCTCCACATGGCCGGTGGTGCGGGCCGCCCAGACGGGGGCGGGCAGCGCGCGCCGGTCCAGCTTGCCGCTGGACCCCAGCGGCAGCCGGTCCAGGACGACCACGGCCGAGGGGACCATATGGTCCGGCAGGCTCGTGGTGAGGAAGGCGCGGATCGCGGCGGAGTCGACCGGCGCGGCGCCGGGAACCTGCACCACATAGCCGGCCAGGCGCTTGTGACCGCCGGTGTCGACGACGGCCGCGGCCGCCTCGGCGACATCGGGGTGGCGCGCCAGCGCGGCCTCGACCTCGCCCAGTTCGATCCGGAAGCCGCGCACCTTGACCTGGTCGTCGGTTCTGCCGAGGTACTCCAGTTGCCCCCGCTCGTCCCAGCGGACCAGATCGCCGGTGCGGTACATCCGGCCGCCCGCGGGGCCGAACGGATCGGCCGTGAACCGCTGCGCGGTCAGCCCCGGCCGGCCGAAGTACCCCCGGGCCAGGCCCGGACCCGCCAGATACAGCTCGCCCGGCACTCCGACCGGCACCGGCCGCAGCCGCGCGTCCAGGGCGTAGGCCCGGGTGGTGGCGACCGGGGCGCCGATGGGCGGGGTGCGGTCGGGATCGGCGGGGTCGCAGGTCCAGGCGGTGGCGTAGACGGTCGCCTCGGTGGGCCCGTAGATGTTCGCCACCCGGCAGCCGGGGATGGCCGCGCGGACCTCCTGGACGGTGCGGGCGGCGAGCCCCTCGCCCGCCAGCACCACCGTGCCGGCCGTCACCGAGACCGACCCCTTGCCGAGCACCTGCCCGAGCGCCGAGGGCACGGCGCTGATCAGGCTCGCCGTCCAGGCTTCCGTCCGCTCGGCCAGGGTGAGCAGATCACGGACGATCTCGACGGCGCCGCCGGCCAGCAGCGGGCAGAGCATCTCGAAGACCGACACATCGAAGTTGAGGGAGGTCGAGGCCACCACATGGGACAGCCCCTGGGCGCCGAACTCCTCCCGCGCCCACGCGGCCAGCGCGGCCACGCTCTCATGGGTGACCACGACGCCCTTGGGTGTACCGGTCGACCCCGAGGTGTGGATGGCGTACGCCGGATGGCCGGGGGCCAGCGGGCAGCGCCGCTCGGCGTCGCCGATGTCCTGCGCGGGCAGCTCGGCCAGCCGTCGGTCGAACTCCGCGTCGTCCAGCAGGATCCGGCCGCCCGCCCCGGCGGGGATGCGGTCCGCCACGTCCCCGGTGGTCACCACCGTGTCCGGGGCGATGTCGCCGAGCATGAAGGCGATCCGCTCCGCCGGATACGCCGGGTCGACCGGGAGATAGGCCGCCCCGCTCTTGAGTACCGCCAGCACGGCCACCACCAGCTCCGGGGTGCGCGGCAGCGCGAGGGCCACGAACCGTTCCGGCCCGGCGCCGGAGGCGATCAGCAGCCGGGCGAGCCGGTTGGCGCGCTCGTTCAGCTCCCGGTAGGTGAGCCGTCCGCCGTCGCCCATCACCGCCACCGCGTCCGGGGTACGGGCCGCCTGCGCCTCGAAGAGCGCGGGCAGCACCGCGTGCGGCGCGGCGGCGACCGGGCCGCTGAAGCGGTCGAGGATCCCGCGCGTCTCGCCCTCGCCGATCAGCGGCAGGTCGTCCAGCCGGCGCTCCGGATCGGCGGCCATCTCCTCCAGCAGCGTGCGCAGACACGCCCCCAGACGCTCGATCGTCGGGGCGTCGAAGGCCGCGGGGTCGTAGTCCAGTGAGATCGACAGCCGCTCCTCGGGCGCCACCACGACGCTGAGCGCGAAGTTGGTGGGCTCCACATCCCGCTCCTGCCGGATGCCGAGGCCGTGAGCCGTGATGGCCTCGCCGTCGAACGGGTAGTTCTCGAAGACCACGATCGAGTCGAAGAGGCTCACCCCGCCGGGCACCTCGCTCCAGCTCCCCAACTGGGCCAGGGACACGGACTCGAAGAGCCGGGCCTCCGACTGCGCCGACTGCAGCTCCCGCAGCCAGTCCAGCAGCCTGCTTTGCCCCGCCACCCGGACCCGGGTGGGGATGGTGTTGATGAACACCCCGACCATGGACTCGACCCCCGGCAGCGCGGCCGGCCGCCCCGAGACGGTGGTGCCGAAGCACAGGTCGTCGGCCGCGCTGTACCGGGACAGCAGCAGCGCCCAGGCGCCCTGCACCACCGTGTTCATGGTCAGCCCGCCCCGCTGCGCCGTCGTACGGAGCAGGGCGGACTCCTCGGCGCCGAGGGTGACCCGGTGCGAGCCCGACGAGGCGGTGCGGTGTGCCTCCGACGCGGGCCGGTCGCGCGGCAGTTCGGTGGGCGAGGTGAACCCCGCAAGCGCCGTACGCCAGTACCGCTCGGCCTCCGCCGTGTCCTGCTCGCCGAGCCAGCCCAGGTACTCGCGGAACGGCCGGCGGGCGGGCACCACGGGCGACCGGCCCGTGGTGAGCGCCGCGTACCGCTCGCAGACCTCGTCGAAGACCTGTGCCGCGCTCCAGCCGTCGAGCAGCACATGGTGGAACGTCCACACGATCCGGACCTCGTCGGCGGACAGCCGGATCAGCGCCAGCCGCATCAGCGGCGCCGTGGCCAGCTCGATCCCCTCGGCCCGGTCCTCGGCGAGCATGCGGAGCAGCTCGGCCTCGCGCCACTCCTCGGGCCGCTCCGTCCAGTCGTGGTGGACGATTCGGAGCTTGGCCCCGCGCGTCACGACCTGCAGCGGCTCCGGGGTGTCCGCCCACACCAGATGGGTGCGCAGGATCGGATTGGCGTCCGCCGTGTGCCGCCACGCGGTCCCCAGGGCCTGCGGGTCGCGCGCCCCGGTCAGCGTCAGCTGGACCTGGTTGACGTACGTGTCCGACTCCGGATCCATCAGCCCGTGGAACAGCATCCCGGCCTGCGTCGGGGTCAGCGGATAGATGTCCTCGACCGCCCGGCCGTCGGCGGCGATCCGGTCCACCGCGGCCTGGTCCAGCCGGGCCAGCGGGAAGTCCGACGGGGTCCGGCCGCCCGCCGCGGGGTCGGCGCAGTGGCCGATGATCTCCTTCAGGGCGCGGAGCATCCCCCGCGCCAGCCCGGCCACGGTCTCCTCGGTGTGCGTCCCGGAGCCGTAGTACCAGGTGATCTCCAGGCACCGCCGCTCCACCCGGCCCACGACGTCCAGCAGATGGGCCCGGACCGTGTCGGGCGCGGCGTCACCGCCCAGACCGTCCCGTACGGTGCGGACGAGACCGGTGTCCTCGGTGTCCTCACCCGTGGCCGACCAGTCGAACTGCCCGAGGTAGTTGAAGCTGATACCTGGCTCGGCCGCGCCCCGCAGCCCCGAGGCGGGGTCGAGATGGCGCAGCGCGCCGTAGCCGATGCCGTGCGATGGAACGGCCCGCAACTGTTCCTTGACGGACTTGAGCGTCTCGCCCCAGCCGCCCTCGGCAAGCTCCAGGGCGACCGGATACAGGCTGGTGAACCAGCCGACGGTGCGGGACAGGTCCACCCCGTCCAGCAGATGCTCCTCCCGGCCGTGGCCCTCCAGGTCCACGGCGATCCGGCGCCGTCCGGTCCAGTCGCCGAGCACCCGGCCCAGCGCCGCGAGCAGCACATCGTCCACGCGGGTGCGGTAGACCTCGGGGACCTGCCGCAGCAGCGCGTCGGTGCGCTCCCGGTCCAGCCGGACGGTGATCTGGGCCATGGACGCCACCGTGTTGTCGCCCTCGCCGTCCACGGGCAGTCCGGCGGCGCACTCCGCGGACACCGCCCGCCAGTGGGGGAGTTCGGCGTCGAAGCCGCCGGTGGCGGTGTGCTCGGTCAGCTTGTGGGACCAGTCCCGTACGGAGGTGGTGCGCGGGCCGAGGTCGGCCCGCCCGCCCGCGAGCAGCTGCTGGTACGCGGTGTTCAGGTCCTCCAGCAGCACCCGCCAGGAGACGCCGTCGACCACGAGGTGGTGGGCGGTCAGGAAGAGCGTCGGCCGCTGCCCGTCTCCGTGGTGGAACAGCCGTGCGGCCAGCAGCGGACCCCGCGCCAGGTCGAATCCGGCCTGTGCCTCCGCCATCGCAGCGTCCTCGGCGGCCCGCCGCTCCGGCGCGCCGAGCCCCGACAGGTCGTCCTCCCGTAAGAGCGCGGGGCTCGTCAGCTCCGGCGGCGGGCAGTACTGCCGGGGGCTTCCGTCGGCCCCGGGCTCGAACCGCGTCCGCAGCGCGTCATGGTGGACCAGCAGTGCGTCGAGCGCCGCGCGGAGCGCGGGAAGGTCCGGATCCCGCTGGAGTTCCACGACCACGGACTGGTTGAAGTGGCCGGGCCGGGCGGTCCGCAGACGTAAGAACCAGTGCTGGATCGGGGTGAGCGGCACCTCGCCGGTCACCGGCCCGGTGTCGGCGGCGGGCGCCGCGGTCGGGGTGGTGACGGTGGCGAGCGAGGCGATCGTGGGGTGCCGGAAGAGCTCCCGGGGGGTGAGGGCCAGCCCCGCCTGCCGGGCGCGGGAGGCCACCTGGATGCTGAGGATCGAATCCCCGCCCAGATGGAAGAAGTTGTCCTCGGCGCCGATCCGATCCCGGCCCAGCAGGGTGCCCCAGATCTCGGCGAGGGTCCGCTCGGCGTCGGTACGGGGCGCCACATATCCCGCCGTCCCGGCCGCCGCCGGATCGGGCGCGGGCAGCTTGCGGCGGTCCACCTTGCCGTTGCGGGTCAGCGGCAGCGCGTCGAGGGCGACGAACGCCGAGGGCACCATGTAGTCGGGCAGCAGGCCACCCAGGAAGGCGCGCAGCTCCCCGGCGCCCGGCACCTCGCTCCCGTGGACCGGCACCGCATAGCCGGTCAGCAGCCTGCGGTCGCCCACGCGGGCGAGCGTGACGACAGCCTGCGCCACGGCCTCGTGGCGGGCCAGCGCGGCCTCGATCTCGCCCGGCTCGATGCGGAAGCCCCGGACCTTCAGCTGGTCGTCGGCGCGGCCCTGGAAGCGGAGTTCACCGTCGTCGGTCCAGGCCACGATGTCCCCGGTGCGGTACATCCGGGAGCCGGGCGGCCCGAACGGATCGGCGACATACCGCTCGGCGGTGGCGCCGGGACGGCCCTGGTAGCCGCGGGCCACCCCTGCCCCCGCGATGTACAACTCCCCGGGAATGCCCGGGGGTTGCGGCTGGAGGGCGCCATCGAGGACGTACGTCCGGGTGTTGTCCAGCGGCCGTCCGATGGGCAGCGAGCGCGGCAGCGCCTCCCCGGCGCGGAAGGGGCGCCGGGTGGCGAAGGTCGTGGTCTCGGTGGGCCCGTAGCCGTCCACCACGGTCAGCTCCGGGCAGGCCGCGAGCACCCGGCGCACCGCCCCGGGGGGCACCGCCTCACCGCCGGTCCACACCTCCCGGGCGCCGCGCAGAGCCTCCGGCGCCTCCTGCGCGAGCAGCCGGAACAGCCCGGCGGTCAGCCACAGACAGCTCACCCCGTGCTCCGCGATCGCCCGGCGCACGGTCTCCGCGTCCACGTCCCCGGCGGGCGCCAGCACGGCCCGGCCGCCGCGCAGCAGCGGCACCCACAGCTCGTACGTCGAGGCGTCGAACGCCTGGGGCGAGTGCACCAGTACCCGGTCGTGGCCCGCGAAGGCGCGGTCCGCGACGAGGGCGGTCACATCGCGGTGGCGCACCGCCACCCCCTTGGGCCGCCCGGTGGAGCCCGAAGTGAACATCAGATACAGGGCGTTGTCGGGGGAGAGCGCCACGCTCGGCGGCTCGGACGGGCCGTCGTCTCCGTCGCCGGACTCCACCACCAGCGTCCGCCGGCCGTCCGCGATGTCCGACGCCGTGCGCTCCCAGGCGCGGTCGGTCAGCAGCACCTCCGCCCCCGCCTCCGCCAGCACGCTCCGCAGCCGGTCCTCGGGGGCGCGGGTGTCCAGTGGTACGTACACCCCGCCCGCCTTGACGACCGCCAGCAGCGCCACCACCAGCTCCACCGACCGGTCCATCAGGACGGCCACCGGACGCTCCGGGCCGACGCCGTGGCCGATGAGCCGGTGGGCCAGCCGGTTGGCGCGGGTGTCCAGCTCCCGGTAGCTCACCGGGCCCGCCTCGCCGTCCACGGCCGTCGCGTCCGGCGCATTCCGCACCCGGTCGGCGAACATCCCGGTCACCGTGGACTCGGGCAGCGGGACCGCGGTGTCGTTCCACTCCCGGAGCACCTGGTGGCGCCGCACCGAGGTGAGCATCGGAAGGCGTGCGGGCGCCCGGTCCGGGCCGTCGGCCATGGCGGTCAGCAGCACCGTCAGATACTCCGCCAGCCGCCGGGCGGTGGCCGTATCGAACAGCGCCGGGTCGTAGCCGAGCCGCAGCGCCAGCTCCGTGCCGGGGTAGACCACCAGGGACAGCGGGTAGTTGGTGGTCTCGACGCCGTCCAGCTCGCGCAGGGCGAGGCCGTGGGCGGCGGCGAGGTCGTCGCCGAGCGGATAGTTCTCGAAGACCACGATGGAGTCGAAGAGGTTCACCCGCTCGGGCAGACCGGTCCAGGACCGCAGCCGGGTGAGCGGTACGAAGTCGAACCGCCGGTCCTCGGTCTGCCCGGTCTGCACCGCGCTCAGCCAGGACAGCAGGGTGGAGCCGGCCGGCACCGTGAGGCGGGTCGGCACAGTGGTGATGAACAGCCCGTTCATCGTCTCCACGCCGGGCAGCTCCGGCGGCCGTCCGGACACCGTGGTCCCGAAGACGATGTCCTCGCGCCCGGACTGCCGGGCCAGCAGCAGCGCCCAGGCGCCCTGCACCACGGTGTTCAGGGTGAGCCCCTCGCCCCGGGCCAGCTCCCGAAGCCGGCCGGTGGTGGCGGCGGGCAGGGTGAGCCGGATGTCCTCGGTGGACTCGGCGTGGTGGGTCTCGGTGGGCTCCCGGTCGTACGGCAGCGGGGTGGACTCCGTGAGATCGCCGAGCCGGGCCCGCCAGTGCTCCTCGGCCAGGGCCCCGTCGCGCTCCCGCAGCCACGCCACATAGTCGCTGAACGGACGGCGGCCGGGCAGACCGGTGGCCAGGGCCGCGCCGGACGCCCCGTCACGCGCCCGCGCATGGCAGTGGAAGACATCCGAGAGCACCTGGAAGAGGCTCCAGCCGTCCAGGATCAGATGGTGGAACGTCCACACCACCTGGACCTCGGTGGCCGACAGCCGGGCCAGCGCCAGCCGCGTCAGCGGGGCGGCGGCCAGGTCGAGACCGCGCTCCCGGTCCTCGGCGAGAAACCTGCGCAGCTCCTCCCGTCGCTCGTCCGGCCCGGACAGCCGACGCCAGTCGAGCAGGGTGACCGGGATCCGCACCCCGCGCTCCACCACCTGGACCGGCTCCGGCACCCCCTCCCACACCACGCGGGCACGCAACACCTGCGTACGGTCGGCGACCCGCTGCCAGGCCGCGGCCAGCGCCGCCGGATCGGGCACCCCGTCGAGGACGAAACCGAGCTGCTGGAAGTAGGCGCGCCGATCGTCCTGGGCCAGGCTGTGGAACAGCATGCCCGTCTGGGTGGGGGTGAGCGGGTAGATGTCCTCCACCGTGCCGCCGTTCCCCGCCAGCCGGTCCACGGCCGCCTGGTCCAGGGTGGCGAGCGGGAAGTCGGACGGGGTGCGGCCGCCCGTGCCGGGCGCGCTGCCGTGCCGGGCGATCTCGCACAGCGCCTCGCGGAACTCCTCGGCGAGCCGGGCGACCGTCTCCTCCCGGTGCAGATTCCCGGAGTAGAACCAGGTGAACTCCAGGCCGTCCCCCTCGACCCGGCCCACCACCTCCAGCGGATGCGGGCGCGGCGAGGCCGGGTCGGCGTCCAGGGCCAATTCCCGGTGGAGACCGCGGAAGAGGCCGTCGCCACCGCCCGGCGCCTCGAACCGGCCGAGGTAGTTGAAGCTGATCCCGGCCGTGGGGCCGTCGGGAAGGCCCTCGCCATCGAGCAGATGACGCCGCACCCCGTAGCCCAGACCACGCCGTGGCACGGCCCGCATCTGCTCCTTGACCGACTTGAGGACCTCGCCCCAGCCGCCGTCCGGAAGGTCGAGTGCCACCGGGAAGCGGGTGGTGAACCAGCCGACCGTACGGGACAGATCCAGGTCCGCGAAGAGCTCCTCGCGGCCGTGGCCCTCCACGTCCACCGGCACCCGGGCGCGCCCGGTCCAGCGCTGCAGCACCCGGGCCAGCGCGCTCAGCAGCACATCGTTGACCTGTGTCCGGTAGACGTCGGGCAGCGTCTGGAGCAGTGCGGCGGTCTCCTCCGGGCCGAGCCGAAGGGTGACCGACCGGGCCGAGGCATACGTGTTCGGCCCCTCCAGGTCCATTGGCAGCGAGGGGTCGCAGGCCCCGGCCAGGCCGGTCCAGTACGCCTCCTCGTCGGCGAACCCGCCCTCGGCCGCATGGGCGCCCAGCCGCAGCGCCCAGCGGCGCAGCGGGGAGGACTTCGCGGGCAGTCCGGCCCCCTCGTCCCGGGCCGCCCGCCGGTAGGCGCTGTCGAGATCCTCCAGGAGGACCCGCCAGGACACCCCGTCCACGACCGCGTGATGGACGGTGAGATGGAGGACCGGGTGCGGCCCGGCGTCCCGGTCGAGCACCGCGCGCAGCAGCGGTTCCCCGGCCAGGTCGAAGCGGCCCAGATGCGCGCCGCCGGTGGTCTTCAGCGGTACGCGGACGGCCGCCGCGTCCTCGATCCGCTGGTGCCAGCCGTCGTCCCGGCGGTGGAACCGGGAGCGCAGGGCGTCATGGTGTGCCACCAGCGCGTCCACGGCGTGCCGCAGCGCGTCCTCGTCCACGTCCTCGGGGAGCACCAGGGAGATGGTCTGGTTGAAGTGGCCGGCCCGCTCGGGGTCGGTGGTGAACAGCCAGTGCTGGATGGGGGTCAGCGGCAGCTCCCCGGTGGCCGTCTCGTCCCCGTCGGAGCCGGGCGGCCCGGCCGGGGCCGTGGTGGTGTCCAGATGCAGGGCCAGCGCGGCGACCGTCTGGTGGCGGTAGACATCGCGCGAGGTGACGGCGAGCCCGGCCTGCCGTGCCTGGGAGACCAGTTGGATGCTGAGGATCGAATCGCCGCCGAGGGAGAAGAAGTTGTCCTCCACCCCCACGCGCTCCACCCGCAGGACGCGAGCCCAGACCGTCGCCAGGGTCCGCTCGGTGGCGGTGCGGGGCGCCACATAGCCCGGTGCCGCGGCCTCGGCCCACTCCGGCTCGGGGAGCCGGCCGCGGTCCAGCTTGCCGCCCGGGCTCAGGGGCATCCGCTCCAGGACGGCGACCGAGGCGGGCACCATGTAGTCGGGCAGCGAACGCCGCAGGAACCGCCGCAGCCCCGCCGGGTCCGGTGCGGCGCCCGCGGCGGCCACCACATACGCGATCAGCCGCGTATGACCGTCCGTCTCCCTTGCGACGGCGGCGGCCTCGGCGATGTCGGGGTGGCGCAGCAGCGCCGTCTCCACCTCGCCCAGCTCGATGCGGAAGCCGCGGATCTTCACCTGGTCATCGGCCCGGCCCAGGTACTCCAGCCGGCCGTCGCCGTTCCAGCGGACCAGGTCACCGGTGCGGTACATCCGGCTGCCGGGCCGCCCGAAGGGGTCCGCGAGAAAGCGGTGGGCGGTCAGCCCCGGCCGCCTGAGATAGCCCCTGGCCAGGCCGTGCCCGCCCAGGTACAGCTCACCGGCCACCCCGGGCGGCACCAGCCGGAGCATCGGGTCCAGGACATACGCGCGGGTGCCCGCGACCGGGCGGCCGATCGGCGGGGCCTGCGACGGCGCCTGGCCATCGCAGAACCAGGCGGTGGCGTACACCGTGGCCTCGGTCGGCCCGTACAGATTGGCGATCCGGCAGGACGGCATGGCCTCCCGGATGTCCCGTACGGTCTGGGCGGGCAGCGCCTCGCCCGCCAGCACGACGGTCCGGGCCCGGGCCGCCGGGGGATCCTCGCCCAGAAGCCGGGAGAACACCGAGGGCACCCCGCTGAGCAGCCCCTGCGCCCGCGGCCGGCCGCCCGGATCGGTGAGGGCGAGCAGATCCCGCACCACCTCGACGCTGCCGCCGGCCAGCAGCGGGCAGAGGAGTTCGAAGACCGACACATCGAAGTTGAGCGAGGTCGAGGCGACCACGTCGGTCAGCCGCTCACGGCCCAGCTCCGTCTCCGCCCAGGCCGCGAGCCCCGCCACGCCGCGGTGGGTGGCTACCACGCCCTTGGGTCGGCCGGTCGATCCGGAGGTGTGGATGACATACGCGGGATGGGCCGGGTCCAGCGGACGGATCCGCTCACCGTCGGTGATGTCGCCGTCCGCGAGCCCGTCCAGCTCGGCGCGGACCGCCGGGTCGTCCAGCACCAGCGGTTCGGCGTCCGGGGGCAGGCAGCCGGCCGTCCCGGTGGTGGTGAGGATGGTCGAGGGCGCGGCGTCGTCCAGCGTGAACGCGATGCGCTCGGCCGGATGGCCGGGGTCCACCGGCAGATATCCGGCGCCCGCCTTGAGCACCGCCAGCAGGACGACGACGAGTTCGGCCGAGCGCGGCAGGGCGAGGGCCACCAGCCGCTCGGGACCGGCGCCCCGGGCGATGAGCAGCCGCGCCAGCCGGTTGGCGCGCCGGTTCACCTCGTCGTAGGAGAGGCTGGCGTCCTGGCAGGTCACGGCGGTGGCGCTCGGACGCCGTGCCACCTGGGCGGCGAAGAGATCGGGCAGGGTGGCGTCGATCGCGGTCTGCTCCGGCCCGTTCCAGGCGTCGAGCATCGCATGCCACTCGGCGTCGGCCAGCATCCGCAAGCAGACCAGGGTGGCGCCCGGATCGGCCACCATGGCGGTCAGCAGCCGGTGCAGATGCCCGGCCATCCGCTCGATCGTGGCCGTGTCGAACAGATCGGAGTTGAACTCGACGGTCAGCCCCAGCGAGCCGTCGTCGCGGGGCAGGAACTCCAGCACCAGATCGAACCGCGCGGCCGGGCGCGGCAGGGAGTGCTCGGTGATCCGCACACCCGCCGCCTCCTGGGCGGGCACCATGGCGCTCTGCTGCACCACGAGCGCCTGCACCAGCGGATTGCGGCTGGGGTCGCGGCGCGGGGCCAGCTCCTCGACGACCCGCTCGAACGGCAGCCGGTCATGGCCGAAGGCGTCCAGCACCGTCTCGCGCATCGCGTCCAGGAACCGCTCGACCGTGCTGTCCCCGTCCACATCGGCACGCAGCACCAGGGTGTTGACGAAGAATCCGGCGACCGACTCCAGCTCCTTGCGGTGGCGTCCGGCGGTGACGGTGCCGAAGGCGATGTCGCGCTGGCCCGAGTAGCGGGAGAACAGCACCGCGACGGCGGACGCGAGCAGGGTGAACAGCGTGGTGTCCCGCTCCCTGCCGAGCCGGGTCAGCCCGGCCACCAGCTCGGCGGGCAGCTCGCGGCGGTGCACCTCGCCCGCCGTGGTGCGCACCGGCGGGCGCGGGCGGTCGGTGGGCAGCTCCAGCGTCCGCATCCCGGCCAGCCGGCCCCGCCAGTACTCCAGGTCGGCGTCGTCCGGGGCGGTGGCGGGACGGCCGCGCTCCCAGACCGCGAAGTCCGGGTACTGCAGGGCGGGTTCGGGGAGCGCGGCAGCGGTTCCGGACACCTCGGCGGTGTAGAGCGCGGCCAGCTCGCGCACCAGCACCCCGACCGACCAGCCGTCGGTGACGATGTGATGCTGCGCCAGCAGCAGGATGTGCTCCTCGTCGGCGAGCCGGATCAGCAGCGCCCTGGTCAGCGGCCCCTGTCGCAGGTCGTAGGGGCGGTTCAGCTCGCCGGTCAGGGTGCGGTCGAGCGCCTCGGCGCGCTCCCGCGGCGGATGCCCGCCGAGGTCGACCCGGTCCAGCGGTACGGTCCCGTGCGCGGCCACCTGCTGCACCCCGTGCCCGTCCACGGTGGCGAAGGTGGTGCGCAGGGCGTCATGGCGGGCGGCGAGCCGGTCCAGCGCCCGGAGCAGCGCGGCCGCGTCCAGCGGGCCGTCGAGCCGCAGCCCGGCCCCGGTGTTGTACTCGGTGCCGCCGGAGGTCAGATCGTCCAGGAACCACAGCCGCCGCTGGGCGGAGGACAGCGGCAGCGGACGGTCGCGCGGCGCGGGCGGGATCGGTGCTTCGGGCGCCGCGGGCGCGTCGGTGGCCCCCGCGGGCAGCCGGGCGGCCAGCCGCGCCACCGTCCTGGCGTCGAGCAGGTCGCGCAGCGAGAGCTCCACGCCCAGTTCGGCCCGGACGCGGGTGAGCAGCCGCACTCCGAGGATGGAGTCGCCGCCCAGGCCCAGGAAGTCGTCCTCCACGCCCACCGTGTCCACCGGCAGCACCTCGGACCAGATACGGGCCAGGGCCTCCTCGGCGGGGGTGCGCGGGGCGATATGGCGCCAGGCGCCGTCCGGCGCGGAGCGCGGGGCGGGCAGCGCCTGCCGGTCGATCTTGCGGTGCGGGGTGAGGGGGAACGCGTCCAGCACCACATAGGCGGACGGCACCATATGCGCCGGCAGCACCCGGGCCGCCGCGGCGCGCACCTCCGCGGCCTTCGGCGGGGTCCCGCCGCTGGGCGGCACCATATAGGCGACCAGCCGCTTCTGGCCGGGCTCGTCCTCCCGTACCGTGACCACGGCCGTGCCCACCTGGGGGTGGCGGGCCAACGCGGCCTCCACCTCGCCCAGTTCGATGCGGAAGCCGCGTATCTTGACCTGGTGGTCGGCCCGGCCGAGGAATTCCAGTTCACCGTCGGCGTTCCAGCGGACCAGGTCACCGGTGCGGTACATCCGGGAGCCGGGCGGGCCGAAGGGGCAGGCGGTGAACCGCTCGGCGGTCAGCCCCGGCAGGTCGAGATAGCCGCGGGCCAGGCCCGCGCCGCTGACGCAGAGCTCTCCCGTGGCGCCGACCGGCACCTGCCGCGCCGCCTCGTCCAGCACGAACACCCGGGTGTTGGGAAGCGGACGGCCGATCGGCGGGGTGCCGGAGCCCGCCGACAGGGCGTCCGTCCAGGTGGCCACGACCGTGGCCTCGGTCGGGCCGTAGGAGTTGACCATCCGCCGCCCGGGCGCCCACAGGCCCACCAGATCGGCGGGGCAGGCCTCCGCGCCCACGATCAGGGTGCGGAAGCCGGGCAGCCCGTCGTGGAGTTCTTCCGGCGGCACGGTCGCGAGCGCCGCCGGGGGGATCAGGGCATGGGTCACCCGCTTCTCCCGCAGCACCGAGGCCAGCTCGGCGCCCAGCAGGGGCCCCTCCGGGGGCACCACCAGCGCCGCCCCGGCGAGCAGGGAGGAGCACAGCTCCAGAACGGAGGCGTCGAAGCTCGGCGAGGAGAACTGCAGCACCCGGTCGCCCGGCCGGACCCGGTAATGGGCCGTCGTCGCGGCCGAGAAGTTCCCCAGACCGGCGTGCGGCACCAGTACGCCCTTGGGCACACCCGTGGAGCCGGAGGTGTAGATGACATACGCGGGATGCTCGGGGAGCAGCGGGCCGAGCAGGTCCGCCCGGCCGGGTGCGTGATCGGGGCCCGCCCCGGCCGCCACCTCCCGGATCCGCGCCGGGTCGTCGAGCACGGCCACCGGCCGGGCGTCGGCCAGCATCATGGCGCGGCGCTCCTCGGGATGCGCCGGATCGATCGGGAGGTACGCGCCGCCGGCCTTCGCCACCGCCAGCTCGGCCACCACCAGTTCGGCCGAGCGGGGCAGGACCAGGGCCACCACCCGCTCCGGCCCCACGCCCTGCCCGATGAGGTGGTGGGCCAGCCGGTTCGCCCAGCGCTCGACCTCGTCGAAGGACCACTCGCGGTCGTCCGCCACCAGGGCCGGCGCCTTGGGGGTGCGCCTCGCCCATACGGCGAAGAGCTCGCCGAGCGGCGCGCGGGAGACGGCACGGTCCGTGGCGTTCCACGCCGCCGGAGGGAGGTCCGGGACATCCTGGGGTGCGGACACCGATGAGGTCGCGTAGTGGTCCGTCATGGCGGGGTGTGGCCCTTCAGAGCGGTTGAACGGGCGGATGGGTGACGGTTCGGGCCTTGTCGGCGCCGAGCCGGGGCGCCCGCACCCGGCCGGGGGAGATGTGGGGAGGCGGCCGTGCGGGTGGGCGGTGGGGCCTCAGACCAGAGCGCTCTTACGGGCCATCCGGCCCGAGAGCTGGATCCGGTCGACGGCGCCGGTCCGTGGATCGCGGACGAAGCGCCCGCCGGGGATCCGGCGTCCGGAGGACGGGTCCACCAGATCGCAGGTGAGGTCCTCATGGCAGACCAGCGGCGCGGGGAGGTCGCCGTCCACGGACAGGGCGAGGCCACCGCCGTCGCCCATGGTCACCTGGTACTCGATGTCGCCGTTGAGATAGATCCCGGTGCACTGCGAGGTCACGGCCATGGGGGTGGCCAGGTGCCGCGGGGTGGGGCTGGCGGGCACCCGGACGCCGGTGATCTCGCGGAGGACATCGGTCAGTTCGTTCCACAGCTCGGTGCCGCCGCCCGCGTTGGCGGTGAAGCCGACCACGACCCCCGTGGCGGGATCGGCCCGCAGCGAGCAGGAGGTGCCCTGGGCGTTGCCGTCGTGTCCGAACCACAGCGTCTCGCCGTGCCGGAAGAGCGCCCATCCCAGGCCCCAGCCGTCGGCCAGCACACCGGGGTCGGCACCGGGCACGGGGCGGCGCATCTCCTCCGCGAGCTCACGGGGCGGCACCCCCCGCGGGCCGTCGCCGAGATGGGCCCGGCCCAGTGCCACCAGATCGAGGGCACTGGCCCGCAGCGCACCGGCCGCGGCCTCGGCGGGGGCGAGGTTCTGCCGCACCGGTCTCGTCCTGCCCGTGGCCGTGTTGGCCGAGTGGCCGCGCGCGGTGGGCCGGTGCGGGGTGGCGGCGGTGCCGATGAAGGACGGCACGGTGCCCAGCGGATGGAGCAGCACGGACCGCATGGCCTCCTGCCAGCTCATCCCGGTGACCGTCTCGATCAGCCGGCCCGCCGCTACATAGCCCGCGTTGGAGTAGGAGAAGTCCGTGCCCGGAGGCATCACCAGGGTGCGGTCGGTGCAGTGGTCCAGCAGATAGCGTGCGGCGGTCACCGAGGCCACCTGGTCCGAATCGGGCCCGGACGGCAGCCCCGCGGTATGGCTGAGCACCTGGCGCACCGTGCACGGCGGACCGGCCCGGCGCAGCTCCGGCACATGGTCGCCGAGCGGGTCGTCCAGCTCCACATCGCCGTCCGCCACCAGGAGCGCCACCACGGTCGCGGTGTACGCCTTGGTGACGGAGCCGATGGGCACGGCCGCCTCGGCGGTGAACGGCTCGCCGGTCTCCGCGTCCAGGACGCCGGTCTCCACGGCGAGCGTCATCCCGCCGCTGTGTACGGCGAGTTGGGCGCCGGGCACCTGATGGGCGCGGGCCAGGGCGGTCAGGCGGTCCTCGAGGACGCGGCGTATCTTCGACCGCTCGACGGACGGTGCCGGGGTCGGACGTAACACGGTGCACTCCTTGCCGGGGGACGGAACGGGATGGGCGACAGGGGCCGGGTCATGGAAGCTGGCTCGTGGCCGTGACATCCCGGGGCACGATCGTGAAGCCCTGCCAGTGGGTGGGCATCGGGTCCTGGTCCTCGTCCCTGGGCACATGGTGGAAATCGACGCTGACCCAGGCGACCGGGTCGGTGAGCTTCTCGCCGCCGGTGTACTTGTCGACCGAGGCGGCGCAGTCCGGGGCGGTGTTGCCGTAGGCCAGCCGCTCGCACTCCCGGTACTGCGTGAAGTACATGTCGTGGTGGGTGAATTCCTCGGTCTCGTGCGGACCCCGGTACTGATCGCTGTGGTGGTTGTCGATCTCCCAGGACTTGGCGTGGCCGTCGGAGTTCTCGGCCGTGGGGTTCACCACCCGCCAGAATCGGGTGGGCGCGAGGTCCGCCGCGGTCTCATGGGAGAGCACGGTGCGCTTGGTGGTGCGCTCGGCCGTACCGCTGCCCAGGTAGTCGTACTGCTCCACGGTGTTCGCCGACTGTCCGTCGACGTCGAAGTCCAGCCGCCAGAAGATGTTGTGCGAGTGGTTCTCGCTGAACCGGGTGGAGCCCACCCCGGTCGGCCAGCCGCTGCTCGCGTCGGAGAACTGGAACGGCGAGAGGCTCCCGGTGGCACCCGACCGGGGAGTGATGGAACCGTCGTCCGAGAAGCGCCATTCGGTGATGTAGTCGTACCAGCCGATCTCGGAAACCGAGAAGACGACCAGGTCGGTGCCGTGCAGAACGCCCTTCTCCACCGCGCTCTTGTAGGCGAACGGCCGGGGCTGCTCCTCGGCGCACAGCACGGGGGTGTCCCGGAAGTCGTGCAGCCGCCCGTCGGGGCAGTCCTTGGCGCTGAGTGGGGTGAGTGTGCCCTGCTCCAGATCGCCGAAGCCGATCGCGGAGACGTCGTAGAAGCGCGGCTGACCGCTGTCGTAGGGCACATGCACCTCGGCGAGCGAGGCGCTCTTTAGGACACGGGTGGGGGCGCCGCGGTTCGGGGTGTAGATCACATCGCTGAGCACCGCACCGGTGTTGCGGTCGATGTCCCAGCACATCTGCCACCGGGCACCGTTCTTCAGGGTGGTGTCGATGCGATCCGCGGCGGGGCAGGACGGGGCCGCCGAGGCCCTCGCGGGCGCGGCGGACGCCGGGCCCGGCACCCACAGGGCCAGCAATCCCACCGCGGCGACCAGCACACGGGCACGCCGAAACAGACTGGACACGGACGAAGCTCCCCTCACAGGCCGATGACGGCGGCGCGCCTGGCCGACAGATCGATGACGATCCGGCTGGTGTCGATCCACTTGCCACCCGGAAGGCGCACGAAGAGCTGCACACACCGGTGCTCACCGCACCGGGACACCTTTCGGGCGCCATCCACCCCCTTGGCGCGGGAGCCGAGGAACGACATGCTCTGGAGGCGCAGTTGGGAGGGCGAGGTCAGCCGCTTCCCGGTCTGCGAGGTGAAGGAGTCCCGCATCCCCGGGCCGAGCCGGCGGTCGGCCAGGACGACCTTCACCGCCTCACGGGCCTCGGCCAGGGTGGGAGGCGGCTGGACGCCGTGCTGCCGCGCGGAGTCGAGGACTTTCTTGGAGCGCAGATCGATCAGCCGGGTGATGAGGGTGTCCGAGGCGTAGTCGTAGAGCTGGACCTCGGCCCGGTTGTCGGGGGCGGAGGAGGCCGACTTGGCCCGGGGCGGACGGCGGGTGTCCAGCGGCTCGGCGCCGGAACCGCCCGCGGCGTTCCGCTCCCCGCCCCCGGTGTCCTTCTTCGCGTCCTTGCCGCCCTGGGCGGTCGCGGTCGCGGGCCGGGTGGCGGCGTCGACGGCGATGCGGGACGCCTCGCGCGATTCCCCGGGCGTCAGCCGGCCGGAGTGCGAGGCGACGACGGCCGCGGGCTCCGGGGCGTCGGCCGCGGGCGATCCGGTGGCCTGGAGGGCGGCGATCCCGCCGCCCGCCAGTACCGCCGTCAGACCCAGCGCCGCGGACACGCGCCATCGCCGATGACGGCGCCCCCTCGTATCGTCCGCGCCCCTGTCAGTGGCGTTGTCTCTCATCACCCAGCCGTTTCCGTTGTCGGTCAGGAGAGCCCGGTGGGGCTCGCGGTGACAGCACTCGGCCGGATCCCGAATTGTCGATGGTGCGTTCCCCGTCCGCACCGACGGGATTCAAGCCGCTGACGACGGCTCGCGCGGACCCCCCCGGACACTTCGCTGTCCACTGATGGCTCACGCTTTCACCACTCCGGGCGGCGTAACAGTCGCATTTGTCATCAAGCGGCTGTGAGAAACGCATGTCTCGATGGGTGGCCGAACGGCCGCAAAGCGATGACGGGGAAGGCCCGTTGGAAGTCGCTCTGCCATCATGCTCACATGAGCCATTCGATCACCATTCGATGTGACATCTGTGGCGCCACGCATTCCTCCTCCGCGGCCGACAGCATCGGTGCGCTCCGTGAAGCCACCGTCAAAATGAGCTGGTCCAGGGGGCGATGGGATGACCGGGTGATCGATATGTGCGGTGGGTGCGGCGTCGGTGAAAAGGCGCCGAGCGAGTCCGGACGAGGCTGCGGTTCCTGTGAGGGGGGCGAACTTTTCGATGCCCTCGGACACGACAGAATCGGACATCGTTTGGCCAATGCATTACTCAGAGCTGGTATCGATAATCTCGAACTACTCTCCAGTTTCTCCGCGCGCCAGCTTCGCGATCTGGAGGGCATCGGCGCCGTGAGCGCACACCACGCACTCAATCGTCTGCACTCCGCACCGAGCGAAAGGCCATCGTGAACGAATATTCCACCGGAACATCCGTGCGGCCCACTCTGTACACCGGCCAACGCCACCGGGTGCTGTGGGTGGTGGGCGTGGTGTTCTCCGCCGGGCTGCTGGCGCCGCTGCTATTCCTCGGCGCCGCCCGTAAGGGGATCGTGCCGCGCACCGTACCCGCCGGGTACGCGGTGGCCATCTATCCGATCGCGCTCGGACGCCAGTTGCTGCCCGACCCGGGCGACTGGATCTCATGGACGCTCGCGACCGTGGTTCTCACCGCGGCCGTCCATGCCGCGCTGTTGGACACCGGCCGTACGCCCGGCGGTTGACCGTCGGGCACGGGCCTCAGCTCTGTGCGGTGGGGCGGACCACGATCTCGCCGACGTCGACACCGGCCGGCTGCTCGATGGCGAACGCGATGGCGCGGGCGATGGCGTCCGGCGGCATCGCGATCTTGGCCATGGAGTCCTGGATCTGGCTCTTCGCGTCCGGGTCGGTGATGGAATGCGCGAGCTCCGTCTCGGTGAACCCCGGCGAGACGGTGGTCACCCGCAGCGACTCGCCCGCCTCCTGGCGCAGCCCCTCGGAGATGGCGCGTACGGCGTTCTTGGTGCCGGCGTAGACCGACATCGTCGGGACGATGGTCAGCCCGGCGGTGGAGAGGGTGTGGACGAAATGCCCGAAGCCCTGCTCGCGGAAGACGGGCAGGGCCTCGGCGATGCCGTACAGCACGCCCTTGATGTTGACGTCGATCATCTGCTCCCAGTCCTCGACGCGCAGATCGTCGAGGGCGGAGATCGGGCTGATACCGGCGTTGCTGACCAGCACATCGAGCTTTCCGTATCGCTCGCGTGCCGTCGCGACCAGGCGGGACAGATCCTCGCGCCGCTTCACATCCGTGACGACGGGGACGGCCTCGCCGCCCGCCTCGGTGATCCGGGCCGCCAGTGCCTCGATGCGGTCCGACCGCCGCGCGGCGAGGACGACCTTCGCTCCACGCTCGGCGAGCAGCAGCGCGGTGGCCTCGCCGATGCCGCTGCTCGCGCCCGTAATGGCGATGACCTTGCCTTCGATACCGGACATCATGGGGAGTCCTTCCAGGGGGATTGCAGGAAAAAGGGGAGGCGGCGATGGCCTACAGTGAGAACCGGAGTCGCCTCCACTTCACTGCGTACACACTAAGTGGGTGTGCCTCCACTTAGCAACCGGGGAATGAGGAGAGCCGCCGATGGCCAGGGATCCAGGGCGCCCGCTGCGGGCCGACGCACAGCGCAACCGGGAGAAGATCCTCTCCGCCGCGGTGCGGGTGTTCGCCGAGGAAGGGCTGGACGCCCACCTCGAGCGCATCGCCAAGGAGGCGGGCGTGGGCACCGGCACCCTCTACCGGAACTTTCCGACCCGCGAGCTGCTGATCGAGGCCGCCTACCGCAATGAGCTGGCCCGGCTCTGCGACGCCGCCCCCGAGCTGCTGGCGACCCTGCCCCCGCGCGAGGCCATGCGTGCGTGGCTGGGCCGCTTCATGGACTACGCGAACGCCAAGCTGGGCATGGCGGACGCGCTGCGGGGCGTCGTCGCGTCGGGCGTCAATCCGTACGCCCAGAGCCACGAGATGATCCAGGACGCTCTCTCGCGGCTGATGGACGCCGCCGTCACGGCCGGTGTGATCCGGTCCGACATCAGTGCGACCGACATGTTCGCCGCTCTCACCGGCATCGCCCTCGCCTCGGGGAAGCCCGAACAGCGCGAGCAGGCCGACCGCCTCCTCGACCTCGCCCTGGACGGACTGAGTGCCGGACCCCGTCCTCAGTAAAGATTTCTGAGTTTTCAGTTCAGACTCTTGTGCCAGCCGCTCAGCGCTCTTAGCGTGTCCGGCCATGGAGAACGAACACCCCACGGACCGGGCCGCCGGTACCGGCGACGAGTCCGTTGGCGATCGGCTGCGTGCGCTGCGCAAGGCACGACGGCTGACGCTGCGGACCGTCGCCGAGGCCGCCGCGATCAGTGAGGGCTATCTGAGCCAGATAGAGCGCGGGCAGGCCAACCCCAGCATCGCCACCCTCCAGCAGGTCGCCGCCGCGCTCGGCCTGAAGGTGGCCGACCTGTTCGGCGACGACTTCACCAGCGGCCCGAGCGTGCTGCGCGCCGAGGAGGCGCCCCGGCTCGCCCTCGGGGTGCTCGGCGGGCGCAAGTTCCGGCTGACCCCTGGGCCGCAGCACCATCTCGAGGTGTTCCTGGGGGAGTTCGACGCCCACGGCTCCACGGGGGAGACCCTCTACAGCCACGGAGACTCGGAGGAGTTCCTCTACGTACTCGAGGGCACGGTCTCCCTCCAGCTCGGCGACCGCTCCTTCACCCTCGGGGCCGGTGACAGCATCCGCTACTCCTCCGCCGTACCGCACCGGCTGAGCGAGACGGCCGCGGCGGCCGCCCGGGTGCTGTGGGTGATCAGCCCACCCAGCTACTGACCCGCACCCCCTGGGTCCACGCTCCTCGATCCGCCCTCCTCGATCCGCGACGAAACCGGGGCCATCCCCAGGCCGCCCGACCAGCGGCCGTACGACCACGATTGGCTGAGTGCCGCAGTGCTGAACGGAAATGTGTCCTTCTGGTACCGCCAGACCGGTTTCCCCGAACGGCGTCCGCCCCTCGACGGCGACCTCGCCACCGATGTGTGCGTCGTGGGCGCGGGCTTCACCGGGCTGTGGACCGCGTACTACCTCAAGCAGGCCGCCCCCGATCTCGATATCACCGTCGTGGACCGGGAGTTCGCCGGATTCGGCGCCTCGGGGCGGAACGCCGGCTGGCTCAGCTGCAAGATCGCCGGATCGGCCGGGACCTATGCGAGGAAGCGCGGGCGCGAGGGCGTCATCGCCCTGCAGCGGGAGATGATCCACACCGTGGACGAGGTGATCTCGGTGGCCCGTACCGAGGGCATCGAGGCCGACATCGTCAAGAGCGGCTATCTCACCGTCGCCCACGGCGCGGCCCAACTGCCGCGGCTGCGCACCGCGTACGACCAGCTCCGGCACTGGGGCGCACAGGACCTGGAGTGGCTGAGCGCACCCCGCGTCGCCGAGCGGCTGCGCCTGGACGGGGCGCTGGGCGGCTACCACAATCCGCACTGCGCCCGGGTTCACCCGGCCAAGCTGGTGCAGGGCCTGGCCCGCGCGGTGGAGGCGCGGGGCGTACGGATCCTGGAGTCCACCCCCGTCACCGCCATCGCCCCCGGCCGGGTCAGCACCCCGTTCGGCACCATCAGCGCGGGCCGGATCGTCCGCGCCACCGAGGGCTTCACCAGCGGCATCGAGGGCGAGCGGCGCACCTGGCTGCCGATGAACTCCTCGATGATCGTCACCGAGCCGCTCCCCGACGAGCTGTGGAAGCGGCTCGGCTGGGAGGGCCAGGAACTCCTCAGCGACGCCACCCACGCCTACACCTACGGACAGCGCACCGCGGACGGCCGCATCGCCATCGGCGGCCGCGGAGTGCCCTACAAGTTCGGCTCCCGCACCGACCGGGCCGGACAGACCAGCGCGGACACCGTGCGCGCCCTGCGGCGGATCCTCACCGGCCTCTTCCCGGACACCGCCGAGGCCGCCATCGACCACACCTGGTCGGGGGTGCTGGCCGTGCCCCGCGACTGGTGCGCCTCGATCGACTACGACCCGGCCACCGGCCTCGGCTTCGCCGGCGGATACGTCGGCCACGGCGTGGCCGCCACCAACCTCGCCGGACGCACCCTGTCCGATCTGCTGCTCGGCCGTTCCACCGAGCTGACCGCGCTGCCCTGGGTCGGCCACCGCACCCGTCGATGGGAGCCCGAACCGTTCCGGTGGATCGGGGTGCACGGCATGTACGCCGCGTACCGCGCCGCCGACCGTACCGAGTCCTCCGGCCGCACCACCACTTCCCCCATCGCCCGTCTCGCCGACCGCATATCTGGACGCTGACCATGAGCAAGCCCACCGCCACCGCCACCGCCGCGGCCACGGACCGCTCCCCGGCCACCGACCGCGAGCGGACCGCCCGCAAGGCGGGTCTCGCCTCGTTCATCGGCACCACCGTCGAGTGGTACGACTTCTACATCTACTCCACCGCGTCCGCGCTCGTCCTCGGCAAGATCTTCTTCGGCAGCGGCGGTGACACCGCCGGCGCGCTGGAGGCGTTCGGCAGCCTGTGGCTCGGATTCCTCGCCCGGCCGATCGGCGGCATCGTCTTCGGCCACCTCGGCGACCGGATCGGCCGGAAGAAGACCCTGGTCACCACCTTGCTCATGATGGGCATCGCCACCACCTTGATCGGGCTGCTCCCCGGCTACGACGAGGTCGGCGTCGCCGCGCCCATCGCGCTGGTGCTGCTGCGCATGGTGCAGGGCATCGCGGTCGGCGGCGAATGGGGCGGCGCCGTCCTCATCGCCAGCGAACACGCGCCCAAGGGGAAGGCGCTGTCGTTCGGCGCCTTCGCCCAGCAGGGGTCACCGGCCGGATCGATCCTGGCCACCGGGATGTTCGCGCTGCTCACCCAGCTTCCGGACGACGACTTCGACGCCTGGGGCTGGCGCGTTCCGTTCCTCTTCTCCGCCGTGATGGTGGTCATCGGCCTCGTCGTGCGCCTCAAGGTCGAGGAGTCCCCGGAGTTCACCCGGCTGCGGGACGAGAAGCGCGTCGCGAAGGTCCCCCTGCGGGAACTGGTCGCCCGCCACCCCGGAACCCTCGCCCTCGGCGTGCTCGCCAGCTCCATCGGCATCGCCGCCACCTACTTCATCACCACCTTCGTCCTGTCCTGGTCCACCGGCAGCCTCGGCATGGATCGCTCCACCATGCTGAACGTGCTGCTCGTCTACAGCGTCATCCAGTTCTTCACCCAGCCCTTCGGAGTGCTGCTGGCCGACCGCTTCGGCCCGCGCCGCACCGTGGCGGCCCTGCTGAGCCTCAACTTCGCTCTGGTGCCCGTGATGTACGCCTGTGTCTCGACGACCCAGCCGGTCATCGTGGGGCTCGGCATCTGTCTGCTGGGCATCACCGGCGCGATGAACTACGCGATCCTGGCCGGACTGCTCGCCGCCGCCTTCCCGATCTCCGTGCGCTACACCGGTATCTCCCTCTCCTACCAGCTGTGTTCGGCGCTCATCGGCGGTACGGCACCCCTGGTCGGCGAGTGGCTGCTGCGCTCGACCGGCGGCTCGATCGTGCCGGTCGTGATCTACCAGATGGGGCTGGTGGCGGTGTCCCTCATCTGCTCCCTGGCGCTGCTGAAACGCTCGCGAGAGGCGTAGTCAGCCACGGTGGGGGCGGGGTTGCCCAGCCGCGGCCGGCCGCGCCGCTGGTCACAGCGCCGCGTACACCGCCTCCACCAGGGCCATCTTCCGGGGGTCGTCGACGATGTGCGGGCCCATACGGTTCATCACGTAGCCGAGGGAAAGCTCCGCTTCCGGGTCGGCCAGCCCGCAGGAGCCGCCGAAGCCGTCATGGCCGACGGCGCGCGGGTTGGGGCCGTACGAGCCGTGCGCGCCGCTCAGCCACACCCCGAGCGCCACCTCCGTGTCCCGGCCGAGAGCCTCGCCCAGGACCAGGTCCCGGCAGGAACCCTGGCCCTCGCGGGCGCGCTCGGCGGCGTCCGTGGACAGCACCCGGCGGTCGTCGGCCAGACCGCGGCGGGCGAGGATGCCGTACAGCTCGGCGATGGCGCGGGCCGTGCCATGGCCGTTGAGGGCCGGAAGCTCGGCCTCGCGCCACTCCCGGCTGTTGGCCTCGGCGGCGCCGACCACCGGATTGCCCAGCGCCGCCAAGGCGACCGGCGTGAACTTCAGGCCCGCCGCGGCCTGTTCACCGGCCGGCCGCCCGGCCCGCGGACCGATCAGTTCGGCGGCCCGGCCGGTCTCCTTCTCCGGAAGGCCGATGGTGAAGTCGATGCCCAGCGGCCCGGTGACCTCCTGCCGCAGGAACTCGCCGGGCAGCAGCCCGGTGATCCGCCGGATCACCTCGCCGATCAGGAAGCCGTAGGTGAGCGCGTGATAGCCGCTACGGGTGCCGGGCTCCCACCACGGCTCGGCCGCGGCCAGCCGGGCGGTGGTCAACTCCCAGTCGTACAGCTCCGCCACGCTGTGCGGCTCCCGCAACCCGGCCAGCCCCGCCCGGTGCGAGAGGAGATACCGCACCGGCAGCGAGCCCTTGCCGGCCGCGGCGAACTCGGGCCAGTACGCGGCCACCGGCGCGTCCAGGTCCAACAGCCCGCGGTCCGCCAGCACATGGGCACACAGGGCCGTCGGCCCCTTGGTGGTCGACCACACATTGACCAGGGTGTCCCGCTCCCAGGGGCGGGTGCGCCCGGCCTCGGCCCAGCCGGCCCACAGATCCACCACGGTCTCCGAGCCGATCCGCACGGCCACCGCGGCGCCCAGCTCGTCGCGTTCGCGGAAGTTCGCCTCGAAGGCGGCCCGCACTCCGGCGAACCGGGGGTCGCAGTAGCCCTGGATCGGGGCCGGGGACTCGGTCATGTGGTTCCTCCTGACACTCGGGTGGTCGGTGGGGCCGGTGGCGGTCAGGTCCGGCCCGTGAGCACGACCTCGCAGCCGCGCAGCTCATAGCTGCCGATCTCGTCCTTGAAGCCGACCCTGGGCGGGGACGCCATACGGAGGCCGGGCAGGGCGAACAGCCGGCTGAGGAAGACATCCGTCTCCAGGAGCGCGATGGCGGCTCCGGGGCATTTGTGCGCACCGTCCCCGAAGGACAGCCCCGGCGCACCGGCGCCCGCGGCCATCGGGCGGCCCGGACGGAGCCGCTCCGGCCGCTCGCCCACCGTACGGCCGTCGAGATTGGCGCGGTGGAGCAGGACATCGACCAGCTCCCCGGGCGGCACCGTCACCTCCGCGCCCGGATCCTGGCCGCCGCCGGGCAGCCGGAGTGGTGCGGTGGTACGACGGCGGAGCCGGCCGATGACCGGTTCGAGCCGGAGGATCTCGTGCAGGATCGCGATCCGGCCGGGCTCGTCGGCGGCCCGGTACCGCGCCAGCAGGGCGGCGTCGCCGAACAGATGCCACGCGGCCACATTGACGAACTCCCGGGTGGTGACCATGCCCGCGGCGGCGAAGGTGATGCACTCGCCCAGGATCTCGCCGGACGAACACCCCTCGTCCAGCAGATGGGAGATCAGGTCGTCGCGCCGCCGTCGCCGCCGGGCCCGTACGGCCGGGCGGACATCACCCCAGTAGATCCGCAGCCAGTTCGCGTTCTGCCGCAGCAGCCAGCGGATCCCGTGCAGACTGGTCAGCCCCGGGGTGCCGAACTTCTCGGGGAAGAACCGCTCCAGCCGCCTCCGGATCCCGGGCCGGCTCTCCGTCAGGCCGATCACGGCACTGGCCACCTCGATCGCCAGATGGAAGGCCGCATCGGCGAGCACACCCCGGCCGGTGTCCCGGATGGTGTCGAGCTGTGCCTCCGCCACCCGGACCATGACCTCGCGATAGTGCTCGTCGACCCGGCGCGGGGTGAAGAACCGGGCGGTCTGCCGCCGGTCCTCACGGTGTTCGGGACCGTCCCGGTAGAGCACCGGCCGCCGGAACCGGGACGGCAGCTTCTCCACCGTCTCGATGCCGAGCCCGGCCTGCACGGTGGCGGTGCTGCGCAGGACGGCGCGGGCCTCCTCATAGCCGGACACCTGCCAGATCCCGTCGGGCCCCCGACGCACCGGGCAGCCGCCTCCGTACGGCCCCCGGTCGACCCTGCGCTCCCCGAATTCCCGCGCTCCGCGGTCGTGTGATCCGCCGCCCATGGGCGGCACCTCCCGGCTCAGACTAGGAGTAGCGCGGCCACCTTACGGGCTCCGGATGCCGCTTTCCCAGGTCTAGGCTCGATTTCATGGACAGCGAGAACCCTCTGGGACGCTTTTTGCGCGCCCGCCGTGAACTGGTGCGGCCCGAGGACGTGGACATCCGGTCCGCCGGCCGGCGCCGGGTGGCGGGGCTGCGCCGCGAGGAGGTCGCCCTGCTGGCGGGGGTCAGCACCGACTACTACATACGGCTGGAGCAGGGCCGGGAGCGGCATCCCTCGGCGCAGGTGACCGAGGCGCTGGCCCGGGCCCTGGTGCTGGAGGAGGACGCGGTCGCCCATCTGCACCGGCTGGCCCGTCCGGCCCCCGGCCGGCGCCGCCCGGCCGCGCGGCGGGAGCGGGTGAGCCCGACCCTGCTGCGGATGATGGAGGGCTGGCCGCGGACACCGGCCGTCGTCCTGGGGCGCTGTCTGACCGTACTGGCCCACAACACTCTGGGCAGGGCCCTGTTCGACGGGCACACCCACAGCCGGGACCTGATGCGGCTGGTCTTCCTCGACCCGGACGCGCGGGAGTTCTACCCCGACTGGGAGCGGGTGGCGGTCAACACCGTCGCCGGGCTCCGCGCGGCGGCCGGAATCGACGAGGAGGACCCCGAACTGATCGCGGTCATCGGCGAGTTGTCGCTGAAGAGCGAGGCGTTCCGGCGGCTGTGGGCCCGCCATGACATCCGTCAGAAGACCCATGAGACCAAGCGCTTCCGGCACCGCCTGGTCGGGGAGCTGACGCTGGAGTACGAGGCGCTGACCGTGAACAGCGCCCCCGGTCAGCAGCTCGTCGTCTACCAGGCCGAACCGGGCAGCCCGTCCGAACAGGCGCTGTCCCTGCTGGGCAGCCTCGCCGCCGACGCGGTGGAGACGCCCCACGACACCATGAGCACCACGACGAAGGACTCTTCCGCATGACCCTCATTAACTCGCCCGTCTGGTTCATCACCGGCTGTTCCACCGGTCTGGGCCGGGCACTCGCCACCGCCGTCCTCGACCATGGCCACCGCGCGGTGGTCACCGCCCGCGCCCCCGGGCAGCTGGCCGACATCGTCGCCGGGCACGGGGACCGCGCGCTGGCCCTGGCGCTCGACGTCACCGACAAGGACCAGGTGGCGGAGGCCGTCAAGGAGGCGGAAACCGCCTTCGGCCTCATCGACGTACTGGTCAACAACGCGGGCTACGGCTATCTCGCCGCTCTCGAGGAGGGCGAGGACGCGGAGGTCCGGGCCCTGTTCGACACCAATGTCTTCGGCCTGGTGGACGTCACCCGGGCGGTGCTGCCGGGCATGCGCGCCCGCCGCGCCGGCCACATCGTGAACATCTCCTCCCTCGGCGGCCTGGCCGCCTTCGGCGCCACCGGCTACTACCACGCCACCAAGTTCGCCGTGGAGGGCCTCTCCGAATCGCTCGCCGCCGAGGTGGCCCCGCTGGGCATCAAGGTGACGATCGTCGAACCCGCCGCCTTCCGCACCAACTGGTCCGGCCCCTCCATGCGGCAGTCCGCCGTCACCATCGACGACTACGCCGAGAGCGCGGGCGCACGGCGCACCAGCACCCTCGCCACCTACGGCCACCAGCCCGGGGATCCGGCGCGGGCGAGCGAGGCCATCATCGGCGCGGTGGAGGCGGAGGAGCCCCCGCTGCGGCTGCTGCTGGGCAAGGCGGCCTATGACATCGCCCAGGCCAGGCTGGACTCGCTCAGGACCGCCTTCGATGCCTGGCGCGATGTCACCCTCGGAGCCGACTACCCCGTGGCCGCGCCCTAGGCCCGCCGATTACCCCGTGGCCGCGCGCTGGGCCCGCCGACTCACCGGGACCGTCAGCGCCCCCGCACCCGGCGGCTCCACCGGCGCAGCAGCCCCCGCCGGGTCCGGGAAGCCCGTGCTCCGAAGGGCGGACGGGCCCCCGGATCCGCCACGGCGTGGCTCGGCGTCCACTGACCGTCGGGGGAGAGGATCGGTACCTTGCGCTCCGCCTGCGCCAGGATCTCGTGGTGGGAGTCATGGGCGGTCACTCGGAACGCCTCGTCATGGGAGGCCAGGGCCGCCCGCAGGGCCGTGCCGGTCGCGCCGCGGCGACGGGCGAGGGACGCCACCCAGCCGAGGAAGCCCATGAGCGCGGCGAGCACCCCGGCGACGATCAGATACGGCAGCACATCACCCATGGGCCGAGGCTACGTGAGGCCGCACCTCGTCGAGGAGAGCCAATTCGAGACCGCGAACCCGGCGGTCTCCTCCGCCACCGCCACCGCCCGCGCACCGCTGGCCACCGTCGGCACGCCCTCTCGCCGCACCGCGCGAAAACCCAAGTAGCTCCGCTACGAGGGCCTCCACGCGGCACGCCGAGAGCACGCACCGGACGCCGCTCCTTCGCCCACGGAGATCCGTCAGAAGGACCCTAGGGCAGGGCGGCGCGGTCGGCACGCCGTACGACATCCGGGTCCAGCACGGCGAGCAGCGCCTCCATGTCCCCGCCTCGCGCGGCGGGGAGAAAGGCGTCGACGGTGCGCCGCTGCCGGTCCAGCTCGGCGCGGGGCACCGCCGCGATACCCCGCACCTTCTGGCGGCCGAGGAGACGGTCACCCCACGGGAGATTCGGCTCGTTCCTGATCCCGCAGTTCCTCAATCCGCGGCTGAACCGCCGCGACGACGCCTACGGCCACGACTCGGCCGGCCGGCGGCGACTGCTGATGGAGATCGTCGACGAGGTGGCCGCGGCCTGGGACGGCCGCCGGGTGGGCGTCCGCCTGTCGCCGTACTGGACCGCCGAGTGGTTCACCGCCGATGAGCGGATGCTCGCCGACTACGACGCGCTCGTGGCGGAGCCCGTGTCCGCGAGCCCCGCCTCGATCATGGCGTTCCCGGTCTCCCGGTCGAAGCCGTGGTTGGCGATCAGCGGACCGTCGAAGAGGCGCCGATAGCCGGCGAAGGCGTCCTGGCCGAGGGCGGCGCCCGGCGCGGCGGGGGCCGGTCCGCCGCGCAGATGCGGATAGGCCACGGGGCGGTCGCTCGTCTCCTACGCCACGCACTTCGTGGCCAACCCCGGCCTCGTGGCCCGGTTCGCCCTGGACCGCGAGCCGGCGGCGGGCGGCCCGGGGACGTACTACACCGGCGGGGCGGGCGGCTATGTCGACTATCCGGCCGGTGGCTGGGAGACGGCGTCAGGCGGGTGAGAGCGCCCGCGGCGGCGTCAGGCGTTGAGGGCGCCCGAGCCGAGCAGTCCGAACAGCGCCAGGCCGATGACGATCCGGTAGATCACGAAGGCGTTGAACGAATGCTTGGCGACGAACTTCAGCAGCCAGGCGATCGAGGCGTAGGCCACGGCGAAGGACACCACCGTGCCCACCGCGAGCGGCACCGTTCCCACGCCACCGCCCATGGCGTCCTTGAGCTCGTACAGACCGGCGCCGGTCAGCGATGGAATGCCCAGGAAGAAGGAGAGCCTGGTGGCGGCCAGGCGGTCCAGGTCGAGCATGAGGCCGGTGGCCATCGTGGCGCCCGAGCGGGAGAAGCCGGGGAAGAGCAGCGCGAGGATCTGCGAGGAGCCGACCAGCATCGCGTCCTTGACGCTGGTGTCGTCCTCCCCGCGCTTGTGGCGGCCCATCCGGTCGGCCAGCCACATCAGCCCGCTGCCCACGATCAGCGAGGCGGCCACCACCCACAGGGAGGCGAGCGGGCCTTCGATCAGCGGTTTGGCCGCCAGGCCCACGACCACGATGGGGATCGTGGCGTAGATGACCCACCAGGCGAACTTGTAGTCGTGGTGGTACCGCTCCTCGCGGTTGACCAGCCCCCGTCCCCATGCGGTGGCGAAGCGCCGGATGTCGCGGAAGAAGTACAGCAGGACGGCGGCGATGGCACCGACCTGGATCACCGCGGTGAAGGCGACGACGGACTTGTCGTCCACCGGGATGTCCATCAGCCCCTCAGTGATCTTGAGGTGGCCGGTGGAGGAGACCGGGAGGAACTCCGTGACCCCCTCGACGACGCCGAGAACCACGGCCTGTCCGATGTTGATCGCGCTCACGTGATCCGTCCCGCCGGTGTCTTTCCGTAACCAGTGAATGTGTACGGGACGGTAGACGATGGATCGGGAAGGTGACCAATCGGCGGGCGGCCCACCGCGGTCCGGCGCGATCGTGGGGGAGGGGGCGGCCACGGCATCCGGGCATCGCCGCGGCCCGTGCCCGTAGAGAGAAGGGCACGGGCCGCCGCGGCCGAAAAGGTCAGGCGGCCGGACCGGAGCCGCTGAGCAGGCTCCGTACGCCGGTGGCCGAGAGGGTGACGGCCTCCGGGGCACCCGCGTCGATGGTCAGGGAGAGCTCTTCGGAGGGCCATCCCTGGGCCAGCGCGCCCAGCGGCACCAGGTGGTACCGCTCGATCTGGGGCAGGGCCTGGTGCATCCGGTCCGGAGTGGTGAAGACCGGTACCAGCTGAGCGCCGTCCTCCTGCTGGAACACGGGCAGGGTCACGGCCTGGGGGTCGGTCTCCTCTCCGCTCTCGGCGGAGGGGAGGAGGACCTCACTGTTGGCGAGGGTGTTCAGCGCCGACTCGTCCGCCCGGTCGGCCGCCAGCTCGCCGAGGGCCTGCTGGGTGGCGGAGACGTTTTCATCGGAAGGGCTGGTCATGATTCCGTCCATGGATCGGGTTTTGGGTCTTCATGGGTTTCTGGGTCCCAGAGCGACTGGTTCAACAGCCGCGGCTGGCTCGAATACCCCGCCTCATGGAACTCACACGTCCTCCTCGCGCTCGATTCCTTCCCGGGGCCCGACGGGGCCCGACAGGCCCGCCCGGGAAGGTGCCCCGGGCTACGAACTGGCCCAGCCCAGCGACCGCTCGACCGCCCGCTGCCAGTTCTCGTACTCCGCCTCCCGCCGCGCGGGGTCCATCGTGGGCATCCATTGGGCCGCGCGGTGCCAGTTGCGGCGCAGCCCCTCCAGATCGGGCCAGTAGCCGGAGACGAGCCCGGCGGCGTAGGCGGCCCCGAGAGAGACGGTCTCGGAGACCATGGGGCGCACCACGGGCAGGTCCAGGACATCGGCCAGGAACTGCATCAGCAGATTGTTCGACGTCATCCCGCCGTCCACCTTCAGCTGCCGCAGCGGCTGGGGCGAGTCGGCGTTCATGGCGTCGACCACTTCCCGGGTCTGCCACCCGGTGGCCTCCAGAACGGCGCGGGCCAGATGTCCCTTGGTGATGTACGAGGTGAGCCCGACGATCACCCCGCGCGCGTCGCTGCGCCAGTGCGGGGCGAAGAGCCCGGAGAAGGCGGGGACGATGTAGCAGCCGCCGTTGTCCTCGACGCCGCGGGCCAGGGTCTCGATCTCGGGGGCGCTGTGGATCATGCCCAGGCGGTCGCGGAACCACTGCACCAGCGAGCCGGTGACGGCGATCGGGCCCTCCAGGGCGTAGACCGTCGGCTCGTCGCCGAGTTTGTAGCCCACCGTGGTCAGCAGCCCGTGCCGGGACCGTACGAGCTCGGTGCCGGTGTTGAGCAGGAGGAAGCTGCCGGTGCCGTAGGTGCATTTCGCCTCGCCGCTGGCAAAACAGGTCTGCCCGAACAGCGCCGCCTGCTGATCGCCGAGCGCGGCGCAGATCGGCACCTGCGGCAGCAGGGCGCGGGCCATGCCGTAGCGCTCGGCGGAGGGGCGGATCTCCGGCAGCATCGCCCGGGGCACATCGAAATAGGCCAGCAGCTCATCGTCCCAGGTCAGGCTGCGGATGTTCATCAGCATGGTGCGGCTGGCGTTGGTGGCGTCGGTGAGGTGCAGTCCGCCGTCGGGCCCGCCGGTGAGGTTCCAGATCAGCCAGCTCTCCATCGTGCCGAACAGCACGTCTCCGCGCCCCGCGCGCTCGCGCAAGCCGTCGACATGGTCGAACAGCCAGCGCAGCCGTGGCGCGGAGAAGTAGGTCGTGGGGGACAGTCCGCAGCGTTCGAGGAAGAAGTCGTCACCGGTGGTCCGCCGCAGTTCCTCGACATAGCCGCTGGTGCGGGTGTCCTGCCAGGTGATGGCGTGGCACACGGGAACGCCGGTGCGCCGGTCCCAGACCACTGTGGTCTCGCGCTGATTGGCGATGCCGATGGCCGCGATCTGCTCGGGCCGGATCCCCGCGCCCTCCAGGGCCCGGGGTACGACGACACGGCGCAGATGGGACCAGATCTCGGCGGGGTCGTGCTCGGCCCAGCCGGGCTTGGAGAAGTACTGCTCATGTTCTCGCTGGCCGACCGAGACCAGCCGTCCCTGGTGGTCGAAGAGGATGCACCGGGTGGACATGGTGCCCTGGTCGATGGACATCACATAGCGTTCAACCATGGCCTGGCCTGCCTTCGGGCGGGTTCGAGCAGGGCACGGGGCGTCACCAGCGGGCCGCGCCGAGATCGCGGGAGATCGCCCGGGCGGCGTCGCGCGTCAGCCCGACGAGTGAGGGATGAGGGCGGCCCTTGCTGTCGCAGAGGCGGTCCACGGCGCCGGAGACGCCGACGGCGCCCACCACCAGCCCGCCCTGTCCGCGGATCGGCGCGGCGATATCGGCCTCGCCCACCATCATCTCCTCGGTCGCGACCGCCCAGCCATTCTCGCGGATCTCGCCCATCGCCCGGCTGAGCTGCTGGGGAGAGACAAGTGTGTGACGGGTGTAGTTCTCCGGTTCGGATTCCATGAGCGGCTCCAGAGGGGTCGCCCCGTACGCCAGCAGGATCTTGCCCAGTGCGCTGGCGTGCAGGGGCAGCAGCGAGCCCACGTCCAGGGTCTGGAAGGTGTCGTCGGGCCGGAAGACGTGGTGGACGATGAGGACCTTGCCCTCCAGGGGCACTCCGAGCCGGACCGCCTCACCGCTGCGGGCGGCCAGGGCGTCGGTCCAGTTGATGGAGCGGGACCGCAGCTCGTTGATGTCGAGATAGCTGGTCCCCAGGTGCAGCAGCGCCGCGCCGAGCTGGTACTTCCCCGTCGCCTTGTCCTGTTCGACGAAGTCGACGCCCTGCAGCGTGCGCAGAATGCCGTGCGCGGTGCCTTTCGCGAGGCCGAGCGAGGCGGCCACCTCGCCCAGACTGAGCCGACCGGAGCCCTGGGCGAGCAGCCGAAGAATCGCCGCCGCCCGCTCGATGGACTGCACCGGGCCGGCCATGACGCGATCGTAGCTCTTCGGCCAGTGGCACAGCCTGTCGGCGAAAACGCCAAACGTTCGGTAATGCCGACTCGGATTCGTTGACCCCGGCGGATAGGGGCCATAGCGTCCGTATCGGGACAAGAAGACCAGGATGCCAAAAGGCGACCCGAAGGGTGCCCGGCACAGACAACCCACTCGGCTCGGAGAGGAGGAGACGTGGCGGAACAACTGAGCTATCCGAAGCCCGGCGTCACCGGGCAGGCCGCGGAGACCGTCGATTTCACCGGCGCCCGTCTCATCGGCTCCCAGGCGCCGGAACCGGACCCCCTGCTGGCGCCGGTGGTGACACGCGGCGAGGTCCCGGGCCGGCCCCCGGCGGACGAGGGAGACGGCCATGTCCTCCCGGTCCCGCACATCTGCGAGGCCGTCGCCACCGTGCGGCGGCGGGCGCACGCGCTGCTGACCGAATGGGAGCTGTCGGACGACTGCCTCGACGAGGCACTCATGGTGATCTCGGAACTGGTCACCAACGCGATCCTGCACGCCCTGCCCCCGGCCGTGCTGCGGCTGCGCTGGACCGAGTGCGAGGGCTCCGCCGGCCTGCGCATCGAGGTCACCGACGGCGGCCCGGTGCCCGCCGGTCAGCGGGCGGAGGAGGACATCGAGCCCGATGAGCACGGCCGCGGGCTCGGCATCGTCACCGCGCTGTCCACGCGCCACGGCAGCCACTCCTGCCATGAGGGCATCACCTGGTGGGCGGACGTGCCGGTCGCCTAACCGGCGGCCCGGTCCCAGGTGACCGGGAGCCGATGGACGCCGTAGATCAGCATGTCGTGGCGCAGGGGCACCTCGTCGGGCGGCACCGCCAGGCGCAGCGTGGGGAAGCGCCGCAGCAGGGCGGGAAAGCCCGTCCGCATCTCCATCCGCGCCAGATGCTGGCCCAGGCACTGGTGAATGCCGTGGCCGAAGGCGATCTGATCGGCCGTCTCGCGGGTGACGTCCAGGGTGCCGGGGTCGGGGAACCGCGAGGGGTCCCGGTTGGCCGAGGCGAGCGACCCGACGACCGTCTCCCCGGCCCGCACCCGCGCCCCGGCGATCTCGAGATCCTCCTGGGCGACCCGTACCGTCCCGAACTGGACGATGGTCAGATACCGCAGCAGCTCCTCGACCGCGTGGTCGATCACCTCGGGCCGCTCCCGCACCAGCTTCGACTGCCCGGGGTGGCGCAACAGGGCGTAGGTGCCAAGGGCCAGCATGTTCGCCGTCGTCTCATGGCCCGCGATGAGCAGCAGCAGCCCCACACCGGTCAGCTCCTCGTCGGTCAGCCCGGCCGCCGTGGCGGTGCCGGAGCCGCCGGGCGCGCCGTGCTCGCCGTTGACCAGACGGGAGAGCAGCGCCTCGTCCGGCCGGTGCCGCTTGGTGTCGATCAGCTCCCGCATGTACTCCCACAGCGCGTCCCGGGCCGCGTAGACCTCCTCCTCGCCCTGGCCGATCCGGAGCAGAACGGTGGCCCACCGCTGGAAGTCGGCCCGGTCCTCGTACGGCACCCCGAGCAGCTCGCAGATCACCAGCGACGGGACCGGCTGGGCGAAGGACGTCACGAGGTCGGCCGGCGGACCGGCGCGCTCCATCGCGGCCAGGTGGCCGTCGACGATCTCCTCGATCCGGGGCTGCAGCCGCCGCATCCCCCGGGCGGTGAACCACTTGCTCAGCAGCCGCCGGTAGCGGGTGTGCTCGGGTGGATCCATGCCGATGAACGAGCCCAGCATGCGGCGATCGTCCGGGCGGACCGGAAACGCGTGCACCGGCGAGGAGGTCCGGCGGCGGTCCGAGCTGAACCGGTCATCCGCCAGCAACTGCGCCACGTCCTCGTGCCGGGTGAGCAGCCAGCCCGCCTTGCCGTCCGGAAAGGCCAGACGACTGGCTCCGCCCTCCTCGCGCAGCGCCTCGTAGGCACCGGGCGGGTCGAAGGGGCAGTCGCGATGTCTGGGCAGCGGCGCCGGAGTCGACGCGCGTGATGTGACGGACACGGAAACGCTCCCTTCGAAGGCGAACCGAGTCCCTCCCTTTTGAGCGTAGCTCGGGCCGCTGGGCCGGGCGACGCGACCGGGGCCTCAAGGCAACCGGCCGTCACCGCGGGTGGTTTCCCCGGCCGACGCGGCATCGCGCGCCGCGCGCTGGAGGAGACGGGGAACCGTCCGGTGGTGGATCGGCGCGGCCAGGGCCCACAGCGGGCGGCCGACGGGCCGGTCGAACCGTACGAAGGTCGCCCACAGGACCCTCGCGTCCTCGACGGCCACGACGTTGTGCGTGAGCATCAGCGGGGAGCGCGCGGTGAGGGTCAGCGAGTGATCCGCCGCGTCCGAGACGGCCCACCCCAGGACATGGCGCGGCGACGTCCTGGGGCCCAGCCGGAGGCCGAGCCCCAGCGTCCAGCCCAGCATGAGGAACCGCCGCAGGGGAGCCGGAGCGCCCTCGAAGACGGCCCGCGCCCATTGCTCGGCGGTCATCAGGGCCCCTGCCCGCGGGACCGGTAAGGCGAACGCCGAGGCGTAGTGGGCACCCGCGAGGTCGTCACGGGCCGCCAGCGCCCCGGGCACCGCGACGCGTCGTGCGCGAGGAGTGGCCGGGGGAGTGGTCATGGGAAGAACTCCTTTTCATGACGTGGCCGGGGCTTCATGACGTGACCGGCGATCACGACGTGGCCGGGGCTTCATGACGTGGCTGGGCCGGCGCGGACGCAGGAAGGTCCCGGGAGCGCCGGATGGGGGAGAAGAGCAGGATCAGCCCGGCGAGCGGAATGCCCGCCGTGGTGATCCACATGGCGGCCCGGAGGCCCAGCGCGGTGCCGAGCGCGCCGCCGAGCAGCGCTCCGAGGGGCAGCGTTCCGTAGCTGACGAACGCCGATGACGCGGTGAGTCGGCCGAGCAGCTCCGGCGGGCAGTAGCGCTGCTGGAAGCTCGCCTTGATCACATTGCCGGCCACCACACCGGCGGTGACGCAGAAGCCGCCCGCCACGAACAGCACGACCCACGGTCCCTCGGCGGTCATCGGCATGAGCAGCGCGCCCACGGCCAGCCCCAGCTCGAACAGGAGCGTCGCCCGCGCGTCGCCGACCCGGGCGGCGACACGGCGTGCGCAGAACGCCCCGACGACGCCGCCGAGGCTGACGGCCGCGATGAGCCCACCGACCAGCCCGGGGGACAGCCCGACGGTCCGGACCAGGAAGACCACCCGGATCGACTGGTAGCCCATCAGCGCCAGGTTGGACGCGGCCGCGAAGAGCGTCAGGGTGCGCAGCCACCGGTCGTGGGCGATCAGCCGCAGCCCCTCGGCCACCTCGCGGGCCAGCGCCCGGGGCGGGCGCTCGGCCCGGGGGACGCGCGGTTCGCGGAAGCCGATGCCGGTCAGGCAGGCAAGGGAGACCAGAAAGGTCGCGGCGTTGACGAACATCCCGTTCACCGCGCCCGCCACCTGTGCGATCAGACCGGCGGAGCCCTGGCCGCCGATCTGCGCCGCGGACGCGCTGCCGTGCAGTTTGGCGTTGCCCTCGGGCTGGTCCTCGGGGTTCAGGAGGCGGGCGAGATACGCGCTGTAGGCGGTCTGGAAGAACACCGCCGCCGTACCCGTCAACAGGGCGACGGTCAGCAGCAGTCCGATGCTCAGCAGGCCGCACCGGGCGGCCACCGGAACACTCGCGAACAGCACCAGCGAGACCGCGGCGGCGGCCAGCATGACCGGCCTTCGGCGCCACCGGTCCACCCAGGCCCCCGCCGGAAGGCCGATGACCAGCCAAGGGGCCCAGCTCGCGGCGGTCAGCAGACCGACCTCGAAGGTGTCCGCGTGCAAGGTGGTGACCGCGATCAGCGGCATCGCCACTCCGGTGACGGCCGCACCGTACTTCCCGGCGGTCTCACCGCACCACAGCAGCCGGAAGTCACGGTGGCGACGCAGCAGGCCACCGGAGGTTCTGGGTGTCACGACGGTCAGGCTCCTTGAGCGGGAAGAAGGGCGGCCGCATGGCGGAGCAGTGCGTGCAGGGCCGGGTTGTCATTGTTCTTACGCCACACGAGGTTGAGTTCTACCGGCTCAGGAGTGGTCAGCTCCACCGATTTGAAGACGATGTTCGGGTAGCGCGGCCGGGCGGCGGTCTCCGGGACCAGGGCCACGCCCCAGCCGCCGTTCACCAGGGCCAGGATGGTGTGGACCTGGCTCAGATACTGGGAGAAGACCGGGGTGGCGTGTGCGGCGCGGAAGATGCTGATGAGCAGCTCGTTGAAGTAGCGCGCCTCGATCGGCGAGTACATCAGCAGGTCCTGCCCGTCGAAGTCGGCCACTTGAAGCGGCCCTTCGCCCGCCGCCAGCGGATGTCCCGTCGGCAGGGCGGCGAGCAGCCGCTCCCGGGCCGCGGGCCGGGACCGCAGATCCGGTCCGGTGACCGAGGGCCGCACCAGGCCCAGGTCCAGGCTCCGCTCGGTGACGGCCTCCAACTGGTCCCGGGTGACCATCTCGCGCAGGGTGATCTCCGCGCCCGGCATGGTCGCACGGGCGATCTCCAGGAGAGTGCCGAGTACGGAGTGGGCGCTGGCCGCCGTGAAGCCGATGGCGATGCTCCCCGCCTCGCCCGTCGCCACCTGCCGGACGGCGAGGACGGCGTGCTCGGACTGGCGCAGGATACGGCGGGCCTCGGTGAGGAAGGCGCGTCCCGCGGGGGTGAGCCGCACCGAGCGGTTGGTGCGCTCCAGCAACTGGACCCGCAACTCGGTCTCCAGCAGCTGGATCTGGCGGCTCAGCGGCGGCTGGGTCATCTTCAGCCGCTCCGCGGCCCGGGTGAAGTGCAGCTCCTCGGCGACCGTCACAAAGCTGATGAGTTGCATGAGCGTGAACAACGATGCTCTCCCGGTATCAACGCATGCCAATTTTAAGTTAGACGTAGATCGTCTGGCGACCTTAGCTTGCAAAGGAGCTCGCCGGCCGCCCCGGGGCGGATCCGGCGATATCCACTCGCCCCGCATACGGGCCCACACACAGGGACAACACGTGGTGACCACATCGCATACGGCAACGCACACCGCGCAGCAGGCAGGTGAGGCAACCCTCGACCGGGTCTCCTGGATCCGAGTGTCCTCGGTCGTCCTTCCCCTGGCCACGCCCATCAGCGACGCCAAGGTTCTCACCGGGCGCCAGAAGCCGATGACGGAGGTGGCCTTCCTCTTCGTCGAACTCGCCACCGCGGAGGGACACCAGGGGATCGGCTTCAGCTACTCCAAGCGCGCGGGAGGCCCCGGCCAGTTCGCCCATGCCCAGGAGATCGCGCCCACCCTCCTCGGCGAGGACCCCAGCGACATCGGCAAGATCTGGACCAAGCTGGTGTGGGCCGGCGCCTCCGTGGGCCGCAGCGGGCTGTCCACCCAGGCGGTGGCGGCCTTCGACATCGCCCTGTGGGACCTCAAGGCCAAGCGGGCCGGGCTGCCGCTGGCCAAGCTGCTGGGCGCACACCGCGACACCGTCCGCTGCTACAACACCTCGGGCGGCTTTCTGCACACGCCGACCGAGCAGGTTCTGGAGAACGCGACGGCCTCCCTGGCCAGCGGAATCGGCGGCATCAAGATCAAGGTGGGGCAGCCGGACGGCAAGGAGGACCTGCGCCGGCTGACCGCCGTACGGGAGCACCTGGGCGACGATGTGCCGCTGATGGTCGACGCCAATCAGCAGTGGGACCGGCCCACCGCACAGCGCATGGGGCGCGCCTTGGAGGAGTTCGGCCTGGTCTGGATCGAGGAGCCGCTGGACGCCTATGACGCACCGGGCCACGCGGCCCTCGCCGCCTCGCTGGACACCCCCGTGGCCACCGGGGAGATGCTGGCCAGCGTCGCCGAACACTGGGAGCTGATACGCCACAACGCGGCGGACGTCATTCAGCCCGACGCACCGCGCATCGGTGGCATCACCCAGTTCCTCAAGCTGGCCACCCTCGCCGATCAGCACCATCTGCAACTCGCCCCGCACTTCGCGATGGAGATCCACCTCCATCTGGCGGCCGCGTATCCGCAGGAGCCGTGGGTGGAGCATTTCGACTGGCTGGAGCCGCTGTTCAACGAGCGGCTGCAGATCAGCGACGGCCGGATGCGGGTGTCCGCACGGCCCGGCCTCGGGATCACCCTCAGCGAGCAGGCCCGCGCCTGGATGCGCGCCGAGGCCGAATTCGGTGCCCGGTAAGTCCGGTTCACACCGGCGCCGATCGCGAATCCACGGGCACACCCATTGACCAGCGGTGTTCACCCCTCTAGCCTCCATCTTCATATATAGACGGAGTGCATGTACGTGGACTCCTTGGCCCGTGTGGCGATCCGCTCGAGCCTCCAGCTCACCGGCCGCAGTTCAAAGGGGAACTGAAGACATGCCTCTCGTCGTCGTCGGAATCAGCGTGGTGATCCTGCTGTTCCTCATGACCAAGCTGAAGCTCAACGGCTTCATCGCCCTGCTCCTCGTGGCCGTCGGCGTCGCGCTGGTGCAGGGGGTCGAGGTGGAGAAGATCCCCGATGTGCTCGGAGAGGGCGTCGGGGGTCAGATCGGCGACACCATGCTCGTCGTCGGTCTCGGCGCCATGGTCGGCCGGGTCATGGGCGACTGCGGCGCGGCCCAGCGGATAGCCAACACCCTCATCGACACCTTCGGACTGCGCTGGGTCCAGGTGGCGATGGTGGTCACCGCCATGCTCATCGGCGTGACCATGTTCTACGAGGTCGCCTTCGTCATCATCGTGCCGGTGGCGTTCACCATCGTCCGGGTCACCCGGAAGAACCTGCTGTGGGTCGGGCTTCCGATGTCGATCGCCCTGTCGACCATGCACAGCTTTCTGCCGCCGCACCCCGGGCCCACCGCGGTGGCCTCGAGCTTCCACGCCTCCGTCGGTCTGACCCTGTTCTACGGGCTGTTCATCGCCGTTCCGGCCGGTGCGCTGATCGCCCTGGTGTGGCCGCGGCTCCCGTTCGTCCGGCGGATGGACCCCGAGATCCCCAAGGGCCTGGTCAGCGAGCGCACCTTCACCGAGGAGGAGATGCCGGGCCTCGGCTGGTCGCTGTCGGTGGCCCTGGTCCCGGTGGTGCTGATCGCCGGTGCCGCGGTGACCGACATGGCCGTGTCCGGCGACAGTCCCGCCCTGCACGTCATCACCTTCATCGGCTCCGCCCCGATCGCCCTGCTGCTGACCCTGCTGCTGGCGGTGTGGGCGTTCGGCCCCCGGATCGGCCGGAGCCTGGCCGAGGTCAGCGCCTCCTGCAACTCGGCGGCCCAGGCGATGGCGATGATCCTGCTGGTCATCGGGGCCGGCGGCGCCTTCAAGGAGGTCCTGGTCGAGGGCGGGATATCCGACTACATCAAGGACCTCACCGACGACTGGTCCATCTCGCCGATCATCCTCGCCTGGCTCATCGCCGTCGTCCTGCGGGTGGCGCTCGGATCGGCTACGGTCGCCGTGGTCACCGCCGCCGGTGTGGTGCAGCCGCTCCTGGAGAACAGTGGAGTCCACCCCGAGCTGATGGTCCTCGCCGTCTCCTGCGGATCGATCGCCTTCAGCCATGTGAACGACCCCGGCTTCTGGATGTTCAAGGAGTACTTCAACCTCTCCGTCATCGACGCCATCAAGGCGCGCACCACCTACACCACCGTGCTCGCGGTCCTCGGCCTCGGCGGCGTGCTGGCCATCGAGGCCATTATCTGAACCCTCCCTGTGCGACCCCTCCGACACCGACCCAAGGACGCCACGATGAGCCAGCCGACCGTCACCTCGTTCGCCGTCTATCCGGTCGCCGGCCGGGACAGCATGGAGCTGAACCTCTCCGGTGCCCACGGCCCCTACTTCACCCGCAACGTGGTCGTCCTCGAGGACTCCGAGGGCCGTACCGGACTGGGGGAGGTCCCCGGCGGTGAGAAGATCACCCAGACGCTGCGCGACGCCGAATCCCTCGTCGTCGGGGCGCGGGTGGGCGACTACAAGCGGGTGCTGGGCGAGATCGGGCGGCGGTTCCGCGACCGCGACGCCGGGGGCCGGGGCACCCAGACCTTCGATCTGCGCACCACCGTGCACGCCGTCACCGCCGTCGAGTCGGCCCTGCTGGACCTGTTGGGCCAGCATCTGGAGGTGCCCGTGGCGGCGCTCCTGGGCGACGGTCAGCAGCGCGACGCGGTACGGGTCCTGGGCTATCTGTTCTACGTCGGCGACCCCGACCGGACCGACCTGGAGTACGTCCGCGAACCCGGCGCCGAAGCGGAGTGGTACCGCATCCGCCACGAGGAGGCGCTGACCCCCGAGGCGATCGTCCGCCAGGCGGAGGCCACCTACGACCTCTACGGTTTCAAGGACTTCAAGCTCAAGGGCGGCGTCCTGGAGGGAAACGAGGAGGTCAAGGCGGTACGGGCGCTCAAGGACCGGTTCCCCGACGCCCGCATCACCCTCGACCCCAACGGCGCCTGGTCGCTGCGCGAGGCGATCGAGCTGTGCCGGCCGCTGCTCGGCACGCTCGCCTACGCCGAGGACCCCTGCGGGGCCGAGGACGGCTACTCGGGCCGGGAGATCCTGGCCGAGTTCCGGCGCGCCACCGGACTGCCCACGGCCACCAACATGATCGCCACGGACTGGCGGCAGATGACTCACGCACTGGCGCTGCAGTCCGTCTCCATTCCGCTGGCCGACCCCCACTTCTGGACCATGCAGGGGTCGGTGCGGGTGGCCCAGCTCTGCCACGAGATGGGCCTGACCTGGGGATGCCACTCCAACAACCACTTCGACATCTCCCTGGCGATGGTGGCTCACTGCGGAGCCGCCGCCCCGGGCGAGTACAACGCCCTGGACACTCACTGGATCTGGCAGGAGGGACTGGAGCGGCTCACCGTCGAGCCGCCGCGGATCACCGGCGGTGAGATCGCCATCCCGGACGCCCCCGGGCTCGGCATCCGGCTCGACCGCGACCGGCTCCTCGCCGCCCACGCCCTCTACCAGGAGAAGGCGCTGGGGGCGCGGGACGACGCGGTCGGCATGCGCTATCTCATTCCGGGCTGGACCTTCGACAACAAGCGTCCCTGCCTGGTGCGTTGAGTGCGGTGACCCCGCGCATGCCGACCGGCCCGGTCAGACGGTGGGGCCGCCCATCGAGCGGCCCCCCGTGCCCGTATCGGGGGCCGTACGGCCCGGACTCAGACCTCCAGACCGGCCTCGATCCTGCGGAGCTGGTGCCGTGCCATCGCCAGGTTGGCCCGGTTCTTGTCCAGCGCCAGATAGAGGAAGAGGCCCTGGCTGTCCCGGCCCTTCAGCAGCCGGATCAGGTGGTACTGGCTGCCGAGGGTGATGAGGATGTCCTCGATGGAGTCCTGCAGACCGAGCTGTTCCATGGTCCGCACCTTGGCGCGCACCACATCGGTGTTGCCCGCGGCCGCCACCGTCAGGTCGAGTTCTTTTCCGCCACCCACGGTGCCGAGGGCCATCCCGCTGGAGTAGTCGACCAGCGCGGCGCCGAGGGCGCCCTCTATGGACGTCATCGCCTCTTTGAGCGCGGTCTGGGTGTTCGCCATGATCGTGGCTGTTCCTTTCGATGTCAGTGATGTCCGGTCGGGTGCCGACGCGGGTGTACGCGCCGGGCGGGAAAGGTCGTGGTGGTCAGGGCTGCGGCTGCTCGGCCCTGCTGAGGGCGACGCCCACCAGATCGGCGAGCCGGGCGCCCGAGCGGCGGGCCTCCATATGGAGGCGGCCGACGTTGGTGCGGTCACCGGCCAGAACGGTCAGCACGGCCGTGGAACCCGCGGCATAGGTGGCCACATAGCCGTTCTCGCCGCGGACCAGCAGCTCACGGAAGGCGCCCCGCCCGGTGGCGCCGGCCAGCGACTGCGCCACCCCGAGGGCCGCGGCGGTCAGCGCCGCCACCCCCTCGGCTTCGACGGCCGTGTCATGCGCCAGCACCACGCCGTCGCTGGTGGCGGCCAGGGCGCCGGTCACATGGGTCACCCGGGCCCGCAGCCGGCGCAGCTCCTCCAGTACGTCGGGCTCGGCGGCCAGCAGCCACTTCCGCTCCGTGCGCTGCCGCAGGCCGAGTCTCATGACGCCGCGCACGGGGCGGGCGGGTCGGTCAGGGGAATCACAGCGTTGCCTCCAAGGCGTCGCGGAGCCGGCGCAGCAGGTCGATATCGGGATCGGTGAAGACGGCCGCGGCGGGACCGCGGTCCGCGGCGGGCGGCGCGGAGGCGCCGGACCGGGCGGGCAGATCGGGGCCGCCCGGATGTCCCGGACGGGCGGGCCGCGGTGTGGCGACATGGCCCGCCGCCGCCAGCCGCCGAATGTCGATCAGCGTGTGGAAGGCGGGACGGCCCAGCTCCCGCGCGATACCGGCGGGGGTGCGTACCCCATCCGCCAGCGCCAGCACCGCGCGCTGACGGGCGGTCACCGCCGGGGCGCGGCCATCGGGGCGGCGAAGCACCACCGGCTCGGTGTCCACCTGCGGATACGGCCACAGGGAGTCCAGCAGCTTGCCGCGGCGCCGGGTCTCGCGCTCGACGGCGACCGCGCCCACCGCGCGCACCGGTCCGAGCCAGTGGGCCGCGCCCCGCTGGAAGCCGCGGGGGCCGCTGCCGTGCCCGAGTGCGAAGTACGCCGCGTCGAACAGCGCGCCCAGATGGCAGATCTCCAGCTCCGCGTCCGACAGCCGGCCGCTGTCGACGAGGAACCGCCCGACCCCGCCGGCCGGGCCCGTCCGGCCCACCGCCTCCCGCCAGGTGTCGGCGGTCAGCCGCCCACCGGTGGTGAGCAGCACCTCGATCCCGGGGGCCTCGGGGCTTTCGGCGTGCACCACCTGGCCGTCGCGGAGGTAGACGGTGCCCGCGTCGCACAGCAGGGCGCCGCTGGCCCGCTCGGCGGCGAGACCGGTGAGGCTGGGCGCGTGGCCGGCTCGCCCACCGGCCCTGCGAGGCATGTTCATATCAGCGCCAGACGCCCGCACATATCGCGCAGCCGCATCCGGGCGAGCGCCAGATTCCCCTCCCGGCGGTCGAGCCAGAGATAGAAGAAGACGCCGCTGTCGAAGGCCGTGTCGACGAAACGCAGCAGGTGGTAGCAGGTGCGGGTGGTGACGATGACGTCCTCGACGGCGGGCTCCCCGTCCGTATCCCCGTCGGGGTCGCTCCCGGAGCCGCCCATCGCGCCGCCGGGGCCCAGCGCGGCGAACGCCCGCTGCTCGGCGGCCATCCGGGCCAGCTCGGCCGTCTCCGCCGCCGTGGCCTCGGGGTCCTCGTCCCGCACCTCGCCGACCATGCCGAGCGCGAGTCCGCTGGTCCACTCGATCACGGCGGCTCCGCGCGCGCCGTTCACGGTCATCGCTTCCAGCAAGCACTCGTCGATTCCGGGCATGCGGCCTCCCCTTCCCTGCGTCGCCCGTGGCGGGCGCCCACCGGGGGCGCTTCGCCAGTGACGGAGAGGTTACGCAGGGTTCAGCGGTTGGGGGTTAAATCCGGTAATGCTCGGAAATGGTGGGGGGCGTGTAGTAGGGTCCGCCGCCCCATGGGCCCCGTATGCCTCGGCAGCCCTGCCGGGCGCCACGCCGGGCCCGGTCATCGGCCCTCTGAACGGATTCATAGCCGTTTCGGGGCCCACCGGGCCACAGACGGGCGGGCGCATATTCCACCGTCCTATTGCAGGCGTGGTGGATGGGTCAGTAGACGGTCGTGCGATGGTCGAGTACGCATTCGCAGGGAGCCGGAACGCGGCGCGGTGCCCGACAGGGGCGCCCACAAGGCTTTCCCAGGGTCGTTTCACACCCCTGTGCCGCACAGAGTGGCGAGATTTGACGGTACCGATGTGGCGGAAACCGCCCGCGTTTCACCCGGCTTGTCTGCGCTGTCCTGACGGTGCGTTACCGAACGGCGGGTGCGGAGGGGGAGGCGGTGGCGCCCGGAGTGGAGGGGGAGGCCGAGGAGCCCGGGGCGTCGTCGACCGGAGCGGGCGGGGACGGTGTGGGCGGTTCGCCCTTGCCCTCGAGCGAGGCCGGCTTCTTCAGGACCACCATCGGCTCCCCGGGCTTGGGCATCACCGGCTTGGTGAAGTCCGGGCCCTGGGTCGGAGTCTCGGTGATCTGCGCGGGAAGCCGCTCGTAGTCGACCATCCCGGTGTTCTCCATCTGCGTGATGTGGTCCAACACCGTGTTGTTGGCCTGGGTGGCGAGCTGACGCACCAGGGTGTTCTTGCTGGTCGCCCGGATCTTGGCGATGGAGCTGAAGATCTGGCCGTGGGTGATGCGCAGGATCTGGGCCATCTCGCTGTCGAAGTTCTTGCCCGTGGCGGCCGTGAGGGTGTCCAGGAACCCCTGCTGCTGCGGTGTGGGCTTGTTGGGCAGGGTGATGCCGAGTTTGGGTGCGATGTCCCGTGATGCGTCGTCCAGTTGCGCATGCCCCACGATCAGATGTTCACCGGCTGTCTTCACCGCCGCCGTGGTGCCCTTCTTGAGGGCCAGTTCACCGACGGGGTACTCCCACAGCCCGGCGAGCCGGACCTTGACCACGAACTCCTTGTCGGCCCCGGTGAGCGGTCCGTACTGCGTCGAGTTCGTCTTCGCCAGGTTCGTCTGGTTCTCCTGCTGCACACCCGTCAGCGCGGGCGACATGATCACGCCGAGGGTGACCACCACGGAACCTATGAGGAGGGAGGTACCTGTCACGAAGTACCGGGATCGCATAGAGCCTCCTGGCGGGGACGCCGGTCGTTGTGCAGAGCAGTGTCTGCCCGTGCTTGCACCGGCGAATACGGACCGCGGAGGGTCTGTGCTCAATGGCGCAGCGGTTGTTTATGCGTCTTTGAGTCGTTACTTCGGCCGCGTATGGCCTATCTCACAGCCACCTTCGGTCTCATGCGTCACGGCGCCGTTCCCCAGGCGTTCCCGGGTGAGGACGTCCACCAGCCGCTGGAGGGCCGGGTTGGGGCTGTCGGGGCTCCAGCAGGCGTGGAGGGTGACGGAGTGGGCGTCGGCGGGGGCCAGTTCGCGGTAGCGGACGCCGTGGACGCCCATGGTCATGATCGAACGAGGTATCAGGGCGCAGCCGAGGCCCGCGCGGACCAGGGCGAGCATGGTGGGTACCTGGGAGGTCAACTGGCTTACGGCGTAGCGGTCCACGCCGATCATGGCGGCGCAGATGTCGTGCAGATAGCGGGAGCCCTCGGGGCTGTACCCGATGTAGTCATCGGCCACGTCCGTCAGGGCGACGGGGGTGTCGTCGCCGGAATGGGCCAGCGGGTGGCCGGCGGGGACCGCGAGGACCAGGTCCTCGGAGTGGACCAGCAGCGACGCGTACCCCTCGGGGATGGGCGGCCGCACCAGGCCCAGGTCGATGCGCAGCTCCGAGAGGGCGGCGAACTGGTCGGGGCTGACCAGTTCGGTCAGCTCGACGGTGACGTCGGGGAGGTGGCGGTTCACCAGGTCCAGGACATCGGCCAGGATGGCGTACGCGCCGATCGCGGTGAAGGCGAGCCGCAGGGTGCCGGTGCGGCCGTCGGCGGCGCGACGGGTGGCGGTCGGCGCGGCGTCCAGCAGGGCCAGGACCCGGTGGCAGTGGTCGAGGAAGACCTGGCCCGCGGCGGTGATCCGGGCGCCCCGCCCGGTGCGCTCGAACAGGACGACGTCCAGGGCGCGTTCCAGGGCCTGGATCTGACGGGTCAGCGGGGGCTGGGTCATGTTCAGGCGCGCGGCGGCCCGGCCGAAGTGCTGCTCCTCCGCCACCGCCACGAAGCCGCGGAGCTGCTGCAGGGAGAGGTTCATACCCTCAGAGTATGGGGCGATGCGAAAGTGGGCTTGGACGGGCATGGCGGCCCGCCTCTACGGTCATGACGACCGCCAGGGCAGATCCGCGCCGATCCCGTCCGAGGAGCCAGGTTGTCCAGACTCGCCGTCGCCATGACCCCCCAGCGTGCCGCCGATGTGATCAGCGCCGAGGCCCGGCAGCTGATCGAGAAACGTTACGAAGTGACCTGGGCCGATGAGCCGCTGACCGAGGATGTGGTGGCCCGGCTCGCCGCCGGCAGTGACGTACTGCTGACCAGTTGGGGCACGCCCCGTCTGGACCGGGCGATCTGGTCCGGCGGCGGTGGCCCCCAGGTGGTGGCGCACGCCGCCGGGACGGTGAAGAAGCTCATCGACCGCGAGGTGCTCGACCAGGGCGTCACGGTCTTCTCGGCAGCCGGGCGGATCGCCTGGTCCGTGGGGGAGTACTGCCTGGCGGCGATGCTCACCCTGGCCCGCCGGCTGCCGCTGTTCGACACCGCGATACGGGCCGGTGGCTGGAAGCAGAGCGGTTTCCGGGGCGGTGAACTCACCGGCCACCGGGTGGGCATCCTCGGCGCGAGCTCCACGGCCCGCGCCCTGATCACCCTGCTCCGGCCGTTCGGCTGCGAGGTGGTGGTGTACGACCCGTATCTGGACGAGGAGCGGGCCGCCGCGCTGGGGGTACGGACCGCCGCGCTCGAGGAGGCGCTCGGCTGCCCGTTCGTCTCCGTCCATGTGCCCGATGTCGCCGACACCCGCGGCCTGGTGAGCGCCCGGCTCATCGAGCGGATCCCCGACCACGCCGTGGTCGTCAACTCCGCGCGGGGCCCGGCCGTCGACCAGGGCGCGCTGCTCGAACAGGTGCTGGCGGGGCGGCTGTTCGCCGCGCTGGACGTCTTCGACCCCGAGCCGCCGCACCTCGGCGAGTCCGTGCTGAGCTGCCCCAATCTGCTGCTCACCCCGCATATCGCCGGGGACACCGTGGACGGGCATCTGGCGCTGGCCGGCTATGTGATGGCGGACGTCGCCGACTGGCTGGACAAGGGTGTCCGCGGTCCCAGTTTCGTCGACCCCGCCTCCTGGCCCATCGCCGCCTGAGCCACCTCCTGAGCCACCTTCGCACTCCGTACCCGACCGTTCGCGTCATCGACCTTATTGACAGGAGTCACTCACCATGTCGCGTATCACGGCGGTCGAGGTCTTCCCCGTGGCCGTGCCGTTCGCCCGGCGGTTCGTGCTGGGCAGCGGCGCCGTCGGCACCCCCGATCAGGCGGGTGCGGTCGTCTTCGTCAAGCTGACCACCGAGGACGGGGTCGTCGGCTGGGGCGAACAGCGGGCCCTGCCCAGCTGGAGCTATGAGACCGCCGAGACGATCGCCGTGGTCATCAAGCGCCATCTGGCCCCCATCCTGCTCGAACTCACCCCGTTCGACGTGGAGTTGTTCCACGCCCGGGCGAGTCGCCGACTGAGCCCCGCGGTGTCCAACGGCTTTCCGTTCGCCCGGGCCGCGGTGGACATCGCCCTGCACGACGCGGCCGGCAAACTGGCCGGGCTGCCCGTCCACGCCCTGCTGGGCGGCAAGCTCCGGGACACGGTTCCGCTCTGCTCGGCCATCGGCGTGGGCGAGCCCTCCGCCGTCCGCGAGCACGCGCTCCAGTCCTCGCACTACACCGCCTACAAGGTGAAGATCGGCGGCGATCCCGTCGCGGACACCGCGGCCATCACCGCGGTCGCGGAGGTCGCCGCGGGCAAACCCCTGTGGCTGGACGCCAATCAGTCCTACCGGCCGACCGCCCTGACCCGGCTCATGGACGCGGTACGCGAGGTGCCGCACCTCCACTGCGTGGAACAGCCCGTGCCGGGCACCGACACCCTCGCCCTGCGCCGGGTGCGGGATCTGATCGGCCTGCCGGTCGCCATCGACGAGGGCAGCTTCACCGCCCAGGACCTGGCCCGCACGCTGCGCCTGGACGCCGCCGATCTGGTGGTCGTCAAGATCTGCAAGTCCGGCGGACTGCGCAACGCCCTGAAGACCGCCCAGGTGGCGCTGGCGGGCGGACTGGAGGTGCTGGCCAGTGGGCTGACCGACTGCGGTATCGGCTTCGCGGCCGCGCTGCACCTCTTCAGTCAGCTGGAACTGGCCCTGCCCGCCGAACTGAACGGACCGGAACTGCTGACCGATCTCTACGTGGCGAACCTGGACATCGTCGCGGCCACCGCCACCGTCCCCTCCGGTCCCGGCCTCGGCGTCGAGGTCGACGAGGAACGCATCCGCGCCGAATCCCTGGACCTGGCCTTTCTCTGAACTCGGCCGCACTCCGACCCAGCAGCGAGGAGACGACGATGTCTTCCAGCTTTTCCCGTCGTGCCCTGCTCAAGGGGGCGGCCTTCGGCGGGCTCGCCACCACGGGAGCCCTCAGCGGCTGCTCCTCCGGCCCGCCGCCCGGCACGGCCACCTGGTCCATGTGGTCCAGCAGCCCCGAGGAGCAGCGGGTCTGGAGCGACTTCGGACATTACGTCGAGCGGCGGATGCACATCAGATCGGCCTCGACGCTCACCCCCTCCGACGGCTACCCCACCAAACTCGACCTGCAGCTCGTCAGCGGAACGGCAAGCATGGTCACCGCCCTGAACGGCTGGCTGATCCCCACCTACGCCTCACGCGGCGCGCACCGGCCGCTCGACGATCTCATCGCCGCGGACCCCGACTTCGACCTCGACGACTTCTACCCCGCTATTCGCTCCATCTCCTCGTTCGCCGGCCGCACCTACGCCATCGGCTTCGATGTGGCGCCGACCGTGCTCTACTACAACAAGACGCTGCTGGAGCGGAACGGTGTCGATCCGCCGTCCCCGACCGAGCCCATGAGCTGGGACACCTTCCGGCAACTGGCCATCGAGCTGAGCAAGCCGAAGGACCAGTACGGCTTCACCTGCTCGCCGACCATCGACGACCTGGTGTCCTGGATCTACTGCGCCGGTGGCAATGTCGTCGACGGGGACCGTGACACCAGCCCCCTGGACGCCCCCGAGGCAATGCAGGCCATCCACTACGTCGTCGACCTGTTCACCAAGGACCGGGCCACCCCGCCGATCGACAACCTGGTCACCCAGAACGCCTCCGGCGCCTCCCTCGCCAACTTCCTCCAGGGCAACGTGGCCTTCATGCAGAACGGCCCCTGGCAGGTGCTCAACGTCCGCAAGGCGTCCTTCGAATGGGACATCGTCCCCTTCCCCGCGGGCCCGGCGGGAAGCAAGCCGCGGGTGTCGGGCTCCAGCTTCGCCATCCCCTCGGGGGTCAAAGGCGACGATCTCGACCTGGCGTGGCGGCTGCTGAAGACCCTCACCAGCACGGGGGCGCTGGACATCTACGCACGGGCCGGGCGCAACAACCCGGCGCGGCTCTCGGCCGCGAGCGCCTTCGAACCGCCGCCCGCCAACCTCGGCATCGTCCAGCGGATCCTCAAGGGCGAGGTGGCCGGTGGCCATCCCTTCGACGTCACCACCAACTGGAACCGCGTCCGGCTGCTGTTGGCCCAGGACCTGCCCCGGGCCTTCCTCGGCCAAAAGAGCTCCGGCGACGCGATCGACGGTGTCATGCCACGGCTGAACGCCCTGATGCGCCAGCACCGGGACGCCGTCCGCCAGGCCACCTGAGGGAGGATCACGATGGCTGCCCCAACCCACACCGCGGCGACCGCGGCCCCACGGCGAACACCGCGTGGCCCGCTGCGTGGCCGCCGGTCCCGGCGGCACGGCTCGGAGACGCTCGCCGCCTGGCTGTTCCTCCTGCCGAGCCTGGCCGGATTCCTGGTCTTCACCGCAGGACCGGTCATCGCGGCCGGGGTGATCTCACTGCTGGACTGGAATCTGTTCAGCCCGCCCCGCTTCATCGGACTGGACAACTTCGCCCGGCTCGGACCGGACGACACCTTCTGGTCGGCGCTCGGCAACACCGCGTACTTCACCTTCGTCAGTGTGCCGCTGACGCTGCTGGTCAGCCTGGGACTGGCACTGCTGCTCAATCAGGGGCTGCGGCGCATGGCGGTGTTCCGGTCGCTGCTTCTGCTGCCCTACGCGACGATCACCGTGGCGGTGGCCTTCGTCTGGGTCTGGCTCTACATCCCGCACGACGGGCTGATCAACGCGGTGCTCGGTGTCTTCGGCATCGACGGACCGGCCTGGCTGATCTCGGACGACTGGGCCATGCCCGCCCTGATCGTGATGAGTGTCTGGAAGAGCTTCGGCTTCGGCATGGTGATCTTCCTCGCCGGGCTGCAGGCCATTCCGCAACAGCTCTACGAGGCCGCCAAGGTGGACGGGGCCTCGCCCTGGCGGACCTTCCGCGAGGTGACGCTGCCCCTGCTGTCGCCCTCGGTGTTCTTCACCGTCGTCACCTCGATCATCGGTTCCTTCCAGGTCTTCGACCAGGCCCTGGTGATGACCGACGGCGGGCCGGGAACCAGCACCACCACGCTCGTGATGTACATCTACCGGACCGGATTCGAGAACTACGAGCAGGGCTACGCGGCCGCGCAATCGATGGTGCTGTTCGCGTTCATCGTGGTCATCACCGCGGCGCAGTTCCTGCTCCAGCGGAGGCTGGTGCACTATGACCTCTGACGTTCCCGCGCTCGCGGCGCTGCGCCGCTCGCCCGTGGCGGCCCGGCGGCTGCTGGTGTTCACCTGTTTCCTGGTCACCGCGGTCACCCTCACCCCCATCGTGATGATGGTGCTGGTGGCCTTCCAGTCCGACACCGAGTCGATGGCGGCGCGGCCGTCGCTGTGGCCCGGCAGCTGGCATCCGGAGAACATCGGCCGCGCCTTCGACCTCGTCCCCCTGGGCCGCTATCTGCTGAACACCATCATCTTCGCCGGCGGTACGGCGCTCCTGGAGACGGCCACCGCGGCGCTGGCCGCGTACGCCTTCGCCCGGCTCCGCTTCCGTGGCCGCAGCGTGCTGTTCGGCGTGTATCTGACCACCTTGATGATCCCCTCGCAGGTCACGCTGATCCCGCAGTTCATCCTGGTGGCGAAGATGCACGGGGTGGACACCTGGCCCGGGATGATCCTGCCGCACGCCTTCACCGCGCTCGGGGTGTTCCTGCTCCGCCAGTTCTTCCTGGGCGTCCCCCGCGACTACGAGGAGGCCGCCCGCCTGGATGGGGCGAACCGCTGGCAGACCTTCATCCGGGTCATCATCCCGCTCGCCGTCCCGGCCATCGCCACCCTGGCGGTGTTCAAGTTCATCAGCCAGTGGAACAACCTGCTCTGGCCGCTGGTGATATCCAACAGCGACTCCACCAGGACCGCGGCGGTCGGCCTCCAGGTGTTCCAGTCCACCAACGGAACCCAGTGGAATCTGCTGCTGATGGCGGCCGCCATCACCACCGTGCCGCTCATCGTGCTCTTCTTCCTCACCCAGCGCTGGTTCGTCAAAGGCATCACCATGAGCGGGCTCGGAGGCCGCTGACACCATGACATTTCTCTGGTCCGTCTTCACCAAACCGTGGTCCGCACTGCCCGGCGAAACCCTGGGCCCGCTGGTGTCCGGCCTCGGTTTCGCCGGCGCCGAGATCCCGGTCCGGGACACCGCCTACGTCACCCCGGCCGAAGCCGGACGGCTGCTGCCGGAGTTCACCGCGCGGCTGCGAGCCGAGGGGGTCGAGGTGATCAGCGTGGCCGGCGATCTCAGCGAACCCGTCTTCGCGGCCTGCCGGGAGGCCGGCGTGCCGATGATCCGGGTCATGGCCGAGCTGGGCCCCGACGGCTATGCCGCCTCGGTCCGCCGCGTACGGCGGCGGCTGGAGGACGCGGCGCCCCTCGCGGAGCGGTACGGCGTCCAGGTCGGGGTGCAGCCGCACCACGGGCGCTATGTGTCCTCCGCGCTGGGGGTGATGGACCTCCTCGACGGCCTGCCGGCCCAGCATTTCCGGGTGATCTGGGACGCCGCCCACGACGCGCTGGCGGGCGACGAGCCGCGGGTCACCCTGCCCCTGGTCGCCGAGCGGCTCGGCATCGTCAACCTCAAGAACGTCATCCATGTGCGCACCGAACCGGCCGCCGGAGCCGTCGGCGGGCACTGGAAACCCTGGTTCGTGCCGGGCCCCGACGGGCTGGCCGACTGGTCGGCGGCGCTCGGCCAGTTGGCGGAGCTCGGCTACACGGGCCCGGTGTGTCTGTCCGGGCAGTACTCCGACTCCGGCGTCCCGGTCGAGGAACGCCTGATGGCCGATCTGGCGGCGGCACGCGACGCGGCGGGCGCCGCCTGACCGGGCGTCCCGCTCACCAGGGGGAGCGGGAGAACCCCGCGCCCCCGCTCCCCCCGGCCCCTCCTCCCAGAGGCTCCTACGGCAGGCCACCCGGCTCGGGGCCCCGGTAGCCCGCCCTGGACGAATCGTCGATGCCCACCTCGTAGCCGATACCGGAGTGGAGGGTGTTGCCGTCGACCCGGGCGCCGGTCGAGTGGTAGGCGAGGCCGATGGCGTGGTCGGTGGGGGCGGCGAACACATTGCCGGTGATGGTGGCGTTCTGCACGTCCTCGAACATCAGGGCCTGGGAGGCGCGCAGCGTCTCGCAGTGGTTGCCCCTGATGGTGAAGTCGGAGGTGGTGCCCCGGCCGTCGCCCTCGCCGTCGTTCGGGCCCTCGGCCATCAGGCACATGTTGTCCACCTTCTCGCAGCGGTTGTTCTCGATCCGCACGCGATGGCTGGGCGGGGTGTCGCTGGCGAACGTCTGCATGCAGTCGGCGTGCCGGCCGTGGCTGTTGTCGGTGTCGCGGACGGTGTTGTGCGTGATGGTCAGGTCGTCGCCGAAGAACCGGATACCGTCGCCGTCCCCGCCCCTCGGGCCGATCACGGTGTTGTTCCGCACGGTGACGCGGTGGCCGGTCAGCTCGATCCCGGGCGCCTCCGGGCGGATGGACCGGAACCCCTCGACGATCACATCGTCGGCCTCGATGGTGATGCCGTCCACGGCGTCCCCGTCCACGGCGTCCCCGCCCCCGGCGTAGGTGATCGGGTGCTCCCGGCTTCCGCCCCTGGTGATGACCAGCCGCTGCCGGGACAGATCGCCGTCGAAGCAGACGGTGTCGCCCGGCTTCGCCCGGCGCGCGGCCTCCCGTGGGGTGGCGGCGTGCAGGGTGCAGGGCGCGGCCCCCCGCACGGTGGTGGCTGACCCCGTCGGCGCGGCGGCGCCCGAGCCGCCGTCCGCGTCCCGCTCCCGGGGCCACGACGGACTGGCCAGGGCGGCCAGGAGTGCGAGGACCGAGACGGCGAGGAAGCCGAGGACGAGTCTCCATGTGATCCGCATGGCGGGAACCGTAGACCCGGGTCCCGGGGACCGGTCCCGCCGTCAACCGCGCATCGCTGTTGCACGGTTCACTCCACCGTCACCGTGCGCCTCTAGGTTCACATCGACACACGGAAGGGCGTGATCCCCGATGGAGACGCACGGAGCACAGCGAAAGAGATTCAGACGCCGATCGGCGCTGGTCGGCGGGGGAGTGGCGGTGGCGATCGGCGCACTGCTCGCCCCGCTCGTCGAGGCCCCCGCGGCGAGCGCGGCGCCACGGGCCGACGAGGTACGTCACCCCGTCGATTACGTGGACCCGCTGATCGGCTCCGCGGGCGGCGGCAACACCTACCCCGGCGCCAATCTGCCGTTCGGCATGATCGCCTGGTCGCCGACCAGCACCGCGGGCGACCAGACCAACACCGCGGCGGCCAACGGCTATTCCTACGACACCACCCGGGTCCGGGGCTTCAGCCTCACCCATGTCAACGGCGCGGGCTGCCACCCCGGAGCCGCGGGCGATGTGCCGATCATGCCGTTCGTGGGTGAGGTCGACAGCTCGCCCACCGCCGACACCAAGGACCAGAAGTACGCCGCCGGTTTCTCGCACGACCACGAGAAGGCCGAGCCCGGTCGCTACCGGGTGGGGCTCGACTCGGGCGCGGCCGCCGATCTCGCGGTGAGCGAGCGGGCCGGTGTCGCCGACTTCTCCTTTCCCAAGGACGCTCCGGCCCGTCTGCTGTTCCGCACCTCCAACTCCCTCAACGGCAGCGAGAACGCGCATATCGAGATCGACGCCGAGCGGCGCAAGGTCACCGGCTGGGTGCTGACCGGCGCGTTCTGCGGACGGCGCGCCAACGGCGGTGAGAACAACCGCACCACCTACTACCGCCTCTACTTCAGCGCCTCGTTCGACCGCGCCTTCTCCACCGTGGGCACCTGGGAGAACGACCGGCTCACACCCGGTGCCACCACCGCCGACGGCGGCGAGGGCTATCTCACCGGCGCCGACCGGGCCGGGCGTGGCTCCGGCGGATACGTCGGCTTCGACACCACGCGGGACAACGATGTCCGGATGCGGCTCGGCATCTCGTACGTCTCCCTCGCGGGCGCCGAGGCCAACCTCCGCGCCGAGATAGCGCCCCGGGCGAGCGTCGCCGACGTGGCGGCGGCCGGACGGGCCGCCTGGGACCGCCGGCTGCGCGCCATCCGGATCAGCGGCGGCAGCGAGCCGCGCCGCACCGCGTTCTACACCGCCCTCTACCACGCGCTGCAGCAGCCCAACCTGATCAGCGACACCGACGGCCGCTACCCGGGCATGGACGGCACACCGCACCGCCTCGAGCGCGGGCAGACGGCGCAGTACAGCAACTTCTCCGGCTGGGACCAGTACCGCGCCCAGGTGCAGCTGCTCGCCCTGCTCCAGCCCCGGGTCGCCGGGGACTTCGCCCAGTCGCTGTTCAACTTCGCCCGGCAGAACGGCGGGGTGTGGGACCGCTGGGTGCACATCAGCGGCGCCACCCATGTGATGACGGGCGACCCCTCCGCCGCCACGCTCGCCACCTTCTACGCCATGGGGGTACGGAACTTCGACGCCAAGGGCGCCTTCGACTCCCTCTACCGCCAGGCCACCGTCCCCCACCCCGACGGGCTCTCCGACAGGGGCTGCCCGGGACAGTGCGAGGGCCAGCGCCCGAACCTCGCCCAATACCTGGACTCGGGGTACGCGGCGCAGGACGCCTGCCACTGCTGGGGCGGCGCCGCGGAAACCCTGGAGGACTCCGTCGCCGATGACGCGCTCGCCCGCTGGGCCCGGCTGCTCGGCCGGGAGAAGGAGGCCGATGAACTCGGCGCGCGCGGCGGCTACTGGCGCCATGTGTTCAACCCCGAGGCCACCGGCACGGCGGGCTACATCCAGGCCAGAAACCGGGACGGCTCCTGGGTGACCCCCTTCGACCCGGCGTCCGACCGGGGATTCGCCCAGGGCAGCGCGGCCACGTACACCTGGATGGTGCCGCAGGACGTACAGGGGCTCGCCGAGGCCATGGGCGGACGCGAAAGCGCGGCGGCCCGGCTGGACGGCTTCTTCCACAAGCCCGACGGCTCCTGGTCGGTCCGCGGCGGCGATCCGCTCCGCTACGACCCCACCAACGAACCGGGCATCCACGCCCCCTGGCTCTACAACGCGCTCGGGCAGCCCTGGAAGACCCAGGAGACGGTGCGCCAGATCGTCGCCACCGTGTACGGCACCGGGCCGAAGGGGCTGCCCGGCAACGACGACCTGGGCACCATGTCCGCGTGGTACGTGTTCGCGGCGCTCGGCATCTATCCCCAGGCACCGGGGCGTGCCGAGGCCCTGCTCACCGGACCGCTCTTCCCCCGTGCGGTGATCGCCCCGGCGGGGCAGCGGCGCGCCCTGACCATCGGCGCCCCGGAGGCGTCCGACAGCCACCTCTATGTGCATGCGGTGCGGGTGAACGGCACACCACACGACACCTCATGGCTCGACGGCTCGTTCCTGCGCCAGGGCGGATCGCTCTCCTTCGACCTGGCCGACCGGCCCGACACCACCTGGGCCACCGACCCGGGCGGGCTGCCCCGCTGACGCACTAGCCCGGCGCGTCGGCGAACGTGTCCGCGCGGATATGGGCCATGGGCCGGCCCGCCACCCGGTACCTGCCGTTGGGCACCCGGCCGGACCGGGACACATGCACGGTGAGCGGGCCGGCCCACTCATAGCCCTTGTCCTCCGCATGACGCGCCAGGCAGTCCGTCAGCTCCTGTCCCACCTGACAGCCACGCCGGGTGAGCTCCTCATGGACCGCGTCGGCGAGCTCGACGTCATAGACGTTGGGCACGACCACCCGGGTCGGTCCGCACACCACGGCGTGGCTGTCGCATTCACGTTTGAGCGCGCCGAGGAGTTCGACGGGCTCGCTGCGGACCACCTTGGCCAGCAGCGATTCCTCCCAGCGCGCTATCGCCCGTTCCCATCGGTTCAGCGTCTGCATGCCCTCCCGCGTTCCCGATACGGATCACCTCATGCCCTCATCGGCGCCGCTCACCGTCCCCGCGGGTCCGCCGGAGCGTGAAGGTGTCCACGGGTTCGATACGGCCGTAGAGCCCGGTGACCGCGTAATAGGTCACCGACATCGTGGTGAGGCCGCCCGGTTCGGTGCCGGGGTCGACGGAGAACGCGGCGAAGCCGTAGGGGTTCACCCGGTCGCGCACCGCCGACCACGGGGCCGCCTCCGTCACATAGACCGGGGTCTTATGGCCATTCGCACCGGTGGCTCCGACACCGGTGATGACATTGCACCGCGGGGTGTCGAACAGGACGTCCATCGACGGGACCGAGGTGCCACCGCCACCGATGACCATATGGACGGTTCCCTCGGTGGTGTCCACCAGATCGGTGCGGGTGGCGGCGGGGGTCGGCGTCATCGTGTCGTTGGGCTCCCGGCCACGGATCGGGTGGGAGCGCTCGTAGTGGTGTTCATGGCCGCAGACGACCAGGTCGACGCCGTAGGTGTCGAAGAGCGGCAGCCACTCCTGCCGGATGCCGAGGTCGGCGCCGTTGCCCGGGTGGTCGGCCGTGGAGACGACCACCTGGTGCATGACGACCACGATCCAGTCGATGTCCCGGTCGGCCCGCGCCCGTGCGAGCTCGGCCTCCAGCCAGCGCCGCTGGGCCCCGCCGGAATAGCCCCGCACATAGGTGTTCCCGGCGTCCTGATAGGCCACGTCGTCATTGGCCAGGCTCACGACGCGCACCGAGCCGACGGTGAAGGCGTACCACAGCCCCTGGGTCTCGGCGTCGCCTCCGTTGCCGGGCAGCGAGAAGTACGCCTGGTAGGCGGCGAACCCGATCGGCCCGTTGCCCAGCTCGTTCTCGTGGTTGCCGGCCGCGGGCATCCACGGCCTGAACCGCGAGGACCGGCTGGTCATGTCGAACCAGTCCGACCAGGTGCGCAGCCGGTCCTCGGCCAGGTTGGCGTAGCACAGATCGCCGTTGATGAGATGGAACAACGGCGCGACCCGCTCGACGGCGGTGGTCACGTCGTTGGCGTACGGCGAGCCCAGGTTGTCGTTGAGATAGGTGAGCTTCTCGGTGATCTTCGGCGGCTTGGGGCCGTTCAGCTTGCCCACCGTGGGTGTGCCCTGGTCGCCGAAGCTGGTGAAGGTGAACGGTGCCCGGCCACTCGGCCCGGTGTGGAACGACCCCGCCTCCGGTGTCGCCCCGTCGTGGACGGCGGCGTAGACGTAGCCGGTGCCGGGGCGCAGCCGGCTCAGCCGGGCGTGATGGACGTAGATGCGCTGCTGGGATGTGGCGTCCTGGTAGGAAGTGGTCCGCGCGGTGACCTCGGAGCCCATGCCATGGGCCGGGGTGCCGAACATGACATGTGGCCGTCTCACCGGGACCGGTGTCTGCCAGGACACCACGACCTCCCGGGCGGCGTCGGCCCCGAACTGCAGATGCAGCCCGCTCACCGGCGGCATCCCGGAGCCCTCCGGCCGGGTCCACAGCACCGGCGAGGCCGCCACCGCCTGCTGCTGGGACATCAAGGTGCCCGCACCGGCCGCCGCCGCGCCGGCCGCGCCCAGCAGCCCCCGGCGGCTCACCCGGGACTCCGTCGATGTGGTGCCCGTGGTCTTCGGTGTCGTCGTCATGGGGCGAAGCTCCCATGGGCTCGCCGCCGCCTGACACCGTGGCGCCGTGAACACCACGGCACGGCGGGCTACCGTCGGACGACCGGACGGCGAACCCGGACAACCATCTCGGTGGACGGTGGCGGATGTGCGTTGCCAGAGGCGGTGGCGGCGCAGCACGCTGTTTCCTGTGAACGATCGGGACGAAGAGCTGCGCGGGCTGGACGCGGTGCTGCGGGAGCTGCGGCACTCCCGGTTCGGGCTGTACGGACCGCTGGTACGGGAGCGCTTCCTGGGCGGGCTGCCCGGGGATGTCACCCCGACCGGCTACCGGGTGCTGCGCTTCGTCGAGGCCAGCTCCCCGCCGGGGCCAGCCGTGTCCGACATCGCCGCCCTGCTGCTGTCCGACCGGGCCCGCGCCGTGCGCGTCGTCGACCGGCTGACGGCGGCAGGGCTGGTGACCCGGGTGCGGGACACCGTGGACGGGCGGATACGGAGGGTGGAGCTGACCGACGCCGGGCGCCGCCATGTCGCGCTGGCGGCCGAGCGGCGGACACGGCTGCTGGGCGAGGCCGTCGCGGACTGGCCGGACGAGGACCTCGCCCGGCTGACGGAGTTCCTGGAGCGGCTCAACGCCTCCGTGGCGCGCCATCTGCCGGTGTCCGGCGCGTCCGGCGCATCCGGCGTGTCCGACGGCCGGTGACGCGGGACCGGGGCGCCACCGGCCCCGCGTCACCGCCGCGGGTGTGTCTCGCCGCGGGAGTGGCCGCCGGCTAAGCCTTGGACGCCTGGAAGTTCCGGAACAGCAGATAGGTGTCGAGGATGTCCGACGAGGCGCTCTCGACCGAGCGGTAGATGCCCCACTTGGGCCGCTGGTAGTCGTCCTGGTCCGGCATCTTCACATTGGACATGCTGCCCTGGACCGCGACCGGGGCGCCCGACCCGGTGCCGTTGCGGGCCACGAAGGCCGCCTTGCCCTTCGAGCCGATGGTGAGCGTCCACTCGATGGTGATCCACTTGTTGCGCAGCGGCGACAGATTGGTCGAGGCGATGTCCGGTGATCCGGAGTTGGCGTACGCACGGGCCCGCAGCGTTTCCGTGCTGCCGCTGCGGCCCAGGTCCAGGGTGATGTACGGACCGCCGTTGTCCGCCGGGGTCTTGGTCTGGAAGATGTGCGTGAACTTGCTGGTGCCGTGCAGCGAGGTGGGCATGAACATCTCGTAGCTGATGGTCCATGTCTCACCGTCGTGCATCTTCAGGGTGGTGCCGTCCTGCACCATGCCCTTGGACTCGGTGCGCTGGCGGTCGCCGCCACCTGTGGTGTCCCGGTCGTCCTTCCAGATGTTGAAGCGGTAGTGGTCACCGCCCTCGACGACCACATAGTCCCGGTCGGGGTGTGCGTTGCCGCGGTCGGCCTCGATGCCCTCGAACGCCTTGAGCCCGGCGCTGGACGGGTTCGGATGCCAGAGCAACTGCGCGGCCGCGGCCCGGGAGGCGGCGGAGGCCGGGGTGGCCCCCGAGGTCAGTTGCTCGAGGGCGATCGGTGTTCCGACGGCGGCCGCGGCCATCGAGCCGAGGACCCGGCGGCGGCTTAACGAGCGGGGAACGAGGGGTTCTGCCATGGTCGTTGACTTCCTTCCTGATCCGGTAAAGGAGCGGCGTGCTCATGGCGCACCACGCACATTGGACCGGACCAAATGGACCGTCAAGGCTCACGGGTGGTTCTTTACCTCAGAATGGCATTCACATAGATGAACAGGCATGCCCCTTTTTGGGTGCTTCACAGGTCCCATCGTCTCTGATGATGGCCCTCTATTCGCCATTCTGAACGCATAGACACTGTCTACTCCTCTCTGGTAGACAGTGTCTATGGATGAGCGTGAGCAGGACTCGGGTCTCCGGTCCCGATTGGTGGACGTCGGAGTGGGGCTGGTGGAGGCGGAGGGGGTGCAGGCCCTTTCGCTGCGGGAGATCGCCCGTCGGGCCGGGGTGTCCCACGGGGCGCCGCGGCGCTACTTCCCGACGCATCTGGCCCTGCTGTCCGCCATCGCGCGCCGCGGCTTCGAGCGCCTGGCCGACCAGGCGGGTGAGGCCATCGCCGCTCATGAGGGCGATCCACGCGGGCAGTTGACGGCTCTGGCACGGAGCTGTCTCGACTTCGCGCTGACCAACCGCGGCATGTTCGAGCTGATGTTCCGCCACGATCTCCTGGAGAGCAACCAGCTCGGGCTGCGGGAGACGAGCCTGCCGCTCTTCGCCACCCTCGTCGACCTGGTGGCCAGGGTGCGGCCGGACTCCGGCGCGGAGCCACGGATCGTCGCGGGCGCGCTGTGGGCGAATCTGCACGGCATCGCCCAACTGTGGGGCTGGGGCAGCCTTCAGCTCGCGGTGGGAGTGGATGACGCCGAGCCGCTGCTGCGTGCCGCGCTCGACGCACACCTCGGCCCGGAGCCCCGATGAGCGCCCCGCGCGCACGACGCCTCACCCTCGTCGGCAGCGTCACCGGGGCCGTGATCGTCGCCCTGGACGGCACCGTGCTGACCGTCGCCCAGCCCCGTCTGCAGCGGGACCTCCACGCCACGTTCGCCCAGGTCCAGTGGACCAGTACCGGATATCTGATCGCCGTGGCGAGTCTGCTGGTGTTCGCCGGCCGCCTCGGCGACCGCTACGGGCATCGGCGCGTCTTCGCCATCGGGATGCTGGGCTTCGGCGCCGCCTCGGCGGGCATCGGGCTCGCGGGCGGCATCGGCTGGGTGATCGGGCTGCGGGTCGCCCAGGGGGTCTTCGGGGCGCTGCTGCAACCCGCCACCCTCGGGATGCTGCGCGCCGCGTATCCGCCCGACCGGCTCGCCGGGCCCCTCGCGGTGCGCACCGGCGCCATCGGGCTGGCGGCCGCGGCGGGCCCCCTGGTCGGCGGGGCGCTGACCACCCAGCTGGGGTGGCGGGCGGTGTTCTTCCTCAATGTCGCGCCCGCCCTTGCGCTGGGCCTGACGGCGCTCGCCATCCGGGCCCCGATGGCGCCCCGTGAGACCGCCCGGCCGCGGCTCGATCTGCCCGGTGCCGCTCTGCTCGCGGTGGCGCTGGCCGGGCTGGTGCACACGCTCGTCGGCGTCCCCGGAACCGGCTGGACCGCGGTGACCGCGCTCGGACCGGCGAGTGCCGTGGTGGCCGGAGGCGTCTTCGTATGGCATGAGCGCCGTACGGAACATCCGCTGGTGCCGCCGGGTCTGCTGCGGTCGGCCACCGTCGGCCCGGCGCTCGGCGTGCTGGTGTCCGCCTCGGCCGCACTGTTCGGGGCGCTCTTCCTCGGCACCTACTATCTGCAGGACGTGCTCGCGCTGGATCCGCTCGCCAGCGGGCTGAGGGCGCTTCCGCTGGCGGTGATGATGGTGCTGGGCGCGCCGGTGGCGGCGCTGCTGATGCGCCGTCAGGGGCCCCGCCGGACTTCGGTTGCGGGGATGGTTCTGGTGGCGGCCGGTGTGCTGCTGATGTCCCGTCTCGGCCGGGGCTCGGGCGCCGAGGCGATCGGTGGATGCTTTCTCGTGCTGGGCACGGGTTTCGCCACCGTGATGGTCACCGCGACCACCGTCATCGTGCGCGACGCGTCCATGGACACCGCCGGGGTGGCGGGCGGGCTCCAGCAGACCGCCATGAACATCGGCCCCGCGCTGGGGGTCGCGGCCGCGACCACGCTGATGAGCGTGGCCGGACCGGGCGGCGGCACCGGACGGCCGTCCGGCGACGGGCCGGGCTGGGCGGCCGACGTCTTCCTCTCGGCGATGGGGCCGGCGCTGACGGCCCTCGCGGCCGTGGCCGCGGCCGGTGCCCTGCTGGCCACCAGACTGCCGGGCCGTGCGGCGGTGCGGCCACCCGAGGGTCAGCCGGTGGAGGAGCTCCCGGACGGGTCCCCGAGGTCGGAGATCGCGTCGAGCGCCTGACCCCACTGCGGGTACATCGCCACCTTCTTCAGATGCATCCCCATGACCTGTTCGCCGAGCGCGGGGTCCATGTCGTCCGAGAGCTGGAACGCCGAGAGCTTCGCGAGATGAGGAAGGATCTCGTCGTCGCCCGCGATATGCAACGGGTCATGCAGATACCGGTCCAGTGCCGCCAGATCGGCCACCGCCGCGCAGTAGGCATGGGTGAAGCCCTCGGTCGAGTCGCCGAGGAACTGGCCGACGGTGGAGAACGCGACCGGCTCCAGCGCGCCGGTACGGCGCATCGCCGCCAGAACCCTGGCCTTGTCCTCCTCGGTCGTGCCGTCCTTGAAGCTGAACCGCAACACGTTGAGCAGCATGGGGAGTTCCCCTCGTAGATGAACTGGCTGGTTCAAATTAATGTCCAGGCCCGTCAATGGGCAAGGGAGTTGGGAAATCTGAACCGATGAGTTCAGTGCGGAGTGTTGTGAGATACGATGCGCCGATGACGGCAGTGACAGCCTCGTCCGGGCGGAAGGTCTCGCGAGGGCGTATCGACAAGCGGCAGGCGATCCTTGACGCTGCCTTCACCGTCTTCGCCCGCCGGGGCTACGGACAGGCGTGTGTCCAGGACATCGCGAACGAGGCGGGTGTCGCCAAGCCCACGGTGTACAACCACCTCACCGACAAGGAGACCCTGTTCCGCCACGCCATGGAGGCCGCGGCCGACGCCGTGATGGCGGAGAACCTCGCCGTCGTCGAGCGGCTGCGCGACCCCGGGGACGATCTGCGCGCCGCCCTGGAGGACATGGCGTACCGGATGCTCCAGGTGTGCTGCGGGGAGCGTTCCCGTGCGCTGCGGCGGCTCACCTACGCCCAGGCGGCCGACTTCCCCGATCTGATCGAGATCGTCCAGGGGCGTACGGCCATCCGGCTCGGTGAGGCGCTGGCGGACCGGCTGGCCCGGCTGTCGCTGGCCGGGCGGCTGCGGCCGGGTGATCCGGCGCAGGCCGCGGAGCAGTTGCTCGCGCTGCTCACCGGCCCCATGGAGGCGCGGTCCCGGCTGGGCACCCGCAAGGTCTCCGCGGCCGAGACGCGCACGGTCGCCCGGTCCGCGGTGGACACCTTTCTGCGGGCATACGAAGCCGCCGCCACCGAGCACCCCTGACCCGAGGGCCGGGGACCGGTGGCGGCGGCTCGTCGACGCTGTCGGCTCAGCCGAGGGCGACCAGCAGATCGCCGCCTTCCACCTGCTGGATCGCGCTGATGGCGATGCGCGCCACCGTCCCGCTCTTCGGGGCCGCGATGGTGGCCTCCATCTTCATCGCCTCGATCGTCGCCACGGTGGCACCGGCCTCCACCTGATCGCCCTCGGTCACCGCCAGTGTCACCACACCCGCGAAGGGCGCCGCCACATGGCCGGGGTTGCTCCGGTCGGCCTTCTCGGTGGCCGGTACGTCGGAGGCCGCCGAGTTGTCCCGCACCTGGACCGGGCGCAACTGCCCGTTCAGCGAGGCCATCACCGTGCGCATGCCGCGCTCGTCGGCGTCGCCGATGGCCTCCAGCTCGATCAGCAGCCGGACCCCGGGCTCGAGGTCCACCGTGTACTCCTGCCGCGGGCGCAGCCCGTAGAAGAAGTCCTTGCTGTCCAGCACGCTGGTGTCGCCGTGGGCCTGCCGATGCGCCTCGAACTCCTTGGTCGGACCGGGGAACAGCAGCCGGTTCAGCGTCGCCCGCGGATCCTTCTCCAGCAGCTCCCGGTCCTCCGTGGACAGCTCCGCGGCCGTCGGCTTGGCGGCCGCGCGGCCCTCCAGCGCCTTGCTGCGGAACGGCTCGGGCCAGCCGCCCGGCGGATTGCCCAGCTCGCCGCGGAGGAACCCGATGACCGAGTCCGGGATGTCGTACCGGCCCGGATCCGCCTCGAAGTCCTCCGGCGACACTCCCGCCCCCACCAGGTGCAGCGCGAGATCGCCGACCACCTTCGACGACGGGGTGACCTTCACCAGATGGCCCAGCATCCGGTCCGCGGCGGTGTACATCGCCTCGATCTCCTCGAAGCGGTCGCCGAGGCCGAGCGCGATGGCCTGGGTGCGCAGATTGGAGAGCTGACCGCCGGGGATCTCATGGTGGTACACCCGCCCGGTCGGCGAGGCGAGGCCCGCCTCGAACGGTGCGTAGATCTTGCGCACGGCCTCCCAGTACGGCTCCAGGCCGCCGATCGCCTCGAGGTCGAGCCCGGTCGGCCGGTCGGAGTGGTCGGTGGCGGCCACGATCGCCGACAGCGACGGCTGGGAGGTGGTGCCCGCCATGGAGGCCACCGCGCCGTCCACCGCGTCCGCACCGGCCTGGACCGCCGCGAGATAGGTGGCGAGCTGGCCGCCCGCGGTGTCATGGGTGTGGATGTGCACCGGCAGGTCGAACTCCCTGCGCAGCGCCGAGACCAGCGTGGCGGCGGCCGGGGCGCGCAGCAGCCCCGCCATGTCCTTGATGGCCAGCACATGCGCGCCCGCGTCCACGATCTGCTCGGCGAGCCGCAGATAGTAGTCGAGGGTGTAGAGCTGCTCCGAGGGATCGGACAGGTCGGAGGTGTAGCAGAGCGCCACCTCGGCGATCGCCGAGCCCGTCTCCCGTACCGCGTCGATCGCGGGCCGCATCTGCCCGATGTCGTTCAGCGCGTCGAAGATCCGGAAGATGTCGATCCCGGTGGCCGTGGCCTCCTGTACGAAGGCGGTGGTCACCTCGGTCGGATACGGCGTGTAGCCCACCGTGTTACGGCCGCGCAGCAGCATCTGCAGACAGATGTTGGGCACCGCCTCGCGCAGCTTGGCCAGCCGCTCCCACGGGTCCTCGGCGAGGAAGCGCAGCGCCACGTCGTAGGTGGCCCCGCCCCAGCATTCCAGCGACAGCAGCTGCGGCACGCTCCGCGCCACCACCGGGGCCACGGCCAGCAGGTCCCTGGTGCGGACCCGGGTGGCCAGCAGCGACTGATGCGCGTCCCGGAAGGTGGTGTCGGTGACCCCGATCGTGGGCGACTCGCGCAGCCATCGCGCGAAACCCTCCGGGCCCAGCTCGGTGAGCCGCTGCTTGGAGCCGGCGGGCGGCTCGGTGGCCGGCACCGGGGGCAGCTTGGTGCTCGCGTTGATCAGATGGGGCCGCTCGCCGTGGGGCTTGTTCACCGTGACATCGGCGAGATAGGTGAGCAGCTTGGTACCGCGGTCGGCGGAGTGCCGCGCGGTCAGCAGATGTGGCCGCTGCTCGATGAAAGACGTGGTGACCTGCCCGGCCCGGAAGTCCGGATCGTCCAGCACCGCCTGGAGGAAGGGGATGTTCGTGGAGACGCCGCGGATGCGGAACTCGGCGACCGCACGCCGTGCGCGGCCGACCGCGGTCGCGAAGTCCCGCCCCCGGCAGGTCAGCTTGACCAGCATCGAGTCGAAGTGGGCGCTGATCTCCGCACCGGAGTGGGTGGTGCCACCGTCCAGCCGGATGCCCGAGCCGCCCGGTGAGCGATACGCGCTGATCATCCCGGTGTCCGGGCGGAAGCCGTTGGCCGGGTCCTCGGTGGTGATCCGGCACTGCAGCGCCGCACCCCGCAGATACACGGTGTCCTGGGCGAGGCCGAGGTCGGCCAGCGTCTGGCCGGCGGCGATCCGCAGCTGCGACTGGACCAGATCGACATCGGTGATCTCCTCGGTCACCGTGTGCTCGACCTGGATCCGCGGATTCATCTCGATGAACACATGGCGGCCCTCGCGGTCGAGCAGGAACTCCACCGTGCCGGCGTTGCGATAGCCGATCTGCCGGGCGAACTTCACCGCGTCCTCGCAGATCCGCGCCCGTAGCTCCGGATCGAGGTTGGGTGCCGGCGCCAGCTCGATCACCTTCTGGTGGCGCCGCTGCACCGAACAATCGCGCTCGAACAGATGGATGACATCGCCCTGCCCGTCGGCGAGGATCTGCACCTCGATATGGCGGGGCTCCACCACCGCCTTCTCCAGGAAGACCGTGGAATCACCGAAGGCGGACTCGGCCTCCCGCGCCGCCGCCTCGATGGACTCACGCAGCGTCTCCCGGTTCTCTACCCTGCGCATCCCGCGCCCGCCACCACCGGCGACGGCCTTGACGAACACCGGGAAGCCGAGCTCGTCCGCGGCCCGGACCAGCTCGTCCACATCGGTCGACGGCTCGGAGGAACCGAGCACCGGCACCCCGGCCGCACGGGCCGCGGCCACCGCGCGCGCCTTGTTCCCGGTGAGCTCCAGGATCTGCGCGCTGGGCCCCACGAACGTGATCCCCGCCTCTTCGCACGCACGTGCGAGATCGGGGTTCTCGGACAGAAAGCCATATCCGGGATACACAGCGTCCGCGCCCGCGCTGCGCGCCGCGCGGACGATCTCCTCGACGGAGAGATAGGCCCGCACCGGATGGCCCGGCTCACCGATCTCATACGCCTCATCGGCCTTGAGCCGATGCAGCGAGTTGCGGTCCTCATGCGGGAACACGGCTACGGTTCTCGCGCCCAGCTCATAGCCGGCGCGGAAGGCGCGAATGGCGATCTCTCCACGATTGGCGACCAGCACCTTGCGGAACATGCCCGATCCCTTCTACCTGCCCGGTACCTACAACACACGCTTGTCGGCGAACACTACTGCCGCCTACCACGCAGGACGCCCGGGGTGTGATCGAGTTCTCGTGGATGGCGTGCGGGATGGCACCCGGTCCTTGTCATCCATCGTCGCAGCGGATACGGAGAGTGGCCCTGCGGCCGCGCCGGGTGGTGCTGTACCTGGCCCCGGAACGCCGTTCCGAGCGCCGGGATCGAGGAATGCGGGTGCGACAGTAATTGATAAATAACGAGAATTCGCGCAAGCCCTCCGATGTCGAGAAGGGCCGCCGAAAAGGACCTTGCGCCATGTCATGGCGAGATCTGGCGATTCCGCCCATCATGCCGCCATGACAGCAAATCTGACGCGTCGTCATATTCTCGGTCTGGCCGCCCTGCAGAGCGCGGCGGCTCTCGGACTCACCCGCATCGGCCTCGCCCCGGCGGCTGCCGCCGAGCGCGCCGACCACTTCCCCGCCGTCGTCGTCGGCTCGGGCTACGGCGCGGCCGTGGCCGCGCTCCGGCTCGGCGAGGCGGGCATCAGAACCCTCGTCGTGGAGATGGGACGGTTATGGGACACTCCGGGTCCCGACGGCCGGGTCCACTGTTCGATGACCGCCCCCGATCAGCGCTCCATGTGGTTCAAGACCAGAACCGAGGCGCCCCTGTCCACCTTTCTGTGGCTGGACGTCATCAACAAGGACATCACCCCCTACCCCGGCGTCCTGGACCGCGTCCGCTTCCCCGGCATGTCCGTCTACGTGGGGCGCGGGGTCGGTGGCGGTTCGCTGGTCAACGGCGGTATCGCGGTCACCCCGTCGCGCTCGTACTTCCAGCAGATGCTGCCGCAGGTGGCCGCGGACCCCATGTACGACACCTACTTCCCGCTGGCCAACCGCATGCTCGGGGCCACCACCGTGCCCTCCGCATGGTTCGAGGCCACGGAGTGGTACACCTACGCCCGCGTCGCCCGCGACCAGGCGGCCAGGGCGGGCCTGAGGACCGTCTTCATGCCCAATGTCTACGACTTCGACTACATGCGGCGCGAGGCCGACGGAACGGCGACCAAGTCCGCGCTCGCCCAGGAGGTCATCTACGGCAACAACTTCGGCAAGCGCAGCCTCGACAAGACCTATCTCGCCGCCGCGCTCGGCACCGGCCAGGTCACCCTGCATACCCTCAGCCGCGCCCGGGCCCTGCGGCGGGCGCCCGACGGCAGCTATGTCCTGACCGTGGAGCGCATCGACACCACCGGCACCGTCGTCTCCACCGACGAGATCACCTGCGGTTCGCTGTTCCTCGGCGCGGGCAGCCTCGGCACCACCGAGCTCCTGCTGCGCGCCCGCGAGACCGGCGCCCTGCCCGAGCTGAGTGCGGAGGTCGGCCGGGGCTGGGGCGGCAACGGGAACGTCATGCTCGGCCGCGCCAACCATGTGTGGCACCCGACCGGTGCCCGTCAGTCCACCATCCCGGTGATGGCGATCGACGACTGGTCCAACACCGCCAACCCGGTCTTCGCCGAGATCGCCCCGCTGCCCGCCGGCCTCGAGACCTGGGTCAGCCTCTACCTCGCCATCACCCGGAACCCCGAGCGTGCCACCTTCACCTATGACGCGGCCAAGGACACCACCGTGCTCAACTGGACCCGCGCCCAGAGCGCGCCCTCGGTCGCCGCGGCCAAGGCGCTCTTCGACCGCGTCAACTCCGCCAACGCCACCATCTACCGCTATGACCTCTTCGGCGACACCCGGGCCATCGCCGACGACTTCTGCTACCACCCACTGGGCGGCTGTGTCCTGGGCCGGGCCACCGACGCGTACGGCCGGGTGACCGGCTACGACGGCCTCTATGTGACCGACGGATCCCTCATTCCGGGCTCCATCGGCGTCAACCCGTTCGTCACCATCACCGCCCTGGCCGAGCGCACCATGGCCCGGGTGCTGGCCGAGGACCGCGTCGGCGGCCGGTGACGCCCGGTCCCGCCGGGGTCACTTCCAGGGAAGGGTGAGCCAGGGGCTCTCCGGATCGGTGGTGAGGATGCGATGCGCGGTGAGCATGTCCTCGTACCACTCACCGAACTCCTCGTCGTCGAAGTGGAGACACCGCCCGAGGATGTACGCGGCGGAGAACTCCTCCCAGGAGCGGTAATTGGCCTGCGCCGACCGTCCCGCGCGCAGCACCGCGTGCTCGGCCTCGTCGAGGGAGCAGAAACGTGCGGCGAGCCCCCAGCGGGCCATCCCCGAGGCCCGCCCGTAGTCCCACGCCTCCATCGTGCGGACGAACTTCCCCTCGGCGAGGAGGCCGTCCGCACGGAACCTGGCCTCATAGCGGGCGATCCGGCCGATGAGCCGCTGCACGCCCGCCACCTGCGCCTCCACCTCCGCGCTGTCCCGGGGCTCCGCCTTGGTGACCCCGTCGGGGGTGATCCGGACCTCGCCGGGCTCGGCGGCGGTGCGCCGCAGCACCCGCTCGGCCACCGTCCGCCAGTGGTCCACCCCGACCGGGCCGGCGAAGTCCAGGGCCAGGGAGCGGCGCACCCCGAGCGCGAACTCCCAGACACCGCTGATCATTTCGGCGCCCAGCAGCAGCTCCTGGATGCGCTGCCACTCCTCCCGGCCGGTGATGCCCCACCACTCCTTGAGCCGGCTCCGCTCACGGGTGTATCCGCCGCCGTGGTAGGCCATGGCGTTCCACAGCTCGCCGTTCTTGACGAACAGCAGTGCCCCGCAGGCCAGTCCATGGGCCACCGGGCCCTGTGTCGGCCCGCCCACCCGCAGCCCGCGCAGTTCCATGGGCGCGTGTGCGCGGCCTTCGCCGTCGGCGGCATGCTCGGCGTGGCCGCTCCACAGGGCGCGGTGCGCCGGGGAGGTCGGGAAGAACGTCTCACACGGACTGCCGGGGTTGACCACGATCCACGGCGGGTCGCCGGGCTCCCACTCCGTGGCGAACCACCCCAGGGAGTAGGAGAGATAGACGGTCTCCGGATGGGGCGCGGGGAGCATGCCCTCGGTGAAGATGGGCAGGCAGTTGGCCTGCACCTGGGGATACCAGTACGGGGTGAACAGCACCGTCCCGGGGCGCGCCTGGAGGCGGGAGTAGGCATCGGCGACGAACAGTTCGGCGCGCGCCAGCACATCGAAGTACGCCGACCAGTCGCCGCGGGCCTTCGCCTCGTACAGCTCCCGCTCGATCGCGCTCGGCGCCTGCCATGTGGTCTGTGTGCCGCCCTGGACGCCGTGTTCCGGCACGGCGGCGGGCACCTCCCCGTTCCCCATGGCCGACCACTCTATCCAGCGGTCCTCCGTGCCCGCGTGATCAGCCCAGGGCCCGGTCCAGGTTGAACGCGGCGCTGATGAGCGCGAGATGGGTGAACGCCTGCGGGAAGTTGCCGATCTGCTCACCGGTGCGGCCGATCTCCTCCGCGTACAGCCCGACATGGTTGGCGTAGGTGAGCATCTTCTCGAAGGCCAGCCGTGCATCATCCACCCGTCCGGCCCGGGACAGCGCCTCGACGTACCAGAACGAGCAGATCGAGAAGGTGCCCTCCTCACCGCGCAGCCCGTCCGGGCTGACCGTCGGGTCGTAGCGGTAGACCAGCGAATCGGACACCAGCTCCTCGCCCAGCGCGTCCAGCGTGGACAGCCATTTGGGGTCGGTGGGGGAGATGAACTTGGACAGCGGCATCATCAGCACCGAGGCGTCGAGCACCTCCTCGCCCTCGCGCTGCACGAAGGCGCGCCGCCGCGGCGACCAGCCGCAGCGCATGATCCGGCGGTAGATGTCATCGCGCGCCTTCGACCAGCGGCCCATGTCCGCGGGCAGGCCGCGGTGGCGGGCGATGCGCATCCCCCGCTCGATCGCGACCCAGCACATCAGCTGCGAGTACAGGAAGTACTGCGGGCCGGCGCGGGTCTCCCAGACGCTCATATCGGGCCGGTCCCAGTTGTCACAGACCCAGCCGACCATCTCGCTGACGGTGTCCCAGTGGTCGCTGGCCAGCGGCTGCCCCCATTTGTCGTAGAGGTAGAGGGAGTCCACCAGCGCTCCGTAGATGTCCAGCTGGAGCTGGTGGACCGCCGCGTTGCCGACCCGGACCGGGGCGGAGCCCTGATGGCCCTCCAGATGGGGGAGCATCTGCTCGGGGATCTCGCTGCGGCCGTCGATGCCGTACATGATCTGCATCGGGCCGCCGGGGCCGTCATCGAAGCTGATGTCCTCGGACAGGAACCGGACGAACGCCTCGGCCTCCTGGGTGAAGCCCAGCCTCAGCAGCGCGTAGATGCAGAACGCGGCATCGCGGACCCACACATACCGGTAGTCCCAGTTGCGCTCGCCGCCGATCTGCTCGGGCAGGCTGGTCGTCGGGGCCGCCACGATGGCGCCGGTCGGCGCGTAGGTGAGCAGCTTGAGGGTGAGCGCCGAGCGGTGCACCATCTCCCGCCACCGCCCGCGGTAGCGGGACTGCGAGAGCCAGCGCCGCCAGTAGCGCACGGTGGCGTCGAACAGCTCCTCCGCCTCCGCCTGCGGACAGTGCCGCGGCTGCACCGTGCCGCCGATCCGGTCGAGTGCGAAGACCGCGGCCTCGCCCTCGACCAGCTTGAACGTGGACACCACATCGGCCCCGTCGGTCTCCACCGTGACGCTGGACGTCAGCGCAAGCGACAGCTCCGGGGACTCGAAGATCGTGAGCCCCTCCTCGGTGCGCACCGTATGCGACTGCCGGGCGTAGTCGAACCGGGGCGCCACCCGTGCGGTGAAGGGCAGCGATCCGCGCACGCACAGCACCCGGCGGATCAGCCGGTGCCGGTCCGCCTCGCGTGAGTCGTCCACGATCGGCATGAAGTCCTGGACCTCGGCGACCCCGTCGTCCGCGAAGAAGCGGGTGATGAGGATGTTGGTGTCGGGGAAGTAGAACTGCTTCGTCCGGGCGGGCACATCCGGTGTGAGCCCGAACGAACCGCCGCGGTCGGCGTCCAGGATCGACGCGAACACACTGGGTGCGTCGAACCGGACCGGGCAGTACCAGTCGATGGTGCCGCGGGTATCGACGAGCGCGGCGGTACGCAGATCGCCGATCAGACCGTGCTCGGCGATCGGCACATAGCGGGACGCGTCCGTCGGGCGGCGGATGCTGTCGGCGACGGTCATCGGAACCTCCCACGCTGAGGGAGGGGCGGGAAACCCTGGGTAGCGCGGACTCTCGCTTCAGCATACGACCGACGGGCCGGTCCGGCGCAGTGCCGCCCCTCCGCGTAGCCGGCCGTCACGGTCTGTGCGCGGGGGTGCTCGTGGGCGCCCCGGGCCGGCGCGAACGGGGACGGGACCGCCGTCGCACGCCGGCTCGGTGATCACCCGCGCCGCCTCCGGAGGCACGGTGCTCCGGCCCGGTCGTCACCGGTGGGCGGCCCCGGGCGCCGCCAGCCAGGACGCGACCGCCGCCGCGATGGGCTGACCGGTCTCCAGCTCGACAAAGCCGAATTGGCCGCCCTGGTTGCACTCCAGGAACCACCAAAGGCCATCTGCGTCCTCGGCGAAGTCGAAGGCCCCATAGGCGAGACCGGTGAGAGCCATGTACTCATGAACGGCGCGCACGATTCTGGCGGGCACATCCACCGCTTCCCAGCGGTGTCCATGACATCCATAGCGCCCGTCCACCTGCCCCGAGGCGGCGGTCTTGCGTGCGGCGAATAACTCGCTGCCGACGCAGATCAGCCGGATGTCGGCCGCTTTGGGAATGTACCGCTGAAGAAGGGTCGCCCCGGCCGCGACATCGGAGAAATCCGTGTCCGGTCCGATACGGGTAGTAGGCAGTGCGACCGGCGGATCGGCGGTCGGCGGACCGGACGCGGATTTCACCACGATGTCCGTGCACTGGACGGCGAAATCGCGCGCCGCGCGCGGATAGGTGGTGACCAGAGTCGAGGGCACGGCGAAACCGCTGTGCTGGGCGACCCGCAACTGGAACGGTTTGTGCCGGGCCGGTTCGGCGGCCGCCGGATGGTTCATCCAGCGGGCCGTTGTCGCGTAGAGCATCCCGTAGAGCGCCTGTCCGCACTCGGCCGTCAGCCACTCCGATGGATTCGCCGCGTGGGCCGCGGGCCGCCCCGGTCTGCGCACCCAGATGGACCGCACACCGTGGATGCTGACGAGGCGTCCCTCGGTCGACAGATATCCCGTGAAGTCACCGCGATCGAATTCGACCGACAGCCCGGCCTGATCCGGAAGGTCGGCGGGATCGAAACGCACCAGAGGGACGCCTTGTTCGCGCAGCTCTGCCACCACCAAGTCGGCGGTGACATCCTGGCGACAGGTCAGGATGAGTACCGTCATCGACGTATGCGCAGGTCAGTCGTCGAAGTGCGTCTTCGAACCAGCTGTGGACGTGGTTGTGCCGGTGGCCAGCAGCACCGCACGGTCGGCGATGGCCGGACGCCCGTCGGAGAGGACATTCAACTGCAGGGCGGCGTCATAGGCGTAGGTAACGCTGACCGACGACCGCTCGGCAGGGATTGCGTGCTTCAGTACGAAGGGCTGCATGAGTGACCTCTTGGTGCTCCATGTATTCGTCTATCCACCACGCAACAGTACGTACTAAAAGTCTACGGCACTCCCTAGCAACGATTTTGTCCTCTGTGTTGCGATATGAAGTGTGTCACAGGATCCCAGTGGAACCTCAAGGCCCGATTGAACGTCAACATATGCCTCAGGTATTGCGTCACCGAATAGTCGGCCACCACTGAGGGAGCACCAGCTGAGGAACGGCGGGTCAGGACGTCTGCGCGGCCTCGCGGTGGGTGATACGGATCTTCGACTGGCCGTGCGGCAGCTCCTCCCAGTCCGTCATGAACCGGGCCGCCAGACCGTGTTTCTCCGCCAGCGCGATGAGCGTCTCGGTGCGGTAGTAGAAGTCCTCCCGCAGTACCTGGTGTTCGACGCCCTCGGTGCGGTCGAAGGTGAAGTCGAACCAGCCGCCGGGCGCCATGACGCGGCCGACATGGGCCAGGCACTCCTCGATGACGGGCAGCGGCGAGTGCGAGAAGACACTGTGCGCGTGCACCACGTCGAAGTGGGCGTCGGGCAGGAAACGCAGCGTCAGATCGCGGACGGGGGTGAGGGTGGGACGGCGGCCCTGCAGTCCCTCGCGCACCAATGTGTCCTGTGCGGCCGTGAGGATCTCGGGCGAGATGTCGACGCCGTAGTAGTGGCCCGGCTGCAGATGGCTGATGAACCGCCAGCCCGCCCGCAGATTGCCGCAGCCGATCTCCAGCATCCGGTGTTCCGGCCGCAGACCGTGGCCGAGGAGATAGTCGAACTGCATCGCGCCCAGCGCCAGCCACCGTTCATGGCTGCGGCTGCCGACCGCCGCTTCCGGGCTGGTGCGGGTGTCGGACCGCATCACCGCGCGGTAGTACGCGACGTGGTCGGGGTAGCGGTAGCGCAGCCAGGCGTCCCGGGTGGCGCGGATCAGATGGCGCGGTACGCGGTGCGGGTGGCGCAGCGCGTAGGAGACCCGGTGGCCGAGGGCGGAGCGGTTGACGCCGAGGTTCTTGGCGGGCATGTGGACTCTCTCGTGGTCGTGGTACGGACGCGGCGGACCATGCGTTCCCGCGTCGCTGTTGTCGGTACCAGCCTCGGCGCCGTGGCGGCGGCGCGGATCGGCGGAGCGGTCCCGGTCCGGACGCGGTCCGGGTGATCGCCGTATCAACCGATCGGATGATGCGGCGTCCGGCCGGGCGCGTTAGGACTGGCTGAGGGAGTGATCCCAGAAGAACCGGAGAGTCCGGAGCGAAGCGAAGAGGTCCGGAGCGAATCCGGAGAGCAGGGAGGGGCCGGGGTGCGGTCGGCGGTCAGGGCGGTCGGGCGGTCAGGATGGGCGCCGTGGTCGGCGATGTGGTCGGCATGGTCCGGGCGGTCCGGGACCGACGGGCCGGACGATCCGGATGAGCGGTGGCTGACGGCGGTTCTGCACATCGCGTTCTTCCTGCTGCTGGGCGCCTCGCTGGTCCGCTATCTGATCCGGGACACCGGCACCTCGCCGAACGGCTGGGTCGTCGCCCTCTTCGTGGCCTTCGGCACGCTCTATCTGCCCGGCCGGTGGCCGGCGCCCGCGCCGAGCCCTGGCGGCCGGCCCTCCGGCCGCTATCTGGTCTGGCTGACAGCGGTGCTGGCCGCATGGGTCGCGCTGCTGGTCCTCGCGCCGAGCGCCGCATGGTGCGCCATGCCGCTCTTCTTCACCGGTCTGCACACGCTGCCCACCCGGTTCGCGGTGCCCTTGGCCGCCGTGCTCACCGCGCTCGTCGTCGCCTCGAAACTGCGGTTCATGCACGACGGCTTCGACCCCAACGCGCTGATCGCGCCGCCCGCCATCGCCGCCGTGGCCGCCGCCGTCCTCATTCATCTGCGGCGCCAGTCGGCGCGGCAGCGGGTGCTGATCGACGATCTGGTCCGCACCCGCCGCGATCTGGCCGCAACCGAGCGGCGGGCCGGAATCCTGGCCGAGCGTCAGCGGCTGTCCTCGGAGATCCATGACACCCTCGCCCAGGGCCTGTCCAGCCAGCGGATGCTGCTGCAGGCCGCCGACCGCACCTGGGAGACGGACCCGGAGGCGGCCCGAGGCCATATGCGCGACGCGGCGGAGATCGCCTCCCGCAGCCTCGCCGAGGCCCGTCGGTTCGTCCAGGACCTGGCCCCGGCCGACCTCGCCGAGCGCTCCCTGGCCCAGGCGCTCGGCGCGCTCGCCGAGCGGGAGAGCGGCGCGGGGCAGACGGTGGACTTCCACCTCGACGGACCCCTCGGGCCGCTGCCCGAGCGGGTGGCGGCGGCGCTGCTGCGCATCGCCCAGGGCGCGCTGGCCAATGTGCGGGAGCACGCCGGGGCGAGCCGGGCCGCGCTCACCCTGACCTGCATGGGCGACCAGATCTGTCTGGACATCGCCGATGACGGCCGCGGCTTCGACACCGACGCCGTCCCCGACCCCGGAGCCGACCGGTCGCGCGGACACGGGCTGCCGGCCATGCGGGTCCGCGTGCGGCAACTGGGTGGCACGCTCACCGTCGAGTCCGCACCGGGCGAGGGGACCGTCGTCTCGGCCGCGATCCCCGTCGAGCCCCTTCCCGTCCTCGTCCCCGACCGTCCCGTGGAGGCCACGGCATGAGCCCGATCCCATCCCCGTCGTCCGGCGCCGCCGCGAGCGGGGACGCGGCCCCGTCCCCGTCGTCCGGCCCCGCGGCGAGCCCGGTCCCGCCCGCTCCCGCCATCCGGCTGCTGCTCTGCGACGACCACGCCGTGGTGCGGGCCGGGCTGCGGGCGCTGCTGGCCAGCACCGACGGCATCGAGGTGGTCGGCGAGGCGGGCAGTGGCGAGGAGGCCCTCGCCATGGCCGCCCCGCTCCGGCCCGATGTGGTGCTGATGGATCTGCAGCTCGGGGAGGGCATGGACGGGGTGACCGCCACCCGGCGGCTGGTCTCCGGCGGCCCGCCCGCGCCCCGTGTCCTGGTGCTCACCATGTTCGACACCGACGCCGACATCACCCGTGCCATCGAGGCCGGGGCCACCGGCTATCTGCTCAAGGCCGAGCGGCCGGAGGAGCTGTTCGCGGCGATCCGCAACGCCGCCTCCGGCCGTACCGCCCTGTCCGCCCCGGTCGCCGACCGGGTGCTGGCCCGGATGCGCAGCCCGCGCCCCGGACTGTCCGAGCGGGAGCGCGACATCCTCCGGCAACTGGCCCGTGGCCTGGGCAACCGGGAGATCGCCCGGGCCCTGTTCATCAGCGAGGCCACGGTCAAGACCCATCTGGGTCGGATCTACGGGAAATTGGGGGTAGAGACCCGGGCCGGGGCGGTGGCGGTGGCCACCGAGCGGCGGCTGCTGCCCTGACGGCGTCAGATCGCCGTACGGTCCGGCAGCGGCAGCCGGTCCTGGTCGGGCAGGACGAGCGTACGCGTGGGCAGCGGGATCTCGATGCCCTCGGCGCGGAACCGACGGTGCAGCTCCTTCATGAACTCATGCTTGATGAGGTACTGGTCGCTGAACTCCAGGGCCCGCAGAAACACCGAGAAGTCGATGCCGGACTCTCCGAAGGTGTGGAAGCGCACGCTCGTCTCGTGGTCGACGACCCCGCCCTCGACCCCGGACATCACCTTCCCGGCGACCTCGATGGTCACCCGCTCGACATGGTCCAGATCGCTTCCGTAGCCGACCCTTGCCTGGACCATGACCGACATCTGCTGCTCGGGCTGGTGAAAGTTGGTCATGATGGTGTTGCCCAGCTTGGCGTTCGGAATGATGACGAGATTGTCCGACAGTTGCCGCACCGCCGTGTTGCGCCAGTTGATGTCGACCACATAGCCCTCCTCCCCGCTGCTGAGCCGGATGTAGTGGCCGGGCTGCACCGTCTTGGAGGCCAGGATGTGCACCCCCGCGAAGAGATTGGCCAGGGTGTCCTGCAGGGCCAGGGCGACCGCCAGACCGCCCACGCCCAGGGCGGTGAGCAGCGGTGCGATCGAGACGCCCAGCGTCTCCAGCAGGATCAGCACGCCCATCGCCAGGACCGCGATCCGCGTGATGTTGACGAAGATGGTGGCCGTTCCCGCCACCCCGGAGCGGGACAGCGCCAGCGAGCGCACCATACCGGCCACCACCCGCGCCGCGGTGACCGTGCTGACCAGGATCAACACGGCCTTCAGCGTCTGATTGACGTCATGGCCGACCGTGGCGGTCAGCGGCAGCGCGGCGGCCGCGGCGGCGACACCCGCGGCCATCGACGCCCACGGCGCCAGTGTGCGCAGTGTGTCGACGATGATGTCGTCGCCGCTCCACCGGGTGGAGCGGGCCCGCTCACCCAGCCAGCGAAGTGCCACGCGCAACAGCACACCACCGGCCGCGCCGCAGACCAGTGCCGCCCCGACGACGATGACATCGTGCAACGTCAGGCCCCGGTTCATCGGCCACCGTCCGCTATGCCGGAAAGCGCGTCAGAACCGGCCGTGTGGCCCGCGGTCGTCGGCGCGGCCTCCGGTCTGGAGTTCTGTGGGATCACGTTGTCACCTGCTCGTGCCTGGGTTGTACGGGCTGTGCCGGGCGTACATGTGTACGGCTCCGGCGTGAGGTGCCATCCTGCCGCATGCGATCAGGGCCGAATGACGGGATGCCCCGCTACCGCACGTAACCCGCCAGGAAGGCGGCGGCGCGCCACCGCATTTGACGGACGTGTGATTTGTGGTGAAATCGGGTCGTATGGAAAGCCGCAGCGACGTGGAGAGGGGATGGCCGTTCCTCGCGGCCGCCTACGCCTTCGTGGTCACGATGTGCGGTACGACGCTGCCCACCCCGCTCTACTCGCTCTATCAGCGGGAGTTCGGCTTCTCCTCGTTCATGGTCACGGTGATCTTCGCCGTGTACGCGGCGGGGGTCATCGTCGCGCTACTGCTGCTCGGACGTATGTCCGACTTCATCGGGCGGCGGCCCGTCCTGCTGGCCGCGCTGGCGCTGTCGGGCCTGAGCGCGGTGTGCTTCCTCCTCGCCGGCGGACTGCCGGAGCTGTTCACGGGCCGCACCCTGTCGGGGCTGTCCGCCGGTCTGGCCACCGGCACCGCCACCGTGATGGTGATCGAGCTGGCCCCCGAGCGCCGGCGCCGTGCCGCCACCCTCCTCGCGACCGGGGCCAACCTGGGCGGTCTCGGTGTGGGCCCGTTGCTGGCGGGCCTGTTGGCGCAGTACGCCCCGGCGCCGCTGAAGCTGGTGTTCGTGGTGGACCTGGTGCTGGTGGCGGTGGCCGCCGCCGTGGTGCTCGCTCTCCCGGAGACCGTACGGACCCGGGGACGTCCGCCGCTGAGGCCGCAGCGGCTGCGGGTGCCCAAGGAGATGCGCGCGACGTTCGCGGCCGCGGCCATGGCGGGGTTCGCGGGCTTCTCCACGCTGGGCCTGTTCACCTCCGTGTCGCCCACGTTCCTGAGTGAGGTGGAGGGGGAGAACAATCTCGCGGTGGCCGGTGCCGTGGTGTTCTCCGTGTTCGCCGCCTCGGTCGCCGGGCAGGTGCTGGGGCGGCGGCTGGGCCCGGGGCGGTCGCTGCCCGGCGGGTGCGCGGTGCTGGTGGCCGGTATGGCGGCCATCGCGGTCTCGCTGGCGATCGCGTCGCTGGCGCTGCTGGTGCTGGGCGCCGTGATCGCGGGGACGGGGCAGGGGCTGTCGTTCCTCGCCGCCGTACGAGTGGTGACCGAGCGCAGCCCGGCCGACCGGCGCGCCGAGGTCACCTCCGCCCTGTTCGTGCTGATGTATCTGGGGATCTCGATTCCGGTGATCGGCGTGGGGGCGCTGTCGCTCGCGGTCGGGCTGCGCTCCGCCGGGCTCATCTTCACGGGCTGTGTGGCCCTGCTGGCCGTGGCCGCCCTGCTGCGGCTGCGGGGGATCTCCGACGCGGCATCCAGCCGCTGAGCACGGCCTGCGAACGCGGCGGGGACGGCGCGCCGCGCGGCGAACCGCTCGATCCGCCCCCGGGAGAGGGAGCGGATCGACGGCATCACGGCATTCGGCGCGGGCGCCTCGCGTCACAACTCCAGGATGGTCCGCACCGGCAGATGGTCGCTGGGGTACTGGCCGTCCCCGGAGTAGGTGTCGATGACGGCGTGGTGGGTGCGCACACCGGGTGAGGTCAGGATCCAGTCGATCCGGTCGCCGTCCGGGACCAGCGGGCCAAAGCCGTGGAACGTCCCGTACAGCGGGCCGCGCCGCTCGGCGGTGTCCCACGAGTCCACCAGCGTGTCGCCGTTCAGCATGGCGTCGTAGACCGGGTTGCCATGGGCCGCCACATTGAAGTCACCGGTCACGATGCGCGGGAGCGCGGAGTCCAGCCCGCCGAGCCGCTCGGTGATCAGAGCGGCGGCGCGCTCACGGGCGTTCTGGCTGCGGTGGTCCAGATGGGTGTTGAGGGCGTAGAACTCCTTGCCGGTCCGCCGGTCGTGGAAGCGCACCCAGGTGACCATCCGGACCACGGCCCCGCCCCAGGTGTTGGAGCCGATCACATTCGGGGTGTCGGACAGCCAGAAGTGGTCGTACTCCACGGGCTCGAGCCGCCCGGTGTCGTAGAAGACGGCCATGAACTCGTCGCGGCTGCCCCCCATCCGTCCGGTGCCGATCCACGCGTAGCGCTGTCCGAGGTCGTGGGCGATATCGCGTAGCTGGCCGTACAGCCCCTCCTGAGTGCCCAGCAGATGGGGCCGGGCCCGGCGCAGCAGCTCCCGCATGACCGGGCGGCGCCGGCCCCAGGAGTTGGGCTCGCTGTCGCCGGCGTAGCGCAGATTGAAGGTCATGACGGCCAGCCGCGAACCGTCGGCGGGGGCGACCGGGGCGGCGGCCGCCGTGGCCACGTACTGCGGCTGGGAGGCGAGCGGAAGCGCGGCGGCCGTCGCGGCCGCGACGCGCATACCGTGACGGCGGCTGAACACAGGTGCGGGCATGGCTCCTCCAAGGTCTTGAAGGTGCGGTGACGGACCCAGTGTCGGACCCCGCGGTGTGGGGGGTGTGTCCTGCGGTGGCCGTCCGGTGGAACGTACGGCCACGCAGAGCCGACCTCAAGAGTGCGGGCGGACCTCACCCGTGACGGCGGACCCACCCGTGACGACGAAAGTGGCCGGGGATGCGCGGTGGCGGCGATGGGTAGAGAAGGCCGGTAGTTGTCGAGACGGAAGGGGCACCTGGGGTGACGTTACGGCCGCTGACCTTCGTCGTGGGGACCGGACGATGCGGTTCGACCGCTCTGTCCCGGGTCCTGCGGCTGCACCCGGATCTGCTCAGCGTGAGCGAGCTGATCGCCGCACTGGAGCCGGACGCGCTTCCCGAGGCGCCGCTGACCGGGGCGGAGTTCTGGCGGATCCTCGCCACCCCCAGGTCGTTCGCCAACCGCGTCATCCGCGATGGCATCGCGCTGCCGGAGTATCGGTATCCGCATGTCAAGGGGCGGTTCTCGGTGGCGGGCGGTGGCATTCCGGCCCTGTGCATGATGACGCTGCCGCATCTCACCGACGACCCCGACGCGCTGTTCGACGCGCTGGAGCCGGAGCTGTCCCGGCGGCCCGCCGCCCCGGTGGCCGATCACTACCGGGCGCTGTTCGGCCTGCTGGGGGAGCGGTTCGGCGGGCGGGCCGTCGTGGAGCGCTCCGGCTACTCGCTGCGGTCGGTGTCCCGGCTGCGGGAGGTCTTTCCCGAGGCCCGGTTCGTCCACCTGCACCGGGACGGCGCCGACTGCGCGCTCTCCATGAGCCGCCACCCCGGATTCCGGCTGATCCAGCTGATGACGGAGCGCGCCGAGACCACCGAGGACCTTCCGGCCGGTCTCGAGGCGCTGCTCAGCGACGATGACGCCGATCTGCGTCCGCTGTACGAACGGTCCGTACCCGTCGCCGAGTTCGGCCGACTGTGGTCGCACACGATCGTGGAGGGGCTGGCGCAGCTGTCCCAGCTCCCCGCCGCGATCCGGATGTCCCTGTCGTACGAGAGCCTGCTCGACGCGCCCGAGCGCGAGCTCACCCGGCTGGCCCACCACCTCGGCGTGGAACCCCTCCCGGAGTGGCTGGCGGCCGGAAGCGCCCTGCTCGACGGCGACCGCCGGGGCACGGCCGCCGCGACCCTGCCGCCCGCCGAACTGGCCGCCCTCCGCGAGAGCTGCGCCCCCGGCGCCCGGGCCCTGAGCCTGGCCGGCCCCGGATGAGAGAGCTGCTCCGGTGCGCGGATAATGAGGTAAATCCGGCGTGCGGATGAGATAGCTCCGGCATCAGACCGTCGCCGCTTCGGCGACCTCCCCCGACTGCTCGACGGCCACCGCCCGCAGCGCCTCCAGCAAGGCGGCCACCGCGGGCACCCGCGCGGCCTCCGGTCGCAGCAGCGCGCAGACATGGCGCCGGGGCCAGTCGTCCAGCGGACGCGGCTCGACCCGCGGATCGGGCCGGGGGAGCAGACCGAGGCCGTCCATCAGGGCGATGCCCACCCCGTCGCCCACCAGGCCGAGGGTCGTCGCCTGGTCATCGGTCGTGGTCACCACCCGGGGCTCGAACCCCGCCTCCGCGCAGCGCCGCAGCAGCCGCTCGCGGTCCCGCTCCAGGATCCACCGCTCCCGCGACAGATCGGCCAGGCGGACGCTGCGCCGCCCCGCGAGCGCATGACCCCGCGGCAGCAGCACATGGCGGCGGTCGACCAGCAGCGGGACCCGGCGCAGCGGGGTGTGCGCGGTCCCCGAGGCGTCGCCGGTCTCATCGTCGGCGACGATCGCCAGATCGGTCTCGCCCGTGTCCAGCAGCCGGTACGCGTCATGGGAGTCGGTCTGGCCCAGCTCCACCTCCACCTCGATACGGGAGGCGCCCAGCCTGGCCAGCGCCGCGGGCAGCACGGCGACACAGACGCTCTGCACCGAGGACATCCGCACCCGGCCACGGGTGCGCGCGGCGAGCGCCTCGAACTCGTTCTCCACATCCCGCAGCCCGGCCAGCACGTCCTGGGCGCGCTCGGCGAGTCTGTGACCCGCGGGCGTGAGCCGTACCCCCCGTCCCGCCTTGACCGTGAGCGGCACGCCCACGGCACGTTCCAGCGCGCGCATGTGATAGCTGATGGCCGGTTGGGTGTAACCGAGACGGTCCGCCGCGGCGCTGTACGAGCCGGCGCGACAGACCTCAGCGAGTACGGTGAGCTGGCGAAGATCGATCACTACAGGACGATAAAAATCGTTTATCAATTCCCGTAAGACTCTAATTGGACGCGTGATCGAGAGGCCGTCAAAATCATGGTGACGGATTTCGCCCGCACCCGCTCATTGAACTGACCGATCGGACACGGCCCCACCCGCACTGGCTGACCGTACGGTCACAGCCCGCCCACGACGGTTTCCTCCCCACCAATCCGGCCGGACCGGCCAGGGGAACCGGGCGCGGTGACATTCCTCCCTCCGCCCGAATCCCCCGCTGGAATGGATGGATGGTGCCCGATGCATGATGGCTGGAATCGCATGACTCCGGTGGTCGCGGAGAACAATCCCTTCCACCAGATGTCGCTCAACGAAACCGTTCACCCCCCGCTCCCCGAAGTGGTGGACGCCGTCCTGCGCACCGCGCGGACCGCCCACCGTACCCTGGATGCCCTCGGCACCGGGCTCTGTCAGGCCCTCGCCGGACATCTGGGAGTGCGCCCGGAACATGTGCTGGCCGGACCGGGTTCCGGCGCGCTGCTCCAGCAGCTGTTCTCCACCCTCACCGGACCGGATACGGACACGGTGCACGCCTGGCCCTCGTGGGAGGCGTACCCGATGATGGCGGCCAACGCCGGATCCACCACCGTCCGGGTGCCGCTCGCCGGATACGACCACGATCTGAAGGCGATGGCCGACGCCGTCACCGACCGCACCCGCATGGTCCTGCTGTGCACCCCCAACAACCCCACCGGCACCGCGCTGGACCAGGAGCGCATCCTGCGCTTCCTCGACCGGCTCCCCGCACATGTCACCGTCGTCATCGACGAGGCATACCGGGACTTCGCCGACCCCGGCGCCGTCGCCGACGGCATCGCACTGCACCGCGCCGATGAACGGGTCTGTGTGGTGCGGACGTTCTCCAAGTCGTACGGGCTGCTCAGCCTGCGGGTCGGCTATCTCGTGGCGCATGAGCCCGTGCTCGCCCCGCTCCGTTCGGTGCTGCCCTTCTACCGGGTGAGCGCCGTGGCGCAGGAGGCCGCCATCGCCGCGCTCGGCGCCCACGAGCAGGTGCTCCGGCAGTGCGCCGAGACCGCCGAGGAGCGCGACCGGCTCCATCGGACCCTGCTCGACCAGGGCTGGGAGGCGCCCGCGAGCCAGGGCAACTTCCTGTGGCTGCCCATGACCTCCGGTGTGGAGCGCTTCACCCAGTTCTGCGCGGACCACGGCGTGGTGGTGTGCGGCAAACCGGGCGAAGGGGTACGGGTGACCGTCGCCGAGCCCGCCGCCAACCAGGCGTTCGCGGAGCTTGCCGGGAAGTACCGGGAGGCGTCCGTATGACGCCGCCCGACGTCGCGGTCACCGATGTGGCCGACCCGCTGGCGGAGGCCGCGCCGACCATGGAGCTCCTGCTGCGCGAGCTCGACCGGCGCTGGCCGCCGGAGGCCGAACGCCTCCACCAGATCTCCCGGTACGCCCTGCTCCCGGCGGGGAAGCTGCTGCGCCCGCTGCTGCTCATGGAGTCGGCCGAGGCGGTGGGCGGCGGCGGACCGGCCGTCGTCCCGGCCGCGCTGAGCGTGGAGTACCTCCATGTGGGATCCCTCGTCCACGACGATGTCATCGACGGTGACAGCATGCGGCGGGGCCGTCCGTCCGTCGTGGCGCGCTACGGCACCGCCGACGCCATCGTGACCGGGGACGCCCTGATGCTGGGCATGTTCGGCGTGCTCACCGACGGCGCCGAAGAGGCCGGCGGGCTGCCGCCGGGCCGGGTCCTCGGCGCCGTGCGGGTCTTCGCCCGGGCGGGCGTCGACCTGTGCCGCGGCCAGGCGATGGAGGGCGAACTCCGCGGCGACCTCGGCTGCGGACTCGACCGGTATCTCACCATGAGCTCCCTGAAGACCGGGGCGCTGTTCCGGGCCGCCTGCCGGGGCGGGGCGATCCTGGGCGGCGGAACCCCCGCCCAGCAGCACGCGCTCACCGCCTACGCCGAACATCTGGGGCTGGCCTTCCAGATGCACGACGACCTGCTGCCGTACACCAGCGACCCCCGTACCACCGGCAAGTCCGCCCTCAGCGACATCGCGGCCGCCCGCCCCACCTTCCCCGTCCTGCTCTGCCACGCCATGGCCGGCGCCCCGGGCCGTGCCCGGCTGGAGGCGGCGCTCGGCGGCGCCCTGCCCGCCGCCGACGCGCTGCGGACGGTGCACGAACTGCTGGAGACCACCGGTGCGCTCGACGCCGCGCGGGACCAGGCCACCGCCCAGGCGGACCGGGCCAAGTCCTGTCTGGCGGAGCTGCCCCGCTCCCGGGCCACCGCCGTACTCGCGGCGGTGGCCGATCTGTCGGTCAGCCGGGACCGGTGACACCGTGGCGGCCCCGCGCACCGCACTCCTGGCCCATCTGCAGACCTGGCGCCCGTACACCCTGTGGTATCCCGGGCTGGTCGGCCTCGCCGGAGCCACCCTCGCCGGATCACACCCCACCACGGGGCAGTTGCTGGTGGCCTGGGCCGCGCCGACCCTCGGCTGGGTCGCCGGCCACTATCTCGGCGACTACTACGACCGTGACCTCGACGCGCTCAGCAAGCCCCAACGACCCATCCCCTCCGGCCGGTTGAGCCCACGAGCCGCCGTGGCCACGGGCATCGGCTGCGCCATCGCCGTGGCCGCGCTGGCCCTGTGGGCCAACTGGCGCGCCGTGGCCGTGGCCGCCGCCGCCATGGCGGGCATCGTGGCCTACAGCCGGGTCCTCAAGGGACGTGGCCTGTCGGGCAATCTCATACGGGGCGTGCTGACCGCGCTCACCGTGCTCTTCGGCGCGATGGCCGTCCAGCCGTGGCCACCGTGGCGGGCGCTGCCCTTCGCCCTGGTCTTCCTGGCCCATGACACCGCGTCCAACCTCGTCGGCACCCTCCGCGACGTCGACGGCGACCGCGAGGGCGGCTACGCCACCGTGCCGGTACGCCAGGGTGTCCGGCGCGCCACCCACACCGCGGCCGCACTGTATCTGGCCGCCGTGGCGGTGGCCTGCGCCGCCACCGGGCTGGTGCCGGGGGACACGGCCGGCTATCTCGTGCTGCTGTCGGCGGCGGCGCTGTGCGGCGCGGGCGCCTTCGGGCTGCTGCTGCGGTCACCGGGGCACCTCGCCCCCGCGCTGGCCCTGCGCGCCCACGCCGTCCTCGTCGCCGAACGCCTGGTGCTGGCCGCGGCGGTGGTGGCCGCGGGCGCCGGCACGGCGCCCGCCCTGGCGCTGCTGACGCCGCTCCTCACGGTCAGCGTCATCACCCAGAGCCGGATGCGGTCCCGGCATGAATTCCCCGCCCCCCTGGCCGACGGCGGGCCCACCCTCCCCGGTCCACGCCCCTGAAACACCGCGCGCCACCAGCAGAAGGGTCCGCTCCCATGCCCGCTTCCGCCTTGACCGAGAGCGTCGGCACGGCCGTCACCGCCGGTACCGAGGCGCTCCTCGCCCACCGGCGCGACGACGGCGCCTTCGTCTTCGGCGCGCACCACGCCTCCCCGCTGAACACCGCCGGAGCCCTCACCGCACTCCACTTCGCCGATCCGGAGGGCTCGGCCGAGACCATCGAGCGCGGTGTCACCTGGCTGTGCGAGACCCAGCGGGACGACGGCGGCTGGGCCATGCGCGGGGTGCCCACCGAACCCCTCACCACCGCGCTCGCCGCCGCGGCGCTCCACCTGCTCGCCCCCCGCCGGGCGGCGTCGGCCGTACACGCCGCACGGGCCCGGTTCGACGAGCTCGGCGGCTCCGGGGCCGTCCCGGAACCCGCGATGACCGCCCTCATCCGCCAGTTCCACACCTTCGCCGGACTGCCCCACGAGGGTGCTCAGCGACGGCTCCCCCTGGAACTGCTGCTCTTCCCCGGCCTCAGCCGCCGCCTGCTGAGCCTGCGGTTGCCGATCTACGCGAGCCAGGCGCTCGCCCAGTCCGCTCACCGACGCCGCGGCCCGGCCGGCCGCGCCCTGGACCGGCTGGCCCGGCCCAGGGCTTTGGCGATCGTCCACGACGCGTACGAACGAGAGGGCGCCACCGGCGGGTTCAGCACCGACCCCTGGCTCACCGGACTCATCTGCCTCGGCCTCGCCCGCTCCGGCCAGGCGCCGGGCCTGGTCCGCGCCGCCGCCCGCTGGCTCCGCTCGGCGGCGAACCCCGACGGCTCCTGGGATCTGATGCCCCTCGACGTGACCTGGACGAACTTCGCCACCGCCGCGCTGATCGAAGCCGGTCACGCCGACGACCCGCAGCTGATCGGCACCCGCGAGATGCTCCAACGCCACCAGCAGCCCGAGCCGTTCGACGCCCTTGGCTGCCCAGCGGGCTACTGGGGGTTCTCCAGCCCCCGTAGCTGGCCGATGGCCCTGGAGACGGCCGAGTCCAGCGCCATCCTGCTGAAGCTGCCCGGCGGCGCGGACGACCGTCATGTCCGTGCCGGACTGGGGTGGCTGACCGCCACCCAGGACGCGGCCGGGTCCTGGAGCCTCGCCGTACGGAACAGCAAACCCGGCGGCTTCGGACCCTGCCCCCAGATGACCGCGAAGGTCGTGGGCGCCCTGCTCGACTCCGGGGCCGGGGCCGACGACCCGCGCGTGGCCAAGGCGGTGCGCTGGCTGCTCGGTCGCCAGCGCCCCGACGGATCGTTCGAGGCCATGTGGTACCGCGGCGGCACCCCCGGCACCGCCGCGGCGCTGGAGGCGCTCAGCCGGGCGGGCCGCACCGGGGAACACCACCGGGCGGCGGCCCGGGCCAGGGACTGGCTGCTGCGCACCCGCCACCCCGACGGCTCGTGGAGCACGGGCGAGGGCACCCGGCCGGGCACCGTCGAGGAGACCGCCTGGGCGCTGCGCGGGCTGCTGGCCGCCGGGCTGAGCCCGGCCGACCCGGCCCTCGCGGCGGCGGCCCGATGGCTCGTCGACGCCCAGCGGGCGGACGGCGGCTGGACCCCGGGCCCGGTCAACGAGTACGTCCGCGGCTGTGCCCGCTACGCCGACGACGGCATCGCGGCGGGCCTGGCACTGCGGGCCCTCGCCCACTACCGCTCCGCGGAAGCGGCGGAAGCCACGGGCGCAGCCGGCCCAACGGGCACAACCCCCGGCACCCCTGGCACACCCGGCACCCCCGGCATCGGCGAAGGAGGCCGGAAATGAGCCCCGATGTGCTCGTGTGCGGGGCGGGCGTTGGCGGTCTGGCGGCGGCCCGCGCGCTCGGCGGCCTCGGGCTGGACGTCCTGGTGGTCGACAAGCAGCCGAAGGTCCGCCCGATCGCCAAGGGAGAGGTGCTCCAGCCGGGCGCGCTGCGCCTGCTGCGCTCCTGGGGCGTGGAGAAGCGGCTCGACGCGCAGGGCGCGGTCCGGCTCGGACGGCTGGTCGTCCGCGATCCGCGAGGCACCGCGCTGATGTCCCTCGACTACGGCCAACTGCCCGCCCCCGACCAGTGGTTGCTGGCCCATGACCACACCGTCATCCTCGCCGCCCTGGCCGAGAGCCTCGGGCCGGGTGTCGAACTGCGCCGGGGCGTCCGCGCGGAGGCGCCGCTGCGCGACGACTCCGGCCGGATCACCGGGCTGCGGCTGGCCGAAGGCGGCAGGGTCTACGAGCAGCGGGCACCGCTCGTGGTCGCCGCCGACGGCATCTCCTCACGGCTGCGGTCCTGGGCGGGTATCGAGGCCAAACGGGCCGACTATCCGCACCGGCTGGTCTCCTTCGACATCGGCGACGCCGACGCGGCCGCGCGGGCCGACGACTTCTCCGCGTATGTCACCGACCGGGGGCTGCGGCTGCTCTATCCGCTGCCGGGCGGCCGGTTGCGGCTCTACCTCCAGGCCGGGCCCGATGAGCTGCGCGGCGTCACGGCACGTGGGGGACTGGCCGACTGGGCCGCCCGGGCGCTGTCCCAGGTGCCCGCCCTGGAGCCGCTCACCGCGTCCCTGCTCGCCCATCTCGACAGCCGCCAGACGCTGCCCGTCGGACGGCTGCTGTCGCCCCGGCTGGCCGGCCGCGGACTGGCGCTGGTCGGCGAGGCCGCGTACGCCGTCCATCCGATGGCAGCGCAGGGCATGAACACCGCCATCACCAGCGCCGGTGCCCTCGCCGAGCGGCTGTCGGGCCAGCTGGAGCGTATGGGCGGGATGTCGGCCGCGGTGGTGGACGCCGCCCTGCGCGACTACCACGAGCGGCAGTTGCCCCTTCTCACCCAGGCGGCCAGGACCAGCGGCAACGCGGCGCGGATGGTCACCGATCTGTCGTGGCGCGGCCGGGTCCTCGGACGCCGGGCCGTCCGTCACACCGGCGCCAACCCCCGGCTGCTGCACACCGTCACCCACAACATGTCGGGCCTCGGCCCGCGCCCGCTGACCCCGCTGGACCGGCTGCAGCAGCTCGGTCTCCTCCCCGATCCGCGCGCCCACCGAGTGCCGACCGCCCCGGCCGGCCGACCGCAACCCATGTGAGGACGGTTTACCGCATGCCCACTTCCGAATTGATGGTGACCCCCGTCTCCGGAGCACTCGGCGCGGAGATCCGCGGTGTCGATCTGACCGAGCTCACCGATGAACTCTTCGAGCGCGTCCACGAGTTGCTGCTCAAGCACCTCGTGGTCTTCTTCCCGGACCAGGAACACCTCACCCCCGAGGCGCATATCGCCCTGGGGCGGCGGCTGGGGGAGCTGGAGGTCCATCCGTTCCTGCCGAAGGTCGAGGGCCATCCCGAGATCGTCGTCCTGGACGCGGACCAGGGTGCCAAGGCCGACGAGTGGCATATCGACGTGACCTTCCAGCCCAATCCGCCGGTCGCCTCCATCCTCCATCTGCAGGTGTGTCCCGCCTCCGGCGGCGACACCATGTGGAGCAACCAGTACCTGGTCTACGAGACGCTCTCCGAGCCGATGCGCGAACTCCTCGACGGGCTCACCGCCGTCCATGTCCTCAACACACCGCAGACCGGCGAGCACTCCGCCGAACACCCGGTGGTGCGGGTCCACCCCGAGACCGGCAGGCGCTCCCTGTACGTGACGCGTATGTGGACCTCGCACATTCCGCAGCTCAGCCGCCCGGAGAGCGACGCCCTGTTGCAGTACCTCTTCGAGCACTCCGAGTCGCCCCGGTTCAACTGCCGCTACCGCTGGCAGCCCGGCGCCGTCGCGATGTGGGACAACCGTGCCACCCAGCACCTGGCCGTCAACGACTACACCGAACCCCGCAGGGGACAGCGGGTGACCGTCCTCGGCGACCAGCCCACCGGCGACACCCCGCGCTGGAAGGAGTACCGGCCCGCGCCCGACGAGCGCTACTACCCGCGCCATGTCACGGCCCGCCACGGCTACCGGTGACAGCAGCTCGTCAGCGGCTCGGGCGTCGCCGCCGTACGGTGGCGGCGACACCCGCGCCGAGCACCAGCACGGACGCACCACCGGCGAGCAGCACCGGAGTGCTGCCGCCGTCGTCCTCCTCGGAGGTGGCGGAGGTGGCGGAAGTGGCGGAGGCGGCGCGGGAGGCCGCTGAGGCGTCCTGGGACGGCGAGGCGGCGGCCCGGGACGGCGCCGCGGCGGCCCGGGACGGCGCCGCGGCGGCCCGGGACGGCGCCGCGGCGGCCTCCGACGAGGGGGCCTCCGACGAGCGGGCCCCGGCGCCCAGCACCACATCGGAGCAGGAGTAGTAGGTGTCCGGAGTGCTGGTGTTCCGCCAGATCGTATAGAGCAGCTGACGGCCGGTCCGGTCGGCGGGCAGCGTGGCCTTGATGCGGTACGCGTCGTCGACCAGCGCGGGGTCCTTGGCCGTGGCGAACGGCTTCGCTTCCAGGTCCGACCACTTCAGCGGTCGCGCGGGATCGTATCCCTCCTTGGTGAGATACAGCTCGAAGGTCCCCGTGTGCGGGATCGTCGACCGGTAGGTGAGCGTGAGATCGGCCCCGGCCGACAGCCGCGTCGAAGGCCAGTCGGCGCGCGCCAGGTCCAGCCCCCGGTACGCTTCCAGACCGCCGCTGCACAGCTTCCCGTCCGGGACCCGCTCCCGGTCCCTGCCCGCCACGCCCGCGATACGCAGGTTGTCCCAGTCCGCCGCCTCCGGACCATTGGCGGCCCGAGCCGCCCGGCACGCCGCCGACCGCGCCGCGCCCCTGCCCTCGGGGGAGCAGGCGAACGTCCTGCTCACCGGGTCCGTCGGCGCCCCGTGCGCCTGGGCGGGCTGTGCGGCCAGCGCCGTGAACAGGCAGGGGAGGGCCCCGAGAAGAGCGCCCACGGCGGCGGTGCGATACGAGGTCATCCGGCGGCCCTCCGGGTCGGTGCGACGACGGGCGCGTCGCCCGTCCCGTCGAATACGGGAAGCCCGGGCCGGGCGTTCAACGGCCCGCCGGAAGCCGTCGTGAAATGCCGTACAACCATCCGCGACCCCAACATGTCTCCCTAGGCAGACGCAAACAGCGCCTACGCCCATGAAGAATCATTAAGGGGGACAAATGAATCTTTCTCGCCGTATGGCCGCCACCGCAGTGCTCGCCACCGCCATCGCGGGCACCGTGGCCCTGACGCCGCAGGCATCGGCCGCCACCAAGGCCGCGTACAACGGGGTGTGCGGCAGCGGGTACAAGGTGGTGAACTCGGCGCCCATCGGCTCCAAGGGCACCGTCTTCCTCACCTACAACTCCGCCAAGGGCAAGAACTGCGTGGTCACCGTCCGGAACGCCACGGGCAAGCCGGTTCCGATGTTCGCCTACCTGTACGTTCAGGGCGCCGACGAGTCGGCCGAGGACGGCGGCGCGTACACCTCGTACGCGGGCCCGGTGTACGGCGACGGGCGCGGTAAGTGCGTGGACTGGGCCGGGGGCATCGACAACCAGTCCACCTGGACGTACGAATCGAACTGCGGATCCCTCAAGGCCCACCGCGTGACCAAGGGCTGGTAAGCCCGAAAACCACGCGTCGGCACACCGACGGGGGAACACACGGGGGAGCGGCGGCCACCTTCTAGGAGGGTGGCCGCCGCGATCGTCGTGTCGACCCCTAGCGCTCGGTGAACGCCACCGCGTGGGTGTCCAGCACGGTATGGAGCTCCGCGAGACGGTAGGCGGCGCCGTCGGACCGGACCACGCAGCGGACCACACCGCTGGCGATCGGAGTCACCTGACCCTCGGTGAGGTTGGTGGCGTACATATACGACACCACCGAGATGTCATCGCCGTCGACCCGCTCGATGTGGATGTTCGAGGCGTTGTGGCGCAGCGGGTAGCCGGCCGCCTCGCGGTGCTGCCGCTGCCAGGCGATCACCTGCTCGCGGCCCCGGTTGTCGGAGGCGATGAACTCCTCGTACGGGGACTTCCCGGTGTCCGAGCGGGAGGTGATGTGGACATCCTCGGTCAGCAGCTCGGGCCAGACGTCGAACTGCCCTTCGTCGAAGGCGAACCACCAGCGGTGGATCAGCTCATGGACCGCCAGACGATCGAGCATGCGGAACTCTCCCCCCGAAGATTCAAGTGATCGACAGCATATCCCGCGAGCGCCAGTACGGTGGCTCCCTCTCGGTGCCGGTCCGCGTCGTGCCCACACCGCGCTACCGCGCTGCGGCTGCGCGCCGCCACCGGCCGGGCGCGCAGGAGAATTCGCGGAAGCCACCGACCCGCCGGTATGTCGATGGTGCAATAGCGGGGCAGGCTCTGGTATCTAACCTGGCCGTGGCCTCACGCTGCCGCGTCGAGCTGCGCATTGCCCGTCACAGGTGGAGGAACGTTCATGCACCCAGTCACCGGCTCCCGCGCTTCCGTCCCCGCCATGGGCCGCCCCGTCCCCCGCCTATCCGCCGACCGGGGGCGGACGCCGCCCCGGATGCCCGCCGCCCGTCCGCCGATCCGGTCGCGGGCCGATGCCGAGACCGTGGCGCTGCTGCACCGCGCCGCCCGGGTGCTCATCGAGGAGGTGCCCCGGCTGGCGGACCGTATCGTCGCGCTGATGAAGGAGCGGGAGCCCGCCTACCGGTCGCCCTCCCTCGATCCGCATGAGGTGTGGCGGGAGGTCCACGACTCGCTCAGCAACAATGTGCGTTCGCTGGTGCACCCCAAGGAGACGCGCGAATCCGCCAGGTCCTGCGCGTGGCGGATCGGCACCGACCGCGCCGCCCAGGGCTTTCCGCTGGACGCGCTGCTGCACGCGTATCGCATCGGCTGCACCGTCGTGTGGGAGCAGCTTCTGGAGACCGCCTCGAAGGAGGACCCGCTCGGCGCCCAGTCGCTGGTCCACGTCGCCGCCGACGTATGGAACTTCGTCGACGAGCACTGCACCCTCGTCGCCACGGCGTATCAGGAGGTCGAGCGGCAGCTCTCCTGGCACCGGGAGAATCGCCACCGGATCATCGTCGCGGCCCTGCTCGACGGCACCGCCCGGGTGAGCGACTTCCCCGAGGCGGAGGAGGCCCTCGGCCTTCCCGAGCAGGGGCGTTACGCGGTCGTGGCGCTGGAGGACGCCGACGCCTCGTCCCGGGCGCCGCACCCCGCCACGGTGTGCGCGGGACTTCGCACGGTCTGGCATGCGGCGGAGGGCACCGCCCACGCCATCGTGCTGCTCGGCGACGTCGGCGCGGAGCGGCTGGTGCGCGGGCTGGAGGTGCCGCCCGGCGCACGGGCCGGGGTCAGCCCCGCCGTGTCCGGTCTCGCCGCGGTGAACACGGCCCGCCGGTTCGCCGATACGGCGCTGCGCACCCGCCCGGCCGCCGGGGAGGCGGCGCTGCTGGATGAGCGCTATCCGGAGGCGCTGGTGGTGTCCTCCCCGGACCTCGGCGCCGCGCTCGCCGACCGGATGCTCGGACCCGTCCTGGCGCTGGAGTCCGCCGACCGGGAGATGCTGCTGACGACGCTGGCCGCCTGGCTGGAGGGCGGGGGATCGGCGCGCCGCGCGGGCGAGCTGCTGTTCTGCCACCGCAACACGGTGTTCAACCGGCTGCGCCGCTATGAGCAGTTGACCGGGCGTTCGCTGGACCACCCCCGAGAGGTCATGGAGTTGTCGCTCGCGCTGTCCGCGCACCGGCTGCTGACACCCTGAGCAGCACCCCTCGGCCTGAGGTGATGTGGGCGTGCACAACGGCCCTCGACCGATCATGTGCACCCGTCACACGGTCCGCCGGTTGGGCTGTACGCGACCGCGCTGACCTGCTGTCGTGGCGATTCCGCCCCTGTGACATGGGGCGGAACCCGCACAAGGAGCCGCGACATGTCCGACTACGACCAGCCCTGGCGCGCGTCCGTACCGCCCGTCGAGCCCCGCACCACGCGCCGCACCATCACCATGCCGCCCCGCCCCACGGCACCGCCTCCGCCCGCGCGGCGCACACCGTGGCAGCGGCCGTGGCCCTGGCCGGCGCGGGCGGCCTGCACCGCGCTCGCCTGTCATGTGGCCGCCGTGGTGGTGAACTGTGCCGCCGAAGGCGTCGTCAACCTCGGCGCGGGCGGCGGGTTCACCGTGGGCGCCATGCTGATCGGCCTGGACACGGCGGTGCTGCTCACCGTCCTGGCCCGGGCCCACCGCCGGTCCACCGCCACGACGGGGGAGGGGGAGGGGTGAGCTTCCTCGATCCCAGAACGCTCGCGTTCGTGCTCTTCGCGGGCTTCATGGCCATCTCGTTCCTGCTGTGCATCCTCGCGGCCACCGGCAATGACGACCCCACCGAGTTCTACCTCGGCACCGGCGGGCTCAGCCCGATGCAGAACGGCCTGGCCATCGCGGGTGACTACATCTCCGCCGCCACCGTGCTCAGCACCACCGGCACCATCGCCCTGGCCGGATTCGACGGGGTGCTCATCGCCTCGTCCACCGTGCTCTCCATCCTGCTGTTCATGCTCGTCCTCTCCGGACCGCTGTGCGGACGGGGGCGGTTCACCCTCGGCGACGTCCTCTCCGAGCGGCTGAGCGAACGCCCCGCCCGCATCGGCACCGCCGTCGTGGTGCTGGTGGTCGTCATGCCGCTGCTGCTGGTCCAGCTCAACGGCGCCGGCGCCATGCTGGCGGTGCTGCTCGGCATCCCGGGAAGTGGCGCGGTCACCGGCTGCACCGTCTTCATCGGCTCGCTCATGGTCTGCTACGCCGCCCTCGGCGGGATGAAGGGCACCGGATTCATCCAGATCCTCAAGACGGTGCTGCTGCTCGCCGCGTTCGTCCTGCTCGCCTGTCTGGTGCTGAAGCGCTTCTCATGGAACCCGTTCACCCTCTTCGACGCCGCGGCCGACGCCAGCGGCTACGGCGACGGCTTCTGGCAGTCCGGCCGCCAGTACGGCGACTCCTTCAGCGGCCGCCTGGATGTCATCAGCGTCCAGCTCACCCTCGCCGTCGGCGCGGCCTGCATGCCGCATCTCACCATGCGGCTCCACCCCATCCGCGGTATGCGGGCCGCCCGCGCCGCCACCACCTGGGCGGTGGGCGCGGTCACCACCATTCTCGGGCTGATCGTGATCGTGGGCGCCGGAGCCACCGCCGTCGTCGGCGCCCCCGCCCTGCGCGCCTCCGACCCCACCGGCAGCGACTCGCTGCTGCTGCTGACCCTCGCCCTGGACCCGGCGGCGCAGGAGGCCCACCGTAGCCTGCTCTTCTCCGTCGTGGCCTGCGCGGTCGTCGCCACCACCCTCGCGGCGGTCGCAGGACTTACCCTGGCCGCCGCGGCCTCCCTCGCCCATGACGTCCTGGCCAAGGTCGTCTTCAAGGGCAGGCTCTCGGCGAACCGGGAGCTGGCCGCCGCCCGTACGGCCATCGTGGTGGTCGGCGTCGTGGCCGTCGTCCTCGCCATCGTGACCCAGCACTGGAACCGGCAGGTCCTGATCTCCTTCACCTTCGCGGCCGCCGCCTCGGCCCTGCTGCCGATCGTGCTCTACGGCACCCTGTGGCGCGGCTTCACGGTGAACGGACTGCGCTGGGCGCTGTACGGAGGACTCCTCCTCACCGCCGTGACCATGGCCTTCTCCCCGGCGATCTCCGGCAACCCGCTCGCGGTCTTCCCTGAGCGCGACTTCCACTGGTTCCCGCTCCGCAACCCGGGCCTGGTCACCATTCCCGCCGGTTTTCTGCTCGGCTGGCTCGGCTCCCGTACCGGACGGCGGGCACGGCATGCCCAGGACCCCACGCGGGGGGACATGCCGTACGCGATGCCCACCGGCTGACCCGACCAGTGCCGCCCCGGGCCTCTTACGGGGATCGGGGCCCGGCCTTGGCGCGCCGGTGGGCGGCCACCCGCTCACGGGTCGCGCACCGGCGTGAGCAGTAGCGGCGCTCCGGTCCGCTGCCCACCGTGAGGAAGACATCGCCGCAGCCGGGGGAGGAGCACAGGCCGCCGGGCGGGCGCTGACCGTCCCAGATCAGCACGGTCAGCGCCATGCACGAGGAGGCGAGAAACCATTCGCCCCAGGGCGCCTCGTCATCGCTGTCCAGGTGCGGATGCCAGGGCGAACAGCCGTCGTGTGAGCTGAGCCGGAGCGGACCCGTGCCCTCCCGCAGCAGCCGGTTCAGCACCCCGGCGGCGGCGTCGACATGCTCGGCGGCGAACACCTCACGCAGCCGCAGCGCGGCGGTGCGCATGCCCGCGACATCACCGGTGGTGAGCTCGACCGGGCCGGGCTCACCGTGGTCGAGCAGGATCCCGGCGATCGCGCGGGGATCCGGACTCGGCTCCGCGGTCAGGGCGTTGACGAGGGCGGCGGTGCGCCGGGCGGTGTCCCGCACCGAAAGCCGGGGCGACCGGTCGTCGTTCGAGGGTGGTGACACGAGACCAATGTAACGCACCTGGTGAAGTTTTACGTTACCTCCGTAACGTGATCTGCATGCCAGGGCGTTACGCGATGGGGTGCTATCTGGGCGGGGCGGCCGCCGCCCGCGCGGGGGACGAGATGTCCGGGCCCGCGCTGCTGCTGGCCGGACCGGCGCTCACCGGTTCGGCCTCCTCGGGCTCGTCGCTGCTGGCGGGCATCATGATCGCGGCGGCGGTCGGCGGACCGCTCTTCGGGGTGCTGCTCGACCGCTCCGCCCGGCCGGGCCGGCTGCTGGCCGCGGCACTCGCCCTCTACGCGGTGGCGCTGACCGCGATCCTCCTGGGCCTGGGGCGGCTGCCGTTCGCCCTCACGGTCCTTCTCGCGGTGGGCGCGGGGCTGCTGGGGCCGGCCCTGTCCGGCGGCTGGACCTCCCAGCTACCGCGGGTGGCACCGCCGCGGGCCCTGCCCCGGGCCAACGCACTCGACGCGATGACATTCAGCCTCGCCGCGCTGGTGGGACCCGCACTCGCCGGGACCGTCGCGGGGGCGGCCGGGGCTCCGGCCGCCGTGGCGGTGTCCATCGCGCTGATCGGCCTCGCGCTGCCCGCCGCCTGGGCGCTCCCCGCGCCTCCGCCGCCCGCCCGGGTCCGGCCACCGGCCACGTCGGTCGTCGCCGATCTCACCGCCGGACTGCGTGCCATCGTCCGCAACCGGCCCCTGGCCCGTGCCACCGCCACCTCCGTCGTCTCCTGCGTCGGCCAGGGCGCGCTGCTCACCTGCTGTCCGCTCCTCGGCGCGGCCGTGCTCGGCGGCGCCGACCGCGGCGCCCTGCTGCTGTCCGCCACCGCCGCATCCGCCCTCGTGGCCAACGCGGTGCTCGCCCGCCGCCCCCGCCCGCCGCGTCCGGACACCGTGCTCCTCGGCGGAGCTCTGCTGCTCGTCCTCGCGCCGCTGCTCGCGGCCACCGGACACCCGGTCGCGCTGATCACCGCCGTGTTGCTCGCCGGGGCCGCCGAGGGCCCCCAGCTCACGGCCCTGTTCGCGGTGCGCCACCGGGAGGCCCCCGAGCGGCTGCGCGGCCAGGTGTTCACCACCGGCGCCAGCCTGAAGATCAGCGGCTTCGCCGTGGGCGCGGCCTTCGCCGGTCCACTCGCCACCTGGTCGCTGCCCGGCGCTCTGATGGCCGCAGGGGGGTGCGAGGCGCTCGCGGTCCTCGTGTTCGTATGCTTGCCGGACGATGCGGAGGCTGTCGTTCCGGATCTGCCCCCGGGGGCTGTGTGACGGAGGCATGTCAGGCATGATGACCTGCATGGAAGACCTGAAAGACCTGCTGCCCGTCGAAGCCGTCCGGCTCGACGTCCGGGCGGCCGACTGGCGTGAGGCGATAGGCGCGGCCGGCCGGCTCATGGTGGAAACGGGCGCCACCACCGACGAGTACACCGGCGAGATGGTCGCCAACGTCGAGGAGAACGGGCCGTACATCGTCATCGCTCCGGGGGTGGCATTCGCCCACTCCCGGCCGTCCCCGGCAGTGCTCAGGACCGGGATGTCCTGGGTCCGGCTCGCCGAGCCCGTGGAATTCGGGCATGAGTCCAACGACCCCGTCACCCTCGTCGTCGCCCTGGCCGCCCAGGACTCCGCCGCGCACACCTCCGCGATGGCGAGCCTGGCGCGGCTCCTGGGCGATCCCGCCACCGCGGCCGCCCTGGCGGAGGCGCCCACCCCGAAGGCGCTGCACGCCGTACTCGCCGGGGAACGGCCGACGGACGGCTCCGAGGCGTCCACCGCTCCTGAAGCGTCCGCCACCCCCGAGCCGCACACCGCCTCCGCGCCCCGTGCGGCCTCGCTGCACAAGATCCTCACGGTCTGCGGCAACGGCGTGGGCACCAGCCTGTTCCTCAAGAACACCCTGGAGCAGGTGCTGGACCGCTGGGGGTGGTCGAGGTTCGTCACCGTGGAGGCCACGGACACCATCTCCGCGAAGGGCAAGGCGTCCGAGGCCATGGCCCTGCTCACCTCCCGTGAGATCGCCAGGACTCTGGGGGACGTGGGACGGCCCGTGAAGGTCGTCCAGGACTTCACCAGCACCGCCGAGGTGGACGCGGTGCTCCGGGACACGTACGACGTCTGAACGACGGGGACAGAGGAAGCACCATGGGCTGGTTTGTCACCCTTGCCACGTTTCTCGTCAATGAGATTCTGAGCGAGCCCGCGTATCTGATCGGCATCATCACCGCCGTCGGACTCATCGCGATGAAGAAGAGCACCGGGCAGATCATCGGCGGCGCCATCAAGGCGACCCTCGGCTTTCTGCTGATCGGCGCGGGAGCGGGACTGGTCACCGCCTCCCTCGCCCCGCTGGGCACCATGATCCAGGGCGTCACCGGCGCCCACGGTGTCATCCCCACCAACGAGGCCATCGTCGGCATCGCCCAGGACCAGTTCGGCTCACGGGTCGCCTGGCTGATGATCCTGGGCTTCGTGGTCAGCCTGCTGCTGGCCCGGTTCACCCCGCTCCGCTATGTCTTCCTGACCGGGCACCACATGCTCTTCATGGCCACGCTGCTGACCGTGGTCCTGGCCAACGGCGGCCGCTCGACCGTCGCCGTGGTGGCCGTCGGCGGTGTGCTGCTGGGCATCATGCTGGTCGCGATGCCCGCCTTCGCCCACCCCTGGACCAAGCGTGTCACCGGCAGCGACACCGTCGCCATCGGCCACTTCGGCACGGCCGGATACATCGTGGCGGGCGTGACCGGACGGGTGGTCGGCAAGCGCAGCCGCTCCACCGAGGAGATGAAGCTCCCCGAGGGGCTGCGGTTCCTGCGCGACTCGATGGTGGCCACCGCCCTGTCGATGCTGCTGATCTACCTGGTCATGGCCGTCCTCCTCCTCGTCAAGGAGGGGCAGAAGACCGCCTTCAAGGCGTTCGCCACGGGCACCGGCACGGTGGCCACCGGCACCGGGAACTACCTGATGCAGTCCGTGATGCAGGGGCTGCAGTTCGGCATCGCGGTCGCGGTGATCCTCTTCGGGGTCCGTACGATCCTCGGCGAGCTCGTCCCCGCCTTCCAGGGGATCGCCCAGAAGGTCGTCCCCGGCGCCCTGCCCGCGCTGGACGCGCCCATCGTCTTCCCGTACGCGCAGAACGCGGTGCTGATCGGTTTCATCTCCAGCTTCACCGGCGGCCTGATCGGCCTGGCCCTGCTGACCTGGGTCTTCAACCCGGCCTTCGGTCTCGCCCTGGTGCTGCCCGGTCTGGTGCCGCACTTCTTCACCGGCGGCGCGGCCGGGGTCTACGGCAACGCGACCGGCGGCAGGCGCGGCGCGGTCGTGGGGGCGTTCCTCAACGGGCTGCTCATCACCTTCCTCCCCGCCCTGCTGCTCAAGGTGCTCGGCGCGTTCGGCGACCAGAACACCACGTTCGGCGACGCCGACTTCGGCTGGTTCGGCGCGCTCATCGGCAACGCGGGCAAGGCGGGTGGCGCCGCCGGACTCGTCATCATCGTGCTGCTCGGCCTCGCCGTCCTCGGGGGCGCGATCCTGGTGCAGAAGCGCGTGGTGGACACCGGCTGGGACCCGGGCGCGGCGCGCGACGCCGTGATGCCGCGCGAGAGCGTGGTGGCGCCCGCCGAGGCGGGCGCCACCACGGCCGCCTACGCCAAGATCCCGCCGCCCGCGGGCGCTCCCGCACCTCCGCCCGCCGCCTGACGCGGCGCGGCGCCCCGCTGGTCCCGTCCCGAGCCCTCGGCCCGGGACGGGACGGGACGGGGACGGGACCACCGGGGCGAGGGGGTTCACGCCCGCTTGACGTAGTCGCGCAAGTGGACGGCGGTGAGGGAGCCGCCGGTGTCCACGAGGTCGGCGGGGGTGCCGGTGAACACCACCTGACCGCCGTCATGACCCGCCCCCGGGCCCATGTCGATGATCCAGTCCGCATGGGCCATCACGGCCTGGTGGTGCTCGATGACGACGACCGTGTTGCCCGCGTCGACAAGGCGGTCGAGCAGGGCGAGCAGTTGGTCCACATCGGCGAGATGCAGTCCGGTGGTCGGCTCGTCCAGGACGTAGGTCGTGCCGCTCCGCGCCATATGGATGGCCAGCTTCAGCCGCTGGCGCTCACCCCCGGAGAGTGTGGTGAGCGGCTGGCCGAGACCCAGATAGCCCAGCCCCACCGCGGCCAGCCGGTCCAGGATCAGCCGGGCCTGACCGCCTGTGAAGAACTCCCGCGCCTCGGCCACCGGCATGCCCAGGACATCGCTGATGTTCCGCCCGCGCAGCCGGTACGTCAGCACCTCGGGCCGGAACCGCTTCCCCTCGCAGTCCTCGCACACCGAGGCCACCTCGGCCATCATCGCGAGATCGGTGTAGATGAGCCCGATGCCCTTGCATCGGGGGCAGGCACCCTCGGAATTGGCGCTGAACAGACCCGGTTTGACGTGGTTCGCCTTGGCGAACGCCGCCCGGATCGGATCGAGGAGCCCCGTATACGTGGCCGGGTTGCTGCGGCGGGAGCCACGGATCGCCGACTGGTCGGCGACGATCACCTCCTCCCGCCCGGACAGCGACCCATGGATCAGGGAGCTCTTGCCCGATCCGGCGACACCCGTGACGACGGTGAGCACACCGAGGGGGATGTCGACGCTCACATCCCGCAGATTGTGCAGCCGCGCGCCCCTGACCGGCAGTTGCCCACTGGGCTGCCGCACCGTCTCCCGCAGCCGCACCCGGTGGTCCAGATGGCGCCCGGTCAGGGTGTCCGAGGCGCGCAGCCCGGCCAGGTCGCCCTGGTAGCAGATCCGCCCGCCCGCCACCCCCGCGCCGGGCCCCAGGTCCACCACATGGTCCGCGATCCGGATGGTCTCCGGTTTGTGCTCCACGACCAGCACCGTGTTGCCCTTGTCCCGCAACTGGAGCAGCAGCCGGTTCATGCGCTCGATGTCATGCGGATGCAGGCCCACCGTGGGCTCGTCGAAGACATAGGTGACATCGGTCAGACTGGAGCCCAGATGCCGGACCATCCGCACCCGCTGGGCCTCGCCACCGGACAGGGTCGAGGACTCCCGGTCCAGGCTCAGATATCCCAGGCCGATCTCGACCAGTGAGTCGAGGAGCGCCCGCAGGCTCTCCAGCACCGGTCCGACGGAATCGTGCCGGATCCCGCCCACGAACTCCGCCAGATCGCTGATCTGCAGGGCCGAGCACTCCGTGATGGAGCGGCCGTCGATCCGGCAGGACCGGACGGCCTCGCACAGCCGGGCGCCCTCACACTCGGCGCACTCGGCCAGGGCCATGGCCCGGTCGGCGAACGCGCGCATCCGCGGCTGCATCGTCTCCCGGTCCTTCGCCAGGTACAGCCGGCGGACCTTGGTCACCAGCCCCTCGTAGGTGAGGTTGTTCTTCCCCACCTTGATCTTGGTGGCCGGTTTGTGGAGGAAGTCCTCCCACTGGGCGGGGGAGTAGTCCTGGAGCCTGATATCGGGGTCGAAAAGGCCGGAGGCCGCCATAACCTGCCAGTGCCAGCTGTCCACCTCGAATCCGGGGACGGTGATGGCGCCCTCCTTCAACGACTTCTCCCTGTCGCTGAGTTGGGCGATGTCGATGTCGGTGACCCTGCCGAGCCCCTCGCATCGCGGACACATGCCCTCGGCCGTGTTGAAGCTGAAGGCGAGGGGAGGGCCGACATAGGGGCTGCCGATCCGGCTGAACAGGATCCGCAGCAGGGTGTGGGCATCGGTGGCGGTGCCCACCGTGGAACGGGAGTTGGAGCCCATCGGCTCCTGGTCCACGATGATCGCCGCGCTCAGATTCCGCAGCGAGTCGACATCCGGGCGGCCGAGCGTCGGCATGAAGTTCTGGACGAACGCCGTATAGGTCTCATTGATCAGCCGCCTCGACTCCGCGGCGATGGTGTCGAAGACGAGCGAGGACTTACCGGAGCCGGAGACGCCGGTGAAGACCGTAAGGCTTCGCTTGGGAATGTCCACACTCACGCCCTGGAGATTGTTCTCCCTGGCGCCACGGACCTTGATTTCGCTGACATCCATGCCTTCAAGTGTTTCATTGAAGTGCACGTTGAGACTTTTCGCGGATTTCCTCCCAACACCCGCCGGATGCGGTGCGGCAGAGCCACGCTAACCTTCAACTCGTCCGTGAACCCTTGCCGGGAAGGTGACGAACCGTGAGCCGTACGGATGCCGCGCTGCGCCCCGTCGATCTGGCCCGGATGGCGGGTGTCTCCACCCAGCAGATCCGCAACTACGTCGACGCGGGCATCCTGCCCCCGGCCGCCCGCACCCCCGTCGGCTACCGCAGGTTCGAGGACCGGCACCGCAGAGCCCTGGTGACCTACCGGGCCCTGCTGCCCGGATACGGCGCGGAGACCGCCCGCGCGGTCATGCGGGCCGTCCATGCCGAGGACATCGCCCTCGCGCTCACCCTCGTCAACGCAGGCCATGCCGCGCTCCACGACCAACGACTCTCCCTCCAGGCCGCGGGGGAGGCGCTGGAGACGGTCGCCGGGCAGACCCCGGACACCTCGGCGCCCGCACGCTCCGGGCCACTGCGCATCGGCGAGGTGGCCGCCCGGATCGGGGTGCGCACCTCGGCCCTCCGGGTCTGGGAGTCCGCCGGTCTGCTGCGCCCGCGCCGCGACCGGGGCACCGGCTACCGCGTCTACGGCCCGTCGGACGTCCGGGACGCCCGGATGATCGACCTGCTGCGCCAGGTCCGCTATCCCCTGCCCCAGATCCGGCCCGTCATCGATGGCCTGCGCCGCACCGGCAGCAGCGACGCCCTGCGCACGGTCATCACCCGGCGTCACGAGGGGCTCGCCCAGCGCGCCGCGGCCATGCTCGAAGGCTCCTGCCGGCTGCACCACTACCTCACGGAGAATCGGCCGGCCGAGGACCGATGAGTTCCCGGCGCGGGAGCGGTCGATAGGGGTAAACGCTCCCCAGCCCAGGAGGAACCGATGGCCACCGACGGATTCACCACATGCCTGTGGTTCGACGGCAACGCCGAAGAGGCCGCGCAGCACTACATCTCGATCTTCAAGAACTCCAGGCTCGGACGGATCGCGCACTACACCGGGGGCGAGCCCGGCGGCGCGGCGGGATCCGTGATGACCGTCGAGTTCGAGGCCAACGGACAGAAGTTCGTGGGGCTCAACGGCGGGCCGGAGTTCACCTTCAGCGAGGCCATCTCCTTCCAGGTGCACTGCGCGGACCAGGACGAGGTGGACTACTACTGGAGCAGGCTCTCCGAGGGCGGCGAGGAGGGGCCCTGCGGCTGGGTGAAGGACAAGTTCGGGGTGTCCTGGCAGGTCGTCCCCACCGTGCTCCTCGACATGGTGACCGGCTCCGACCCGCAGAAGGCCAAGCGGGCCACCGACGTGATGATGAAGATGGGCAAGCTCGACATCGCCGCGCTGCAGGCGGCGTACGACGGCGCGTAGCCGGCCCTGGGAGCGGGCCCGTACGGCATGCGGTCAGGCTGCCGTACGGGCCCGGTCCGCAGTCGTACGGGCCCGGCCCGCGAGCGTGCCGCTAGTGGCCGTGCGTGAGGTCCGCGGGGTCGGTGTTGGCGCCGCAGAGGAGTACGGCGACCTTCTCCCCGGGCCGCGGCCGGTACCCGCCGGAGGTGAGGGCCGAAAGCGCCGTGGCCGCCGCGTGCTCGACCGCGATCCTGCGGTCGTCCCACAGGGCCTGCCGCGCGGAGACGATCGCCTCGTCGGACACCAGGACGGACCGCACTCCGTCCTTGCGGGCCCACTCCAGCGCGTCCGAGGACACATGGCGCGCCCCCAGCGAGTCCGCCGCGACCGAGTCCACCGGGACATCGACCACCGCACCGGCCTCCAGCGCGGCGTTCAGGGCCCGGCACCCGTACGGCTCCACGGCGACGACCCCCACCCCGTGCTCCAAGGCGGACACCGCGACACCGGTGAACAGCCCGCCGCCCCCGACCGCCACCACCACGGTGTCCAGGTCGGGCCGGGCCTGGAGGATCTCCTCCAGCACGGTGCCCGCCCCGGCGGCGATCAGCGGGTGGTCGTACGCATGCGACAGCAGCGCACCGGTCTCGGCGGCGTGCTTCTGCGCGGCCTCCCGCGCTTCGTCGTACTCGGTGCCGATCTGATGGACCTCGGCGCCGAGCCGGCGCAGCCGGCCGACCTTCACCGGGGGCGCGGTCTCGGGCACGAACACCGTGGCGGGCACGGAGTGCTGCGCCGCCGCCCACGCACACGCGAGCCCGGCGTTTCCGCCGGAGGCGATGGTGACGCCCGTGTCCGGCAGGGTGCCCGCCTCCCGGTGGGCCCTGACGAAGTTGAACGCGCCGCGCGCCTTGAAGGTGCCCGTGTACTGCAGGAACTCCAGGGCCAGCCAGCCCTCGGCGGCGCCCCATCCCCCCTGCTCCACCGGAGCGAGCGCCACCGGCCGGATATGTCCCGCGACCCGTTGGGTCGCGGCTCGTACGTCCTCGATGGAAAGAGTCACTGAAACACTGTAACAACCACTGGTACGCTCGGCCTGTGCGAAGCAATCGGGACCGAGCCGATCAGCCCACCCTGGAGGCCATCGCCGAGGCCGCCCTGTCCGTCGTCGACGACGAGGGGCCCGAGGCGCTGAGCTTCCGCAGGGTGGCGCAGTTGCTGGGCGTCTCCCATGCCACGGTCTTCCGCCGCTGCGGCGACTTCGACGGTCTGGTGAACGCGTGCGCGGACCGGCTGGCCGCGCGGATGCCGCGGGTGGGGCAGGACCTGGACTGGGCCACCGCCACCGAGGCCCGCTTCTCCGCGTTCTACGAGGTGCTGATCGAGCATCCCGGGCTGGTGGCGCTGCGGTCGGGCCGCGCCTGGTGGGGCCCGCATCTGCTGAGCCGCCTCGTGGAGCCGCAGCTGGCGCACAGCATCGCCGCCGGAATGGCGCCCGAGGCGGCGGTCCGGGTCTACCGGCGGCTGTATCTGCTCACCCTCGGCGCCGTCGCCTTCGTCGACCACCGCGACGCGAAGAAGGTGCGTACCGCCGCGCGCACGGCGCTCGCCGCCCTGGACCCCGAGGAATTCCCGGCCCTCACCGGGAACCTCGGCGTCGTCGTGCCCGCGCTGACCGACCACGAGGTCTACCGCGGCGCGCTGCGGCAGCTGATCGACGCCTCCGCGACGGTCTGCGCCGGACGGTGACCGGCGCCCGCGGGGCGGGCCCCGACAGGGCCCGCCCCGCTTCGCGCCGCGGCGTGGTTACAGCGTCTGCTGCACCCGCTCCGCCACCAGCTTGATGAAACGCGACGGATCGCTCAGCTCACCGCCCTCGGCGAGCAGCGCCATGCTGTAGAGCAGCTCGGCCGTCTCCGCGAGACCACTGTCGTCCTTGCGCTCACCGTGGGCCTTGCGCAACCCGCTGACCAGCGGATGGGTGGGGTTCAGCTCCAGAATGCGCTTGATCTGGGGCAGGTTCTGGCCCATGGAGCGATAGATGTTCTCCAGGGCCGGGGTGACATCGAAGGTGTCACCCACGATGCAGGCCGGGGAGGTGGTCAGCCGCGTGGACAGCCGCACCTCCTTGACCTGCTCGCTCAGCGACGTCGTCATCCAGGAGAGCAGCTCGGCGAAGTCCTTCTGTCGCTGCTCGCGCTCGGCCTCCGCCTCCTCGTCCTTCTCGTCCTGGGAGTCGAGGTCGACCTGCCCCTTGGCGATGGAACGCAGTTGCTTGCCCTCGAACTCCGGCACGGCGTCGACCCACAGCTCGTCGATGGGGTCGGTGAGGAGGAGCACCTCGAAGCCCTTGTCCCGGAACGCCTCCATATGGGGCGAGCTCTCCACGATCGAGCGGGACTCGCCCGTCATGTAGTAGATGTGCTCCTGCCCGTCCTTCATGCGCTCGGTGTAACCGCGCAGGGTGGTCGGCTGCTCGGCGTCATGTGTCGAGGCGAACGAACACACCTCGAGGATCGCCTCGCGGTTCTCCAGGTCGCTGAGGAGACCTTCCTTGAGAACGCGGCCGAATTCCGTCCAGAAGGTCGCGTAGCGCTCCGCGTCGGAGGACATGATGTCCTTCACCGTCGAGAGCACCTTCTTCACCAGGCGACGCCGCATCAGCTGAATCTGGCGGTCCTGCTGAAGGGTTTCCCGCGAGACGTTCAGTGAGAGGTCCGCGGCGTCCACCACGCCCTTGACGAAGCGGAGATATTCCGGCATCAGCGCTTCGCAGTCATCCATGATGAAGACGCGCTTGACATAGAGCTGCACACCCCGCTTGCGGTCCTGCATATACAGGTCCTGCGGTGCGCGGGCCGGAATGAAGAGCAGCGACTGGTATTCGAAGGTGCCCTCCGCCTGCATGCGGATGGTCTCGAGCGGATCGACCCAGTCGTGGCTGATGTGCTTGTAGAACTCGTGGTATTCCTCGTCGGTGACCTCGTCCTTGGGGCGGGCCCACAGCGCCTTCATCGAGTTGACGGTCTCGAGCTCGGGCGCCTTCTCCTCGCCCTGCTCGGCCTCGTCCGTCTCGTCCGTCGTGACCGGGGCCTGGGCGGGGGCCATCCTGATGGGCCAGGTGATGAAATCCGAGTGCTGCTTGATGATTTCCCGGATCTTCCAGGGCGAGGCGTAGTCGTAGAGATGGTCCTCGGTGTCCTCCGGCTTGAGCTTCAGCGTGACGGAGGTGCCCTGGGGGGCGTCGTCGGCCGCTTCGAGCGTGTAAGTGCCCTCGCCGCTGGAAACCCAGCGGGTGCCCTGGCTCTCCCCGGCGTGACGGGTCAGCATGGTCACCTCGTCGGCCACCATGAAGCTGGAGTAGAAACCCACCCCGAACTGCCCGATGAGGTCCGCGGAAGCGGCCGCGTCCTTCGACTCCCGCAGCTCCTTGAGGAATGTGGCGGTGCCGGAGTTCGCGATCGTGCCGATGAGCTCCACGACTCCGTCATGCGACATGCCGATGCCATTGTCGCGGACGGTCAGTGTGCGGGACTCCTTGTCGACCTCAACGGTGATATGGAGATCAGAGATGTCCGCCTGAAGGTTTCCGTCGCGGAGCGATTCGAGCCGCAGTCTGTCCAGCGCGTCGGAAGCGTTGGAGATGAGCTCGCGCAGGAAGACGTCCTTGTTCGAGTAGATCGAATGGATCATCAACTGCAGAAGCTGCCGCGCCTCGACCTGAAACTCGAAAGTCTCGACCCCTGTAGTCAACTGTTTCCCCTCATGAGATAAGTGTCGACGCCATCAAGCACCTGCGTCATCAGCAGCTTATCGAAGGTGAGGGGTGCCGAGCGGCCTTCCGGGTAGATGACGGACGGCCGCTCACGGGACACGGATACGGTGGCCCGGGCGAGGGGGCCGGGGTGCGTCAGCCGCCGGCGCGCACCCTGCTCCAGTCCAGGGCCTCGGCGGCCTCCCGCTGGATGACCTCGGCCGCCTCCCGGGCCTCGGCGGGGACGTCGCCGTGCTCCGCCACGAGGCTGTCGTAGATCGGCACGAAGTCGGGTTTGTCGGTCGCGGTCATGTGGCGCACTTCCTTGGCTGCGGATTCCGGGTCAGCCCCCGGCTACCCGATCTATCAAACAGTCATGCTTTGGCGTAGATCACACAGGGGTTCCCGGCGATCCACAGAGGCCCGGCGCGGTGGGAGGCGCCGGGCCCCGCAGGTCAGTGCCCGGCGGGCGTCGGCTCCAGGATGAAGACCGGGATCTGGCGGTCGGTCTTCGTCTGGTAATCGGCATAGTCCGGGTACGCCTCGACCGCGCGCTCCCACCACAGGGCCTTCTCCTCGCCCGTGACCTCGCGCGCGGTCATGTCCTGCCGCACCGGGCCGTCCTGCAGCTCGACCCGCGGGTCGCCCTGGACGTTGTAGTACCAGACCGGATGTTTGGGGGAGCCGCCCAGCGAGGCGACGACGGCATAGGCGCCGTTGTACTCCACCCGCATCAGCGGGGTCTTGCGGATCTTTCCGCTCTTCGCGCCCCGCGTGGTCAGGAGGACCACGGGCATGCCCCGCATGGTCGTTCCCTCGGTGCCACCGGAGCTCTCGAACAGCTCGACCTGATCCCGTACGAACTTCGTCGGGCTCGGCTCGTACTCACCCTGCAACGGCATGATGTCCGTCCCCTTGCTGCGTTGTCCCTGATGCGAAGACTCGCCTGACGTCTCCCCGTGCTCATCCTCAACACGGCGAGTACGCGAGATCATCCCGACAACACGGGGAGTACGCGAGATCATCCCGATGGGCTCCGGCCGTCGGGGCGGCGACGTGGAAGACGTCCGTTACGCCGCCATGCGGCGCTGGTCCGGGGAGGAAGTGGGGGTGGGGGCAGAGGTGGGAGTTTCCTTGTCACCGTTCCGCTCCGCCGCGCGCTTCGCCTCATCGGACTGACGTCCACGAGCAGGGAAGGTCAGGTCCGGTACGTCGACGACCGGCGGCAGATCGGGAGTGAGCAGAGGCTGCTCATTTCTGTTCATAGGCGGCGGGTACCCCGGCGCCGCTGGCTCACCCTGCGATACCGGTCACAGTCGGACATGGCGGTCAGATCGGCGGTTCACGCCTCGGCGCGGTTCACACCCGGGTGAGGGCAGGCCGTGGAGACGTCGGCGATCTGCGACGCGTCCACGGCCTGCCCTCGGTGCCGCCGGCTCAGCCCACGCGTTCGATGCGCGCGTTGCGGATCAGGAATTTGCCCGGCTCGCGAACCTGTTCGAAAGCGGCGTTGTTGAGCAGGGCACAGCTTCCCGAGGTCGAGGCGACGGAGACCGTTGTCGACTTGTCGTTGTCCAGATTGGTCACCTTGAGTTTCGTGCCGACCGGGAATTGATTGCTGGAGGCGGCCGGGGCCCCGCCCTCACCGGACAGGGTGACGGTCGACCCCGCGCAGACGACCTCGCCGGAGGCGCCGGAATCACCGGCACCGGAGTCCGAGGGGGTGGCCGAAGCGGGAGCCGAGGCCGAGGCGCCGCCGTCGGCCGGGGCCGCCGCCTCCCCCTGGCCGGCCGCCTCGTCGACGGCGCACCCCGACGCCTGCTGCTTTCGCCTGATCTCCTCGATGACGGCCTGACGATTGGCTATCCGCGCCTCCGACTGTGCGTCCGGGTTGGCCTGCTGGTCCGCGATGAACTTCTGGTTGTTGGCCAGCGCCTGCTCCAGTCCGGTGCAGGCCGTGGAGGACTGTGCCGTGCCGTCCGTGCTGGCGTTGCTGGTGGCCGCCAGGACCCCGGCGCCGGTGCCCGCCAGCGCCAGCGCACCGACCAGCAGGCCGAGCTTCTTCTTGCCGCTGAGTGTCCTTTTGCGTGTCATTTCGACTCCTTTTCGGGCTGTCCGTCATCCCATACGGGCGGATGCCGAAGTCGTCTCATGACCTGCGGAATTTTTTTGACGAATGTGATTGAGGGTTGAACGGTGGGGGAGCCTTCCGGGCCTCACCTTAAAAGGGCCTTAAGGCTTCATGAAGCCTTAAGGCCCTTTCGGGCGTAAGCCGATTTCCTCAGCCCAGCCGCCGGTGCAGGAAGTCCACCGTGCTCCGCCAGGCCGACGCGGCGGATTCCGCGTGATAGGACGGCCGCTCGTCATTGAAGAAGGCGTGACCGGCGGGATAGAGCCGGAAATCCGGCTCCACCCCGGACTGCTCCCGGATGGCCAGGCGCAGCCGCTCCAGACCGTCCAGCGGCACAGTGCTGTCGTTCTCCCCGAAATGGCCCAGGATGTCGGCCCGCAGCCCCGAGAAGTCCGGCAGATCGCCCTGAATGACGCCGTAGAAGGGCACCGCCGCGCCGACCCGCGCATCGGTGGCGGCCAGATACAGCACGAAGCCGCCGCCCATGCAGAACCCGACCGCCCCCAGGGTGGCGGAGGTGACCTCGGGCCGGCCGAGGAGATGGCCGACCGCCCCGGAGAGCAGCTCCACGCCGCGCTCCACCGGCAGATCCGCCATCAACCGGTGGGCCTCTTCGGCGTCATGGGCGACGCTGCCCCCGTACAGATCGGGTGCCAGCGCGACGAAGCCCTCGCGGGCCAGCCGGTCGGTGACATCGGCGATGTGGTGGTCCAGCCCCCACCACTCCTGAATGACGATCACCCCGGGCCCCTGCCCGGAGGGCGGCAGCGCCAGATAGCCGTGGGCGGTGGTGTCCGCGCTGGGGAAGGTGACGTGTCGACGGGCGGGCGAGCCGGTCGGCCTCGGGGCCTCGGGCATGCGGCATTGCTCCTGTCATACCGATTGTCGCCGGTCCCACTCCGGCCGCGGGTCAGGGTCCGGCCACGGGTTACGACGTGGCCGACGCGCGGATGTCGTGTCCGTCCGAGGTCAGACAGCGGCCCGTGGTCAGGTCGTAGCGCCAGCCGTGCAGGGTGCAGGTGAGCACCTCGCCCTCGATCTGTCCGAACCGGCCGAGGTCGGCGCGCAGATGGGGGCAGCGCCGCTGCACCCGCCAGCCGTCCAGCACGATGTCCTGGCCGTCGTCCTGGCATGAGTCGTAGTAGTTCTCCACGTACTCGATGCGCTCCATGGACAGGCACTTGAAGAACACATACAGGAACTCGTTGTAGGGCCCGATCCGGCTGGCGGTGAACCGCAGCGACAGCAGCAGGCTGTTGGACCAGTCCACCTCGCGCCGGTCGATGTTGGTGGCCACCAGATCGGCCGAAGTGGACAGCGTGTAGCGGCAGCGCTCACCGTCCCAGAGGCGGACCTCCCGCGCCGGGAAGTCGATCACGATCGGCACCTCGCCCACGTCCAGCCGCGCCGGGCCGCCGACGCCCGCACAGATCCGGTCGGCCCGCGTCAACAGCGGTTCCCACCACTGCTTCAGCTCGGCCAGCAGCCGCTCGCGCGGCAGCGCCGGGGCCCGCGAGGCGCGCTCGGCGGCGAGCACGGGCTGCTGCCGCCGGGCGAAGTCCCGCAGATACGCGCGCTTCTCGCCGAAGATGTGCTCGATCTCCGACTCGGTGTAGCGGTGGGTGAGCTTGCACGCGGTGTCCTCCGGCTCCGCCACCGTCCCCGGCAGCAGCAGATGCGCCCGCACCCCCGGGCGCGCCCGGCCCAGTTGGCGCAGAAACTCCAGCTGGTCCACGAAGATGCTCTCGCCGTCCCGGCCGGTGCCGTTGTGCTCGAAGAGCTCGTCGTCGAGGAAGCACGGCGGACCCGCGTTGGGGAACACATGCTTGGCCTCCACCGCTTCGATATAGCGCAGCGCCCGGTCGAACTGCCCCTGCCGCTTGCGCGCGGCGAACTCCTTCTTGGCGGAGTCCGGCAGCTGGTACACCATCGGATACCAGATCGCCCCGGAGAACTGGACGAAGTACGCGTCCACCTCGCCGAACTCCCGGATCGCCGCGATGTCCAGCGGATGCGCGTCGTTCTGGTTGAGCAGCACCGTCTCGCCGTCGTCCAGCGAGAGCGCCGAGTCGCCGATGGGGCCGTCCCCGGGGCCGGTCAGTGCGGTGATCATGATGCGCAGGCCGTCGCGCTCGACCGGTGTGCCCGCGCGGGTGTGGAGGAAGTTCGTGAAGCCGAGCGTGCTCAGCTCGCGTTCCAGCTCATCGGTGGCGAAGGCCGGAAGCAGCACGGTGATGTCCTTGCGCACGTTCCGGCGCAGATTCTCCGCGTCGAAGTGGTCGCGGTGCAGATGGGAGACATACAGATAGTCCGCCGCGCGCCCATAGTGCGCCCAGTCCAGATCGGTGTTGTCCGGGAACGGGAACCACGAGCCGAAGAAGGCGGGATTCACCCATGGGTCGCAGAGCACCGACCCCGCCGCGGTTTCGATGAACAGCCCAGCATGTCCAAGTCCGGTCACGCGCATACCACAGCACCCCAACCCGGTCGGTGATGTCCAATATCTCCACCGTGTGGGGGTTCGTGGTGATGCGCATCCGCGGCTGCGCTTGCCGGGTGGCGGGATCCGCCACCCGGGTCACGCCCGGTGTGCCGGAATCTCACCGGGCTTCCGGCACGCCGCCGTCTTGTCATGAGACCGTAGCGCGACGGTCGTCCGCCGCTACGGCGCGGATGCCGGAAGGTGCGCCTCTACGTGGGCGAATGGTGCGGATGAGGGGGTTGGGTGGTGCGGATCACGTTGGTCGCGCCCGCCGTCAACGCGGCGCTGCGGCAAGTGCGGTTCGACGACGCGCCGCCGGACCCGGCCGGGGTGCGCCGGGCCGAGACGGCGGCCGCGGCGCTGCCCCACCACGACACGGCGTTCACCGCGCCCTCCGCGCGCTGCCGCGGTACCGCCCGGGCCCTGGGGCTCGACGTTGCCGTGGCGCCTGAGCTGGGCGATCTCGACGTGGGCCGTTGGCGGGGCCGTTCGCTGGACGAGGTGGGGCAGGAGGCGCCGGAGGAGGTCGCCGCGTGGCTGTCCGATCCGGCCGCGGCGCCGCACGGCGGCGAGTCGCTGCTGGAGCTGGTGGAGCGGATCGGAGCCTGGCTGGAGGCGCACCGGGAGAGCCCGTCACCGGCCGCGCCGCCCGCCTCCGCCCGTGAGGGGCGGCTGCTCGCCGTCGTGGAACCGGCCGTGGTCCGGGCCGCGCTCGTCCACGCTCTCGGCTTCCCCGCGCCCGCGTTCTGGCGGCTGGACGTCGCCCCGCTGACCGCGACGGAGCTCAGCGGCCGTGCGGGCCGGTGGAATCTGCGCTGCGGATACCCGCTGGCGGGGAGCGTGTCGTAACGGGGGGCGCCGTGACGGGTCGCGTGCCCTAACGGTGGGCGAGCCCTAAGGGTGGGCGTGCCGTAACGAAATGATCTCTCCGATGGCGTGGCTCCCCCGAATACGCTGTCGTGGCCTGATGGCATCCCCCACCACCAGGCTCCGCCCCGTCCCCGCCACCCTCTGCGCCGCCGCGCTGGCGCTGCTCACCGCGTGCGGCGGTGGCGGCGGAGACGACGCGAAGAAGGGCGGCGACGGGACCGGGAAGAGCACGGCCTCACCCGTCGTCACCCCCACCGCGACCGCTCCCGTCGCCCGGGGCAAGGGCAGCGCGCTGCCGGACGACCTCAACGGCGACGGCCGCCCCGAGCTCAGAATTCCCCTCGCCTCCGGGCAGGAACTCGGCAGCCTGCGGCATATCGCCTACGTGTACGGCGCGGCGAAGGGCGTCGACCCCGCCGTCCGCACCGTGCTCGGCCGTGCGGACCTCGGTCTGCCCACCGGCGCCGGGTGGCAGGAGCGCACCGCGGGCGAGATGCACTCCGTGACCACCGCGGACCTCGACGGCGACGGCTTCGCCGATGTGATCGCCGCCGCCACCAAGGAGCGCGACCCGGCCGGCAGCGAGCGCACCCACATCTCCACCCAGACGCTCCCCTACATCGCCTGGGGTGGCCCCGAGGGGCCGCCCCGGGGAGCCTCCGCCACTCCGGTGCGGCTGGCCGACGCCGACGACGGCCTGGAGATCCCGCGGCCTCTGGCGGCGGGTGACTTCAACGGGGACGGACACCACGATCTGGCCGCCGTGCGCCAGAGCGGCAAGGACTTCCACGTGATGTACGGCCCGTTCGGCCGCGATGGCAAGCCCGCCCGCACCGAGACGTACGCCAATCCGCTCGGGCCCAGCGGTCAGATCGCGGAGCTGTATGCCGACGCCATCGACGGCGACCGGCCCACCGACCTGGTGGTGCACGCGCAGGGCGACGACGACCAGATGGAGTCCGCGCTCCTCACGGCGGGCCCGGACGGCCTCGCCACCACCGGCCGCACCCTCCGCAAGGGCAACGCCATCGCCTTCGGCGACTTCGACGGCGACAGAAAGCGGGATGTCGCGGTCGCCGACACCGGCAGCCGCAACGACGAACCGGGCTACGAGACCGAACCCGCGGACGTCAACCAGTCGGTGAGCGTGTACACCAAGCGCACGGCCGGATCGACGCCTTCGCCGATCAAAATCCCCGCCCTGGGCGGCGATGTCCTCGCCGCGGCCGACACCGACGGAGACGGCACCGACGAGCTGGCCGTCTCGCTGCGCACCGGCGGCACCGAACTGCTGACGATCCGCCCGGACGCCCCCGGCGAGATCGCCCACCGCCGCACCCTCGACCGCACCGTCCAGGCCCGCGCGGACGGCCGCAAGGTGCCGAAGAAGCAGCGCGCCGTCAAGCTCTTCGACGCCGCGGACTTCGACCACGACGGCAAGGACGAGGTCGTGCTGGCCTGGGGACCGGACCCGCTCTTCGCGCTCTACGGGGAGAAGCCGCAACGGTTCTGGGTGACCGACGGCACCCGCGACAAGGTGGTGTTCACCAGCGCGCCGTACGAGAAGGGCGCCTCCTGAGCCGCGGTGCGCCACCGCACTCGTGTCCGTGGCCCCCTTCGCCGGGCCCGGCCGACGCCCTACTGTGGGCATCAGTCGGCTGGTGAGGGGGTGGCGGATGGGGATGACCGGGGGTACATCCGGCGGCGATCGGCACGAGCACGGCTCCGAGGGGGGATCGCCCCACGGGAGCGTGCTCGGCGGCCGGTACGAGTTACGCGGGCGCCTGGGCGCGGGCGGTATGAGCCTGGTCTGGGACGCCTACGACGTGGCGAGCGGTCGCCCCGTCGTCGTCAAGGAACTGCGCCCGGGCGGCGATCCGGGCCCGGAGGCGTACCGGCGGTGGCTCGATCGGCTGCGCCGTGAGGTCCGCGTCCTCGCCGCGACCGTGCATCCGCATCTGGCCGCCATCTATGACCTGGGCGAGAGAGACGGCCGGGTCTGGATCGTCATGGAGCGCCTCGATCCGCGTTCGCTGGCGGACCGGATGCGTGAGTGGGACAGACGGCCGTACGCGCCCGAGATCGCCCGGATCGGCCTGGAGGCGCTGCGCGGGTTACGGGCCCTGTACGCGGCGGGGGTCGCCCATCGGGACGTCAAACCGCGCAATATTCTCTTCCGCCCGGACGGCCCCGCGGTACTGGTGGACCATCTCGGCCTGACCTTCGTGGACGAGGACACGGTGGTCGGAACGCCCCCTTACATGGCGCCGGAGCGCTTCACGCTCTCGCCGTATCAGGCGACCGCGGAAGCGATGCTCAAGGCCGATCTGTGGTCACTGGGCGTGACCCTGTACGAGGCCGTCGAAGGCGTCGTGCCGTTCCAGGGGGAGAGCGTGGGCGAGCTGATGAGCGCGGTGCTCAACGACCCGCCGCCGCCCATGAGATACGCGGGCCCGTTGCGACCGCTGATCGAGGGTCTGCTGGTCAAGGACCCGGAACGGCGGCTGACGGCCGAGCAGGCCGAGGCGCTGCTGCGCACCGTGGCCCGAGGAGAGGCCATGTCCACCCCGAGGATCGAGGCAGCGGCCCTACCCGCCCCCGCGCGGGCCGCGGAAGCCACGTGGTCGGCTCCTCCCCGTGCGAGAACTGTGGGCGCCGGAGCGCTCGCCCCGATCGTCATCGTGCTGGGGATCCTCCTAGCCGTGTCGGGGGCGGTGGCCCTGCCCTCGCTGCGCCCCGGCTCCCTGGACGACGTTCCCGGATGGGTGGGGCCCGGGTGTCTCGGCCTGCTGTGGCTGGCGCTCGCGGCGCGCGGCTTCGCGTGGGCCAGACAGCAGGACCGGCAGGCCCGGTGGCTCGACGCCCTGCGCCCGGATGTCGGGGAGGCGGCCCACCGGCCCACCGCGCCCTGGCAGGCGCTGCGCGAGGGATATCTGGCGTCCCTGGCGATCCCTCAGCCCCCGGCGCGGCGCGCGCGACGTCCGGTGGAGCGAGAGATGGAGCGGGACATGGCCGACTTCCTCACCGCGCTCGGTCCGCCTCCGCCACGGTCCGCGGCCGCGGATCCCCCATCCCGTCCGAACCGTCCGGGGGAGGCGCCATGACCGAGAACGCGAGTGAGAACCCCGCCCCGGGCAGCCCTCCGGAGACGGCGGTGCCCTGGGGCGACCGGCTGCCGGTGGAACAGGCCAAGGAGTGGGAGGCGGTCAGGCCCGGCACGGTGGAGTGGATGCTCACCGAACTCCAGCGGGAACGCGAGCACCGCCGCCGCATGGACTGGGTCCACACGGGACTGCAGGCATTCGGCTCGCTGCTCGGTGCGGGCACGGTCGTGGCGTACATCTGGGTGGCCACGTATTTCCTCGCCCATGATGCCGCCACGCAAGGTGCGGCCATCCTCGGCGGCGGCACGGCCGCGCTGGTCGGGGGGTTCCTCGGCAAGCGCTACGGCGACCGGCGCTGATCCCCGGTTCCCGCGGGCCGCGGCAGCCGTGGCCGCCGCTCCGTCCGGGGAGTGAGCAGGACGCCGCTTCCTTACGTATGAGGGGGAGGGCCTTCGCCGTCCGAGGCCCCGGCTGGATCGACGTAAGGAGACAGGGTGGTGAAGCACATGCGGCGAGGCGTGCGCCGGGTCGTGCGGTTCGCGGCTGTCGGGGCGCTGGTCTGTGGCGGGGTGATGGTCTCGCAGGCCGTGCCGGGCGGATCGGCCCACGGGACGACCGGAAGCGACGGTTCGCGAGCCCTGACCGCGCGCCAGACGGACGATGTGGGCGGACGGCTGGTGTCCGCGCTCGGCACCTCCCGTACGGCGGGCAACTGGATCGGCGCCGACGGCCGTCCGGTGGTCGCGGTGACGGACGATACGGCGGCGGGCGAGGTCAGCCGGGCCGGTGCCACCGCCAAACGGGTGCGGTACAGCATGGAGCAGCTGGCCTCCGCGACCGAGAAGCTGCGCTCGGCGCCCCGGGTGGCGGGCACCGCGTGGATGGTGGACCCCAAGTCCAACCAGGTCGTGCTGGTCGGCGACAGCACCGTCTCCACCGCCCGCTGGTCGAGGATGAAGGACCTCGCGGCGGAGGTGGGCGACGAGGTGCGCACGCAGCGGACTACGGACTCCTTCACCACCAGAACCGCGGGCGCCTCCCCGATGTTCACCAACGGCAGCCGCTGCTCGGCCGGTTTCAATGTCACCAACGGCCAGACCGGCTTCATCCTGACGGCGGGGCACTGCGGTCCCCCCGGCACCCCCTGGTTCACCGACGCCACCGGCCGCACCAAAATCGGCACTACGGCCCAGACCAGCTTCCCCGGCAATGACTTCTCGCTGGTGCGGTACGACAACACCTCGCTGGACCAGAGCAGCGTGCTCAACGTCGGTGGCGGCCAGGTGGTGCGGGTCACCGGCGTGGCCGACCCCGTCGTGGGCCAGGAGGTGTTCCGCAGCGGCAGCACCACCGGGCTGCGCTCGGGCAAGGTGACCGGGCTCAACGCGACGGTCAACTACCCCGAGGGCACGGTCACCGGGCTGGTCCAGGCCACCGTGTGCGCCGAGCCCGGCGACAGCGGCGGGCCGCTCTTCGCCCAGGGCGTGGCGCTCGGCGTCACCTCCGGCGGCAGCGGCGACTGCACCAAGGGCGGAGTGACCTTCTTCCAGCCCGTGACCAAGGCGCTGACCGCGCTCGGGGTGAGCATCCCGGGCGCCAAGGCCCAGAGCGCCAACCCGTCCATCGCGTCCGGCGGCCAGACGGGCGCCGCGCCCGGCACCTCCGGGGTCGACGACGGTGTCTCGACGCTCGACGACGTCGTGGCGTACGCCCAGAGCTTCGGCCCCGGCCTGGTGGTCATCGTGGTGGGGTTCGTCGGCCTGCTGTCCACGCTGGCCATCCGGCCCCGGAGCCGCCGCTACCGCCGCTACCCCGCCGGCTGGGGATGAGCCGGTGAGGTGGCGGCCCCGCTCGTGGCCCCTTCGGCATGGCGCCGTCGGATTCAGCGGCTCACCCGGCCGTCACCGGGCCTCGAAGGCGACGATGCGCTGGGCGCCGTCGGCCACGCCCGGATGACGGCTGGTGAGGTCCAGCCGGAGCCGGGAGGTGCGGACCGGGTCGAAAGTGATGACCGTCGGGGTGCCGGAGGCGGTGGCCCAGTCGACGGACGCCCCGCGCACCGGGACGTAGGCGTGGCCGTCCCATGCGGAGACCTCGATCGAGGCAGGCAGGGTGTGCGTGGCGTCGACGGTGAAGGACACCTCGACGCGGCGCAGCCGCCGCCTCCCGCTCCAGGTCACCGAGACCCAGTCGGCCTTCCGGGCGCCGTCGAAGGCGGGAAGCAGCGCCGTGGCGGGCTTGTGGAAGGCGTTGGACCAGCCGGTGGCCGGATCGCCGTCCAGCATGGCCGAGGGCAGGGTCGTCGGCGCACCCGAATAGCTCGCGTCGGCGCGTGGCTCGTCCGGGGCGCCGGGGCCGGGGTCGGGTGCGAAGGACACCGGGCGGGTGACCGGTTCCGATGTCCCGCCGGTGGCGCGGACGGTGGTGGTAGCGGTGCGCAGCCCCGCCGACCGGGCGGTGATGGTCAGCGGCCCGGCCTTGGTACCGGAGCGGACGATGGCCAGGGCCTTGCCGTGGAAGGCGGTGCGGGTGCTCGCCTGGTAGCGCTCGGCGCTCTCCTGGCGGCCGTTGTCGACCCCGGCCAGGGAGCCTCCGGTGACCTTGAAGGCGATCGGATGGCCGGCGTCGGGCACCACCACACCGTGGGCGTCGACGACTTCGGCGGTCACGAAGCACAGTGAGCGGCCGTCGGCGTCGACGGTCTCGCGGTCGGGGGTCAGCCGTACGGCGTGCGGGCGTCCCGCCGTGCGCAGCACATCGGTGGCCACGACCCGGCCGCCGCGCCGGGCCACGGCCTTCAGCTCACCCGGTGCGAACGGCACCTTCCAGGTGAGGTGGAGCTTTCCGGCGCTGCCGCCCGGACTGGTGTAGCTGCCGGGGTAGGGGCCGGAGGTGACGGTCTTGTCGTCGCCGGTGGGCTCGGTGGTCTCCAGGTAGGCGCGGCTGTCGGTGGTCTTCTTGGCGTCGAACTCGCGGACTCCCAGCGACCGGCCGCCCAGGAACAGCTCCACCGTGCCGACGTTGGAGTAGGCCCACACCTCCACGGTCTCGCCCGGCCGGTGGCCGGTCCAGTCCATGGGGACCAGATGGACCATCGGTTCGCTGGTCCACTGGCTCTTGAACAGGTAGTACATGTCCTTGGGGAAGCCGGCGGTGTCCACCGCGCCGAAGAACGACGCCTTCACCGGGAACACGTCGTACGGCGTGGGCTCGCCGATGTAGTCGATGCCCGACCACAGGAACTGCCCGGCGAAGAACCTCCGGTCCCGGTCCTTCTTCAGCCCGTACTCGCCGCTCATCGTCCAGGAGGCGAGGTTGTTGTCGTAGCTGGAGGTCTCGCGCCTGCCGGGGGTGTGGTTCTCGCCCGTGTTGAGGTGCTCGGGCTCCTGATAGGCCCCGCGGGTGGAGGTCTCCGAGGAGGACTCGGACTCGAAGAGGAACAGCCGCGGGTAGCGGGCGTGCAGGGCGTCCACCGAGGCGGCGGTGTTGTAGTTGAGGCCGAGCCCGTCCAGCTTGGCGAGCATCAGGTCGGCCGGGGAGCCCTCGGCGGGCAGACCGCGGTACTTGTCCGAGCCGATCACGACGGGTCTGGTGTCATCGGCCGCGCGGACGGCGTCGATGAGCCGCTGGGCCATGCCCAGCCCCGCGGCGCTGGTGGAGTCGGGGATCTCGTTGCCGATGGACCACATGACGACGGCGGGGGAGTTGCGGGCGGCGCGCACCATCTCGGTGATGTCCGCCTCGCAGTGCTCGTCGAAGAAGCGCCCGTAGTCGTACGTGTTCTTGCCGGTGCGCCAGCAGTCGAACGCCTCCACCAGCATCACGATGCCGAGCCGCTCGCAGACCTCGATCAGCTCCGGTGAGGGCGGATTGTGCGAGGTGCGCAGGGCGTTGACGCCCATGCTCTTCATGATGGTCATCTGGCGCAGCACGGCGTCGGTGTTGACGGCGGCGCCGAGCGCGCCCAGGTCATGGTGGAGATCGACGCCCTGGAGCTTGGCGTACTCGCCGTTCAGCGAGAATCCGCGGTCGGGGTCGAGGGTGACATGGCGGAGCCCGAAGGGGGTGCGGTACCGGTCGGTGGTGTCCTGGCCGACCCGCAGTTCGGTCTCCAGGACATAGCGCTCCGGGGTCTCGAACGACCACAGCCGCGGCCGGTCGATTCTGAGCTCCTGGGTGGCGGTACGGGTGTCACCCGCCCCGACGGTGACGGTGGAGTGCGCCTGGACCACCATGCGCCCGTCGGGGTCCTTGACGGTGGAGACCACGGTCACCGGCTTCCGGACGTCCGACTCATTGACGACGAGGGTCCGCGCCCGCACCGTGGCATGTCCGGCGCGCAGGTCGGTGGCCAGGCCGGGGGTGGTGAGGTACGTGCCCCACCGGGCCACATGGACCGGGTCGGTGACGACGAGCCGGGCGTGGCGGTAGATGCCGCTGCCCGAGTACCAGCGGCTGCTGGGAAGGCGGTTGCGCACCTTGACGGCGAGGACGTTGGGGGTGGCGCCGTCGGTGTGGGCCACCTCGGTGAGGTCGAGGGCGAAGCCGGTGTATCCGTAGGGGTGTTCACCGATGAGCCGTCCGTTGCAGTACACGGACGAGTCCATATAGACGCCGTCGAATTCGACGGAGATCCGCTTGCCCTCGAGGGTGCGCGGCAGGGTGAAGGCGGTGCGGTACCAGCCGAGGCCGCCGGGCAGGAATCCGGTGCCGCCGCTGGTGCCGTGGTCGGTGGTGGGGGAGAGCTCGATGCTCCAGTCGTGCGGGACGGCGACCTCGCGCCAGGCCGAGTCGTCGTAGGCCGGGTCATGGGCGGTCTCGTACGCGCCGGTCGGGTCCGTGATCCCACCGGGGTTGACGAGGGCGAAGCGCCAGTCGTCCGTGAGCGGGATCGTCCGTCCTCCCATGGCGCGGGACGCGGTGGCGCCCTGCGCGGGACTGGCCGTGACAAGTGCCCCGGCCATCGGGGCGGCGGTGCCTGCGATCAATATCGATCTGCGCGTGACCGCCATCGCGATCCCCTTTTCTTCGATTGTGTGGTGGCGAAGGGCACGTGACCGACCACAACGACCCTTCGCGCAACAGATTCTGACAGTTTCAAACAGGGAACTGTCAAGGGTCCCGCAGAGGGCTCAACGCCCAGCCGCGCCCGGGGAGTTGTGCGACGACGAGGTGGCCACCGCCCACGGCGGTGGCCACCTCGTCGGAAAGGGGCTGACCGGTACTCAGTAGTGGTGGTGCCGGTGGTGGTCGGTCTCCTGGACCACGGGAGGCGCCACTGCGGTCGGTTCGACGACGCGTCGGCGCTTGTACACACTCACATACGCCGACGTGCCGATGATGCCGACGGCCATCAGGATCAGGCCGACCAAGTGGACGTTGAAGCCGCTGGCGTTCCAGTCGGTGGCGAAGGTGAGAATCCCTCCCACCGCGATCATCAATATGCAACCGCCGAGGCCCATCAGTTCTGCCTCCGTACATGAGTTCGCTGTTGTGGGCTGGTCTTCACCCGGGTACCCAGGCCCGCCGGGGCCAATCTCACGCCCCGCGGTCCTCCCGCTCCACGGCCGCCACCGTCTCATCGAGCGCCTGGCGGTCCTCGCGCGCCTTCGCCCGGTCCCTGGCCGAGGCGTCGGTGACATCGAGAAAGATCTGGTCGGCGTGCGGCCAGATCTCCGCCATCGCCGTCTTGACGCGTACCAGGACCTCCTCGACCTCCTCGCTGTCGAGACCGGGGAAGAGATCGACCCGGGCCGCCACCAGCGTCGAATCGTTGCCCAGACGCATCGTCAGCAGACTGGTCACGGTGTCGATTTCCGGCTGTCCCTCGAGGAACCGGCGGAGCTCCCGGCGCTGGACCGGGTCGATCGCCTCGCCGATGAGCTGCGCGCGCGACTCCCTGGCCAGCCGGTAGGCCACATAGACCAGCAGCGCCCCGATCAGGAAGGAGGCCGTGGCCTCGTAGGCCACCTCGCCGGTGACCATGTGCAGCCACATGCCGAGCAGGGCGAACACCACACCGAGACAGGCGGTGGAATCCTCGGCCAGGACGGTGCGCAGCGTGGGGTCGTCGCCCCTGCGCAGTTCGGCCGCCATGCCACGGCCCGCTTCCCGGGCGTGCCCGCGGACCTGGAACAGCGCCCGGACCAGCGAGGAGCCCTCCGCGAGGAGCGCCAGGCCCAGGACCGCGAGGCCCACCAGATAGCCGCTGTGGTCCTCGGAACTGCCCGCGCTCAGCGCCTCGGCGCCCTGGAAGAAGGAGAAGCAGCCGCCCATGACGAAGATGCCGACGGCGGCCAGCAGCGCCCAGAAATAGCGCTCCTTGCCGTAGCCGAAGGGGTGCTGGTCGTCGGGCGCCCGCTTGCTGCGTTTGAGGGAGGCGAGCAGAAACACCTCGTTGAGGCTGTCCGCGACGGAGTGGGCGGCCTCGGACAGCAGCGCGGGGGAACCGGCGAAGACACCGCCGATGGCCTTGGCCAGCGCGATGACCAGATTGGCGCCGAGCGCGACGAAGACGGTGACCGCGGTCCGGGCGTCCTTGTCCCCCTGTGCGTTGGGCCCGTCCGGCTCAGGTCGGCTGTCCGGTGCCTCCGGTGCGCGCGAGGGCTCCGGTGGGTCCGGCGTATGCGGTGTGCGCGGTGTCCCGTGCCGGTCGGAGGGGGACGTTGAGGAACGGCTCATCGGCGGGAAACTCCGTAGGCGGAAGTCCGTGCCGTCCTGGTGGCGCTCTCTGCCGGGGGCGGCCGGACGGCCTGTCCCTCTCGCGGGTGTCCCGATGCCGGGAGCTCAATCGTGACATGCACATCGCGACACGCCCCGCCGACGGAGCGCGCCCCGCGTGAGCCATCCGGACCACGGGGCGCGCTCGGATCGGGTCAGCCGGCCGGAGCGTTGGGGGAGGCGGGCACCTTCGGCAGCTCGCTGAAGATGTCCAGCCCCATGGCGGCGGCGATCAGCAGACCGATCACGCCGAGCGCCACCGCTCCCCAGGCCACCGCGGTCACCCAGGGTGCCCCGGTCGTGACGGGCCGCCGCTGCCGCAGCAGCACCACACCGGCGATCACCACGGCGGCCAGCGCGAAGAGCCCGTTGACGAGGGCCGTGGTGTGCCACGGAGTGCCGTACACCGTGGCGATCTGATCGGCGGCCGCCCCGGACTGGGCCTTGATCTGGCCGGTCAGCTGCTTGCGCTCCTGCAGCATGGTGCCGAGCCAGGTGCCGGAGAGCGAGGCGAGCCCGAGGCCGGCGGCGACGACCGAGGCGGCGCCGGGGACGACGCTCGGCGTGGTGGCCGGGGAAGGGGTTCCGATGTCGTCGGAATCTTCCTCGAGGTCCGGTGCTTCGTGCGGGTCCGAAGTTTCCTGCGGGTCCGGAACAGCGTTCGGGGCACCCTCCGCCGTGGCTTCTTCCTCGCCTTCTGCGGGCTGCACAGCGGTGTCGGTCGGTTGGTCGGTCTTGGTGGTGTCCATGTGCCGCAACCGTACGGACCGAAGATGAAAACCCACTGAGAAAGCGATGTCCTTCGGCCGGCGGCACCGGCCGGGTGGTGGCCGGCCGGCCCGCATACGCTGACCGAAGGGTCTCACCGATGGCGGGGGACCTCTTCGCTGTACGACGGGAGTACCCCGTGGTCTCGTCCACCTCTGGCGGCGGCGCCTCCGACGGCGGGGCACGGCACCGGTTGCGCGGATGGCTGCTGGCGGGCCTGACCGACATCGCCAAGCGCCAGCCCGGCCCGTACGCCGAGCCGGAAAGCGCACACCACGGCCGGCCGTGGTGGCGGGTCATGTGCCTGACCGGTCTGGACTACTTCTCCACCCTCGGCTACCAGCCCGGTATCGCCGCCCTGGCGGCCGGGCTGCTCTCCCCGGTGGCCACCGTCGTGCTGGTGGTGGTGACCCTGGTGGGCGCGCTGCCGGTGTACCGCAGGGTGGCCGAGGAGAGCCCGCACGGCCAGGGCTCGATCGCGATGCTGGAGCGGCTGCTGACCTTCTGGAAGGGCAAGCTGTTCGTCCTCACCCTGCTGGGCTTCGCGGCCACCGACTTCCTCATCACCATCACCCTCTCCGCCGCCGACGCCACCGCCCACCTGGTGGAGAATCCGCATCTCACCTCGACCCTGCACGGTCATGAGGTGGCCGTCACCCTGATCCTGGTGGGACTGCTCGGCGCGGTGTTCCTCAAGGGGTTCACCGAGGCCATCGGGATCGCCGTGGTGCTGGTCGCGGCCTATCTGCTGCTCAACGCCGTCGTGGTGGCGGTCGGGCTGTGGAATATCTGCACCGCGCCCCATGTGATCCCCGACTGGTCCCAGGCGCTGGTCGCCGAGCGCGGCAGTCCCCTGGTGATGATCGGCGTGGCGCTGGTGATCTTCCCGAAGCTGGCCCTCGGCCTGTCCGGGTTCGAGACGGGCGTGGCCGTCATGCCGCATATCGAGGGCAAGCCGGGCGACACCCCGGAGCGCCCCGCCGGACGCATCCAGGGCGCCAGGAAGCTGCTGACCACCGCCGCGGTGATCATGAGCATCTTCCTCATCACCTCCAGCTTCATCACGACCCTGCTGATCCCGCAGCGGGAGTTCGAACCGGGCGGCGAGGCCAATGGGCGCGCCCTGGCCTATCTCGCCCATGAGCACCTGGGCTCGGCGTTCGGCAGCGTCTATGACGCCTCCACCATCGCCATCCTCTGGTTCGCCGGCGCCTCGGCCATGGCCGGACTGCTCAACCTGATGCCCCGCTATCTGCCGCGCTACGGCATGGCACCCCACTGGGCGCGCGCGGTCCGCCCGATGGTGCTGGTGTTCATCGCCGTCGCGTTCCTGGTGACCTGGCTCTTCAAGGCGGATGTGGACGCCCAGGGCGGCGCCTACGCCACCGGTGTGCTCGTGCTCATCACCTCTGCCGCCATCGCCGTGACCATCGCCGCCCGGCGCGCCCGGCAGCGCGGCTGGACCATCGGCTTCGGCGTCATCGCGGTGATCTTCCTGTACACCACCGCGGTCAACGTCATCGAACGGCCCGACGGCGTCAAGATCGGCGCCTGCTTCATCGCGGGCATCCTGGCCGTATCGCTGCTGTCCCGGGTCGCCAGGGCGTTCGAGCTACGTGTCACCAGCGTGACGTTCGACCCCCTGGCCGAGCGGTTCATGCGCGACACCGCCCATCGCAGGATCCGCTTCATCGCCAATAAGCCGGAACGCCGCGACCTGGCCGAATACCGGGAGAAGCAGCACCAGATCCGCGCGGACAACGACATCCCGCCCGAGGACGACATCATCTTCGTCGAGGTCACCGTCGCCGACCCGTCCGAGTTCGAAAGCGAGCTGCAGGTGTGCGGAGAGGTGGTGCACGGCCGCTACCGGGTGCTGACCCTGCAGAGCGCCACCATCCCCAACGCGCTGGCGGCGCTGTTGCTGTGGGTGCGGGACGCCACCGGGCAGCGCCCGCACATCTACTTCGAGTGGACGGAGGGTCATCCACTGGCCCACTTCCTGCGCTTCTTCCTCTTCGGCCAGGGAGAGGTCGCCCCCGTCACCCGTGAGGTCCTCCGCGAGGCCGAACCCGACCGGGGCCGCCGCCCCCACGTCCACGTCGGCTGACGAGGTTCCCCGAGCCGGGGGCGGCCGTAGGCGTCAGGGCGCCACCGGCTCCTGCTCCGGCTCCGCGGCCGGCAGGCTGTCCATGAACGAGCTCACCGAGAACACCGCCCGCCCCGGCCCCGGCGGGCCGTACCCGGGCGGCGAGGCCAGCCCGAAGTCCTCGAGCGTCGCCCGGTAGGTCTCCAGCAGCCGGATGTGGTATTCCAGCGGGGCGCCCTGCGGATTGGCCTTGCCCAGCGGTGTCGTCGGCTCGGGACACCACGTGGTGAACCGGGGCACGACACCGTGCGACATGAAGAACCGCAGCCCCTCGGCGGTGGAGTCGATCGCCTCGGCCACGGAGGAGAAGCCGAACGGCTCGGCCATCTCCACGCCCGCGACGAAGTTGGGAATCACATTTCGCGCGCCGAACACCTCGGTCGAGTCCAGGATCCGGCGGTGCCACTCGTCGCGGCCGATGTAGCGCTCCTTGCCCGGGCAGTACAGCTCGAACAGCCGCCGGTCCCACACCTCGAAGTTGGGGTGGTAGATCCGCACCCCGTAGTCGTGGAACCGCTGGACGTCGTCCTTGGGCAGCGCCTGCGCCACCACCTTGCCGATCCACCGGCCCGGGAAGCGCTCCTCGATGGCCTTCGCGTACTGGCCGTAGAAGTCGGCCTCGTCCCGGCCGCCGATATGCGAGGTGATCGCGCCGCCGGTGAGGGTGTACGCCTGGGAGGTGCGGGCGGTGTCATGGCGGTCGATGATCTCCAGCGCCTCCAGCACCTCCTCGACCGGCTTCACTCCCGTGTACGGGCGGCCCGCCGCCTTGTGCTGACGCCAGTTGTGGTTGATGTCGCAGTACTGGCACTCCTCCTTGGCGCCGAAGTACTGGCACACCCGGAAGACCGTCAGATAGACCAGATAGCCCCACTGGATGGTCGGCGCGACCTCCATCACCGACTTCCCGTTCGACAGGGTGTGGCGGTAGTAGTCCGGCATCGGGGGCAGCCCGACATCGGCGATGCGCGCACCGTCCAGATACAGGCCCAGCGCACCGTCCTCCCCGGCCCGGACCACATACGGCGACGCGGGGTTGACGCGGACGGACACCACGGTGCGGCGCAGGTCGTACGGCCCGCCGGTGAGCACGATCTCCTCGGGCGGCCGGTTGAGGGCCGCGGCGCCCAGCTCCGGAAGGGTGCGGTGGTCGAACGAGAAGATGAAATACGACTTCGGCTTGACGTCGCCGTCCCCGTTGCCGCTGAGCGCGGACTCGTCGAAGGCCATGCCGCCGCGCAGCAGGTCCTCCTTGATCACGGCTTCCCGGGGCACCTGGGGGAAGTTCGCCATCAGGCCCTCGACCAGCTCGGTTCGTCTCTGGCTCGCCATCTGCTGCACCATCCCTGGCTCCGTATGGATGCGGTGTGGTTCCCCCTGCAGGCCATCTGCCGGTCAACACCATAGATCAGCGTGGATGTTCAGCTCCAGGGTGCCTGGCCTCGCCACGTTCGGCCGGTCGCCATGACCGCCTGCCGGCCTGGCGGGCGCCTCGGGGCCGGCCGATCTACGGTGGAAGGGCCATGGCTGTCAACCGGCTCGGCATGGTCGTCCACCAGGCCCGCCCCACCGCTGTCGCGGCGGCGCACACCGCCCGCGCATGGGCCGCTGCCCACGGCATCTCCTGCTTCGAACTGGACGTCTGGCGTGGCGACCAGCCCCGGCGCAGCGCCAAGGAGGAGGCCGCGGCCGCGGGCCACCCCGACCTGATCGTCACCTTCGGCGGCGACGGCACCTTTCTGCGCGGCGCCCGGCTCGCCGCCGTGAACGGGGCCGCGGCGCTGGGAGTGAACGTGGGGCGGGTCGGCTTCCTCACCGAGATCACCGTCGATCAGGTGGAGGACGCGCTGGACGCCGTCCACGACGGCCGTGCCACGATCGAAGAGCGGATGCTGCTCACCCTGCGGGCGTCCCGGCCGCTGGAGATGCCCGAGGGCATGGAGGCGCTGCTGCGGTACGGGCGGGGCCCCGTGCCGCCGCCCCCCAGGGTCCGCCCCGGCCGCGGGCCCGAGGAGGTCGGCTGGGGCATTCCGCTGGATGTCATCGCCGTCAACGACGTGGTCTTCGAAAAGCTCGCCCGCGACCGCCAGGCCGGGCTGGGGGTGTATGTGTCCGGGCAGTTGCTCGCCTCGTACTCGGCCGACGCGATCATCGTGGCCACCCCGACCGGCTCCACCGCCTACAGCTTCGCCGCCGGCGGCCCGGTGGTCTCCCCGCATATGGACGCGGTGGTCTTCACCCCGGTCGCCCCGCACATCGCCTTCGACCGCACCGTGGTGGCCGCGGTGGACGAGGCCATCGCCGTGCGGGTCCTGCCGACCTCGGGGCAGGTGGCGGTCAGCCTCGACGGGCAGTTGCGCGGGGTGCTGGATCCGGGCGACTGGGTGGCCGCCTACCGGGCACCGAACCGGCTGCGGCTGGTGCGGCTCGCGCCGACGCGCTTCTACCACCGGCTGCGGGACCGCTTCCGGCTGGCCGACTCGCCCGCCGCCGACGCGGCCCCGCCGTTCTACCACCCCCGCTCCCCGGTCCCCCCGGACCTGGCGCATCTGCGGCTGGCCCTGGAGCCCCTGCCTCCGGAGGCGGAACACGGGGAGTGACGCCGAAGATGCGGGGCGCCCACCCCGATGCCAGGCTGAGTGATGTGACAGCTCACGCGTTTCACAGCGATCTCACGCTGCGTATCAACGGTGCTGACCGCCCCCTCACCCTCGACCACCGGGTGACCCTGCTGGACGCCCTGCGCGAACACCTGGCACTGACCGGGGTCAAAAAGGGGTGCGACCACGGGCAGTGCGGGGCCTGCACCGTCCTGATCGACGGGGAGCGGGTCAACAGCTGCCTGGTGTTCGCCGTGGCCGCCCAGGGCCGCGACATCACCACCATCGAGGGCGTCGCGGGGCTCGCCGCCCCGGAGGAACTCCACCCGCTGCAGCGGGCGTTCCTGGAACACGACGGTTTCCAGTGCGGCTACTGCACACCGGGGCAGATCTGTTCGGCGATCGGCGCGCTCACCGAGGCCGCGCGCGGCTGGCCCAGCCATGTCACCGAGGACGTGGCGGCCGGGGTCGGCGCGCCGGGCGACCTGGACGCCGACGAGATCCGGGAGCGGATGAGCGGCAACCTGTGCCGCTGCGGGGCCTACCCCGGCATCGTGGCCGCCATCCGCGAGGTCGCCGGGGCCGACGGCGACGGGACCCCGGCGCGCGCCGGCGCGGCGGGAGGCACGCGATGAAGCCGTTCGCCTACGAGCGCGCCACCGACCCCCAGGCCGCCGCCACGCTCGTGGCCGACTCCACCGAGACGGTGTATCTGGCCGGGGGCACCAACCTGGTGGACCTGATGAAGCTGGGGGTGACCGAGCCCGCCATGCTCGTCGACATCACCCAGCTCCCGTACGACACCATCGAGCACCGCCCCGACGGCGGCGTGCTCATCGGCGCGCTGGTATCGGGCAGCCGGCTCGCCGGAGACCCCGGCGTCCGCGAGCGCTTCCCGGCACTGGCCGAATCGCTGCTGTCCGGGGCCTCCGGGCAACTGCGGACGGTGGCCACCACCGGGGGCAATCTGTTGCAGCGCACCCGCTGTGTGTACTTCCAGGACGTCACCAAACCCTGCAACAAGCGGCAGCCGGAAACCGGCTGTTCGGCCATCCAGGGCCTCCACCGCGACCTGGCCGTGCTCGGCACCTCCGACTTCTGCGTGGCGAGCCACCCCTCGGACATGGCGGTGGCGATGGCCGCGCTCGACGCGGTCATCCATCTGCGGCGGGTGAACGGCAGCCCCCGTGCGGTGCCGCTGAACGACTTCTATCTGCTCCCCGGTGACACACCGGACCGCGAGACGGTGCTGCAACCGGGTGATCTGATCACCGGTGTCGAGCTGCCACCGCCCCCCGAGGGCGCCGTCATGTCCTACCGCAAGGTCCGCGACCGCTGGTCCTACGCGTTCGCGGTGGTGTCGGTGGCCGCCGTGGCCGCCACGGACCCCGACGGCACACTGCGGGAGATCCGGCTGGGGCTCGGCGGTGTGGGCACCCGCCCCTGGCGGGCCCGCGGGACCGAGCGGCTGCTCCTCGGCCGGCGGCCGACCGAGGAGACCCTGCGGGAGGCGGCACGGGCCGAGTTCGCCTCGGCGCGCCCGCTGCCACAGAACGCGTTCAAGATCGACCTCGCCGTGGATGTCATCACCTCGGCCGTGCGCGACCTCGTGGGAGGGCAGCGTCGATGACCACGCTCCAGCGGACCGTGGGCGCGGAGGTGACCCGTGTCGAAGGACGCGAGAAGGTCACCGGCACGGCGCTCTACGCCTATGAGTACCCGGTGCCGGACGCCCTGTACGCGTGGGCGGTGCAGTCCACCATCCCGCGCGGCAGGGTGCGCGCCGTCGACGCCGGAGCGGCCCGGACCCTGCCCGGGGTGATCGCCGTGCTCGACAGTCGCAACGCGCCCCGGCTGCACCCGACCGACGATCCCGAACTCGCGGTTCTGCAATCCGCCGACGTCGCCTACCGGGGGCAGATCGTGGCGGCCGTGGTGGCGGACACCTTCGAGACGGCCCGTCAGGCCGCGGCGGCGGTGCGGATCGAGTACGACGTGGACGACCACGACTCCGAGCTGACGGACGGCGATCCGCGCATCGTCGTCCCCGACACGGTCAACGGCGGCTATCCGGGGCACACCGAGACCGGCGATGTGGAGGCCGCCCTCGCCGCGGCGCCGGTCGTCCTCGACGCCACGTACACCACGCCCCCGGAGCACACCTGCGCGATGGAACCGCACGCCACCATCGCGGTCTGGGACGGGGACTCGCTCACTCTCTACAACGGCGATCAGGGCCCCTGGATGACGGCCACCAAACTGGCCGGGCTGTTCGGCCTGCCCGAGGGCGCGGTACGGGTCGTCGCCGACCACACGGGTGGTGGTTTCGGCTCCAAGGCGGTGCCCCGCCCGCCCGCGGTGCTCGCCGCGCTGGCCGCCCGCGCGGTGGGCAGGCCGGTCAAGGTGGCGGCCACCCGGCAGCAGATGTTCACCATGGTCTCGTACCGCACACCCACCCTGCAGCGCGTCCGGCTCGGCGCCGAACGGGACGGCCGGCTCACCGCCGTCTGGCATGACGCGCTGCAGCAGAGCTCCACCCTCGCCCCGTACTGCGAGCAGACGGCCACCCCCGCCCGCACGATGTACGCCGCGCCCCACCGCCGCACCACCCATCGCCTGGCGCGGCTGGACGTGCCCACGCCGTCGTGGATGCGGGCCCCCGGCGAGGCACCCGGGATGTTCGGGCTGGAGAGCGCGATGGACGAACTGGCCGTGCGGCTGGGCATGGACCCCATCGAGCTGAGGGTGGTCAACGAGCCGTCCGTGGACCCCGAGACCGGCCATCCGTTCAGCAGCCGCAACCTGGTGGCATGTCTGCGGGAGGGCGCGGCGCGCTTCGGCTGGGCGGGCCGCGACCCGGCCCCGGGGCGCCGCCGGGAGGGGCGCTGGCTGGTCGGCACCGGAGTGGCGGCGTCCCTCTTCCCCGCCATCACCTGGCCCGCCACCGCGACCGCCCGTGTCGAGCCCGACGGCGCGTTCACGGTACGGATCGCCGCGGCCGACATCGGCACCGGGGCCCGTACCGCGCTGACCCAGGTGGCGGCGGACGAACTCGGTGTGGAGATCGGCCGGGTTACCCTCGACATCGGCCGCAGCGCCTACGGCCAGGCGCCGTTCGCGGGTGGCTCGATGGGCACGAGCTCCTGGGGATGGGCGGTGTCCAAGGCGTGCCGGGCGCTGGCCAAGCGGCTGGAGGAGTCCGCCGGCGCGATCCCGCCCGGCGGCCTGGAGGAACGGGCGGACACCGCCGAGGACGTCGCGGCGCGCCGGGAGTTCTCGCGCCACGCCTACGGCACCGAATTCGCGGAGGTGCGGGTGGACGCCGTCACCGGTCAGGTGCGGGTCGACCGGCTGCTGGGGATGTTCGCCGCCGGACGCATCATCAACCCCCGGACGGCCGGTGCGCAGCTGCGCGGCGCCATGTGCATGGGGCTTTCGATGGCGCTGCACGAAGGGCTCGAAGTGGATCCGCGGTTCGGCGACTTCGCCAACCACGACCTGGCCTCATACCACATCGCCGCCCACGCCGATGTGCGGGACATCCAGGCGCACTGGATCGATGAGCACGATGGCGAGCTCAACCCGATGGGCAGCAAGGGCGTCGGGGAGCTGGGCATCGTCGGCACGGCGGCGGCGATCGCCAACGCGGTGTACCACGCCACGGGGGTGCGGGTCCGCGATCTGCCGATCACGCTGGAACGGGTGCGCGCGGGGCTGCCCGCCCACTGAGCGGCCGCGCGGCCGTCGTGGCTCCCGGGGCTGTCCGGGCGGGCGGGGCTTCCGGGGCCGCCCGGCGGCCAGTGGCTCGGGGGCTGCCCGGCCTGTCGCCGCTCCGGGGCCCGGGCCTGTCGCCGCTCCTGGGGCTGTCCGGGCGGGCGGGGCTTCCGGGGCCGCCCGGCCAGTGGTTCCGGGCGCTGCCCGGCCTGTCGCCGCTCCGGGGCCCGGGCCTGTCGCCGCTCCTGGGGCTGTCCGGCTTGTCGCCGCTCCGGGCCCCGGCCTGTCGCCGCTCCCGGGGCCGCCCGGCCCCATCGCGGCTCCCGGCGTGTCCCGCGGTGACGGCGCGGGACACCCCGGGTCGCGTGGGGTCAGCCGTTCTCGGCAGCCCCACCGGCGCCGTCCGCGCCCGCGCCGTCCCCGGCGGCCCCGCCGTCATCGGCGCCGCCGTCCGCCGCGCCGCCGCCTCCGGCCGCGCCGCCGTCCCCGATCTGCGCACCGACCGCCTCCAGCGCGGTCGTCACCGGCTGGAAGAAGGTCTCACCGCCGGAGGTGCAGTCACCGCTGCCGCCGGAGGTCAGGCCGATGGCGTTGCCGTCCGCGCTGAACAGCGGGCCGCCGCTGTCGCCGGGCTCCGCGCAGACATCGGTCTGGATGAGCCCGCTGACCGTGCCCTCGGGGTAGTTGACCGTCGCGTCCAGACCGGTGACCGAGCCGTCGTTGAGCCCGGTGGTGCTGCCCATGCGCTGTACCTGCTGGCCCACCGCGGCCTCGGCGGCCCCGACGATGTCCACGTTCTGGTCGCCGGTGTTCACCGTGGACGGGGCCTCGGTGTTGGCGTCGTCATAGGTGACCAGCGCGAAGTCACCGTCACCGGGGAAGGTGGCGTCCTGCACGGTGCCGATCGGCGCGCCGTTCTGGGAGTCCGACCACTGCTCGGCGGCGACGCCGCAGTGGCCGGCGGTGAGGAACGCCGGGGCGCCGCTGTCCGTGGTGACGTTGAAGCCCAGCGAGCAGCGCGCGCCGCCGCCGAAGATGGCGTCGCCGCCCGCGACGAAGGGCTTGAACTCGCCCGTGGACTTCTTGAGGGTGGCCATGCCATCGCCCAGCGACTTCACGGTGGACTCGAGGGTGTCCCACTTCGCCCCGGTGACGGTGGAGTCAGCCGTGACCCGCAGCTCATTGGTCTTGGGGTCCACCGACCAGGCGGTGCCCGGGATGGTGGCCTTGGTCTTGAGCGTCTTCGCGGCGGTCTGCAGCGCCTTGGTGCTGTTGTCAACGCTTCTGGCCACCGCGCCGGCGCTCTTGACCTCGACGTTCACATTGTTGTTGTCGCCGACGACATTGACGATGACCTGCTGCTTGTCCTTGTCGTAGTAGGCCCCGCCGAACGCCTCGCCCAGTTGTGACGCGAGCTGCGCCGCGATGTCCGCCGCCGAGGCGGCGTCCACCTTCTTGGGCTGGGCGGCCTCGGTCTTGTCGTCCTGTGAGGCGTTGGCGTTGGGCAGCAGTATCGCGGCCGCCGCGACGGCGGCGGCCCCGGCCCCCGCGAACACGATCTTTCGCTTGGGTACGCGTTTATGGCTCAACTCATGACCTCCTGTTGGGGGGTTACGGGATCCGCTCATCCGCGACGAGCACGACCCGGCAGTGGATACGGGCGGCGCACGAGTTGTGTTCAGAGAGATTGAGGAGATCTTTACGCGGCGCCCCCACCGGCCCGGTGGGCCAGCTCCTGGCGGACCAGCGGCAGCAGCTCACGGCCGTAGCCGACGGCGTCGTCCAGCGGGTCGTAACCGCGGATCAGCAGGGTCGTGACGCCGATGTCCACGTAGTCCAGCAGCGCCTTCGCGACCGTCTCCGGGGTGCCGACCAGCGCCGTGGAGTTCCCGGCGGCCCCGGTGGCCGCCGCGGTCGCCGTCCACAGCGCCCGGTCGTGGAGCTCACCCCGGGCGGCGGCGGCCAGCAGCCGCTGGGAACCGACGTTCTGCGGGTCGGTGCCCCCGGTCGTGGGTGAGCCGAGCGCCTCGCGGCCCCACCGGGAGGAGGTGAAGGAGCCCGCCGGGCCATGGGCCCTGATGGTGTCGAGGATCCGGTGCGCCCGCTCCCACGCCTGTTCCTCGGTCGCGCCGAGGATGGGCCGGAAGGACACGCTGATACCGGGCGGCTCGGTCCGGCCCGCGGCCTTGGCGGCCCGGTGCACGGAGGCGATCTGCTCCGCCGTCTCGGCCAGCGGCTCGCCCCACAGCGCGAAGGTGTCCGCGTGCCTGCCGCCCACGGCGTACGCCGCCTCGGAGGAGCCCCCGAAGTACAGCGGGATGCACGGCCGTTGATGGGGGCGGACCTCGGCGTGGAAGTCCTCGAAGCGGTAGAAGCGGCCGTCGTGTCCGAACGGCTCCTCATCCGTCCACGCCCGCTTCAGGATCTCCAGATACTCATCGGTGCGGGCGTAACGGTCGTCCTTGCCCAGATAGTCGCCGTCCCGCCGCTGCTCGGCGTCGCGCCCGCCGCTGATGATGTGCACGGCCACCCGCCCGCCGGAGAACTGGTCGAGGGTGGCGAACGTACGGGCGGCCAGGGTGGGCGCCACGAAGCCGGGCCGATGGGCCACCAGCAGCCCGAGCCGCTCGGTGCGCGCGGCGACATACGCGGCCACCTGGGCGCCGTCCGGGGTGGCGGAGCCATAGCCGATCAGCACCCGGTCGAAGCCCGCGTCCTCATGGGCGCGGGCGAACCGCAGGGTGTACTCGGCGTCCACGACGGGGCCACGGGCCGGGTGGATCTCGGACACCTCATGGGTGCCGATCATTCCGATGAACTCGACGGACATCGTCAGCCTTTCTCCGAGGGGCGGGATGTGGCCGGGGGGATGGTCACCGCCCGGCTTCCTTGTCTGTTTCTCCGGCGGCCGCCACCAGCTCCGGCGGCCCCTTCGCGGTGACCGGGGGAGCCGCCCCGGCCACCAGCTCACGCCACTGGGGCACCCGGTGGCAGGCGGCGGTGCGCCCTTGGCCCACCGGGGCCGGCGCGGGCGCGGTGCGGCAGGAGCCGATGACGAACGGGCAGCGGTGGCCGAAGACACAGCCCTCCCGCGCCGTCCAGGCGGGCGGTTCCGCCGCCGGGCGCAGCGCCGCCGCGCCCGGCCCGCCCCCGGCGCGTACGCTCGGCGCGGAGGCGATCAGCAGCGCGGTGTACGGATGCAGCGGCCGACCGAACACCTCCCGTACGGGCCCCTGTTCCACCACCCGGCCGCGGTACAGCACCGCCACCCGGTCGGCGATGCCCGCCAGCGAGCTGAGGTCGTGCGAGATGACGACGACGGCCATCCCGCGCTCGGTGCGCAGCCGGTCCAGCAGCCGCAGCACCCGGTTGCGGTTGGAGGCGTCCAGGGCGCTCACCGGCTCATCGGCGATCAGCAGCCGGGGCCGGGTGACGATCGCCCGCGCGAGCAGCACCCGCTGGCGCTGACCGCCGGAGATCGCGCCCGGCAGCCGATCGCCGAGGCGCGCCGGGTCCAGGCCCACCGTCTCCAGCACCTCGTCCACCCGTGCGGCGATCTCCGTGCCGCCGAGATCCCCCGCGACCGCGAGCGGCTCGGCCACCGCCCGCCGGACCGTCAGCTCCGGGTCCAGGGCCCGCAGTGGATCCTGGAACGCGTAACTCAGCCGCCCCGAACGGCGGAACGCCCGCAGCGCGCGCCCTCGCAGCCCGGAGATCTCGCGCCCGTCGAAGACCACCCGGCCCGAGCGCGGCGGGACCAGGCCCACGGCCGTACGGGCCAGCGTGGTCTTGCCGGAGCCGGTCTCCCCGATGACCCCGACGATCTCCCCCTCGCCCACGGACAGCTCCACACCGTCCAGCACCGGCCGCGCGTCCCGCCGGCCGAAGGCCACGGTCAGGCCGGAGATCTCCAGCAGCCCGCTCATACCGCCACCTCCCGGGCGCCGCGCGCACCGGCCCGCGACCGTTCGATCTCCTCGCCGCGGACACACCGCACCCGCCGCCCGTCGGCCGTCTCGCGCAGCGGCACCGGACCGCTGAGGCACTCGGGCGCGGCGAACGCGCAGCGGTCGGCGAACCGGCAGCCCGGCAGCCGCGCGCCCACCTCGGGCGGCGCGCCGGGGATCACCTCCAGCTCGCGCCGTTCCCAGTCGCCGACCGTGGCCACGCGCAACAGCGCCTCGGTGTACGGATGCAGGGGGTCGTTCAGCACCCGCTCGGCCGGGCCGTCCTCGACCAGCTCCCCGGCGTACGCCACCAGGATGCGGTCGCACACCTCGGCGATCACCGCCAGATCGTGGCTGACCAGCAGCAACGCCAGATCCTGCTCGGCGCGCATCCGGGCCAGCAGCTCCAGGACCTCGGCCTGGACCACCACATCCAGCGCGGTGGTCGCCTCGTCGGCCACCAGCAGATCCGGGGCGCAGGCCACCGCGACGGCGATCAGCACACGCTGCAGCATCCCGCCGGACAGCTCGTGCGGATGGCGCCGGGCGACCTCGGCGGGGTCGTGCAACCCGACCGCGGTGAACAGCTCGACGGCCCGCTCACCGGCCCGCGCGCGGTCCAGCCCCAGCTTCACCCGCAGCACCTCGGTCAGCTGACGCCCCACGGTCAGCGCGGGGTTGAGATACGAGGCGGGGTCCTGGAAGACGGCGCCCACCCGAGTGCCGCGTACGCGGTCCCACTCCCGGCGCGACAGCCCGGTCAGCGCCTCACCGGACAGGGTGATCTCGCCCTCGGACACCGCGCAGCCCGGCGGCAGCAGTCCGAGCACCGACCGGCAGATGAGGGTCTTGCCGCTGCCGGATTCGCCGACCAGGCCGACGGCCTCACCGCGGCCCACGGTGAACGACACATCGCGTACGGCCGTCAGCCGTCCGGACGCGACGGTGACGCCGAGCCCCTCGACCGCCAGCGCGGCGGGCCGTTGGCTCAGGGCGCCGGGGCCGCCGGGGCCGCCGGGCGTGGCGGGGTCAGGCGGCGGGGAGTGCGGCATCGGCCTGCTCCTTGGAGGTGTCGGGGGTGTCGGCGGTGGCGCCCAGGGAGCCGGTGGCCGTCTCCGGTGCGCCGCCGGGCAGCAACTCGTCCGCCCCGGCGTCCCGTACGGCGTCGGCCAGCAGGTTGAGCGCACCGGCGGTGACGACGATCAGCGCGGCCGGGAACAGCGGTGCCCAGATCTGCTGGGTGAGGAAGCCCAGGTCGGTGGCGAGCATGCCGCCCCAGGTGGCTGCGGGGGGCTGCACACCGACCCCGAGGAAGGTCAGCGAGGAGACCACCAGCAGACAGGTGGCCAGCGCGTGGGCGGCGGTGACGATGACCGTCGGCAGGACCTTGCTCCAGATGTGGGTGCGCAGCACCCGCCCGACCGAGGCGCCGAACAGCTCGGCCGACTCCACGTACTGGGCGTGCCGCAGGCTCAGCGCGGCGGCGCGGGTCATCCGGAAGAACAGCGGGGCGTAGAGCACCCCGAGCGCCAGCATGGCCTGGTGCATCCCGTTGCCCAGCGCGCCCACGACCGCGATGGCGAACACGGTGAACGGCAGCGTCATCAGCGCGTCGACCGCGCGCTGCGCGATCCACTCGCCCACGCGCCCCATCCACAGCGAGGCCAGTCCGGTCGGCACCCCCACTGCCATCGCGGCAGCGACCGCCTCCACGGCGCCCGCCACCGAGCGGCCACTGCCCTCCAGCAGCCGGCTGAGCACATCGCGGCCCAGATAGTCGGTGCCCAGAAGATGGCCGGGGCCGGGGCCGCGCAGCATGTTCCGGGGGTGCTGGGCCAGCGGGTCATGCGGCGCGAGCCGGCCGCCGAACGCCGCCAGCAGCGCGATGGCCAGCAGCACCAGCAACGCCACCTTGGCGGACGGATGTCCCCATGCCCGTCGCAACGTCCTCATCGGGGCGTCACCTCCCGGCGCCGGGCGGCGGGATTCAGCGCGAGCAGCGCCGCGTTGACGGCCACGTTGACGACCAGGACCACCGCGATGGTCACCAGCAGCGTCCCCTGGATCACCGGGATGTCGTGCTGCTCGGCCGACTGCAGGGTGAGCTGGGCGAGACCGGGCAGCGCGAAGATCTGCTGGGTGACCACCGCACCGCCGAGCAGCATCGGCACGCTCATCCCGAGCGCCGTCAGCGCCGGTCCCGCGGCGTTGCGCAGGGCATGGCCGAACACCACGCGCCGGGCGGGCAGTCCGCGCATCACCGCACCCGTCACATAGTTCTCCCGCAACGTCCCCACCAGCGAGGTGCGCAGTTGACGGGCGATGGCGGCAGCGGCCTCCAGGCTCAGTGCGAGCGCGGGCATCACGGTGTACCGCAGCCACTGCGCGGGGTCCATGTCCAGCGGCACATAGCCACCGGACGGCAGCCAACCCAGCTTCAGCGAGAACACCGTGACCAGCGCGATGGCCACGACGAAACCGGGCAGGGTGCCGAGCAGCGCGCACAGCGCGGTGACGGCGCGGTCCAGCCGTCCGCCGGCCCGGAGCGCGGCGGCGACACCGGCGGTTCCGCCCAGCACCACGGCCATCAGCAGCGCGAGCCCGGCGATGGACAGATCCACCGGCATCGCCTGCCGGATGCTGTCGGCCACCGGGACCGTGGTGAACCACGAGCGGCCCAGGTCCCCGGTGAAGGCATGCCCCAGCCACGACACGTACTGCTCCCACAGCGGCCGGTCGAGGCCGAACTGATGGTTCATCCGGGCGATGTCGGCGGGGGTCGCCGTCTCCCCGAGCACCGCCGCCGCCGGATTGGCCCCGGAGAGCGCGCCGAGACCGAAGGTGAGCGCGGAGGACAGCAGGAACACCGTGCCCGCCGTGGCGAGGACGCGGCCGAGCGAGCGCGGGAGACGGCCCGCCCGTACGGGCTTCCGCCGGGTGTCCGCGAGATGCGGAGCGAGCGCGGTCATCCGGCCGTCACCCCCTCGAACCGCTGCACCACCGGGAGCGAGGGGATGGCGGAGACGGAGGGTGTACGGGCGAGGGCGCGCGGCACCGTGTAGAGGAACACATTCGGCATCGTGCGCACCGCCACCGCGGTGGCCGCCCGCAGCACCTCCGGATAGCGCGGCGACTCCAGGGGGGTGCGGCGCACCGCGGCCACGGCCGCGTCCAGTTCGGGCGTCGTACGGCGGGAGGGGTTCATCAGCCCCTCCGCGCCGAAGAGCACCTGCATGGCCTGCACCGGCGACTCCCGCCCGGCGAACTGGTCGAGGTACAGGGCACGGGAGTGCTGGACGTACACCACCTGGGACGCCCGCGCCTCGGGGATGACCTCGATCCGGGCCCGGAACCCGGCCCGGTTGAGCTGCGCCTGCAACTGCTCGGGAGCGCCCTGCGGCTGGGCGGTGGTGATGGTCACCTCGACGCCGTCGTGGTGTCCGGCCTCCCGCAGCAGTGCGCGCGCCCGCTCCGGGTCGTGCCGGTACACCGCGCCGAGCGCCGGGTCGAAGCCCGTATAGCCGGGCGGGAAGGGCTGGTGGTCCACCTCGCCATGGCCGAACTGCTCGCTGTCCAGCAGGGCTTGGCGGTCCACGGCGTACTTCAGGGCCTTGAGGACGGCGGGGTCGTCGAAGGGCTTCATGGCGGTGTTCACATCCAGGACGCGCACCACCATCGACGGGATGAGCTGCACCGTGAAACCGGCCTCACGTGCCGCCTCGACCTGGCTGAACGGGATCTGGGCCACATTGAGCCGCCCGGACTGGAGCGCGGCGAGCGCCGTGGTCTCATCGGGCTTCGGATACGCCTCGAAGCGCTCGACGGCGATGTGTTCGGCGTTCCAGTAGGCGGGGTCGCGGCGCAGGCTCGCCATCGAGTTCTGGGTGTAGGACACCAGCCGGAACGGGCCGTGGCCGACCGGCCTGGTGGCCAGCCGCTCCTCGTCCTTCCCGAACGCGGTGGGGCTGACCACCATGCCGGTCTTCCCTGCCAGGAGTGCGGGCAACTGGTAGTCGGCCTCGGTGAGTTCGAGGACCACGGTGTGCGCGTCGGGGGCCCGTACCGTGTCGATGCTGGTCAGTTGGGAGGCGATCAGGGACTTGGGGTGGTTCTTGCCGCGCTCGACGCTCTTCTTGACGGCCTCGGCGTTCACCGGGGTGCCGTCGGCGAACCGCAGGCCACGGCGGAGGGTGAAGGTGAGGCGCCGGCCGTCGTGGGAGTAGCGCCAGGAGGAGGCGAGCGCGGGCTTGGCGCCTCCCTTGGCATCGAGTTGGGTCAGCCCGGAGTAGACGAGCGACAGCAGGTGGACATCCCAGCCCTTGGACGAGAACACCGGGTCCCAGCTGGAGGGCAGATCCCAGCCCCAGCGCAGGGTCTCGCCCCCGCCGCCCGCCCCGGTCGTCGCCACCCCGCCGCAGGCGGACAGCAGCAAGGAGCCCCCCGCCCCCAGGGCGAGCCCGAGCACGGAGCGCCGGTCCGGAGCGGGGCGCGGTGGTGGATCGGGCGGACGGCGGACGGGAAGTGGCGGGGCGGCGGAAGTCATGACGGGACGTCGCCTTTCGTGGTGTCAACTGCCCCCGGACGGCCGTGAGCACACGGCCGTACACGGCCGCACACGACAGCGAGGACACGCGGACGGGCAGCGGTCATGAAGGCCGGAGGCGGTGGGGCCCGGGGAGGAAAGCGAAGGGAACGAGCGGGGCGAGGCGCTCGGGACGTGGCAGATCGCGTCGGCGAAAGGGGGCGATCAGCGACAGATGGCGCTGGCGGTGCGCCGGAAGTCCACGTATCGGCACACCACACCGGGGTGCGTCGTCAGCATGTGCCCATGGTGCGGGGCGAGGGGCGGCGAAGTCAATGGACACCTTTAGGTGTCTCATGGGGTAAGACGGCTACGACCTGGGGCTTTTGAGTTCTGACGGGGCGGCGAGCGCCGGATGGGTGGCGGCCTCGTCAGGGTGCAGCCACAGCGGCCCGCCCGCCGTCTCCACCCGTACGGCCGTGGGCGGGGGAGTGGCCCGGCCCGTCAGCAGGGACAGGTCGGGCCCGGTCAGGCTGCGGTACTCCGCCAGGGCCTCCTCGGCGCCGATGAGGGCCGCCTGCCAGAGATGACCGGGAGCCACCGTGCGCAGCGCCGCCGTGTACTCGGCCATGCTCCGCCACCCTGGGGCGGCCATGCGCCCGCCGGGGCCGGAGAACACCAGCGTGGGCAGCGCGTAGCGCACCCCGTCGTCGGTTTCCTTGACGCCCGTGCCATGCGGCCCCGGGGCGTGGAAGGCATACGCCTCCGGGATCGGGTCGCGGGCCTCGGCGTGGTCCTGCCGGACGGCCGCCACCACCGACGGCTCGCCCATCTCCGCGCCCAGCCGCCCCACATCGACACCGTCGAGCCCCGTCAGGGCGCCGAGCACCCGCTCGGCCGTATCGGCCGGAGTGCCCAGTACGAACGTGGTCTCGCGCAGTCGCCGCAGCACCCGCTCCGCGGCGATCGCGCCCTGCCGCTCGGCCGCCTTCGCGGCGAGCGAGGCCGGCCGGCTGGTGGCCGCCACCCATCGCAGCCGATGAGCGTAGGGCGCCCGCGTATGGCGGGCGATATCGGCGATATAGCGGCTGTACCAGGCGGTCTCGGCCGCGGGGTCCGGCGCCGGATCGTCGCCGTCGTCGAAGAGGATGCCGAACACCCGGCGCCAGCGGGCCCGCCCCGCGGTGAGGGCCCGCAGGTGGCGGAACGCGGGCTCGGAACCCCACGCCCACGGGCAGGCCGGATCGGTGTACTCCACGATCTCGACGGCCCCGCCGCCGTCCGCCCCGGTGCTCCGGGACCGGTCCGGGCTCGTGGGCGGCGTCATGCCGCCAGCCGCTCGCGGACCAGATCGCTCAGGGCGGTGGCGGTCAGCACCTGGCGCACATGGTCCTCCATCCCGCGCCACACCCCGGGCAGTCCGGCCGCCGGGCCGTGGTAGCCGAGGTCGTCCAGCCGCTCACCGCGCAGCGTCAGGAACGCCCCGTCCACGGCGAGCACGATGTCCGCGAGGGTTATCTCGGCGGGGTCGCGGGCGAGCCAGTAGCCACCCTCGCAACCGCGCTGACTGCGCACCAGACCGGCCTGGCGCAGATCACGGAAGACCGCCTTGAGGAACCGGAAGGGGATGCCCTGGGAGGTGGCTATCGCCTCACAGGTGAGTGGCCTGCCCGCGTCCGCGGCCAGCTCCGCCAGCGCCCGGACCGCGTAGTCCGCCTTCGCCGAGATCTGCATACGGCCATTATGCAGCGTGGATTTCATGGTGTTGTGCCTGGTGGGGGAAAGGATACCTGTTGACATCCATTACCCGGGCTTTCTACGGTCGGTGTCATGACGACGCCCGGCGGCGACCCCGCGCAGCAGCATGACGCGTTCCATCCGCATCTGGAGGATCTGAAGGCCACCGCCCCCGACAGTCCGTTGCGGATGCGTCTGCACCACATCCGCACCGAGGACGTCGACCCCGGCACCGCCCAGACCGAGGGCATGCGGCGGTTCGCCGCGATCAGCGGTCAGTCGGTGGGCTCCGAGCGGCTCTGGATGGGCCAGACTCATGTGGCGCCGGACACCGCCTCCGCCAACCACCACCACGGCGAGTCCGAGACAGCCATCTTCGTGGTGCGGGGCCACCCCGAGTTCGTCTTCGCCGAGGAGCGGGACGGACATGTCGAGGAGGTCCGGCTGCGCACCCGCCCGGGCGACTACATCTTCGTTCCGCCGTTTGTGCCGCACCGGGAGGAGAACCCGGACCCCGACGACGAGGCGGTGGTGGTCATCGCCCGCAGCACCCAGGAGGCCATCGTGGTCAACCTGCCGGAACTGTATGTGCTGGAGCCGGGGGAGTAGCCGCCCGCGCGGACACGTGGCGTAAAGGTGGCCGCATCCCATCGGCGCTGACCATGCATTCCGCCGACGCTCGCGGGTAATCGCCCCTGCTGTGCCCCCTCCATCGACGAATCGACGAAAGGAGCGGCATCGTGAGCGACGACCGGCGACCGGAGGAACGAGAGGAACGCGAGGACCGGGGCGGGATCCCCAGGGACCTCCCCGACCAGCAGGCGCAGGATGGCCCCGACCACCTGGACGTGGCGGGCGCCGGCCAGGAGCCGGATCTCGGGGACGACGTCCCCGAGACGGACGAGTCCGGCACGGGACGGCAGGGGAAGCCGCAGACCGGAAGCGTGCACCCCGAGCGGCCCGTCCCGGACGAGCCCTCGGGGTGAACGCCCCCGGCGAGATACGGGGCGGGTCAGGTACCGGCAGGGCGGGCGCGGACATGGATGCGCTCGCCCTGCGCCCCGAACAGGGAGAGGAACTCCACCGGCTGGTCCCCGGCGTTGGCGAAGCCATGGGGCGTACGGGTGTCGAATTCGGCGGCCTCACCGGACGTGAGCACCAGGTCGTGCTCACCCAGCGCCAGCCGTAGCCGCCCCGAGAGCACATAGAGCCACTCATAGCCCTCGTGCACCCGCTGCTCCAGCGGCTCATCGCGCACGCCCTGCGGCCGGGGCGGCATGATCTGCTTGTAGGCGTGCAGCCCGCCCAGATAGCGGGTCAGTGGAACGAACGTCTGGCCCTGTCGGGTGAACGGCCGCGGATGGACCCGGGGATCTCCGGTGGCGGGCGCCCCCACCAGCTCGTCCAGCTGCACTCCGTACGCCTTGGCCAGCGGCAGCATCAGCTCCAGGGTCGGCTTGCGCTGCCCCGATTCCAGTCGCGACAGGGTGCTCAGCGAGATCCCGGTCGTTTCGCTGAGCTGGGCCAGTGTGGTGCCACGGGTGCGCCGCAACGCCCGCAGCCGGGGTCCTACGGCGGTCAGTACCTCGGTGAGGTCTTCGTCAGCCATACCTTTCATTTGCTACCCCGGCAAAGAAGTTTGTCAAGTGGCCGCGGCCGTGTGCACTCTCTTGTCCGGAAAGAAGGGAGCGCATCTGACATGACCACCGACCCGCACACCATCTCGCCCGACACCTCGCCCGAGGAGTTCTGGGACACCTTCTACAGTGCCGAGGACCGCGTCTGGAGCGGCAGGCCCAACGCCGCTCTGGTGCGCGAGACCACCGGGCTGACTCCTGGCAGCGCGCTGGACCTCGGCTGCGGTGAGGGCGGCGACGCGATCTGGCTCGCCCGGCAGGGCTGGCGGGTCACCGCCGTCGACGTCTCACAGGTCGCGTTGGACCGCGCCGCCGGACACGCGGCGTCGGAAGGTGTCGGCGACCACATCGAGTGGCAGCGACACGACCTGTCCGAGTCCTTCCCGGCCGGCACCTTCGACCTTGTCTCCGCCTACTTCTTCCACTCCCGGCTGGAACTGCCCCGGGACCAGATCCTGCGCACCGCGGCGGCGGCCGTCGCACCGGGCGGCGTGCTGCTGATCACCGGACACGCCGCATTCCCGTCCTGGGCGCCGGACCCCGGTCCGGAGTTCCACTTCCCCACGCCCGAGGAGGTGCTCGCCGGGCTCGACCTCGCGGACGGGGAGTGGGACGTCCTCGTCAGCGATGTCCATGTGGAGAACATGACCGCTCCCGACGGACAGCCGGCCACCCGCACCGACAACACCCTCAAGGTCCGCCGCCGCTGACGGCAGAACCGCGTCCGGCTCGGGAACCGGCCCGCCCTCAGGAACCGGCCCCAGGAAACGGCCCGCCTCAGGAACCGGTGCGCCGGAAGGCCCAGTCCATGCGTGGCTCCAGCAGCGAGCGCAGGACCCGTCGCACCGGTCCCGTGCACAGCACGGTGATCATGAGCACCGCGGCCGCGGTGACGGCGAGCTCCCCGAGCGGGGTGTGCAGCCACGGATGGTCGTACCAGTCCCAGAAACGGGACGACTTGATGATGAAGCCGTGCAGCAGATAGCCGTACAGCGTCCCCGAACCGAGCGCGGTGAACCAGGTCCGGCGCCCCGGCACCCAGGCCAGGAAGCAGGCCGTCAGCACCAGCGCCAGACCGAAGAGGGCGGGCGTGGTGAGCAGACCGGCCCAGGACGGTACGCCGTCCAGCGCCGCCACGCTCTTGCGGTGGTAGAACCACTCCGCGTCCAGCCAGGGCGCCACCGCGTACGCCGTGCACAGGGCGAAGGCCGCCACCGGAAGGGCGATCAGCCGGGTCCGCCGGGTCCGCAGCCGGGTGAAGTGGCTCGGTCGCAAGGTGAGTCCGACCACGAAGAACGGCAGGAACGCCAGCACCCGCTGCAGGCCGAGATCCCCACCGGCCTCGGGCGAAATGGATGCCAGCGCGGCCACCGCAAGCGCGACCGGCACCGGGTGGCGCAGCGCGAGCCACAGCGGGGTGGTGATCCGCCAGATGAACAGCGCGGCCAGGAACCACATCACATACCAGGGGTCGAGCAGGCTGATCGGATAGTCCGGATCGTCCTGTGCCCAGCGGTAGAAGAGCGTGTACGCGACCTCGAAGACCACATACGGCACGACGACACCCGTGAGCAGCCGTTTCACCCGGCCCGGCGCCATATCGAAACTCCGCGAGAAGTAGCCCGATATGAGGGCGAACGCGGGCATGTGGAACGCGTACACCAGCAGGTAGATCGCGGTGGCCGCCCGGCTGTCGTAGGTGAGCGGCTCCCATGCGTGGCCACATGCCACCAGCACGATGGTGAGGTACTTCGCGTTGTCGAAGTACGGGTCGCGCGTCCGGCCGCCCGACGCGCCGCCCTCGCGCGGTCGTGGGACGACGGCCGGGGGTGTGGTCACACGGGTGTCGGTCTCCTGCTGCACAGCTTCTCCCGGACCCCTTCGATCGAGCCGACAGTCGAATCCTGGTCGTCTGCCCCGCTCTGCCCGTCCCATGCGGGCCCAGGACTCGGATCCCAGTACGTGCGGCCCGGCCGCGGCGTTCACCGGCGGGCGGCACGTGCGGGGATCCCCTCATGAGCTCGGCCTTCCTCCTCAGGACACGGGGAGCCGGCTCAGCGAGGTCAGCTCGGCGTGTGCGGAGGCGAACAGCAAAGCGACGGTCAGGGCGCCCGGGTCCGGGACGCCACGGGCGTGGTCGCCGGTATAGCTGGCACGCCCGCGCCGGGCGCGCAGATCGGTCGTGGACCGGGCGCCCCGATGGGCCGCCACCGCGGCCACATGGAGCGCGTACGCGGGGTCGGCGGTGGGTTCACAGGAGGCGAGGGCCCGCGCGGCGGGGACGAGGGCGTCCACCATCGTCTTGTCGCCCACCTCGGCCTCGCCGACCCGCTGGATCGCGGCCGTCCCCGCGGCGGTGCCCAGGGCCAGCGCGGCGGTCCCGGGCGGGTCGGCGGCCACCCCCAGCGCGTCGGCGAGCTCCTGGAAGAGCAGCCCGAACAGGGGACCGCTGGTGCCGCCGACATCGTCGAGGAAGACCCGCGCGGCGGCGTCGAGCGGCGCGTCCGGGCCCCTCCGCCCCCTCTCGCCGTTCCCCGCGCCCGCCGCCAGGGCGTCCAGCGCACGGCGGACACCGTCCATCCCGGTGACCAGATTGCCGCCGAAGTCCCCGTCGCCCGCCTTCTGGTCGAGCGCGGTGAGCTCGGGTTCCACGGAGCGTACGGTGGCGGCGAACCGCGTCAGCCAGTCCATGACGGCGGCGTGCGTAAGGCCCTTCGGGCCGGGCTGGTCGGACATGAGCGGGGCAACTCCTCGGGGCGGTGGCGGGGTCAGTGGCGGGTCGATGGGGCCGGACGGGATCACAGGGGCCAGGCGGGGGTGTGGGCGGGGGCGTCCCACAGCCGCAGCGCCTCCGCGTCGGTGGCGAACAGGGTCAGCGAGAAGCCCCGCATGTCCAGGGCGCTTACGAAGGTGCCGGTCAGGGACCGGTCGAGGCCGACACCGCGGTCGTCGAGGGCCTTGGCGACCGCGTGGCGGATGCCGTACAGCTCCAGCGAGGTGATCGAGCCCAGCCCGTTGACCAGGGCGAGCACCCGTGTCCCGGCGGTGTCGGGCAGCGCGGCCAGCAGCTGGTCCGTCATGGTCTCGACCAGCTTGCCGAGCGGTGCGTGCGGGGTGGTCCCCTCGGCCCGCTCGCCGTGGATGCCGACCCCGAACTCCAGGACGTTGTCGGGCAGGCCGAAGGCCGGTGCCCCGGAGGCCGGCGTGTTGTGGGCGGCCGAGGCGACGGCGAGGCTGCGGGCCCGTCGGGTCACATCGGTGCCGAGGGCGATCAGGTCCTCCAGGCCGCGCCCCTCGTCTGCGGCGGCCCCGAGGATCTTCTCGATGATCAGGGTGGCGCCGGTGCCGCGTCGGCCGACCGCGATGTCCTCGGAGTCGCTGGCGATGTCGTCGTCGATGAGGACACGTGCGCAGCGGATGCCCTCGTGGGCGAGGCGCTCGGCGGCGATGCTGAAGTTGATGCGGTCACCGGTGTAGTTCTTGACGATGTGCAGCACGCCATCGGGCCGGGCGACGGCCCGGCTGGCCTCGAAGATCTGCCGGTTGTGGGGCGAGGCGAAGATCCGTCCAGGGCAGGAGGCGTCCAGCATCCCCGTACCGAGGAAGCCGGAGTGCAGGGGTTCATGGCCGGAACCGCCTCCCGAGACCAGCCCGACGCGGCGGGTGGGTGCGCAGTGGCGGGTGCGGAAGTATCCGTGGTCGGGGTGGTAGGCGACGAGATCGGCATGGGCGGCGGAGAAGCCCGCGAGCGCGTCGGGAACGAGAGACTCGGGCGAGTCGCGGAAGTACTGGGGCATGAACTCGGCTCCCTGGGCGAGTGGGGCGGATGGGGTGGACTCGGCGGTCGAGCGCCGTCGCGGCGGCAGCGGTATGAGGGTTCAGGAACAGATCGTCTCCGCGACCCGGCGGCAGGGTGCTCAGGCTGGACAGCAGCGGGACTCCAACGGCCTACAGGCATACGCCGGTCGTGTGCAGAAGGGGAGGCATTGGGGAGGTTCCGGCTCGTGTGCCGGCGGGGAGCGGCGGGGCAGGGATCGGCGGACATCCGGCACCACCCATGCGGCATCCGGCACCACCCATGAGGAGTCACCCATGTCCCTCGATGACTTCGAGCGCCATCCCCTGCTGTTCGGTCCCGCCAGGTCCACCCCCTGGACCGGCTGAGCGAGCGTCTGGGCGGGGCGCGCGTCTCGGCGGGGCGAGCGTCTGGGCCAAGCGCGAGGACTGCAACAGCGGACTGGCCTTCGGCGGCGACAAGACCCGCAAGCCGGGGCCTCCGACCATCCGCGACGCTGCCACCTTCGCCCCTGAGGCGCCCCTGGTCCGTCCCCCCCGGCCCCTCCCGCTGGTCGGAAAGGAGGCGTGAAAGGAGAAACGCGACGATGGGCGGCCTCCGCCGGGGTACCCGACGTACGGCCCGGGCCACGCGGCCCCGTGGCCTCCCCACCCCCGCGAGACCAGGGAGCCAGGGTGACGGACATGAACACCGGGAACGACCGGCAGACCGGAAACGCCGCGCCCCCCGACGGCCCGCTGTCGGGCTGCGCGGCGCTGGTGACCGGCGCGTCCAGCGGCATCGGAGCGGCCACCGCCCTGGCGCTGGCCCGGCAGGGAGCCGATCTCGCACTGGTGGCCCGGCGCACCGATCGGCTGGAGGACCTGGCCGCCACCCTCCGGAAGGAGGGCCGCTCCTGCGCCGTCCTCACCGCCGATCTGCGGAGCGCGGCGCAGGCCCGTCAGTGCGTCGAGGACGCGGCGGAGCAGTGCGGACGGCTCGATGTGCTGGTGAACAACGCCGGCTATGTGGCCACCGGCACGGTCGAGGAGAGCGACCCCGAGGCATGGGAGCGGATGATCGACCTCAACGTCGAGGCCGTACTGCACACCTCCCGGCAGGCGCTGCCGCATCTGCTGCGGACGGCGTCCGACGGCCCGCGCGGGGTGGCGGACCTGGTGAACGTCAGCTCGGTGGGCGGCCGGGTGGCGCGGCCCGGCAACAGCGTCTACTCGGCCACCAAACACGCGGTGGGCGCCTTCAGCGAGGCCATGCGCCAGGAGGTGACCGCCCGCGGTGTCCGGGTGGGGCTGGTCGAGCCGGGCATGACCGTCACCGAGATGACCGCCGGCAACAGGACGGCCTCCGTCGCACGCGGCATGGCGCGCGAGTCCTGGCTGCACCCCGAGGACATCGCCCGCGCGATCGCCTTCATGGTCGTCCAGCCCGCGCATGCCGCCGTCAACGAGATCATGGTGCGCCCCACCGCCCAGGAGCACTGACCCGGCTGCCCCAGCCACCCCGTCCGCCCCGTTACGACACGGCGTAACGGGGCGGAAGCGCGTGCCGACCTCGGCCCGGCTTGGCTCTCGTCAGGCCCCGCTCGGCCCTCGCGGAAGCGTGCGCAAGGGATTTACAACGTTGGAAATTCTCTTTAACGTTGCGCCACGCACGGCCCGGGCCGCTCTTCCCCCTCCACCACTCCTCCCGAGGGAGCGTGCATGACCACGCTGTACCGAAGACACCTCCTGCCCACTCTGCTGACTCTCCTGACCGTCCTGGGCTCGCTCCTGGCCGTCCAGGCGCCCCCGGCCGCGGCCGCCTCCGGCACCCTGCTGCGCGACGGCACCGGCCTCTACCCCCGCGCCCTGCGGCTCGCGCACAACGGCGCCGCCAACGGCCGCGTCCTCGCTTCGGTGGTCACCTTCCGCGGCTCGGACGGGATCGGCGCCATCTACGAGAGCACCGACGACGGCGCCACCTTCCGCCAGGTGGGCGAGGTGGCCGACCCCGAGGCGTCGGGCGGACAGGGCGAATGCTGCGCCACCTTGTACGAACTGCCGCAGGCGGTCGGCGGCATGCCCGCCGGGACCCTGCTGTGGTCCGCCTCCATCGGCCAGGACGAGCCGGACCGCCGGATGGCCATCCGCGTCTTCCGCAGCAATGACCAGGGCCGTACCTGGTCCTATCTGTCCACCGTGGCCACCGCGCCCAGCACCAAGGGGCTGTGGGAGCCGGAGTTCTCCATCGATTCCAGTGGGCGCCTGGTGGCCCACTACTCGGACGAGACCGACCCCGCCCACAGCCAGAAGCTGATCGCCGCCCGCAGCGCGGACGGGATCACCTGGGAGGGGCACCACGCCACCGTCGCCAGCAACCTCGCCTCCGACCGGCCCGGTATGCCCATCGTGCGCAAGCTCCCCGACGGGCAGTACTTCATGGCATACGAGATCTGCGCCGCCCAGGGGCAGTACTCATGCGTGGTCCACTACCGGACCTCGCAGGACGGCTGGAACTGGGGCGACCCCGCTCACCTCGGCTACCGTCCCGAAACCGCCGACGGCAAGTACTTCACCCATACGCCGAACCTCGCCTGGGCCCCCGAGGCCGGCAACCCCCGGGGCAAGCTGTTCCTCATCGGCCAGGTCCTGAACAACGCCGACGGCAGCACCGCCGCCGGCAGCGGTGCCACCGTGTGGACCAACAGCAACGGTGGCACCGGGGCGTGGCGTTCGATCCCCGCACCGGTGCGGGTGGACTCCAAGGTGGTCGACTGGTGCCCCAACTACAGCTCGGCGCTGCTGCCCTCGGCGGACGGCAGCCGTGTGCTGGAGATCGCCACGGACTACGTGGGCACCGTGTGCAAGCCCTTCTTCGCCACCGCGGGGAGCTGACCGGGTGAACGATCGGGTGAACGCGCGCTGACCGAAGCGGTGTTCACCCGGCCCCGGATTACCCGTCCGGCCGTTCGGGGCCGGTGCCCAGCATGGTGCGTACGACCGTCTCCACCAGGGCACCGGCCTCGGCGCGCGTCCGCGTGCCGAGCCGTTCGTCGAGCAGAAGTGTGCTCAGTCCGTGAACGAGCGACCAGGTGCCGGTGGACCGGGCCGATGTGCGCCGGGCCGCGGGGCCGCTCCTGGGCGACCTTTTCCACCAGACCGCCGGGCGGCCGCGGCCGGCGCGCGGATCGTCGTCTGGTCGGAGAACGCCGCGCGGGTGGCCGACGAAGACCACGGCGCGTACCTGCGGCAGGCGTCGGCGGCAGCGGAGGCGAACAACGTCCATCTCCTGGTGGCCGATCTGACGTATCTGCCGGACGCCCCCCACGGCAGGGACGAGACGCATCTCTTCGGCCCGGATGGCACAAAGCTGTGGGGCTACGAAAAGGCACGGCCCATTCCCGGGCTCGAGATCTACACGCCCGGCGATGGCCGCGTCCCCGTCATCGACACCCCGTACGGCCGGCTGGCGAACCTCATCTGCTACGACGCCGACTTCCCGGCAGCCACCCACATCGACGCCGACATCGTCTTCGTTCCCGGCGGGGACTGGCCCGAGATGGGGCGCACCCACACCGCCATGGCCGGGCCGCGCGCGATCGAGAACGGCTACGCGCTGGTCCGGCAGGACTTCAACGGCCAGTCCGGGGCCCACGACGCCACCGGACGGCTGCTGTCCACGAAGGACACCACCACCGACTCGGGCATCTGGTACGCCGACGTTCCCACCCATGGCTCGCCCACCCCTACTCCCGCACGGGCGACCTCATCTCCTGGGGCGTACTCGCCGCCACCGTGGCCGCGGCGACGGTTCTCACCGTGCGCTCGCGGCACCGCCCCGCTCCGCGGATTCCTTCCGCCTCCTCCGCGCGGGCGTCCGGCGTTGGCCCGGGCAGGTGACGGACACCGCCCGGACCATGACCCGAACGCCGTACGGCGGTGACCCGGGCAGCGGGCCCGGGCCACGTGCCGCGGCGTGGCCACCACACACCGCGCGGCCGGTGCACCGCACCCCATGCCACCCGGCTGACCTGCGCGAATGACCTCGGTAGGGGAGAGGTGGCGAGGTGGCGCGCGGACGGAAGGCGAGTGGCCGGGGCCGCTTCCCGCTGCTCCGGATGCCCGCCATCCGGCCGACGGCACGGGCCGTGTGGGTGCTCGACCTGCCCCGTCGCGGATGACAGCGTGGCCGACATGGAGCACAGCCCAGGACCGCAAAACGTGCGCGCGAGGCTGCTGCTGGCCAGCGCCACCATGCTCTTCGTCGAGCTCGCGCTGATCCGGTGGACCGGCGCCAATATCGTCCATCTGAGCTATTTCTCGAACTTCATCCTCTTGGGCTCGTTCCTCGGGATCGGCCTGGGATTCCTCATGCCCGCCGGCCGCGGGAAGTGGCTCACTCGCTGGGCGCCCGTCCCGCTCGCCGTTCTCGTCGTCTTGGTGCGCGAGTTCCCCGTGCAGGTGCGGCAGACCAGCGGCGAGGTCATCTACTTCACCGCCGTGAAGACCACCGGTCTGCCCCAGTGGGTGACCCTGCCGGTGCTCTTCGGACTGACCGCGCTGATCATGATGGCGATCGGGAAGATGACGGCCGATCAGTTCCGTCAGCTGCCCTCGCTGGAGGCTTACCGCTACGACCTGCTCGGCTCGCTCACCGGCTCGGTGTCCTTCGCGCTGCTGTCCTGGCTGCGCGCACCGTCGGTGGTGTGGGGCGTGCTCGCCGCGGTGGCATTGCTGACCCTCGGCGGCCGCCGCAACACCATCCGGTATACGGTCCCGCTCGCCTTGATGGTGGCCGTCCTGGCGCTGGAGACGGCGGCCAGCGGCATCTCCTGGTCCCCGTACTACAAGATCGAGGTGACCAGGCCGACCTCCGGCAGCCGGGACTACAAGATCTCCGCCAATGGCGTACCGCACCAGTCCATCGCACCGCTCAAGGTGCTCGGACGCCCGGGCTCCCCGTACGAGCAGCCCTACCGCGAAACCCCGAGGAACTCCCACCGCCGGGTGCTGGTCATCGGCGCCGGCAACGGCAACGACGTGGCGATGGCGCTCGCCCACGGCGCCCAGCGGGTGGACGCGGTGGAGATCGACCCCCGGCTGCAGGAGATCGGTGCGTCACTGCACCCGGCCCGGCCCTACGCCAACCCCCGGGTGCACGTGCACATCAACGACGGCCGGGCCTTCCTCGAACGCACCAAAACCCGCTACGACCTGGTCGTCCTCGCCCTGCCGGACTCCCTGACCCTGGTCTCGGGCGCCAGCAACCTGCGCCTGGAGAGCTATCTGTTCACCCGGCAGGCATTCGAGGCGGCTCACCGCCACCTCGCCCCCGGCGGCGCGTTCGCCATGTACAACTACTACCGGCAGAACTGGCTCATCGACCGGTTCGGCTCCACGCTCACCTCCGTCTTCGGACACGCCCCCTGCATCACCCACTACGGAGGCAAGAAGGCGGCCATCCTGGTGGCCGGTGTCACCTCGAGCAACCAGTCATGCACCGCCTCCGCCTGGCGCCCCTCGGGCCCGGTGCCCCCGGCCGCCAGTGACGACCATCCGTTCCCGTATCTGCTGCACCGCACCATCCCCACCCTCTACATCGGGGTCCTGGGCGCGATCCTGCTGGTGACCCTGGTGTCCGTACGGCTGACCGGGGTCCGGCTGCGGCGCACCGCCCGCTATGTCGACATGTTCCTGCTCGGCGCGGCGTTCATGCTGCTGGAGACCAAGAACGTGATCGGCTTCGCCCTCTACTTCGGCACCACGTGGCTGGTCAACGCCATGGTCTTCGCGGGGGTGCTGGTCGCCGTGCTGTGCGCGGTGGAGGTCCGGCGCAGGCTGCGCCGGGTCAATCAGCTCGTGCTGCAGCTGATGCTCTTCGCCAGCCTCGCGATCGCCTGGCTGATCCCGTCCCATCTGGTGCTGGGACTGCCCTTCGCCCCTCGGCTGGCCGCCGCGATCGCGCTGGCCTTCGCCCCCATCTTCTGCGCCAACCTCATCTTCTCCGACCGGCTGGCGGCGACCTCCGACCCCACGGCGGCCTTCGGCGCCAACCTGCTGGGCTCCCTGTTCGGCGGCACCCTGGAGTATCTGGCCCTGCTCACGGGCTATCAGGCGCTGCTGCTGGTCGTGGCGGTGCTGTACGTGGGTGCCTGTGTCGCCATGCGCTTCACCCGCCGCGGCTCCGGCGACGTCACCAGCCATGAACCACTCACCGTGCAGACGGCGCCACGCCCCTGAGCGTCCCTCTCCCAGCCGCCCCCGGCCGCCTTCCGGCCGGGGGCGGCCGCGTCGGTGGCGCGCGCCGCCGCTCTCACTCGAACATGACGTAATCCGGGCGTGGCCGCAGGGCCAGCACCTCTTCCGGGGTCATCAGCCGGCTCCCCTCGGCGTCCTCCTCGTAGAAGAGCTTGAAGCCGGTGCGCACGCCCTCGGGCTGGTCCTTGACCAACTGCCGCCAGGTGTCCCGCTTCATCCCCGGCGATCCGATGCCGTCCGCGCTCTTGATGACCACCACACCGGGCTGCGGGCGCAGCGCGGACTGCTCGCTGACGACGGACACGGCCACCTGGTGGAAGACCAGCGGCTTCTGCGGCAGATCGTGTTCGTCGATGATCCCGGAGAGATAGCGGGCCACATCGGTGAGCTCCTTGCCGCTGGTGTGGCCGTAGGTGTCCCCCGGAACCTCGCCCGGACCCATCTCCCACTCCGGGTCCAGGGCTATGCCGACATCGGGATGGACGAGCCATTCGCGCAACGCCTTGACCTCGCCGAGTACCGACGCCCGGCCCGGCTGGATGTTCAGCAGCAGCAGGGCGCGATGGCGCTTGGCCGCGTCGTGGAAGCGGCGGATCGTGTCGGGGGAGGTGCGCGAGCGGTAGGTGCCGTCGGGGCCCGCGCTGCTGTTGGCGACGGTCGCGAGGAGTTCGAGTACCGGTTGCGGTTCGCGGTCCGCCGCGTAGGCGCGGGCGGTCTTCTCGATCTGACGCACCTGGTCGTCGAGGTCCCCGATGCCGAGCCGGCCGAGCGCGGCGGCGCCGGGCAGTCCGCAGTAGCCCACCAGGCGGTAGCGGGACAGGTCCCGGCCGCCCCGGGGCAGCTCCGGCCGCGGCTTCGGGGTGGGGGAGGCGGAACTCTTTGATGGAGTGGCGGACGGGGTGGCGGACGGGGAGCGCTCCGCCTTGCCGGAGCCTTGCGGGCCCGCTCCGGAGGGCGAACCGGCCGACTCCTCACCGCAGCCGGCGAGCAGGCCGATCCCGGCCGCCGCGGCCACCGAGAGCATGCCGCGCCGGGTCGGTGGCGGTGTTCCCGATCCGCCGCCGCCGTCGCCGTGCCGCAGGGCGTCCTGCCCGGCCGATGCCCTGTCGGTTGCCGGCATTCCGGGTGTGCTGTGAGCCACGTTCCCTCCGTCCGCGGTGCCGGGTCGGTGGACCGGGCACCGGTCTGTTGTGCGGGCCGATGGGTTGTCCGTGCCAGGCAGCCTGTCCGGTATGACGAAGGCGAAACGGAATAGTGTCCACCGGGCGGAGGGCATGCGTCGCTTTCAGCCCGGGAAGACGACCGGTGATTCGGGGTGGGAGGTTCGAACGAGGGCGGCCGGGCCACCGATGGGCCCAACGTGCCCTGGGATAAGCCCCTTTGACGCCGCTCGCGGTCGAATCGCGCCCTGGCCCGGCCGCCGGTCCCCGCGGGTGCCGGAGCGGGGCGGAACCGGAGGATGCCGCTCGGGAGCGGTCAGGCGGGCGGGCTCAGCCGGCGCATCGGCGCACCCTCCAGATAGGCGCGGATGTCCTCCACCACATCGCCGTAGAACCGCTCGTAGTTGCCTCGGGTGACATAGCCGAGGTGCGGGGTGGCCAGCAGATTCGGCAGGGTACGGAACGGATCGCCCGGCGGCAGCGGCTCCCGTTCGAACACATCGACCGCCGCGCCCGCGATCCAGCCGTCCCGCAGCGCCTCCGCGAGCGCCGCCTGGTCCACGATCGCCGCGCGGGAGGTGTTCACCAGAAGCGCCGTGGGACGCATCCGCCTCAGTTCCGCCGCGCCCAGCAGCCCCCGGGTGCGGTCGCTGAGCACCAGATGCACCGAGACGATGTCGCTGGTCTCCAACAGCTCCTCCTTGGAGCCGGCCGGCCGCACCCCCTCCGCCTCCGCGCGCTCGGCCGTCAGATTCTCGCTCCAGGCGGCCACCTCCATGCCGAAGGCCCGGCCGACCCGCGCCACCTGGGCGCCGATCCGTCCCAGCCCCAGCAACCCCAGACGGCGGCCGTACAGATCGGTGCCGACGGTGCTCTGCCATGGGCCGCCGTCCCGCAGCGCCGTGCTCTCCGGCACCACATGGCGGGCGAGCCCCAGGATCAGCGCCCAGGTGAGCTCGGTGGTCGGTTGCGAGCCGCCGCCCGTGCCGCACACGGTGACACCATGGCGGGCGGCGGCTTCCAGGTCGACCGACGCGTTGCGCATCCCCGTGGTCACCAGCAGCCTCAGCCGTGGGAGCCGGGCGAACAGCGATGCGGGGAAGGGCGTGCGCTCCCGCATGATGACCACGATCTCGCAGTCCCCGATCGCCTCGGCCACCGCGTCCTCATCGGCGATGTACTCATGGACCGGCACTACGTCCACCGCGTCGAGCACACCGGACCAGTCGGCCGCCGACAGCGCCGCGTCCTGATAGTCGTCGAGCACGGCGCAGCGCAGCTTCATGGGACTACCTCTGTTTCCTCGGACGGGTACGGTGTTTCTACCACCCGTGTGAAGCCACCCCGAAAACTGGGGCCTGACACGTCGTCACCGCGTTTGCGGCGCCACCCTTCCGGATGACATCGGCGGTGCGGTCGCGGTGTGACAGGCGTGTGTTTTCACCGAAAGTTGGCCTCTCAAGGGGTGCTGAGACACGTGTGGTTGTTTTGCGTAGTGGCACACAGGGCACCGCACCGTCTGAACAGCAGGCATAATCACAGCTGCGATGGGCGCAGACGCCCAGAAAGGGGACGAAGTGAAGTGAACGCGTTGAGCGCGGACAGCAGTGTGGGTTCGACCATTGAGGTACTGGAGGCCGAACTCCCTCAACTGCAGAAGCAACAGGAGGCACTCAAGGGTGATTTGGAGGCCGTCACCAAGCGGCTGGAGGCGGTCAGCACCGCCCTGAGCAGCCTGCAGACGCTCTCCATCGCCACGGTGTCGGAGCAGGCCGTGGACGGCGCCCCGGTGGCGGTGGCGAAGCCCGTGGCCGAGGCCACCCCGGCCGAGCCGGCCGCGGAGCCGGCCACCGAGGCCACGGCCGAGACCGAGCCGGAGTCCGCCGAGGACACGGCCTCCACCGGCCGTACCTCCGCCGCCACGCGCAAGGCGGCCATCGGCCGTCAGCGCAGCAGGGGCAAGGCGGCCAAGGCACCGGCCACCGGACGGGCCACCAAGACGGCGGGCAAGAAGACCGCCGCCGCCAAGAAGACCGCCGCGAAGGCCGTGGCGAAGGCTCCCAAGGCCACCAAGGCCACGGTGAAGGCCACTACCAAGGCCACCACCAAGGCCACCGCGAAGCCCGCCAAGGCCACCAAGGTCGCCGCCGAGAAGCCGGCGGAGAAGGCCACCAAGGCTGCGGAGAAGGCCACCAAGGAGACGGTCGCCACCTCCGAGCGCTCCACGGGGCTCGCCGACAGCGTGCTGGCCGCGCTGCGCAAGGCCGGCCGTCCCATGCGGGCCTCCGAGGTCAACGATGCCCTGGGCCGCGACGAGACCCGCACCAATGTGAACTCGGTGCGCAACACCCTCGAGCGGCTGCGTTCCTCGGACCGGGCCCAGCGTTCCGGCCGTGGCCTGTACGAGGCCTCGGCCACCAGCTGAGGGTGCCGTCAGTTCACCGCCACCCATGTGTAGCGGTGTTCGGGACGGCCGGTGTCCCCGTACTTGAGGGTGAGGCTGATGCGGCCCGCATGTTCGAGGTACTTCAGATAGCGCTGGGCCGTGGAGCGGCTGATACCGGTGCGCTCCGCCACTTCGTGGGCGGAGAGCGGCTGGTCGGCCTGGTCCAGGACCCGCCGTATGAGGTCGACGGTGGGCGCGGAGTGGCCTTTGGGGAGGGCGGGGCCGGAAGTGTCGGCGGCTGCGAAGGCGCCGAAGATCCGGTCCACCCTCTCCTGGCCGGTCTCGCCGCGCCCGCCGACGCCTTCGAGGGTGCGGCGCAGCCCCGCGTAGCCGTCCAGCTTGGCCCGCAGCCCGGCGAAGCTGAACGGCTTGACCAGGTACTGCAGTGCGCCATGGCGCATGGCGGCCTGGACGGTGGCCACATCACAGGCGGCCGTCACCATGATGACGTCGGCGTGGTGGCCGAGCTGGCGCATCCGCCGCACCAGGGTCAGCCCGGTCTCGTCCGGCAGATAGTGGTCGAGCAGGACGAGGTCGACCGGGGTGCGTTCGAGGGTCGCGAGGGCCTGGGCGGCGGTATGGGCGCGGGCGGTGACCCGGTAGCCGGGCACCTGGGCCACATACGCGGCGTTGATCTCGGCGACGTGGAAGTCGTCGTCCACGACAAGAACGTCAATCATCGTGACTCTCCTGCTGCGGTGAACTCATGAGTGGGTGTGTCGTCCCCGGTGAGGGCCTCGGGCAGGACGACGGTGAACACCGCCCCGCCACCCGCCCGGGCGGTGACCCGGGCCATGCCCCCGTATCGCTCGGCCAGCCGCCGTACCAGGGCCAGTCCGATGCCCCGGCCGCGCGGCGACACCGTGGCGAACCCCTCATGGGCATCGGGTCGGGCGTCCCGGGAGCCGGGGCGGGCGGGCCGCTTGGTGGACCAGCCCTCGGTGAAGATCTGTTCGCGCATCCCCGGTGGCACCCCCGGACCGGTGTCGCTCACCCGCAGTACGGCGGTGGTGCCCTCGGCCCTCAACTCGACCTCGATGAACGGGGTGGGGGAGGGGTGTGCGGCCACCGCGTCCAGCGCGTTGTCGACGAGGTTGCCGAGCACGGTCACCAGATCGCGCGGATCGACCACCCGCCCGGGCAGCAGGGTCGCGGGCGAGATACGCAGAGCCACGCCGCGCTCGGCCACGATGGCCGACTTGCCGACCAGCAGCGCCGACAGCAGCGGATCGTGCACCCGTTCGGAGATCTGCTCGGCCGAGGCACGCCGGGCGTTGGTGAGCTCGGCCACGAACTGTGCCGCGCGTTCGTGCAGTCCAAGCTCCAGCAGCCCCAGCAGGGTGTGCAGCCGGTTGGCGTGTTCGTGGTCCTGGGCGCGCAGCGCGTCCAGCAGCCCGCGGGTGCTGTCCAGCTCGCGGCCCAGCAACTCCAGCTCGGTGCGGTCGCGCAGGGTCGCCACCGCCCCGCCGTCCTCGGTCGGCATACGGTTGGCCACCAGCACCCGGGCGCCGCTGACCGTCAGCAGATCCGCCCCGTCCACCCGCCCCGCCAGCACATCGGTGGTACGGCCCGGTGGCAGTGACTCCTCCAGGGTGCGCCCGGTGGCGTCCGGGCGGATCCCGAGCAGCCGCCCGGCCTCGTCGTTGATCAGGCGGATCCGGCCGTGCCGGTCGAAGGCCACGACGCCTTCGCGGATGCCGTGCAGCATCGCCTCCCGCTCGTCCAGCAGCGCCGAGATGTCGGCGAACGCGACACCGTGCGTACGGCGGCGCAGTTGGCGCGAGACGGCGATCGCCGCCAGGACACCCACCCCGAGCGCCGCCCCCGCGTACAGCAGCAGCCGGGGCACCGCCGCCAGCAGCTGGTCGCGCACGCTGCCGTAGCCGATGCCCACCGACACCGCCCCGACGATCCGTCCGTCCCCGGAGTGCAGCGGCACCTTGGCGCGGGCCGAGCGGCCGAGCGTCCCCACGTCGATCTGCAGGACCTCCCGGCCCGAGAGCGCCTCGCCCGGATCGGTGGAGACGTGTTCGCCGATCCGGGCGGTGGTGGTGTGCGACCAGCGCACACCCCGGGAGTCCATCACCACGATGTACAGCGCTCCGGTGGCCCGGCGGATCCGTTCGGCCGCCCGCTGCACCGGACCCGAGGGGGTGGGCTCGGTGGCGGCGAGGTCCCGCGCGATGTCCGGATCGGCCGCGGTGGTCTGGGCGATGGCGAGCGCCTGGTGCATCGCCTGGTTGTCGATCTCGGAGCTGAGCGGGGCCAGGAACAGCGCGGTCGCCAGCACCATCACCCCGGCGGTGATGGAAAGCTGCGCGGCGAGCACCTGGCCGGAGACACGCCGGGGCCATCGGATGCGCATGATGGGCCCCCTGTCTCCCGTCTCGCTCATCCCGTGTGGTCCCATGCGCGAGCGGTAGTACTTCGTCCGTTTATGGTGCTGTGAACGCACCGTAAAGGCGCCCGGGGCGTATGCCCAGTCTCCGTGGCGTTTTCGTTGCCAGGGCGCGAGCAAAACGAGCAGAACGCGGTTTGTGGGCGCAACAGCGGGTTGTGCCCAGAAGACTGCCGCTGTGGCCCAGGTCACTTCTAGCCTCCCGGCCATGAGCAGCCACACCAGCCCCGCCATCGAGCTGCGGGGAACGAGCAAGGCGTTCCGGACACCGTCCGGGGCCCTCCACACCGCGGTCAGGGATCTCGACCTGACGGTTGGGCACGGTGAGTTCGTCGCCGTCGTCGGGCCCACCGGTTGCGGAAAGTCCACGACACTGACGCTGGTCAGCGGGTTGGAGGAGCCCACCGAGGGCGAGGTCCTGGTGGCCGGTGAACCGGTCCGCGGCATCGCCTCCAACGTCGGCTTCGTCTTCCAGCAGGACGCGGTGTTCCCCTGGCGCAGCGTGCTGTCGAATGTGATGGCCGGCCCGCGTTTTCGCGGTGTGCCCAAGCAGGAGGCGAAGGAACGGGCCCGTGAGTGGCTGGCCCGGGTCGGCCTCTCCTCCTTCGAGGACCGCTATCCGCATCAGCTGTCGGGCGGTCAGCGCAAACGCGTGGCGCTCGCGTCGACCTTCGTCAACGACCCCGAGATCCTGCTCATGGACGAGCCGTTCTCGGCGCTCGATGTGCAGACCCGTGCGCTGATGTCGGACGAGCTGCTGGAGCTGTGGGCGGGGACCGGCGCCTGCGTCGTCTTCGTCACCCACGACCTGGAGGAGTCCATCGCCCTGGCCGACAAGGTCGTCGTGATGACGGCCGGACCGGCCACCGTCAAGGAGGTCTTCGAGATCGATCTGCCCCGGCCCCGCAAGGTCGAGTCGGTGCGGCTGGAGCCGCGGTTCGTGGAGATCTACCGGGAGATCTGGTCCTCGCTCGGCGAAGAGGTCCGCATCACCCGTGAGAGGGGTGCCGTCGATGCCTGAGACCATGTCCGCCACGGCCGCGCCCGCCCTCGACAAGACACCCGGTACGCGCACCAGGGCCCGGGCACGCGCCGCCCGCAACCGCGCGATCCTCGTCCAGACCAGCCGCGCACTGGTGCTCCTCGGTGTCATCGGGCTGTGGGAATGGCTGGCCCGCGCCGCCGTCATCGACCCCTTCAACTTCTCGATGCCCTCCAAGATCTGGGACCAGCTCAAGCAGTGGGCGCTGCACGGCACCGCGCAGGGCTCGCTGTGGGAGCAGATCTGGTACACGCTCTACGAGGCGCTCCTGGGCTGGGGCATCGGCGTCGTGGCCGGTGTGGTCCTGGGGATCGCGTTCGGCCGGGTCGCCTTCCTCGCCGATGTGCTCGGCCCGTACATCAAGGTGCTCAACGCGCTGCCGCGCATCGTCCTCGCGCCCATCTTCCTGATCTGGTTCGGCCTCGGCCCGGCCTCGAAGGTCGCCTCGGCCGTCGTCCTGGTCTTCTTCCCCGTCTTCTTCAACGCCTTCCAGGGCGCCCGGGAGGTCGACCGCAACCTGGTGGCCAACTCCCGGATCCTCGGCGCGAGCAACCGCCAGGTCACCCTCCAGGTGGTGATCCCCTCCGCCACCTCGTGGATCTTCACCAGCCTCCATGTCAGCTTCGGTTTCGCCCTGATCGGCGCCATCGTCGGCGAGTACATCGGCGCCACCAAGGGGCTCGGCCTGCTGGTGTCCTCCTCGCAGGGCACCTTCAACGCCGCCGGTGTGTACGCCGCCATGGTGATCCTCGCCGTGGTGGCCCTGCTCGCCGAGGGGCTGCTGACCTTCCTGGAGAAGCGGCTCTTCCGCTGGAAGCCCGCCCAGCCCGGCGAAGACCGCTGAGCCCCCGCCTTCTTCTTCCCAGCTCATCACCGCTCACAAGGACGTGACCCATGCGCAGCAGTGCCAAGTTCTCCGCGGCCGCGGTCGCCGCGGCGCTCGCTCTGACCAGCCTCACCGCCTGCGGCGGTGACTCCAGCTCCGGCGGCGAGAACGGCAAGGTCAAGATCATGGTGGGTGGCCTGGACAAGGTCATCTACATGCCCGCGATGCTCACCCAGCGGCTCGGCTACTTCAAGGCGGAGGGCCTCGAGGTCCAGTTGCTCACCGAGCCCGCCGGGGTGCAGGCCACCACCTCACTGATCGCGGGCGATGTCCAGGGCGTCGTCGGCTTCTACGACCACACCCTCGATCTGCAGGTCAAGGGCAAGCAGGTGGAGTCCGTCGTCCAGCTCGCCCAGGCCCCCGGTGAGGTCGAGGTGGTGTCCAACAAGGCGGCGGACGAGATGGCGTCCCCCAAGGACTTCAAGGGCAAGAAGCTCGGTGTCACCGGTCTGGGCTCCTCCACGGACTTCCTGACCAAGTACCTCGCGGTCGACAGCGGCGTGAAGACCAGCGAGTTCACCCCGGTGGCGGTCGGCGCGGGCCAGACCTTCATCTCGGCCCTCAAGCAGGGCTCCATCCAGGGCGGTATGACGACCGATCCCACGGTCGCCCAGATCGTGGACCAGAAGATCGGCAAGGTCCTGATCGACATGCGCACACCCGAGGGATCCAAGCAGGCGCTCGGCGGTCTGTACCCCTCCTCCTCGCTCTACATGAACACCGACTGGGTGAACGGCCACAAGGACACGGTGCAGAAGATGGCCAACGCCTTCGTGAAGACCCTGAAGTGGATGTCCACCCACTCGGCCGAGGACATCGCCGCCAAGATGCCGAGCGACTACGCGCAGGGCGGTGCGAAGCTCTACGTGGAGGCCATCAAGAGCACCCTGCCGATGTTCACCAAGGACGGGGTGATGCCGGCGGACGGCCCGGCGACGGTCGAGCGCGTCCTCAAGGCGTTCAACCCCAACCTGAAGAACGCCACGGTGGATCTGAAGAAGACCTACACCACCGAGTTCGTCAAGAAGGCGGGCTAGGGGCCCCGAGGGCCGAAATCCGAAGGGCGCAGCCTCCCCGCACCCTTCGCACAGCGCAGCGGCTTCGAAGCAGCCCAGCCTTCGACGGGCTCAGCCCGACGCCGCCGTCCGCGCGACCGCCCCGGTCAGCCGGACGGCGGCGTCGTCGGCGAACAGCCGGCGGCCCGCCGCGATACGGCGCTCCCGCCACGCGGAGGGCTCGGTGAGCGCGTCGAGCAGCCGCAGCAGCTCCCACGAGTCCCGCGCATGGTCCGAGAGCCCCAGCGCGGCCATCCGCCGGACGCCCTCGCGGCCATGGCCCGGGATGGGGCGGTAGCCGATCACGGGCACCCCGGTGGCCAGCGCCTCCAGTGCGGTCTGACCGGCCGCGTTGTCCACCACGGCCCGTACGGCGGCCAGCAGACCGGGCATGTCCCGTTCCCAGCCGAAGGCCGCCACATCCGGCCGGCGCGACAGCTCGGCGCGCAGCCGCTCGTCCCGGCCGCACAGCACCACCGGCAGATACCCCGCCCCGGCCACCAGCCGCGCCGTGTCCACCACCCGTGTCCCGGCGCCCCACGCTCCCACGGACAGCAGCACCGGCGGCCTCCCGGGCGCGAGCGCACACAAATGCCGCCGCCACCGCGCCGCCCCCGGCGCCGGGGCGAAGAAGCGCGGCGCCACCACGGGTCCGGTGGCCACCGACGGACGGCCCAGCGCCCGGCGCACCGTGTCCGCGGCCTCCGGGGTGACACACAGATGCAGATCGTTGCCCGGGTGCAGCCACTGGCGGTGCACCGCGAAATCGGTCACCACGACCGCGCTGGGCACCCCCAGGGCCCCGCGCGCCCGGAGCCTGCCGGTCAGCTGCGCGGCCAGATGGAACACCGGCACGACGACGTCCGGCCGCTCCCGCTCCACCAGCGCCAGCAGCCGGTCCTCGGCGAGCGCGGCCAGCGGGGCGCTGCCCGGCCGGGGGCCTCTGCCGGGGCGGAAGAACGCCCGGTAGATGCCCTCGTACACCACCGGGGCACGGCGGATGGTCGTCCGATAGAACGAACGCAGCCCCGCCCCGATCCGGTGTGGCAGCAACTCCAGCACATCCACCCGGCCGGCCCCCTGGCCCAGGTCCTCCAGCCTGCGCACCAGCTCGGCGGCGACCGCGTCGTGTCCGGCCCCCATCCCGGCGCTCACAACGAGAAAACGTGCCGACGGCTGGTGCATGACCACCTCCGATGGTGCGAGGCGCGGCTCCTCATGGCTCACTGGAGGTATCCGCTCCGCACGCCGTCAAACCGCGCGCCCGACGGCCGGTGACCCAGGGCCAGCGGCCGGTCGGCGGCGAGACAGGGAGATGCCATGATCCGCCCCCTCCCGGACGCACCCCTCGATCGCGGCCACGTGCGGGACACCGGGTACGCCGCCACCACCGGGACCAGGGTCGCGCTGGTGACCGGTGCCTCCTCGGGCATCGGCGCCGCCATCGCCGACCGGATCGCGGCCGAGGGCGGCTGGCGGCTGCTGGTCAGCGGCCGCCACCGGGAACGGCTCGACCGCGTGGCCGCCAGGACATCGGCGCTCGCCTTCCCCGTCGACCTGGCCGCGCCGGAGGGCCCGGAGGCGCTCGTCCAGGACGCCCTCCGTGCCGCCGGACGGGTGGATCTGCTGGTCGCGGGTGCGGGCGTGGGCTGGGCCGGCCCCTTCGCCACCATGCCGCCCGCCGCCATCGACCAGGTGATCCGCGTCGATCTGCTCGCCGCGATGCGCCTGGTGCGCATGGTCGTCCCCCGGATGGAGGCCGAGCGGCGGGGACACATCGTGCTGATCGGCTCGGTGGCCGGGACTGTCGGGGTGCGCGGCGAGGCGGTGTACTCCGCGGCCAAGGCGGCGCTCGGCGTGTTCGCCGACGCCCTGCGCTACGAGCTGACCCGGGCCGGGGTGCGGGTCACCCATGTGGTCCCCGGCGTGGTGGACACCCCGTTCTTCGCCAGGCGCGGCGCCCCCTACGCCCGCCGGCTGCCGCGTCCGCTGCCGCCCGAGCGGGTCGCCGACGCGGTCTGGGACGCCGTCGAGCGTGGGCGGGACGAGGTGTACGTACCGGCCTGGATGCGGCTGCCCGCGGTGGCCCGCGCCGTGGCCCCCGGCCTGTATCACCGGTTGGCCTCACGCTTTGGGTGACCCCCGGTGAGCGTCGTGGTGGTGTTGCTGGCCCTGCTGTCCGCCCTGGGCAACGGCATGGCCTCGGTGCTGCAGCGGCGGGCCGCGATGGACCAGGTCGGGGAGGAGCGGGGCGCCCCGGGTCCGAAGCGGAACCTACTGCGGCTGGCGCGGCTGCTGCGCCGCCCGTACTGGCTGGCCGGGCTGGCCGCGATGATGGTGTCGGCGGCGGCGCAGGTGGGCGCGCTGGCGGTCGGCCGGCTCTCCGTGGTCCAGCCACTGCTGGTCAGCGAGCTGCTGTTCACCCTGGTGGTCGGCAGTCTGGTCTTCCGCCACCGCCCGGACGGCCGGACCTGGCTGTCGTTCGTGATGCTCGCCGCCGGGCTCGCGCTCTTCCTGGTGGCGGCCGATCCCTCACATGGCGAGACCACGGCGCAGAACGGCGAGTGGCTGCCCGTGGGCGTGGTGGTGGCCATCGCCGTGGGCGTCCTGATCGCGGTGGCCCGTGCGCTGCGCGGGCCCGCGCGCGCCGTCGCCCTCGGAAGCGCCACCGCCGCCTGTTTCGCCTGCACGGCGGCGCTGATCAAGGAGTTGACCGGGCGGTTCGCCGGTGGGGTGGTGGCGGTGTTCACCGACTGGCCGCTGTACGCGGTGTGTGTCGTAGGGCTGCTGAGCTTCCTGCTGCTGCAGAGCACCCTGCGCGCGGGCACCCTGGCAGCCTCGCAGCCCGCGCTCACCCTCGGCGACGCCCTGGTCAGCATCGCGCTGGGCTGGGTGCTGTTCGGCGAGCGCGTCGACCTGGGGCTGCACATCGTGCCCGAGGTGGCCGGCATCCTGCTGATGGCGGCCGGCATCGTGGGGCTGACCCGCTCGCCTGCCATGTGCGGCGGCTGGGACCAGGCAGTCCCCGAGCCGCCGCGGCAGGCCGGGACACCGCTCCCCGGACGGCGGCGGAGCCCGGACGGCGGTGAGGGAACACCATGAGCGCGCGCCACCGCTCCGGTGTCCTGGTGCGCAACGCGGCGCTGCTGGCCGCGACCGCGCATATCGCACCGGCCGGCACCTGGCTGCCCGGGCCCCGGCGCGCCCTCTTCCCCGCCCTGGCGGGCCGCGGACGCTGCGACCATGTGGCCCTCACCTTCGACGACGGACCCGATCCGCGCACCACACCGCGCTTCCTCCGGGTGCTGGACGAGCTGGGCGTCCGGGCCACCTTCTTCGTCCTGGGGGACGGGGTCACGCGCTTCCCGCACACCACGCTGGAAATCGTCCGCCGGGGCCATGAGCTCGCCGTCCACGGCTGGACCCACAGCCGCCCCTGGCTTCCCACGGTGTCCCGGGACGTCACGGAGGTCGCCCGTGCCGCCCGCGCGATACGGCTGGCCACCGGCGTGGCACCGCTGTGGTACCGGCCGCCGTACGGCATCCTCACCGGCGGCCGCTGGCTGGCGGCGGCACGGGCCGGGCTCACCCCCGTCCTCTGGTCGGCCTGGGGGCGCGACTGGTCCGCGAACGCCACCGCGCGGTCGGTGTCCGCCGCCGTACGGCGCGATCTGTGCGGCGGTGCCACCGTTGTGCTGCATGACACCGACCGCGCCGCGGCCACGGGCTGCTGGCGCGCCACGCTGGCCGCGCTGCCCGCGGTGGTGGAGGAATGCCGGGCCGCGGGTCTGGAGGTGGGGCCGTTGGCCGAGCACGGGATACGGCGATGAGGTCAGCCGTCGCGAAGGCGGGCCATCTTCCGGGGGTCCACGATGCGGTCGAAGTCCTCGGCGCTGATGTGGCCGCTGGCGATGGCCGCCTCGCGCAGGGTCGTCCCCTCGGCGGCGGCCTTGTGGGCGATCTCGCCGGCCTTGTCGTGGCCGATCTCCGGGGACAGCGCGGTGACCAGCGTCAGCGAGCGGGCGAGATGCTCGTCGATCCGCTCGCGGTTCAGCTCGATGCCCTCGACGCAGTACTCGCGCAGCCTCTCGCAGGCGTCGGCGAGGATGCGGGCGGAGTGCAGGAAGTCGCTGATGACCAGCGGCCGTGCCGCGTTGAGCTGGAAGTTGCCCCGGGTGCCCGCGTGTGCGACGGCACTGTCGTCGGAGAGCACCTGGGTGCACACCATCATCATGGCCTCGCACTGGGTCGGGTTGACCTTGCCGGGCATGCTGGAGCTGCCGGGCTCGTTGGCGGGCAGTGTGAGCTCCCCGAGCCCGGAGCGAGGGCCGGAAGCGAGCCAGCGGAGATCGTCGGCGATCTTCATCAGGGGGACGGCGAGGCCCCGCAGCCCGGCGGAGGCGGCCACCATGGTGTCCACACCGCTCTGGGCCGCGAAGGAGTTGGATGCCACTTTGAACGGATGCCCGGTGGCCCCGGCGATCTCCCGGGCCACCGCCGGTCCGAACCCTTCGGGGGCGCCCAGCCCGGTGCCGACCGCGGTGCCGCCGATGGCGAGCTGGTACAGATCCGGCAGGGTGGCGCGCAGCCGCTCCAGCGCGTCGGAGAGCTGGGCGGCGTAGCCGGACCACTCCTGTCCCACCGAGAGCGGAACCGCGTCCTGAAGATGAGTGCGGCCGGTCTTGACGATGTCGTACCAGGCGCGGGACTTGGCGGCGATGGCCTCCTGGAGGAGGCTGACCTGCGGCAGCAGGGGGTCGTGCAGGATGCGCACCGCGGCGATGTGCATGGCCGTGGGGAAAGTGTCGTTGGCGGACTGGCCCAGATTCACGTGGTCGTCGGGGTGCACCGGGTCCTTGCTGCCGAGGACGCCGCCGACCAGCTGGATCGCGCGATTGCTGATGACCTCGTTGACGTTCATATTGGTCTGGGTGCCGGAGCCGGCCTGCCACACATACAGCGGGAAGTGGTCGTCCAGCGCACCGGAGATCACCTCGTCGGCCACATGCGCGATCAGATCGGCCTGCCACCCCGCCAGCCGCCCCTCCCGGCCGTTGACCAGCGCGGCGGCCTTCTTGATATAGCCGTAGGCGTGGTAGACCGCCTTGGGCATACGGTCGTCACCGATCGCGAAGTGGACCAGGGCCCGCTCGGTCTGGGCGCCCCAGTAGCGGTCGGCGGGAACCTCGACGGTCCCCAGCGCGTCCGTCTCCCGCCGGGTGCCGGTGGCGTCGATGCGGGTGGGGAGGTCCCGCACCCTCGGGGTGCCCTGGGCGCCCCGGCGCCTGTGGGGCGTGTTCATCGCGTGCTCTCCCAGACGGACGGCAGCCCATCCATACGCACACTCCGCATCACCGCTGTTGCCCTCCCCGCCAGTGTCGCTCCGCACCGCCCCGGCCGCATCCGGCACCGGAGTGGCCGCCGGCGCCTGCCAGGTCAGGCGCCGTGGCGCGGGGAGCGGGAGCGGGGGCGCTGGCGGGTGGCGGGTGGGAGGCCGGGAGGGCGAGCTTCCCATCCGCCCCGCGGCCCGGCCGCGCGGGTCCGCGGGCGACGCGATGTCAGATGCGGGTGCGCAGCCGGATGAGGGTGCCGTCCGCGTCGGCCTGCATCTGTACGACGTCGCACAGCATGCGCACGCCCCACAGCCCGAATCCGGGCTCGGCGTCGGCCGGCGGGGTGAAGCCCCACAGCGCGTCCGGGTACCAGTGGCCGGGCCCGGAGATCTCGCAGACCAGATCGCCGTCATGAACCCAGGTGCTCAGCCGAGCCGGGGCCTCGCCGTGCCGGATCGCGGTGGTGGACACCTCGCTCACGGCCGCGACCATGTTGCGCAGCGCGTCATGGCCCATGCCGTGCCGGCTCGCCCGCTCGGCGACGAAGGTGCGCACGGCGTCGAGATCGGTCGAGACGATCGACACCGACTCGGCCATGCGCGGGGCGGGCGGCAGGGGACGCCGGTCGCAGGTGGCGCTGAACGGGCCGGGGTCGGTGTAGGCGTCGCTCCGCTCCGGCCCTTGGCCGTCGATGATCTCGGGGTGGGTCTGGCGCGCGTACGCGAGGATCTCGGGGTGCAGCAGGCGCCGGTCGTAACAGCAGATCGCGCGGGCGCCGGAGTGGGCGAAGGCCGCGTTGACGATCGACTCGTAGCGCGCCCACTCCACCACCTCGAGCGGGGTGCGGCCCTGCCACACCGGTTCGGCGATCACCCGGACCCGGCGTGGCTTCTCGGCCTTCACGAAGGAGTCATAGGCGGCGATGGTCTTGACCGGGTGCTGGTACCAGCTGAGCGCCTCCTCGAACTGCACCGCCTTGGCGTCCTGCCCGAGCGCGTCCCGCAGCGCCCCGATGTTGGAGGAGGCGGCGACGACGGCCACGGCGTCGTCCGCCTCCAGGCCCTCGCGGAGGAAGGGGACGCACACGTCGACGACTTCGTCCTCGTCGCGATAGAGGAATCCGCGATGCATCATGGCGTCGCGGTGGTCCGCGACGGTGCTGCTGGGGCTGGTCATCGGGCCTCCCTGGGGCTCGGCCGGCGAAAACACTTCAGGTGCGTCATCGAATTTCCGGACGGTATAGCGCAGTCTGCCACTTCCCCGGCCCGGCGCGCAGCCCGTTCCGGCCATACATGGACGGCATCCTGACGGTGCATTAGCATCCTCGGGCGTGACAGAGCTGAAGAACATCAACGCAAATGGACTTGATTTCGGGTATTTCGAAGCGGGCCCGGCCGACGCCCCATTGGCGCTCTGCTTGCACGGCTTCCCGGACACCGCGCACTCCTGGCGTCATCTGCTTCCCGCGCTCGCGGACGCGGGCTACCACGCCGTCGCGCCCTTTCTGAGGGGCTACGCGCCGTCCGGCATACCGGCCGACGGCGCCTACCAGGCGGGTGCGATCGCCGCCGACGCCAACGCGCTCCACGAGGCATTCGGCGGCGACGGTGACGCCGTGCTCATCGGCCACGACTGGGGCGCCATCGCCACGTACGGCGCCACCGGCAGCGCCCCCGGGCGCTGGCGGCGCGCGGTCACGATGTCGGTGCCCCCGCTGGGCGGGGTGCTGGCCGACTTCTTCAACTATGACTACGGGCAGTTCAAGCGCTCCTTCTACATCTTCCTGTTCCAGACGCCGCTGGCCGAGGCCGGTGCGGCGGCGCACGACATGGCCCTGATCGACGGCCTGTGGCGCGACTGGTCGCCCGGCTACCAGGACGCCGGTAAGGACATCGCGCACGTCAAGGAGAGCCTGCGGGATCCGGCCCATCTCGCCGCCGCGATCGGCTACTACCGGGCCCTGTTCGACCCGTCGCGCCATGTGGCGGCGTACGCGGCCGAGCAGGAGGCCATCACGGCCACCGGGGAGACCCCCATCCTCTATCTGCACGGCACCGACGACGGCTGCATCGGCGCCGATGTCGTCCAGGGGGCCAAGGACCACCTCCCGGCGGGCTCGCGCATGGAACTGGTCGAGGGCACCGGGCACTTCCTCCACCTGGAGGCGCCCGAGCGGATCAACCGGGAGGTCCTGGCCTGGCTCGCCGGGTGACCGGGCGGCCCTGGGTGCACGCCTTGCTGCCACATCGCGTGTGACCAGGGCCTTTCCCATGCGGAACGCGATGCGGCCGCGGCGGGGATCTCGACCGGGGCGGATCCGGTCGAGCCGCCGCGGCCGTCGCTTTACCGCCGGTATACCGCCGCTGGTCCGCCCTCTTCCATGCTGGGCGCATCGCTACAGCCGCCCGGCAGGGACGCGTCTGGAGAGGGCCTGTGAACGTCGACCAGCAGCATCAGCCTCGCACCGAGGACGAACCCCTCTACGCCTGGAGCACCTTCCAGCTCTGCGGCGGGGTGGAGGGGTCCGGCCCGAGCGGCACCTGCCGGGCCGAACACACCGCTCGCACCTGTCTGGAAGCGGCACTCCAGGCCACCGCGACCCACTCCGGCGCGTACTCCTGGGGGCAGCTCAGCCGGGTGTCCGCCGATGTCGGACTGCCCTTCCACCTATGGGCGCGGGATCCGGTCGCCTGGGCCGAACCGGGGCCCAGTAAGACGGTCACCTGGCGTCCGGGCGCGGCTCCGCATCCGCAGTGATCCGGAACCGTCCGCGGTGAGGCGAGGCAGTGCTATTGGTAAGGGAATCACGATGAAGAGCAGCGGACCCGGGATAGGGCTCCTCAGGACAAGGGCGTGGCGGCCGGCCGACCACGGCCGTCTCGCGGTCAGCGAGGCGAATCCGGCCAGGGTCTACAACTTTCTGGTCGGCGGTAAGGACAATTACCTCGCCGATTACGAGCAGGCCCAGCGATTTCTCGGAGTCGCACCGGAAGTCCGCGACACCGCGCTCTCCAATCGGAGATTCCTGCACCGTGCCGTCCGTCATCTCGCGTCCAGTGGAATCAGCCAATTCCTGGATATCGGCGCGGGATTGCCGGCGAACCCGAATGTGCACGAGATCGCCCAGGCCGTGAATCCCCGGGCCCGTGTGGTCTACGCCGACAACGACCCCATCGTGGCCAGCCACGGCCAGGCCCGTCTCTCCGTCTCCGGCACCACCATGGTCAGGGCCGATGTCCGCTCGCCCGACGACCTCCTCGGCCATGAGGAACTGCGGCGGCTGCTCGACCCCGCGCAGCCGGTCGCGATCCTGCTGACGCTCGTCCTCGACTACATCGAGGACCTGGAGAACCCCATCGGTATCGTCCGCCGGCTCATGGACTGGGCCGCACCGGGCAGCTGTCTGGTCCTCTCCCATGCCACCGGTGACTTCACCCTCGACACCGACCGGGAGTGGGAGGTCATCAGCTTCGGGGACCCCGTCAGCCTGGTCGCCCGCGACCGTGCCGGGATCATGGAGTTCTTCACCGGCCTCGACCTGCTCGCCCCGGGCCTGGTGCAACTGCCCTCCTGGCGCCCGGGCATCGGCGCCGAGTCCGACCCGAGCCGGGTGTGGGCCTACGGCGGGGTGGCCCGCAAGCCGTAACGCCACCCCCTGTGTACGACGTCGTACCCCCGGTGTCCGACGTCGTACCCCCCGGTGTCCGACGTCCGCCCCGGATCCCGCCTCAGCGCGGGCCGGGGCCGATCTGCTCAGCGCGGGCCGGGGCCGATCTGCAGAGTCATACAGGCGGGGAAGAGCCCGCTCCAGGTATGCCCGCGCCAGCTCTCGTAGGTACCGGGGCGCTGCCACACGGGCAGGGCCTGGTCCATATGGGCCCGGCCCTCGACGAACCTGCCCTGTTCCATATAGGTGATCCCGATCTCGTAGAGGGCGAAGCCCTCATGGTGGATGTTGCCCGTGCGGCGGGCGTACTCCAGGCTCTCCTTGAAACAGGTCAGGGCGTCCTCGGGACGGCCCATGCCCCGGTGGGCCCGCCCGAGATTGCCCAGGCCGATCACCTCGGCCGGCAGATCCCCGGCCTCACGGGCGAGGGCGAGCTGCCGCTCCTGCGCCGTGATGGCCTCCTCGAACAGACCCAGTTCGCACAGCGCGTCCGCGAGATTACAGGCGGAGCGCAACTCGCCCTCCCAGTGGCCCAGTTCGCGCCAGATCTCCAGCGCCGACTCCAGAGCGGTCCGCACCTCGTCATAGCTGTGCTGCAGCCAGTACGCGGCGGAGAGGCCGTCCAGCGCCCATGCCTCGCTCGCCGGGTCGCCCAGGCGGCGGGCGGTCTCGATGGCCAGCTCGTTGACCGTCTGCAGATCCTGGGCGTGGGCCCGGGGAAAGAGGAACCACTGGAGCGCCCGCGTCAGCCGTAGCCCGAGACGGACGATCGCCTCGGGCTGGGCGGGCTCGGCCGCGTGGGCGACGGCGGCCAGCAGATTGGGGAGCTCGGCCTTCAGCCAGCTCTCGGCCTCGTCCTGGCCGGTCAGCGGGACCGCCGGGCCCTCGCCGGGATGCCGGGGCCAGGGGCGGAGCGGGTCGAGCAGGATGACCGCCTGCTGGGCGGTGGCCGCATAGCAGGACAGCGCCCGCTCCAGCGCCGCCGAGCGCTCCGCCTCGGACTCCTCCTGCTCCGCCTGCTCCGACGCGAACAGCCGCAGCAGATCGTGCATGTGGTAGCGGACGGAGTCCCGGCTCTCCAGGAGCTGGGCATCGACCAGCCGCTCCAGCGCGTTCTCGGTGCGGTCGGCGGGCAGGTCCAGCAGCGCGGCGGCCACCGGCAGGCTCACATCATGCCCGTGCACCACGCTGAGCAGCCGGAAGGCGCGGACCGCGTCCAGGTCGTCGGAGCGCCGGCCGAGCCGGAACGCCTCGTAGCTCACCTGGAAGCTGATACGGACGGCCAGATCGCCGAACCGCAGCTCGTCCAGCCGGCCGCGGGCGTCGGTCAGCTTCGCCACGAGGGTGCGCAGCGGCCATGCGGGGCGGGCGGCCAGCCGGGCGCCGGCGATCCGCAGCGCCAGTGGCAGCCCGCCGCACAGCCGGGTGATCTCCTCCGCCTCCGTGGGCTCGGCCCGCACCCGCTCCGCGCCGACGACCCGTTCCAGCAGCGCCACCGCCTGGTCCTGGGGGAGCACATCCAGATGCAGATGGGTGGCGCCCTCCAGGGTGGTCAGCATCTCGCGGCCGGTGACCAGCGCGGCGCAGCCCGGCCCGGCGGGGATCAGCGGCCGCACCTGGTCCACACTCGCGGCGTTGTCGAGGATCACCAGCAGCCGCCGGCCCGCCGCCAGCGAACGGAACTGCGCGGACGCCTCGTCGGTGTCGCCCGGCACGCTCGAGCCGTCCACGCCGAGGGCGCGCAGGAACCGGCCGAGCACCTCGCCGGGGTCCAGGGCCGACTGCCCGGCGGTCGCCCCGTACAGATCCACATAGAGCTGGCCGTCGGGGAAGCGGTCGGCGAGCTGATGCGCGGCGTGAATGGCCAGGGTCGACTTGCCGACCCCGCCGGTGCCGTCGATGGCCGCGAGCACCACGGACCGCCCGCTCTCGCCCGCCTCCGGGTCCCCGGCCGCGTCCATCAGCGCCTGGATCACCGCGACCTCGCCATGGCGGCCGGTGAACGTGGGGCTGGCGGGCGGCAGTTGGCGGGGGCCCCGGGGGGCCTTGCGGGGAGCGGCGGGCGCGGGGCGGTCCGCCTCCGGGGCGGGCGGCGCCGTCAGGGAGGCGTCGGCGTTCAGGATCCGCTCGTGGAGGCCGCGCAGCGGCGGGGTCGGCTCGACCCCGAGCTCCTCGCTCAGCAGCCGGTGCAGATCACGGTAGGCGGCCAGGGCATCGGCCTGCCGGCCGGACCGGTACAGGGCCAGCATCAGCCGGCCGCGCAGCTCCTCACGGAACGGATGCTCGGCGGTCAGCGCCTCCAGCTCGCCCAGGACAGCCGTATGCCGCCCGCATCGCAGGTCCGCGTCGATCCGGGCGTCCACGGCCTGCAGCCGGCACTCCTCGAGCCGGGTGGCCTCCGCCGCCACCGCCGGGGTCGGGGGCACATCGGCGAACGGGGTGCCGCGCCACATCGCCAGCGCCTCGCGCAGCCGCTCCGCCGCGGTCTCGGGCGCCTCCCGGTCGAGGCTCCGCCGCCCCTCCTCGACCAGCTGCTCGAAGCGGTGGGCGTCGAACTCGGCGGCCTCCACCGCCAGTCGGTAGCCCTGCGCCTTATAGCCCTGCTTCTCGGTGATCAGGGTCTGCCCGGCCTCGTCGCCCAGGGTCTGGCGGAGCCGGGAGACATAGGTCTGCAGCAGCTTGGTGGCGCTCCGGGGCGCCCCGTCCTCGCCCCAGAGCTCGTCCAGGAGCCGCTCGGTGGAGACGGTCTGGTTGGCGTGGCACAGCAGCACCGCGAGCAGCGTCCGCCACTTGGCGGGCCCCAGGGAGGCCCACCCCTCGCCGTCGCGCAGCTCAAGCGCTCCCAGCACCCGGTATCGCACCCGTCGCCTTCCCTCGGCTCGTCAACTGACCACTCCGCAACGGTTATACCTCCGGTGTGGCCCCTGCCGGACATCGTTTCATCCGCCCGGAACGAGTCCGCACCGGGTAAGGGCTTTCTATGAGACTCCCATGGGCCCTCTACGGGCTCTCCTGCGGGTCTTCTACGGGCTTTCGCGGGCTTCGCGGATGACCGAAAATCGTCGCACCAGGGGCCACCGCGCGGCTCGGCCGGGGGTCAGAACGGCTGGTCGCCCTCGATGGCGACGCGTTCGGCGACCCTGCGATGCGGGGCGTAGTCGTTGACCGCATAGTGCTGCGTGGCGCGGTTGTCCCAGAACGCGACGTCGCCCGGCTGCCAGTGGAAACGCACCTGGTACTCCGGGACATGCGCTTGCCGGCACAGAAAGCTCAGCAGCCGGTCGCTCTCCTCCCGCTCCATCCCGGTGATCCGGGTGGTGAAGGAGGTGTTGACGAACAGCATCCGCCGGCCGGTCTCGGGATGGGTGCGCACGACCGGGTGCTCCACCGGCGGGAACATCTCCTGGAACGGGGCCAGCCGCTCGGGCCCGTAGAAGCGGGCGAAGCCGGGGATGAAGTCGTGGATGGCGGTGGCGCCGTCGATGCGGTCCCTCACCTCCGCCGGGAGGTTGTCGTACGCCGCCGCCATGTCCGCCCACAGGGTGTCCCCGCCCACCGGCGGCACCTCGCGCAACTGCAGCACGGCGCCGAGCGCGGGCCGGGTGCGGAAGGTGACATCGGTGTGCCAGATGTTCTCGAAGGTCGGCGTGGCGCCGGAACCCTTGTCGAAGCGGACGACATCCTCGCTGGAACCGGCGGCCAGCAGGGGATTGGTCTCCAACTCGCCCCAGTGGCGGGCGAATCCGCGCTGCCGCTCCGGGGTGAGGTGCTGGCCGCGGAAGAAGAGCACCTTCCACTCCAGCAGGGCGCGGTTCAGCTCCTCGCGCAGCGCGGGCTCCAGCGGCCGGGACAGGTCCAGCCCGCGGATCTCGGCCCCGATGACGCGTCCGAGGGGCGCGACCTCGAACCGGTCGTACGGACGCTCCTCCCACCCCTCGGGCACTCGCCGCAGGATGCGCCGGCCCTCGTACATCCCGTCCGGCGGGATGGGGGCCTCGCGCAGGGTCGCTGGTGTGGTCTCGACGACGGTCATGGCGTCTCCTCATGCGTGACAACGGGCAGGGGCAGGCGGGCGGAGATGCCCTCGTGCCGAGGGGGACCACGGGAACGTCGTCCGGATCGTCGCGATGTCCGGCATCGGCAGGGGAATGGCCGGCGATCGTCAGAGGAATGACCGGCGTGGCCTCGGGGGCGCGGGGGCGATGGCCGCGGGATGCGGAGAGTCCCGGTTAGAGGCCCGAGCGCTCACACCCGGTCCGGTCCGGGGCGCGAAGGTGTCCCGTCGAGTCGAACCGGTGCCTGATCATGCGGCAATTCTGGAATCTGCCCTGGTGGGCTGTCAATGGGGGGTGCCATGCGTGTGCGGGGAGATGCCTCCTTACTCGGCGGCGCGGTCAGGGGCCGACGTGGCGGACGTGGCGGACGCTCCGGCCGCCAGGGCGGTGCGGGCGCGCTCGACCAGGGCCCGGCCGGCCGGGCCGCTCGGGCCGTCCGCCCGCCAGGCGAAGGCCAGCCGCCCGCGCAGGGCCGGCCGGTCGATGCGGACCGATCGCAGCCGGTCCGACCGCGCCTCGGCGAACGCACCGGGCAGGATCGCCGCGCCCAGCCCCCGCTCGGCGAGCTGGGCCAGCACCTCCGGATCGCTGGCCTCGAAGGCGATATGCGGAGTGAAACCGGCGGCCGCGCACGCCTCGTCGATTCGGGTGCGCAGCCCCGTGCCGCGCGGCAGGCTGATCAGCGCACGGCCGCGCAGGGTGTCCAGCGAGATGGCCGAGTGCACGGCGAGCTCATGGTCCGGGCTGACCGCGGCCACGATCGGCTGGTCCGTGATCACCTCCAGTTCGACACCCGCCGGAGTCGTGGCGCCCACGCTGACGATCGCCGCGTCGAGCCGTCCCGTGCGCAGGCCCTCCAGCAGCTCATCCGAGGTGGCCTCGGTGAGGGTGATCTCCACCGCCGGGTGGGCGTCGTGGAACTCCGCCAGCAGCCCCGGCAGATCCACGCTGTGCGAGGTGACCGTCCCGACCGCGACATGGCCGCGCAGCAGTCCGGTCAGCTCGTCGACCGCGAGCCGGGCGCCCTCCACCGCCGCGAGCGCGGCCCGTGCGTAGGGGAGCACCGCCGCGCCCGCCTCGGTCAGCCGCACCGAGCGGCCCGAGCGGTCCAGCAGCTGCTCGCCCAGCTCGCGCTCCAGCCGGCGGATCTGTGCACTGACCCCGGGCTGGGCCACATGCACCTTCTCCGCGGCCCGGGTGAAGTTCCGCTCCTCGGCCACCGCCACGAAGTATTCAAGCTGCCGCAGTTCCATAACAAATGATTCTAGCAATCAGACATACCATCTGTTGGACTTCTGATCGCGCCCGCCGGAGGGTGGAGACAGCCGAAAGACAGCCCCAAGGCAGTCGAAGGCAGTCGAAAGGAGTCGACCATGACCGAGACCCGTGCCCGCGCCACCACCCCCGAGGATCTGGCCCGGCTGTTCGTGGAGCGCGCCAACGCCGGTGACGCCGAGGGGCTGGCCGAGCTCTACGAGCACGACGCGGTGCTCGCCTACCCGCCGGGTGCCATGACCGTCGGCCGGGAGGCGATCCGCGCCGTCTGCGAGCGGATGCTGGCGCACGCCCCGCGCCCCTTCCAGGTGGAGGAGGCGCTGCCAACCGTCCGCTACGGGGATCTGGCCCTCACCTCGACCCGCCCCGCCGACAACACCGGCGGTCGGGTGCAGTTGGCCCGCCGCCGGCCGGACGGCACCTGGCTGCGCATCATGGACCGCCCCGAGATCCGCCCCGAGGCCGGAGCCGAGTGATGAGCGTGCTCATCGCCGGGGCCGGGATCGGCGGGCTGGCCGCCGCCCTGAGCCTTCACGCGGCCGGTGTCGGGTCGGCGGTCGTCGAGAGCGCCCGGGAGATCCGGCCGCTCGGCGTCGGGATCAATCTGCTGCCGCACGCCGTGCGCGAGCTCATCGAACTCGGCCTCGGCGATGAGCTCGCCGCCATCGGCGTGGCCACCGCCGAGAACGTGTACGGCGACCGGTTCGGCCGACGGGTCTTCACCGAACCGCGGGGCATGGCCCAGGGCTACCGCTGGCCGCAGTACTCGGTCCACCGCGGGGAGCTGCAGCGGCTGCTCCTCACAGCGGTCCGCGAGCGCCTGGGCGCGGGCGCGGTCCGCACCGGGGCGCGGGTCGTGGGGTTCGACGACTCCGGGGAAGGGGCGGGGCCGGGGGAGCTGGGCAGCTCAGGGGAAGGGACGGGGCCCAGGGAGCGGGGCAGCGTGCGCGTGCGCGTCCTCGACCGGGCGACGGGGACGGTCGAAGAGAGCGCCGCGCGGGCGCTGATCGGCGCCGACGGGCTGCACTCCGCGGTGCGCGCCGCGCTCCACCCGCAGGACGGTCCGCTGCTGTGGTCGGGCATCCGGATGTGGCGGGGCACGACGCGAGCCGAGCCGTTTCTGACCGGGCGCTCGATGGTGATCGTGCGCGACGGGGACGCCGAGCTGGTCGCGTATCCGATCGGCGGCGGCCGGGTGAATTGGGTCTGCCAGGTGCGGGTGTCCGAGCCCGGGCCGCTCACCGGGGACGCGGCCTGGAACCGGGTGGGCCGGCTCGCCGATGTGCTGCCGTACTTCGACCACTGGCGGCTCGGCTGGCTCGATGTTCCCGGCCTGCTGATGAACAGCGGCGAGATCCTCGAATACCCGATGGTCGACCGCGAGCCGCTGCCGTGGTGGGGGAGCGGCCGGGTGACCCTGCTCGGCGACGCCGCGCATCCGATGTATCCGGTGGGGGCCAACGGCGCGTCCCAGGCCGTCGTGGACGCCCGCGTCCTCGCCCGCGCACTCGCGCGAGCGGATGATGTGCCGACCGCGCTGGCCCGCTACGAGACCGAGCGCCGCGAGGCGACGGCGGCCGTCGTACGGGCGAACCGGGCCATGAACCGGGCCGGTGCGCGGACCCCCGAGGAGCTCGCCCGCGTCACCGACACCTACCGGGACACCACGGGAAGCGACGTCCGCACGCTCAACACCCGCGTCTCCCTGAGCTGCCGGTGAGCCGTCCGGACGGCGGGATGGAGGGGGACGGCGGGATGGAGGGGGTGGGCGGAGCGCACCGTGCCGGCCACTGCCGCGCCGCGGCCGGGTCGGTGCCGTGTCCACGGCGCCGACCCGGCCCGGTCGTTGGGCCGGATGCCAGCGTTGGCGCCCTCCTGACACCCCGCTTAGCGTGGACATCAGACAGCGGTCTTCACGAGACGGTCTGACGCGGCGATGTGCCGGACCACTCCTGGTGCGGGAGGTCGGGAATGGACTCCGTCTCCTTCCTTCTGGTGGCCGTCATCCTCACGGCACTGGCCTTCGACTTCACCAACGGCTTCCACGACACCGCCAATTCGATGGCCACGTCCATCGCCACGGGGGCGCTGTCGCCCCGGATCGCCGTCGGCGTCGCCGCGGTGCTCAATCTGGCCGGGGCCTTTCTCTCCACGGAAGTGGCCAAGACGATCTCCAATGGCATCGTCGACGACGCCAAGGTCTCCCCGGTCATGATCTTCGCGGGGCTGATCGGGGCGATCCTGTGGAATCTGATCACCTGGCTCGCCGGGCTGCCGTCGAGTTCCTCGCACGCCCTGTTCGGCGGGCTGATCGGCGCGGTGTGGGTGGGCGCCGGGGAATCCGCGGTGCGCTTCACCGCGATCGTCGAGAAGATCCTGATTCCGGCGGTCGCCTCACCGATAGTGGCCTGTGCGGTGGCCATGCTGGCGACCTATCTCGCCTACGTGATCACCCACCGGGCGGCCGCCCCCGCGGCAGGGAAGGGGTTCCGCGCGGGCCAGGTGGGATCCGCCTCCCTGGTGGCCCTCGCCCACGGCACCAACGACGCGCAGAAGACGATGGGGGTCATCACCCTCACCCTCATCGCCGGCGGTGTGCTCGGCCACGGCTCCGGGCCCCCGTGGTGGGTGGTGCTCGCCGCGGGCCTGGCGATCTCGCTCGGCACCTATGTCGGCGGGTGGCGGATCATCCGGACCATGGGGAAGGGGCTGACCGACGTCCAGCCACCTCAGGGCTTCGCCGCCGAGACCAGCGCCACCGCGGTGATCCTGGCCTCGTCACATCTGGGCTTCCCCCTCTCCACCACCCAGGTGTGCACGGGCAGCATCCTGGGGGCCGGGCTCGGCCGCAGGCTGGCCCAAGTGCGCTGGGGGATCGCCGGGCGGATCGCCGTGTCCTGGCTGCTGACCCTGCCCGCGGCGGCGGCCGTGGGAGGTGTCGCGGCCTGGGTGGCGGGCCGGGGCAACGCGGGGGTGGTCCTGGTGGCGGGCATCGCCGTCGCGGCGGCGGTGGGCTTCTACGCGCTCTCGCGCCGTCGCCCGGTGAACCCGGACAACGTGAACGAGCCGGGCGTCCCCGAGCCCGCCGAGCGCACTCTGGACACGACCGTCTGACCCGGATACGACCTCGTTGAGGAGCTGATCCGTATGGGCGCCACCTGGGGCACCATCGGCGGGGTCTTCGGGGTCAGCCTCGGGGTCACCGTCCTGGTGGTCGTGATGTTCTCCCTCGGCGTCGCCGCCTGGGCCCGCGCCGGTGGCGGCGTACCGCGCCATGGAGCGCGCCGCGGCCGTTCGGACTCGGTGGCGGCGGGCGCGGCGGTGGTGTGTTTCGCCGCATGTCTGGCGATCGCCGCCTATGGAATCGACCTGATCATTCCCGGCTGAGCCCGCTTGCGACAATGGAACCACCGAGCACCGCCCGCATCGCGGTGCTCTCGTCCACGCGGGAGACCACGCACGGTGTCATATCCGACCCAAACCCCTTCCTCCGGCCCGGCCGCGGCGGACCGTACCGCCCTGCGGGCCGACTGCGGCAACTGCTTCGGGCTGTGCTGTGTCGCCCTGCCCTTCGCCGCCTCCGCGGACTTCGCGATCGGCAAGGGCGCGGGGGAGCCCTGCCGTAACCTCCGGACCGACTTCCGCTGCGGTATCCACTCCCGGCTGCGGGAAGAGGGCTTCAAGGGCTGCACGGTCTACGACTGCTTCGGCGCCGGGCAGAAGGTCTCCCAACTCACCTTCGAGGGCCGCGACTGGCGGCGGCACCCCGGGACGGCCTCCGAGATGTTCGCCGTCCTTCCCACCATGCGCCACCTCCATGAGCTGCTCTGGTACCTCACCGAGGCCCTGACCCTGCCGGCCGCCCGGCCCGTCCACGGCGCGGTGCGCCGGGCGCTGCGGGAGACGGAGCGCCTCACCCACGGGAGCGCCTCCGAGCTGATGGAGCTCGATGTGGCGGCCCACCGCGACCAGGTCAATCAGCTTCTGCTGCGGACGAGCGAGCTGATACGGGCCCGGATCCCGGGCAAGAAGAAGAACCGCAGGGGAGCCGATCTCATCGGCGCCGACCTGAGGGGAGCCGATCTGCGGGGCGCCAACCTCCGCGGGGCCCAGCTCATCGCCGCGGACCTCACCCGAGCCGATCTGACGGCGGCCGATCTGATCGGGGCCGACTTCCGTGACGCCGACCTGAGCGCGGCCGACCTCCGGGGCGCCATCTTCCTCACCCAGGCCCAGCTCGCCGCGGCCAAGGGCGACGCCGCCACCCGGCTGCCGCCGTCCCTCACCCGCCCCGCGCACTGGTGATCCCCTCCTCGCCACCGCGCGGTGTGCGACCCTGACTGCCATGTCCGACACCGTCGACGCGCCCGTGATCCGTAGCGATGAACCCGGATCGTTCGCCCGGAGTGTGCTGGCCGAGCGCCATCCCGCACTGATCGAGAAGGTGCGCGACGCCTTCCCGTACGGTCCCGGGCAGCACCGTGCCCTCGACGCGCTGCGCGACAACGCCGCCGAGGGCGCCATCACCCCGCTCCCGCCCACCGCGTACGACCACGACCGGTGGGCGGAGTGGGGCCGGGAGCACTTCGGCCGGTCCTGGTTCGACGTGCCGTTCCTGTGGTCGGAGAGCTACTTCTACCGCCGGCTCCTGGAAGCCGTGGGCTACTTCGCCGACGGTCCCTGGCGGGGCGTCGACCCGTTCCGCCCCTTCAAACAGGCCGAGCTGCACACCCCTGAGACCGAGGCCGAACTGGCCACCCTCGACGACATCCTGCGCAAACCCGCCGGGGAACAGGCCGACGCGCTGGTGTACGGCTCGCTGTGGGGCAACCGCGCGGACCTGGGCTTCCGCATCTCCTCATCGGCCGCGGACGCGAGCGGCGCCGACACCCCGCCGCTGGTCGCGGACGACTCCGAGGCGCTGTGGTCCCTGCTGCCCGCCGGCTCCCCGGCCACGCTGTGCGTGGTGGCGGACAACGCCGGGCGGGAGCTGCTCCCCGACCTCGTCCTCATCGACCATGTGCTCCACCACGGGCGCGCCGAGCGGGTGGTGCTGCAGGTGAAGCCGTATCCGTACTACGTCTCCGACGCCACCACCGAGGATGTCGTCGATTGTCTGCGCCGTCTGCTGCGGGCGGAGGGCGCTGCGGCCGGGACCGGCAGACGGCTCTGGGCCGCCATGGGCGACGGGCGGCTCGTGGTGCGCGCGCATGACTTCTTCCGCGCCCCGCTGCCGTACCAGGAGATGCCCGGCGATCTGCGGAGTGAGTTCGCCGAGGCCACGCTCACCGTCTTCAAGGGCGATCTGAACTACCGCCGCCTCGTCGGCGACCGGCTGTGGCCCCCGACCACCTCCTTCGCCGACCGCACCGCGTACTTCCCCGGCCCGGTGGCCGCGCTGCGCACCCTGAAGTCGGATGTCATCGTCGGCCTCGACGAGCGGACCGTGGCCGCGCTGGACGCGCATGAGGACCACTGGCGCACCAGCGGCGCCCATGCGCTGATCCAAGTGCGGCGGTGAACCAGCGCGCTCCCCTCACCGCTGCGAGGATGAGGGGAGCGCGCTGGTTCAGCGATCGTGGTCGCCGGGGTTTCGCCAGAGGTTACCCGCCGATGTTGTTGAGGCAGGTGCTGCCGATGGTGACGTCACCGCTCGGGGCGGCCCCGCCGATGGAGTAGGCGCCCCCGTTGAGGGTGTCACAGTCGTTCTTCTGGAAGATGAAGCTGGAGAAGTCGACGCTGGTGGGGGTGCCGGTGTTTCTGTCGGAGCCGCCGCCGTAGCCTTCGGCGGCCGCGGTGCCGGTGCCCAGGAGCACCAGGGTGCCGGCGGTCGCGGCCAGCAGCGCCGCCTTCTTCGCGATCTGCATGGGTTCCTCCGTGTCGTCGCAGAGCGAGATATCTGACGATCAGATTTAACGGATAAAAACGGGACGAAGTCACGTAAGCGCACCGGATAGTGACCCGACTGGCCCACTATTCGGTTGAAAGGGGAACGCTCCCCTCACCGCCGGAGCGGTGAGGGGAGCGCGCTGGTTCAGCGATCGTGGTCGTCGGGGTTTCGCCGGAGGTTAGCCGCCGATGTTGTTGACGCAGGTGCTGCCGATCTTCATCTCACCGCTCGGACCAGCGGCACCGGTGGAGAGGGCGGTGCCGTTGGCGGTGTCGCACTCGTTGCTCTGGAAGATGAAGCTGGAGATGTCAATGCTGGTGGGGGTGTCGACGCCCCTGTCGTAGCTGCCGCCGTTGCCGTAGGCGGCTGCGGTGCCGGTGCCGAGGAGCACCAGGGTGCCGGCGGTCGCGGCCAGCAGGGCGGCCTTCTTCGCGATCTGCATGGGTTCCTCCGTGTCGTCGCAGAGCGAGATATCTGACGATCAGATTTAACGGAGAAGCGCCGGAGAAAGTCGGGTAAGCGCACCGTGGAGTGACCCGCACGGCGTACGTCATCCCCTCCGGTGTCAGTCGGTCCCCGCGGGGATGTCCGACCCGGATGGCAGGATCGCCCCCGCACGCCGTCCGCCCCCCAGGAAAGTGAGCCCCGCATGGCGCCGTCCCCCCGTGAACTCGCCGATCTGCCCTTCGCCGACCATCTGCGGCCGTTCGACGGGGTCTTGGCGGAAGGGGGCGACTACGACACCGTTCATCTGGATGGCGACGCGTTCGACGGGGTCACCTGCGACAACGCCCGGTTCCTCGAATCCGCGTTCTCCTCGGTGACCTTCACCGGGGGCCGTGGTCGCGGGGCCCGGTTCCATGAGGTGTGGCTGGACGGGGTGCGATGGGTCGGCACCGATCTGGCGGACACCGACTGGCTGGACGGCGAGCTGGGCGGCTGTGTGCTGGCCGGCCTCGAGATGTTCTCCGCGCGGCTGCACCGGGTGGTCTTCCACCGGTGCAAGCTGGAGTCGGTGAATCTGCGCACCGCCACGCTGCGGAACGTCACCTTTGTGGACTGTCTGCTGCGCGATGTCGACCTCGGCGGTGCGGGGCTGACCGAGGTGGCGTTTCCGGGGTCGGCGCTGGAGGACGTGCGGTTCGGCAAGGCGCGGATGGCGAAGGTCGATCTGCGGGGGGCCACCCGGCTGGAGATCGCCGATGGATATGACGCAATGGGCGGTGCCACCATCGGCAGCGGGCAGCTGATGGAGCTGGCGCCGATGCTCGCCGATGCTCTGGGGATCACGGTACGGGACGGTGGGGCCGCGCGGTGAGTGCCCGCGTGCCGCCTGTCGCGGCGGACGGGCCGGTGGGCCGCCGCGCCGCGACCGGCGGTGTGCCGACGGCGCGGGTCACTGGGGGATCAGCCAGGGCTGCTGCGGCAGCGGACTCCCCGTCTCGATCAGCGACTTCAGGTTGGACAGCACCGCGGCCCAGCCACCGGCCGCCGCAGTCCGCTCGGCCTCGTCGGCCAGGTTCTCATGGGTCACGGTGAGCCGGACGATGTCGCCATGCGGCTGGATGTCGAAGGTGACCCGGGAGGGCTCGGCGGCGGCATCCGCGTCGGGCGCGGCCCAGGTGGTCACCAGCCGGGTGGGCGGTGCGCTCTCCACGACCGTGCCGACGACATCGGCGGTGCCGGAGCCGTCCGTCCGCTGATGCTCCCACGGGGAGCCGACCTGCCAGTCCGACACATTGCGGTGGCCCCAGTACTCGGCCGTGAGGTCGGCGTCGGTCAGCGCGTGCCAGACCTTCTCCGGTGTGCTCTCGATATAGATGACGTACACGAACGCGGGCTTGTCGGCCATCGCTTCCATCGCTTTCTCGGCTTGCCGTCTCACCAAGCTCAGCGCGCGCAGCCGCGGGCGCTCGAACTTGTCGATCCAGCGCTCCTGGATCTCATTGAGGGGGACGGGGTTGAGGTAATGGAGTTTTTCGCGGCCCCGCCGCACCGTGCTGACCAGATTGGCGGCCTCCAGGACGGCCAGATGCTGGGTCGCGGACTGGCGGGTCATCTCCAGCCGCCGGCACAGCTCGCCCAGCGTCTGGCCGTTGTGCTCATGCAGCAGGTCCAGCAGATACCGCCGGGTCTGGTCGGCCAGCGCCTTGAAGACCTTGTCCATCTCTGAGCTCACACCGCACGTTATGCAGGCGATTGCCTGCATGTCAATGCGAGCGCTGTGACGGCCCCCGTTCTCCGTGATTCCGCGCTACCGCCTGCGGATCGCGCCGCGGATGAACGCCGCCTGCCCGGCGTGCTCCAGATCGTCCCCGATCACGCTGACCAGCCGGACGCCGAGGGTCACCGCCGGGGTCCACCGCTCGTCCACGATCCGGTCGAGATCGGAGTCGCGGAGGCCGCGCACGAAGGCCAGCGTGTTCTCGTGGACGGCGTCGTAGTACCCGGCGAGCAGGTCGGCGTCCGCTCGCACCGCCGCCACGTCCTTGCTCCGGTGGCCGTAGCCGGTGGCGTCCGGCGGGAACGGCAGGCCGAACCGCTCGGCCCAGCCCTCGGACGTCCAGAGCTGCTCGGTGCCCGCCGCGTCGGCGATGTGGTCGTCCTGGACCCGGGTCAGATGCCACACCAGCCAGGCGATCGAATTGGCCCCGCTGTCGAGCCGTACGGCCAGCTCGTCCTCGGAGAGCCCGTCCACGGCCGCCTGCACCTCCTCGCGCACCCGCTCAAAGGCGTCGGCCAGCAGATCGGCGCTGTTCATTCACGGCTCCCTCGCTCGTGGTTACCTTCCGGCCATGGTTTCACCCCGCGGTGCGGGCCGAGGGGTGCCGACTCGCCGGGACGCGACTCACGCGGGCGGGACGGACGCGACTCACACGGGCGGGACGAGGGTGAAGTAGCGGTCGAGCACCGCCTGGTCGCCCGTCACCTTGTCGAGCCGGTCCGCGGGGAGCCGCCGCCACAGGAACAGCATCAGGTCCGACGCGGTCCCGGCCAGCTCGACATCGCAGAACCCCTCGTCGGTTTCATCGTCCGCGGTGCCCGTGGTGAGCCGCACGTCGTCGCCGTCGAAGCGGACCGTCCACAGGCCAGGGCCGTCGGTCCGGCGGAACCGGAACCGCTCGCCCGCCCCGGGAGGGGCCTCCCGCCACGCCCGCCGGGCCGGGGCCATCACCTCGAAGGTCTGGGCCACGGCGTCCACCGCGAGACCGGGCTCGACCGGCCGGGCCCGCGCGCCGACCGCCTGCTCGGCGTCCCAGCGGTGCAGGGCCGCCTCGATGGTCTGCATCCGCAGCCAGAATCCCGCGGTGTGCTCCGCCGACCAGGTCCACACCGCCAGGCCCGGATCCTCGCTCCGGAACAGCGCCTCGAGCCGGGCGGCCCCCTCGGCGAACCAGTCGACGAGGCCCACCGGCACCGGGCCGTGATGCGGCCCGCCCGTGGGCGCCGGCCAGCCCTCGCGGTCCTCGGGAAGCTCGAAGAGGGTGACGTCCGTGATGTCCGGCTGCCGGCTGAGCCGTTCCCGGATGACCCGGGCGACCAGGCGATGCACCCCGCCCAGGTGCAGCACCAGGTCCGACATCGTCCAGCCGGGGCAGGAGGGGATCAGCGGCGCGTCCGCCCCGTCGGCGGCGCCGCGGGCCGCCTGCTCGAACGCCACGATCTCGCGGTGGAAATGGGCTGAATAGTCCATGGCCGCACTCTGCCAGGTCGCAACCGCCCCTGCCATACACCGGCCGGCCCGAGGCCCTGTTCGACGAGGTGTTCCCGGCCATGGTGTGAATAGCTGACGACCCCTATCGTGAAATGCCATGAGAGTCCAACTGCGCTTCCGCTCAGCAAAGTTGGCCGCGACCGCCACGGTCACCGCCGTGCTTCTCGCCGGATGCGGCGGCTCCGAGGAGGAGTCCGGGGCCCGGGGCGGGCCGGAGAAGAAGACCATCACGGTCGCGGGACTGCCGCTCGCCGATGTGGCCGCGCTGCACATCGCCATCGATCGGGGGCTCTTCGAGAAGGAGGGGCTGAACGTCCGCGTCCAGCCGGTCCAGCAGAGCGTCCAGGCACTGCCCGCGCTCGCCCACGGTCAGGTGGACGTCATCGGCGGCGCCAACTTCGTGACGTTCCTCCAGGCCCGCGAGAAGGGCACCCTGGCCACCCGGGTGCTGGCCGAGGGCGCGCGCAACGCCCCGCACATGATGGAGGTGCTGGTGCCCTCCGACTCCAAGATCAAGGGGCCGCGGGACCTCAAGGGCAAGAAGATCGCGGTCAACATCCTCAACAACATCCAGTCGCTGACCCTCAACGCCGTCCTCGGCAAGGCCGGGGCCGGGCTGCCCGAGTACCGGCAGGTCCCGTTCCCGCAGATGGGCTCGGTGCTGGAGCGGGGCCAGGTGGACGCGGTGCACGCCGCCGAGCCGTTCGTGACCGCGCTCAAACGCGAGTTGAAGGCCCGTACCGTGATCGACGGCAACGCGGCACCCACCGCCGGACTGCCGCTCAGCGGCTATGTCACCACCGACACGTTCATCGACAAGTACCCGAAGTCCGCCGCCGCGTTCCAGCGCGCCATCACCGCCGCCCAGGCCGTCGCCGCCAAGGACCGCGGCGCCGTGGAGAAGGCGCTGCCCGGCTATACGAAGATCAAGCCGGCGGAGGCCGCCGCCATCGGCCTGCCCGCCTACCCGGCCACCTCCAGTGCCGCTCAGCTCAAGCGGCTCATCTCCCTGATGCGGGCGCAGAAGCTGCTCACCAAGGACCTGGACCCCGCCGCCGTCCTCTACCAGCCCGCCAAGTGAGCCCCGCCACGGCCAGACGGAAGCGCACCGGGCGGGCCAGGGACGCGCTGCTCGGCGCCGTCGGCGTGCTCGTGGCCTTCGCCGTCTGCGAGGCCCTCAGCCGTTCCGGGATGGTGCGGCGCGCGTTCCTGCCGCCCGCCTCCGAGGTGCTGGTACGGGCCGTCGAACTCGGCGGCGACACCGCCTTCCTGAACGGCGTCGCCGCCACCCTCGAGGCATGGGCCACCGGGCTCGCCCTGGCCTGCGCCCTCGCGATCCCCCTCGGGCTGCTGCTGGGCAGTGTGCCGGCGGCCGGGCAGGCCGCGCGGGTGCTGATCGAATTCCTGCGCCCGGTGCCGTCGGTGGCCCTGATCCCGCTGGTGTCACTGCTGCTCGGCGCCGGCAGCGAGACGACGGTCGCCCTCGTCACCTACGCCAGTGTCTGGCCCGTGCTGTTCAACACCGTCTATGGGCTCGGCGAGACCGATCCGCTGGCCAAGGACACGCTGCGCGCCTTCGGCTTCGGGCGGCCGGCCGTCCTGCTGCGGGCCGGTCTGCCCTCGGCCGCCCCGTTCATCGCCGCCGGGGTGCGCATCGCCGCGGCCACCGCCCTGATCCTCGCCGTGGCCAGCGAGATCCTCGCGGGATTCGGCGAGGGTCTTGGCACCTTCATCGCCCAGGCGGGCATGGCCACCGACGGCACCCGCGATGTGCTGGCCGGTGTGGTGTGGGCGGGAGCGCTCGGCCTCGTCGTCAATCTGGTCCTCACCGCGGTCGAACGGCGGTTGTTCCCCTGGGCGCCCGAACATCGCGGGAGCGGCACATGACGGCGTCGGCCACACTCCACACCGTCCGGCGGCTGCCCCGGACACTCGCGCTGCGCCTCGGCGTACCGGTGGTGGCGGTGGTGCTGTGGCAGCTCGCCGCGCGGGCCCACGGCAGTGTGTTCTTCCCGACTCCCGCCCGGATCGTCGAGCACGGCTATCACCTGTGGTTCTCCGGCCCCGCCGGACAGGCGTTCCTCACCGACGCGGCGGTCCGCGATCTGCTGCCCAGCCTCGGCCGGGTGCTCGCCGGATTCGCCCTCGCCGCGGTCCTCGGCATCGTGCTGGGGCTCGCCCTGGGCCGCTCGCGCACCGTGTACGCGCTGTGCGACCCGGTGCTGCAGTTCGCCCGCGCCGTGCCCCCGCCCGCGCTGGTGCCCGTCTTCGTCGTCGTCTTCGACCTCGGTACGCCGATGCAGCTCGCCTCGATCGTCTTCGGCGCGATCTGGCCCGTACTGATCAACACGGCGGAGGGCGTTCGCGGCATCGACCCGCTGCGGCTGGACGTCGCCGCCACCGTGCGGATGCGGCCCGCCGAGCGGATCGTGCTGCTGTATCTGCCCGCCGCGCTCCCGCGTATCTTCGCCGGGCTTCGGCTGAGCCTGTCACTCTCGCTGATCCTGATGGTGTTCTCGGAGCTGCTGCCCGGCACCGCCGACGGCATAGGTTTCCAGCTCACCGACGCCCAGACCCGCTCTGATCTGCTCACGGTGTGGGCGGTGATGGTGCTGCTCGGAGCGCTCAGCCATCTGCTCAACAGCGTGCTGCTCACCGTCGAACGCATGGCTCTCGGCAGACACCGTGCCGCGCACCGCTCCTGACGACCCGTACGCAGGACCCGCCCCCGCACCCAGCCGAGGAGGTGGCCCCATGGCCGCGCCCCCCGCCCACCCACCGACCACCACGGTCCGCGACGCGGTGCTGGCACTGTGCCGCGCCACCGGCATGACGACCGTCTTCGGCAACCCCGGCTCCACCGAACTGCGGATGTTCCGCGACTGGCCCGAGGACTTCCGCTATGTGCTCGGACTGCAGGAGTCGACCGCCGTCGCCATGGCCGCGGGCCACGCCCTGGGCACCGGGCGGGCGGCGCTGGTCAGCCTGCACTCCGCCGGGGGTGTCGGCCACTCCCTGGGCGCGGTGTTCAACGCCTACCGGGACCGGGTGCCGGTGGTGATCATCGCGGGCCAGCAGTCCCGTGCGCTGCTCCCGCTGCGGCCCTTCCTCGGCGCCGACGAACCGGCCCGGTTCCCGCGCCCGTACGTGAAGTTCAGCAGGCAGCCGGAGCGGGCCGCCGATGTGCCCGCCGCGCTCGCCGAGGCCCACCGCGTCGCCATGAGCCACCCCCGGGGCCCGGTCTTCCTCTCCGTACCGGAGGACGACTGGGACCGCCCCGCCGAGCCGGTCGCCCCGCGCACCGTCCACGGCGGCTACACCGCCGACCCCGGCGCGCTGGCCGGTCTCGCCCGCGCGCTCGACGCGGCGGCCCGCCCCGCGCTGGTCGCCGGGCCCGGCGTGGACGACGAGCACGCCGTACGCGAAGTGGCCGAACTGGCCGAGCGGCTGCGGGCCGCGGTGTGGATCAGCCCGCTCTCCGGACGCTCCGGCTTCGACGAACGCCACCCGCTCTTCCAGGGCTTTCTGCCGCCCGTCGCCGACCAGCTGGCGGAGCGGCTGGCCCCCTACGATCTGGTGGTCGCCCTCGGCGCCCCGCTGTTCACCTACCATGTGCACACCGAGGGCCCGCCGCTCGCCGACGGCACCGAGCTGTACCACCTCGACTGCGACCCCGCGCAGGCCGCGTGGCTCCCCGTGGGCACCAGCATCGTCACCACCCTCCGCCCCGCCCTGCGCACCCTCACCGACCTCGTCCAGCCCTCCGATCGGCCCGCGCCAAAGGTGCGGCCCGCCCCCGAGCCGCTGCCCGCCTCGGCCGAGGAGATCTCCCCCGAGCTGGTGATGGAGCTGCTCCGCGAGCGGCTGCCCCGGGACACCGTGCTGGTGGAGGAGACCCCCAGCCACCGCGACGCCCTCCACGCCCGCCTCCCCATCAGCGGCGCGGGCCGCTTCCTCACCACCGGCAGCGGTGCGCTGGGCTGGGGGCTGCCGCTCGCGGTCGGACGCGCCCTCGCGGACGGCGAACGGGTGGTGTGCGTGGTCGGCGACGGCTCGGCGCTCTACTCGGTGCAGGCCCTGTGGACCGCCGCCCGGCACCGCGCCCCGGTGACCTACCTCCTGCTCGACAACGGCGGCTACGGCGCGGTCAAGGCGCTGGGCCGCCGCATCGGCATCACACCGGTGCCGGGCACCGAGATCGGCGGCATCGACTTCGCCGCGCTCGCCGGGGCCTTCGGCTGCCCGGCCGACCTGGTGGAGCGGCCCGACGAGCTTCCCAAGGCCCTCGACCGGGCCCTCGCTCTCGGCCGTGACGACGGCCCGGTGCTGCTCCAGATCCGGGTCCCCGCCGACGACTCCCCGGCGTACGAGCCCTGGGCCCGGTGAGGCGGACATGCTGCGGATCGACCACCTCAGCCATCGCTACGGCGACGGCCCCGATGTGCTCCAGGGCATCGAACTCACCGTCCCCGAGGGACAGTTGCTCACCCTCGTCGGCCCTTCCGGCTGCGGCAAGTCCACTCTGCTGCGCTGTGTCGCGGGCCTCGTCCGCCCCTCCGCCGGGCGGATCACCCTGGACGGGGAGGTGGTGGACGGCGTCCCGGACCGGCTCGGTGTCGTCTTCCAGGACTACAGCCGCTCCCTCTTCCCCTGGCTTACGGTACGGGAGAACGTGGCCCTTCCGCTGCGGCGGCGCGGACTGCCTCGCGCGGAGCGCCATGCGGCGGCGGTGGCCATGCTGGAGCAGGTGGGTCTGGCCGACGCCGCCCGCCGCCACCCCTGGCAGCTATCGGGCGGAATGCAGCAGCGCGTCGCCCTCGCCCGCGCCCTGGCCGCCCGGCCCGCGCTGCTGCTGATGGACGAGCCGTTCGGCGCGCTGGACGCCCAGACGCGGGAGGATCTGGAGGATCTGCTGCTGCGGTTGCACCGGGCCCAGGGGATGACGACTGTGCTGGTCACCCATGACATCGACGAAAGTGTCTATGTGGCGGACCGGGTGGTGGTGCTGGCTCCGGGGCCGGGCCGGGTGCGGGCGGATCTGCCGGTGGCGCTGCCCGCCGACCGCGATCAGATCGCCACCCGGGGGCTGCCGGAGTTCATCGGGCTGCGGACGGAGGTGGGGCGCGCGGTGCGCCAGGGAGCGGCCACGCCCCCACCTCGTCCCTTCTAACACATCTGGCGCGTCTAGCTCGCCTGACGCAGCGTCAGCCAGTCGACGGCGGCCACCCGGTGGCCGCCCGTGGCGACGAGATAGACGTCATGGGAGCCGGTCACCGTGCGGGGGAGACGTACCGAAAGCTCCCGCCAGCTGTTCGTGCCGCCGGTCCCGCGCACCGGAAGCGTGGCCGCCACCGGTCCGTCCGGGGAGTCCAGGCGCAGCCGCAGGGCGCAGTCCCCGCAGCCGCCGGATGCCAGCCGCACCGTCAGCGTGTCCGCGCCCGCACCGAACCGCACGCCCCGGAAGCCGATCGCGTCCCCCTGCCCCAGGACCGAGGTGGCCGCCTCGCCGCGCTCGGCGCCCCGGACCACCTCGGCGCGCTCCGCCTGCAAGGTGGCGGCCGCGTCGGGGCCGTCGGCGTAGAGCCGGATCTCGTTCACCGCCCAGGGGTTCTCGCCCGGCGCCGTCAGCTCGATCCGCAGATAACGAGCGGTGTGCTGCGGGAAGACCGCGTCCTGGGTGAAGGAGCGGCCACTGACCCGGGCCACCGGCGTGCCCCAGTGGTCACCGTCGCGGCTGACCGAGACGGTGAAGCCATAAGGGTGCCCGGTGGCATCCATCCCCGCGTCGATCGCCACCCGGCCGAAGGTCTTCGCGGTGCCCAGATCGACGGTGAGCGACTGACCGGAGGACTGGGGAGCACTCCCCTTCCACTGGGTGGTCTGGACCCCGTCGACGGCGGCCGAGGCATCGGCGCCCCCTGAGGCGGTGGCCTTCCAGCCGCCGCCCCGGACCCGGGTCTCGCAGCCCGGCAGCCGGCAGCCGGACGACCAGATGGGCGCCCCGTATTCATACGCGCCCTGGTCGGGCCCGTCGCCCCGGACCTCGCCGGTCACCCCGTCGACGGTCTCACCCGCGTCGATGGCGGGGGAGCCCGCGCGCGGCCACAACTCGCCGTTGCGCGCGTCGGTGTAGCGCGGATCTGTGGGCGGCAGCAGGTTGTTCCGTACCACCGGGGCCGGATCGCCGGGGCCGGAGATCTCCATCGGTCCGAGCGCCACGTCATTGCTCACATACGTCCCCGTGGCGTCGGTCGCCCCGCTCAGCCGTACGGCGGTGGTCACCCCGGGCCCGTAGGAGGAGTGGTGGTCGCGGTTGCCGAGGCTGACCCCGCTGTGGCCGTTGTAGAAGGTGCCACGGGCGCCGGTGTTGTACGCCACGTTGTGGTGCAGCAGGAACTGGCTGGAGGAGTTGTCGATGTAGTAGCCGACCTGGCCGTCCGCGTCATGGACGGTGTTGTGGTCGACACTGGTGCCCTTGGCGTCCAGGTTGCAACAGACATAGAACGGGCTGCCGTCACGTGAGGTGCGCATCGCCTCGGAGAGGTCGTTGTAGGCGATCCGGTTGTCGTGGAAGGGCACGCCGTTCAACTGCCAGGCGGTGTCGATGCTCGCGCGGCCGGTACGGCGGATGGTGTTGTGGGTGACGGTCTGGCCGCTGCCGTTGATCTCGATACCGGGGGTGTAGCTGCCCATCCACCCCACGTCGTGGATGTAGTTGCCGCTGACGGTGTTGCCGCTGCCGCGCAACAGCACCCCTGTGCCGGCGGAGTAGCCGATGTCGCTGTCGCGCAGGGTGTTGCCGTTGCCGAGGATCTGGACACCGGAGTTCAGCACCCGCGAGGCGACGATGTGTCCCTCGCCGGGCGGGATGGCCAACTCGTCGTCGCGCGGCATGGGGAGCGTGGAGAACTCCGAGATGTAGCGCGCCCGCACCCCCTTGATCAGCACACCGGTGCTGTCGGCGCCGGTGCGCAGCGAGGTGCCCCACAGGTCGAGGCCGCGCACGGTGACATGCGAGCTGTGCGAGAGGTCCACGCCCCAGCTCTCGTGCTTCGCGGTCACGGTGTGGCCCGCGACGCCGCCCTTGGGCGGGACCAGATAGAGGCGGCCCGCGTCCTTGTCGTAGTACCACTCACCGGGCTGGTCGAGCGTGGCCTTGGCGCCCACCAGGTAGTAGTTGCGGTAGTTCTGGTCGCCCATGCACAGCGGGGTGCAGCGGTAGTTGCCACCGGTGAAGTCCAGCGCCCCGGCCTTGGTGGCGGTCACCGTGCCGGTCTGCTGGCTCCACGGGTTGGAACCGGCCCACAGATGGACGGTGGCGCCGGTGAAGTCGCCGTCCGGCAGCTCCGGGTCGTCGATGTGCTGATCGGTGGAGGAGCGCTCGGCCACCGCCCAGGACGGATTGAGCGGATCGGGGCCGGAGTTGGGCCAGCGACCCTCCATGGCGCGCTCGCCGTCCAGGAACAGCGCGTTCTCGCTGCGGTCGAGCGGGAGGTCCACATCGGCGGCCACCAGACCGCCGCCCGCGTCCCGCCAGCCGGTGACGGTCCTCGTCCCGTCCACCGTGACCGCGCCGTCGCCGTACGCGGCGAGCGTGATCGGAGCGTCCTTCGTGCCCGAGGGCGGGGCGACGCGCTCCTGGTAGCGGCCGTGGTGGATCAGACAGGTGTCCCCGGGCCGGACCTGTTCGGTGCAGCGGCCGATGGTGCGGAACGGATGGAGCGAGCTGCCGCTGTCGCGGTCGGCACCCCAGGTGGCGACGTGAAACGTGCGCCCCTGGTGCCGTCCTTCGGCCGATGCGGCGCCCGGCAGCGCGGTTAGGACCGCCGCTACGGCGGCGACCACGGATATGCGCCTGAGCGCGGATCTCATCTACAGCCTCCCCGGTTGGGATTCGACCGCAACGTAGGAGAAACATCGGATGGGGTCAACGCTTGGGGAGGGAATGGCTGGAGGTGTGGCCGAGAGACTAGGGGATATTTCTCGCTTAGTTGCTTCTATCGCCTGAAAGGCAGTCGATGACAGATCCGATGTCTCTGTGGGTTGCTTGTTTAATTCGAGTGTTTTAAAGTGGCGGCGGCAGCGCTCACCGGAACGATCGAGACGGGAGGCCACGGTGCCCGAAGCACGCACCGTCCGCTCCACCGAGACCCGCGAAGCCATCATGGCCGCCGCGGAACGGCTCTACGCCGAGCACGGCCTGGTCGCGGTGTCGAACCGTCAGATCAGCGAGGCGGCCGGACAGGGCAATGTCGCCGCGGTCGGCTATCACTTCGGCACCCGGGCGGATCTGGTGCGCGCCATCATGGGCAAGCACTCCGAGGCGATCGAGCGGATCCGGCAGCGGATGCTGGAGGAGACCCGCGGCAGCCGGGAGGTCCGGGACTGGGTCGCCTGCCTGGTGCGCCCCGCCCCCGAGCACCTGGCCACCCTCGGCCTCCCCTCCTGGTACGCCCGGTTCGCCGTCCAGGTGATGACCGACCCCCTGCTGCGGGCGATCGTCACCGACGAGGCCCTCACCCGGGAACCGCTGCGGGGGACCCTCTACGGCCTGGGCCGCTGCCTGGACGCGCTGCCCGCCGAGGTGCGGGCCGAACGCGGCGACATGGCCCGCCAGTTGATCACGCACACCTGCGCCGAACGGGAGCGCGCCCTCGCCGAGGGGACCAGTACGCGCCAGCCGTCCTGGGATGACACGGCCGGCGCGCTGACCGACGCCATCACCGGCCTGCTCCTCGCCCCCGTCACCCCCCGTTCCCCAGCCAAGGAGGCCCGGACCAACCCATGACCACCTCGCCCGTGACCGGCGACGCGCCGGCCGAGATCCCCGCCTTCCCCCAGCCGCGCGCCGCGTCCTGCCCCTTCGACCCGTCCCCGGAGCTGCGCGGCCTGGCGCAGTGGGGCCCGCTGACCCGGGTCCGGTCCTGGAACGACAGCACCCCCTGGGTGGTGACCGGCCACGCCGAGCAGAAGACCCTGCTCTCCGACCCCCGGCTCAGCGCCGACTTCTCCCACCCCGGCTTTCCGAGCCCCGTTCCGCATACGGGCGGCAAACGGGAGGCCACCGACCTCAGCTTCGTCGGCATGGACGATCCGGAACACGCCCGGCTGCGCCGCATGGTCAGCGGCGCCTTCACCATCAAGCGGGTCGAGGCGATGCGCCCCGTCGTACAGGAGATGGTGGACGACTTCATCACCCGCATGCTGGCCGGGCCGAAACCGGCCGATCTGGTCCAGGCGCTCGCACTGCCGCTTCCCTCGCTGGTGATCTCCGAGATGCTGGGCGTCCCGTACGAGGACCACGCGTTCTTCCAGACGAACAGCAAGGTCCTCGTCTCCGCCGTGGCCACGCCCGAGGAGCGGAGCGCCGCGCACACCAACCTGTACGAATACCTGGACCAGTTGGTGGGGGAGAAGGTCGCCAAGCCGGGTGACGACCTGCTTTCCGGCCTCGGCCGGCAGATCGCGGCGGGCGAGCTGACCCGCCGCGAGGCCGCCGCGATGGGCGTGCTGCTGCTCCTCGGCGGACACGAGACCACCGCCAACATGATCACCATGGGGACGCTGCTGCTGCTCCAGCACCCCGAACAGCTCGCCCGCGTCCGCGAGGCCGACGACCCCAAGGTGATCGCCTCCGCGGTGGAGGAACTCCTGCGCTTCCTCAGCGTCGTCCACCTCGGACGCCGCCGGACGGCGCTGGAGGACATCGAGATCGCCGACCGGACTATCCGGGCCGGCGAAGGGGTGATCCTCCTCGGCGAACTGGCCAACCGGGACCCGGCCGTCTTCCCCGAGCCGGACCGGCTGGACATCGGCCGGGACGCCCGCCACCACCAGGCGTTCGGCGTGGGCACCCATCACTGCCTCGGCCAGCCGCTGGCCCGGATGGAACTCCAGGTGGTCTACCCCACCCTCCTCCGCCGCGTCCCCACCCTGCGGATGGCGACGGACCTGGCGGACATCCCCTTCAAGTACGACGCGGTGATCTACGGAGTCTACGAACTCCCCATCACCTGGTAGCCGCCCCGGCGCCGGGCATGCGCAGCGGCGGAACGGCCGGGACCTCCGGCGCGGTGCCGATGTCCTCGGGCGTCAGCATGAACTCCTCGGGGTAGGCGTCGCGCCGGGTGCGCCGTGCGGGCTCGGTGGTGCGCCACATGTACAGGCACCGCCCGCACTGGAGCACCTCCCAGACGCCCGGGACGGGGGAGCCGGTGATGTGCTCGATCGTCTCGTGGGCACAGCGCGGGCACAGGGGCATGGTGTCGGACATCCGAAGTCCTTCCGTGGTGTGGGGTGGTGTGGTCAGCGGGCGGCGGTGAGCCTCTGCAGCCGGGCCAGCCACTCGGCCGTCTCGGGCAGATCGCGCACCTGGGTGCCGTAGGTGCCGCGGCGGTCGGGGGCGACGGGGGTGGTGGCGTCGATGATGAGCTTGTCGGTGATACCGGGCGTGACGGCCTGCGGGGCCAGTTCCAGCACCGACAGATTGGGGATCTGGATCAGATCGCCGGCCGGGTTCATCTTCGTGGACAGCGCCCACATCACCTGGGGGAGGTTGAACGGGTCGACGTCCTCGTCCACCACGATCACGGTGGCCGCGTAGCCGAGGCCGTGCGGAGTGGTCAGCACCCGCATGCCGACGGCCTTGGCGAAACCGCCGTAGCGCTTCTTGGTGGACACGATGACGACCAGCCCGTGGGTGTACATCGCGTTGACCGCCTGAACCTCCGGGAAGTCGCGGCGCAGTTGCTTGTACAGCGGCACACAGGTGTTGGCGGCGATCAGATAGTCCACCTCGGTCCACGGCATGCCGAGGTAGAGGTGTTCGAAGATCGGGTCGGTGCGGTACGAGATCCGGTCGATGCGGATGACGGGCATGTTCCGGCCGCCGGAGTAGTGGCCGGTGAACTCGCCGAACGGCCCCTCGATCTCCCGCTTGCGGCCCTCGATGACGCCCTCGATGACCACCTCGCTGCCCCACGGCACGGGCAGCCCGGTGAGCGGGGCCCGGGAGAGCGGGGCGGGAGCGCCACGCAGGGCGCCGGCCAGCTCGTACTCGTTCTGCTCGTACTCCATCGGGGTGGACGCCACGATGGAGATCACCGGCTCATTGCCGAGCGTGATGGCCACGGGCAGGTCCTCGCCCCGCTCCTCGGCGGTGTGCAGATGCTGGGCGATGTCATGCATCGGCACCGGCTGGATGGCGAGCGTGCGCCTGCCCTTGACCTCGATGCGGTAGATGCCGACGTTCTGCTTGCCGCTGTGCTCGGGGTCGGCCGGGTCCTTGGAGACCACGGCCGCCTTGTCGATGTAGAAGCCGCCGTCGCCGTCGTTGAGCCGGATCAGCGGAAGCACCCGGAAGATGTCGGCGTCCTCGCCCTCCAGGGTGTTCTCGGCCCACATCGGGTTCTCGCGCCACTCGGGGGCGACCGGGAAGGTGTCCCAGCGGCGGATGAACTCCTCGACCTGCTCCCTGGTGCCGGTCTCCTTGGGCAGGCCGAGCGCGAGCGCGTGATTGGCCCAGGAGCCGTGCACATTCAGTGCGATCCGCGCGTCGGTGAAGCCCTTGACGTTGTCGAAGTACAGGGCGGGGGCGTGGCCGCCCAGGCGCGGGGCGGCGTTCGCGGCGGCGGCGATGTCCGGCTCCGGCATCACCTCGTCGGCGATGTGCAGCAGCTGACCCTCCTTCCGGAGGGCGTCGAGAAAGCCGCGGAAGTCGTCGTAGGCCATGGGAACTCCAAGTGGGGGTGGGGGGAAATCAGGCGGCGGAGGAATCGGCGGCGGTGGGCTTCGGGCCGCGGGCGGCGCGCATGCCCTCCCACCGCTTGGCGGCGGGTGCGGGCAGGTCGAACTGGTCGAGGAGGCGGGCCGTGAGGTGGTCGACGATGTCGTCCACCGACCGTGGGTGGTTGTAGAAGGCGGGCATGGGCGGGACCATCCGCACGCCCATCCGGGAGAGCGCCAGCATGTTCTCGAGGTGGATCTCGCTGAGCGGGGTCTCCCTCGGTACGAGCACGAGCCTGCGCCGCTCCTTGAGGACCACGTCCGCGGCGCGCCCCACCAGACCGTCGGCGTATCCGGCGCGGATCCCGGCGAGGGTTTTCATCGAGCATGGCGCGATGATCATGCCGTCGGTGCGGAAGGAGCCGGAGGAGATGGTGGCGCCCTGGTCCTCGGGGGAGTGCGTCACCTCGGCGAGCTCGGCCACCTCGCGGGCGGAGCGGCCGGTCTCCAGCTCGATCGTGGTGCGCGCCCAGCGGCTGAGCACCAGATGGGTCTCCACCCCGGGCAGCTCGGCCAGCGTCTCCAGCAGACGGACGCCGAACACGGCACCCGTTGCTCCTGTCATGCCCACGATCAATCGCACGGTGGCGCGCTCCCTCGGCTGCGGTCGGTGGAAGGGGACGCGGTGATCCGGGGACTCTTTCGGTCACCCGTTCATCGCAACGCACTCCACGCTAGATGCGGACCAGGGCACACCAGTCGTACACTGAGGACGCGCTATGGACAGAAACGGACACCGTGATGTCACCGAGGTTCCGTTCCGGCCCTCCGTGGGAGCCCCGCCGGGAGCGGCCGTCCTGGATTTCCCCGGGCTGGCCTCCCGCGCCCGGAGCCATGGCCTCGATGTTCACGCCCCGATGCGGCTCGCCTTCCACCAGCTGATCACCGTGCGCTCCGGGATGCTGCGCTGCTCGGTGGACTTCACCGAGCACGAGCTGACCGAGGGCGGCTGGATGTGGGCGCGCCCCGGGCAGATCCACCAGTTCCGCTCCCCGCTCGGCGCCGCGGAGGGCGCCGCCGTGCTCTTCCCGCCCGGCTATCTCGGCACCGCCACCGCCGCGGTCGCCCGGCTGGACCGGCCCGCGTCGCGGTCCCCGCTGGTGGTTCCCGAAGGCGCCGACGCCGAGGCCGTCCGTGGCGTACTGGACCTGCTGGAGGGCGAGTACCGGACGGTGTCCGGGCCGCTGGAGGCGCATGTCGAGGTGGTACGCCATCTTGTCGCGGTGCTCGTGCTGCGGCTGGCCCATCTGCCCGGCGCCCGGAGCGGGGACACGGCGGTCAGCGAGGCGTTCCGCCGCTTCCAGCAGGCCGTGGAGCGCGACTACACCCGCACCCACCGGGTCGAGGACTACGCGGCCCGGCTGGGCTACAGCGTCCGCACCCTGACCCGTGCCACCCGCGCCACCGCCGGATGCGGCGCCAAGCGGTTCATCGACGACCGGGTGCTGCTCGAGGCGAAGCGGCTGCTGGTGCACACCGATCTGTCCGCCACGGCCATCGGCGAGCGGCTCGGTTTCCCGGACGCCACCGTCTTCACCAAGTTCTTCCGCCGCCGGGCGGGCGAGACCCCGGCCGGCTTCCGTACCCGTGCCTCGGGCACCCGGCACTGACGGCCCGGGGCCCGCCCGCGGGGCCGCACGAGAGCCGTACGCGGCGCATGAGGACCGTACGAGGTCTAGGAGGCCCCGTTGGCGGCGTACGAGGGCTACGAGGGCCCGTTGGCGGCGTACGAGGGCTACGAGGGCCGTACGCGGCGGGGAGACACACCGCGCGCCCGCCCGGCGGGGAGCCGCCGGGCGGGCGCGCGACGAGGGGCCGGTGGCGGTGGTTCAGTCCGCCGAGAGCGCGGGGTCGCTCATCCCCGCACGGCCGGTCTCCACATGCCCGGCCAGCCGGCGCAGATAGCCGCTGTCGTGGTCGGAGACCACCGACAGGTCGTACCACTGGTGGCTACGCCCGGTGCGCACGGTGTGCACCACCCGCGCCCCCGGCCGGAGCCGGTAGTGCACCGGCTTCTCCTCCTCGTAGCCGTCCGTGACGGTGAGCCGCACCGTCGCGTCGCCCTGGTTGACGAGGGTCAGCCTGACCTCCCCGGTCGACCGGTCGTGACGGGCGCTCACCTCGGGGCCCGTGCCGGTGGCGTGGCCGGTGAAGTGGCGCAGGAAACCGGCCGGACCGTGCACCTGGAAGTCATAGGCGCCCTTGTCCGCCGAGGAGCGCTGCCAACTGCCGGACAGCCGCTTGCCCGCCTCGACGGTGTAGCCCCACGGCCCGCCCGCATGGCTCGCGGAGGTCACATGGAAGTGCGCCCCGGCGCCCCGGCCGTGGTTGACGAAGTCGACGCGCAGGCCGCCGTCGGCGGCGGTCGAGGCATCGGCCGACAGCTCGTACGGCAGCGGCCGGGCACGGCGCAGCCCGGGCTCCTGCCGGGGCAGCGAGGAGTGCTCCGGCGGCGCCGGGACGTAGTCGGGGTGCCGCTCGTTGTCCTTGGGCCGGTAGCCGCTGGTGTCCGGCATGGCCGGGACCTTCACATCGGTCCGGGAGAAGTCGAAGGCCGCGGTCAGGTCGCCGGACACCGCCCGCCGCCACGGCGAGATGTTCGGCTCCTCGACGCCGAAGCGCCGCTCCATGAGCCGGATGACCGAGGTGTGGTCCAGCGTCTGCGAGCACACCCAGCCGCCCTTGCTCCACGGCGACACCACGAGCATCGGCACCCGCTGCCCCAGCCCGTACGGGCCCGCGGGCTGCGAGGAGGAGCCGGGGAACAGCTCCCCGGTGGTGTCCACGGTCGAGCCGCCCCGCTTGTCGCCGGGCGCGTACGGCGGCATCACGTGGTCGAAGAAGCCGTCGTTCTCGTCGTAGGTGATGAGCAGCGCGGTCTTGCTCCACACCTCGGGGTTGGAGGTGAGCGCGTCCAGCACCTGCGCGATGTACCAGGCGCCGTAGTTGGCGGGCCAGTTGGGGTGCTCGGTGAAGGCTTCGGGCGCCGCGATCCAGGAGACCTGGGGCAGCTTCCCGGCCTTCACATCGGCCCGCAGGATGTCGAAGAAACCATCGCCGTTCTTGGCGTTGGTGCCGGTGCGGGCCTTGTCGTAGAGCGGGTCGCCGGGCGAGGCGTTGCGGTACTGGTTGAAGAAGAGCAGGGAGTTGTCGCCGTAGTTGCCGCGGTAGGCGTCGTCGATCCAGCCCCAGCCGCCGTCCGCGTCCAGCCCGTCGCCGATGTCCTGGTAGATCTTCCAGGAGATCCCGGCCTGCTCCAGGCGCTCGGGGTAGGTGGTCCAGCTGTAGCCGGCCTCCGCGTTGTCCAGCACCGGGCCGCCGCCCTTGCCGTCGTTGCCCGTGTAACCGGACCACAGGTAGTAGCGGTTGGGGTCCGTGGAGCCGATGAACGAACAGTGGTAGGCGTCGCAGATGGTGAAGGCGTCGGCCAGCGCGTAGTGGAAGGGGATGTCCTCACGCGTCAGATACGCCATGGTGGTGGCCGACTTCGAGGGGATCCACTTGTCGTACGCGCCGTCGTTGAACGCGACATGGCCGTCGCCCCAGCCGTGCGGCAGGTCCTGGAGGAACTGCAGTCCGAGGTCGTTCACCTCGGGCCGGAACGGCAGGACCTCCTTGGAACCGTCCGACTGGTGCCACACCGGCTTGCCGCCTGGCAGCCGCACCGGCCGCGGATCGCCGAATCCCCGCACCCCGCGTAGGCTGCCGAAGTAGTGGTCGAAGGAACGGTTTTCCTGCATCAGTACCACGATGTGCTCGATGTCCCGCAGACTTCCGGTCCGGCGGTTGGCGGGTATCTCCGCGGCGCGCGCGATGCTGGCGGAGAGCAGGGAGGTGGCCGCACCGGCCCCGGCCAGTTGCATGAATCGTCGACGATCGAAGGAGGTCATGGCGCTCCGGTTTTCTATGGCGTTCGAGGGGAAGTAGCGGAATCGGTGCAGTCTGTTCCGCCGGGACGGTACGGACAACGGCAAATGGGCGAAACGGCGGGAAAGCCTCCGTAAATCTTGATCGCGGGCCGAAACTCTGCCGCCGCCCCCGCGCACGCTTCCGTCGGCTCCTGCCAGCGCCTTCCGGGCTGTTGTGACGCATGACGCATCGGATGAGCCGGTATCCGCCGGGGCGAACTCCGTTTCGCGGGGCCGAGGACGGGCACGCGAGCAGTGTGCTTCGGACCGGAGGCACGCCACGGGAACAGCCCGGCTGGGCAAGGCGTGTTCACGGTCGCCCGAGTTGTCTGGAATGTCCTCCTGTGGTGACACCGACAACAGCCAAGGGAGGCACCGGCTCATGACGGCCGTACAAGCACATCCCCGAGCACACCCCAAGCACACGCACGACGACGCCCCCGACACCTCCGGCGCGTTCCGCCGGATCGCCGAACTGCCGGACGGCTCGGAGAAGGAGGCCCTGCGGAAGGAAGTCGTCCGGGCCTGGATGCCGATGGCCGAGCGCATCGCCTCGCAGTACCGCAACCGCGGTGAAACGCCCGAGGATCTGCGGCAGGTGGCCATGGTCGGTCTGGTCAAGGCGGTCAAGCGCTATGAGCCGGACCGGGGTTCGGCCTTCGAGAGCTACGCCGTCCCGACCGTCGTCGGCGAGGTCAAGCGGCACTTCCGCGACCATATGTGGGGCCTGCACGTGCCGCGCCGGGTCCAGGAGCTGCGCAACCGGGTCCGTACCGCCGTCCAGGAGCTGACCCGTTCACCGGACGACCGTTCGCCCAGCGTCAGGGACATCGCCCGGCACACCGGCATGGCCGAGGAGGACGTCCTCGTCGGCATGGAGGCGCTCGAGAGCTTCCGTACGCTGTCGCTGGACGCCGCACTGCGCGGCGCGGACGACGGCTACGCGCTGGTGGACACCCTCGGCTCCACCGAGTCCTCCTACGAGCGGGTGGTCCAGCGCGAATCCCTCAAGCCCTGTCTGCGCAGGCTCCCCGAGCGCGAACGGGAGATCCTCTACCTGCGGTTCTTCTGCGACGAGACCCAGAGCCGGATCGCCGACCGGCTCGGCATCTCCCAGATGCATGTCTCCCGGCTCATCAGCCGCACCTGCGCCCGCCTGGGCGAGGAGGTCGGCGCGCGTGCCGCGTAGCGCCCACGCCTCCGGCGACCGCGCTCCCGGTGGCGGCCACTGCCCCGGCGACCACCGCCCCGTGCCCAGCCGCGGTGAGCGGGGAGGCTGTGAGCGGGGACACCGTGAGCGGTGCGCGCCTCATCCGCCCGGTCCGGCCTCCCGCTCCTCGGCGCATACGACGCACAGCTCCGCGTGGGGCAGGGCCAGCGACCGCTCCCGGCCCTGAGGCCGGCCGCATCGCGTGCAGATCCCGAAGGATCCGGCGCGCAGCCGGTCGAGCGCCGCGGCGGTCCGCTCCAGCAGGACCTCATCCGCCTCCGCACGCGTGCGCAGCTCCCGGAGCGTCATGGCTTTCGCGCCGGTGTCCCCCGCGTCGAGATCGCAGTCCGCGCGCAACGCGGATGCGGCCTCCTCCGTCCGGGCGAGCTGCGACCGCAGCCGGTCCGCCTGCTCCGACAGCCGGGCCGCGGCCTCCTCCAGATCCCGGGGCCGCAGCGGGCTCTCGCTCGTCTCCGCTCTGTTCATCCGCCGCACCTCCCTGTGCGTCCACACCGCCGGGTCCCCGCCGTGGCCACGGTCACTCATGGCGGGCTATGCGATCGTTGAGATATGCGTGGCACGGCGGTGACGCTGTTCCTCTGCGGCGATGTGATGCTCGCCCGCGGTGTGGACCAGATCCTGCCGCACCCCGGCGACCCGGAGCTCCACGAGCCCTTCATCCGCGACTCCCGGGCCTATGTCGAGCTGGCCGAGGAGGCGAACGGCCCGATCCCGCGCCCGGTCGACTTCTGCTGGCCCTGGGGCGACGCCCTGGCGGTACTGGACGAGGCGGCACCCGATGTGCGGGTGCTCAACCTGGAGACGAGTGTCACCCGCAGCGATGAGTTCGCCCCGGGGAAGGACGTCCACTACCGGATGAGCCCGGACAACCTCCCGTGCCTGACCGCCGTCCGGCCGGACGTCTGCGTCCTGGCCAACAACCATGTGCTCGACGGCGGCCGGCGCGGGCTGGAGGAGACGCTCGACACCCTGGCGGCGGCCGGACTCCGGGTGGCCGGGGCGGGCCGTGACGCGGCCGCCGCACGACGCCCCGCCGTCGTCCCGGCCGGTGACCACCGCCGGGTGCTGGTGTTCTCATTCGGCGCGGCCTCCAGTGGCATTCCGGGCCGGTGGGCCGCGACCGGGGACCGGCCCGGGGTCGACTTCCTGCCCGATCTCTCCGACGCCCGCGCGGCCGCGATCACCGACCGCGTACGGCAGCTCAGCCACCCCGGCGATATCGCCGTCGCCTCGGTCCACTGGGGCGGCAACTGGGGATACGGCGTCTCACCGGACCAGATCCACTTCGCCCACGCCCTGATCGACGGCGGTGTCGACCTCGTCCACGGCCACTCCTCCCACCACCCCCGCCCACTGGAGGTGTACCGCGGCAAGCTGATCCTCTACGGCTGCGGCGACATGGTCGACGACTACGAGGGCATCGGCGGCTACGAGCGGTACCGTGACGATCTGCGGCTGCTCTACTTCCCCGAGGTGGACCCGGACACCGGCCGCCTGATGAGCCTGCGCATGGTGCCCCTGCGGTCACGGCGGATGCGGCTGGAGCACACCGGCCACGAGGACGCAGCATGGCTGGGCGCGACCCTCGACCGGGCCGGGTCCGGCCTCGGCTCGCATATCGACGTCCGGCCCGACGACGTCCTCACCCTGCGCCGGCCCTGACCCCGCCGGGTCAGACGATCTTCGAGCGCACCAGCCCGCCCAGCACCAGCGCCCCGGGGATCAGCGGCAGCCACACCGTGATGAAGCGGTACGCCAGCACCGTGGACGTGGCCGCCTCGACCGGCGCCCCCGCCGCGACCAGCGCGATGACCAGCGCCGCGTCGACCGAGCCGATACCACCGGGGGAGGGGACGACGGCGGCCACCGCCGTGGCGGCCAGATACGCGAGCATCACATGCGCCGGCCGCACCTCGAGCTCCAGCGCCAGCGCGACCGCCACCAGCCCCGCCGCCTGCAGCAGGGGAAACGCCAGCGAACCACCCCACAGCGCCAGCGCCCTGGACGGCCGCATGTGCAGCGACCGGGCGTCGGCCATCGCGGTGCGGAGAAACCTCACCACGATCCGGCGCACCGGCCGGATCAGCGCCACCCCGGCCACCAGCGCCCCGGCCGCCACCACCGCGCCGGCCACCACCATGCCGCTCACCGACTCCGGGAGCAGCGGGCCCAGCCGCAGCGCCTGGGGAAACACCAGGAGCAGCACCACCAGCAGCCCCACCCGGGTCGTGGCCTCCGCCAGGAAGTACAGGGCGAGCGCCGCCGAGGAACGGGCGGGCGGCAGCCCACAGCCGGTCATGAACCGGATGTTCACCGCGCTCGCGCCGATCCCCGACGGCAGCAGATGATTGGCCGCCCCCGCGGCGAACTGGGTGGCGAACAGCCGCCTGGCCGGCAGCCGCTCCAGCACCGTGCCCTGCCGGGCGAACGACACGGCCACCCAGCCGAGCCCGGTCGTGGCCACCGCCGTCAGCAGCCAGTACGGATTGGCGGTGAACATCTGACGGGCGCCGGAGCCGATCAGCGACCGGTGCTGGACCACCCAGTAACCGACGACGAGCAGCGGCAGCAGGCACAGGATCTGGCGCAGCGGAAGCCGCCGGAGCAGGGCCCAGCGCCCCGCCCGCTCCTTGGGCTGCTCCACGGGCTGGTCCAGCGGCTGCCCCGTGGGGCACGGCATCACGTCAGGCATCGGTCCGGACACTCCTCTGGTCATGGGGTACGTGCCGGATACGGCTCTTGGCTCAGCATGTTCGCGGAACGCGCGCCGCGCAGCGGGAGCGCGATCAGCAGGCCGAGGCAGATCCACACGTAGGCGTTGCTGCCGAGGAAACCGTCCACCCCGGTGGAGTCGAACCGCCACAGCCACACCACGCTGCTGCAGAGGAGCACGTACACCACCGCACAGACCTGGAGCAGCAGCCTGCGCCGGGCCGGTGGCGCGTCCGGCCGCAGCCCGCTGTCGACGAGCACCGCCAGGGCCGGAATCAGCCACACCAGATGGTGCACCCAGGTGATCGGGCTGATCAGACAGGCGGCGACTCCGGTCAGCGCGAATCCGGCCCGCTCGTCCCCGGCGGCCGCCGCGCAGCGCACCCGGTACGCCCAGACGGCCAGCACGGCGAGCACCCCGAGCCCCCACACCACCCCGCTCGGCGGAACCGGGTCGACCAGCCGGGCCAGCACCCCTTCCCACGACTGGTTGGAGACGTAACTGAGTACACCGATCCGGTCGGTGTCCCACAGCGCCTCGGTCCAGTAGACCCGCGAGGCCCCCGGCGCCACCGCCAGGGCGAGCAGGGTGGCCGTCGCGGCGGTGGCCGTGGCCGTGGCGGCGGCGCGCCACCGCCGGGTGATCAGCAGATAGCCGATGAAGATCGCCGGGGTGAGCTTGATGGCGGCGGCGAGCCCGATACCGCAGCCCGCGAACCGGCCACGCCCCGTGGACAGCAGCCAGGCGTCGAAGAACACCAGCACCAGCAGCAGCAGATTGACCTGCCCGAAGCTGAAGGTGTCCCGCACCGGCTCCAGCAGCGCGAACAGGCAGGCCGCCACCACGAACGCGAACCACTTGTTCCAGCCGTGCCGGCGGACGATCGGCCCGATCAGCCAGGTCAGCAGGGTGGCCGAGGCGGCCACATTGAGCACCATGCTCAGGGTGATCGCGGCCGGCCAGTCGAACAGGGCCATCGGCAGCATGCACAGCGCGGCGAAGGGCGGATAGGTGAAGCCGTAGTCCGCCCCGTCCGCGCCGGGGATGGTGAAGTCGTAGATCCGGCCGTCCCGCAGCCAGTGGCCCACGGCGCCGTAGTAGACGTTCAGGTCGAACCAGTCCCGGTGCAGCGGGACGAAGGCCAGGAAGAGCCCCACCGCCACGGTGAGGGCGAGCGACAGTACCAGCCGTCCGCGAGGTGTGGTGGGCCCCGTCATGCCGAACGCTCCGATCGGTGGCCGCTGTGGACGGTGGAGAGCGGAGTGCCGGTGGCGAACCCCGGCGCGTGGCGTACGCACCACAGCGCGCACACCGCCAGCACGCCCCCGCACACGGCGAACGTGAGCTGCCGCGAATCCGGTGCGAACCCGTTGGGCAGCACGGCCAGCGTGAGCACCCCGCTCCCGGCCACCACCGCCTTGCGCACCGTTCCGCCCGGCCCGGCCGCCGCGATCACGAACAGCCCCCACAGCACGTACCAGGGCCGGATCGCCGGGCCCAGCACGGCCACCGCTATCAGGCTCAGCCCCAGCGCGTACACGGGCCGGGGGCGGGGTGGACGCAGCCAGGCGACCCCTATGGCCACGGCGGTGGCCAGCAGCCCCAGACCGTGCCACGCGGGGGCGGCCAGCGGAGCCAGCCCGCTGCCGACGGCCTCCAGCAGGGCGCCGGTGGCGCGGCCCAGGGTGCTGGTGAGCGCCCAGTTGTCCGGTGAGGCCGGGGTGGTGAGCGCCGAGATCCAGCCGTAGCCGGTGCCGGTGACGGCCGTCGCCACTCCGGTGGTGGCCAGGGCCAGCGCCCCGGTGGCCGCCACGGCGCCGACGCGGCGCCTGCGGTCCTCCACCCGGCGCACCCACAGTGTGGCCACCGCCAGCAGCCCCAGCGCGGCCGGAGCCTTGACCAGGGCGGCGAGCGTGACCAGCACCGCGCCGCAGGCCGGCCATCGGCCCGTCGCGGCCACCAGCCCGGCCCCGAGCAGCCCGAGCATCACGGCATCATTGTGCGCCCCGCCCACCAGATGCAGCAGCAGGAGAGGGTTGAGCGCCCCCAGCCACAGGGCGGCGCTCGGGTCGGTGCCGCAGCGGCGGGCCAGAATGGGCAGCGCCAGAACCATCACCGCCACACCGAGCAGCGCGATCAGCCGCAGCCCGATCACCCCGAGGGACGGCTCGGCGCGCGAGGCGTGGGCGACGGCGGATTCGAAGGCCAGCGAGACCGGGCCGTACGGCGTCGGGGTGTGCTGCCACACCGGTGCCACCTCGTCCGCCAGCGGCCCGCCGAGCCGTATGGGGCCATGGGTGTAGACATCGATGCGGGCGTGCACCATGGCGCCCTGAGCGAGATAGCTGTACACATCCCGGCTGAACAGCGGTGGCCCGGGCAGCAGCGGAGCAGCCCAGATGGCGAGCGTGAGCAGCAGGGAGCGGGGGCCGGGCGGGCGCGGTCCGCGCACCTCGCGTCCCAGCAGCCACCATGCCGCGACCAGCAGCACCAGCCCGAAATAGGTGCTGATCAGCCCGAGCGCCTCTCTCCCGGAGTCAGGGGTGAGGGCATCCCCCACCGGCAGCGCTCCGGCCGCCGCCCCGCCCGCCGCCAGGGCCACTGACCCAGCGAGGCCGAGAAGCCGGCAGTGACCCGGAGCGACGGCGACACCTTGGACGAGAACACGACGCAGCACCCCGCCAGGGTCGCGAGAGCGCATGGCCGGAAATTGACGTCGCGGTCACCGGAGACTGGCCGAGAGGTGTCGGCCGGGCCACACCGCCGGCGGGGTGGGCAGGATCGATGTCCATGGTGCCCGGTCGACCACGAGTTGACGCAGTTTGCGCAGCTCGCACGGGCTGTTCCAGCCGAGCACCCCGACCACCCGGCCCCGGTGTCCGTAGGCCACGACGAAGTGGCCGCCTTCGAGCTCGCCGTGGAGCACGGCGAGTTCGGCCTCCGCGGGGAATATGCCGTACGCCTGGATATGGGCGTCGTACTGGTCGGTCCAGAAGTACGGCACGGGGGCGAACGGTTGGCCCGCGCCGAGCACATTGCGGGCCACGGCCTGGGCCTGTTCCGTCGCGTTCAGCCGGTGTTCCAGCCGCATCCGGCAGCCGAAGTGGTCGTTGTGCCATGAGGCGACATCACCGGCCGCGTAGACACCGGGCGCGGCACGGCAGGTGGGATCGCATTCGACACCGTTGCCCAGCTCCAGTCCGGATCCGGCCAGCCAGCCGACCGCCGGGGCGGCGCCGATGGCGACCACTACGACATCGGCGTCGAGCAGCGTGCCGTCGGTCAGCTCCAGACCGGTCACCCGGCCGCCGGACTCGAAGAACCGCCGTACCCCGGTGCCGCAGCGCATGGACACGCCGTTCTTTGTGTGCAGCCGCCCGACGAGACCGGCGATCCGGTCGCCGAACTGCCGCCGCATCGGCACCGGCCGGGGGTCGATCATGGTGACGTCCAACCGCATCCTGCGGGCCGCCGCCGCGGCTTCCGAGCCGAGGAAACCCGCGCCGACCACCGCCACCTTCACATCGGGCTTGTGGCGCAGATCGGCGCGCAGCGCGAGGGCGTCGTCGAGGGTGCGCAGCAGATGCACCCCGGCCAGATGGTGGGCGCCGGGCAGGCTGTTGGGGGTCACCCCGGTGGCGATGACCAGGGCGTCGTAGGAGACGCTGTCGCCGCCCTCCAGCACCACCCGGCGGGCGGCGGTGTCCAGACCGGTGGCGGACTTGCCGAACAGCAGCCGTGCGTCGAGGTCGGACAGCTCCTCGTCGGTGCGCAGCTTGATCCGGTCCGGCTCCCAGGTGCCCGCCAGGATCTGCTTGGACAACGGCGGCCGGTTGTAGGGGGTGTGGGGCTCGTCGCCGATCAGGGTGAGCCTTCCGTCGTATCCCAGGGTGCGCAGCGTGACGGCCGCGGTGAGCCCCGCGACCGAGGCGCCCACGACCACGACATTCCCCGGTGTGTTCACGCGTCGGCCAGGGCGATGGCCAGGGCGGGGCAGACGGCGGCCGCTTGACGCACGTCGTCGTGCAGTTCCGCCGGTGGGCGCTCGTCGAGGAGGACGGCGACACCGTCCTGGTCCCGCTGGTCGAACACGTCCTGGGCGGCGAGTACGCACTGCCCCGAGGCGACGCATTTGTCCTGATGCAAGGTCACCTGCATGGCGTTCTCCGGCACTGGGGGATCAACGGAAGGCGGTTACCAGACGAATGTTCGGTAACGGGCGGAAGGGAGGCTAGTTCTCCTGCGTACCCAGCACAACACGCTCCGCAAGAAGCTGGCCACGCAGCGAGACATATGAGCCTGGCATGTGCACCCCGGGCAGGCCGTCCGGTCGGACCGGGGACGCTGTCCAAACCACCAGGTCACACCCGGGTATCCGGGTCGCGGACCGCCGTGGCGCGAGGTGGGGCATCAGCGCCTCACATGGCGGAAATACGCAGGTTACGAAAGTTCCGCATTGCTCACGTACGGTTCGAAGAGGTCCACGATTTCCACCTCACGGAGGATCCTTGCGCACGCGGCCCACACCGCCCGACTGGCTGACGCACCCCCTGCGCGGGGCGCGGGCGCTGCGGGACCCTATACCGTGGGCGGCGGTGGTCCGCGGAGCCCTCGGCGTGGGACCGGTGGTGGCCGTCGGCGTGGCGTCGGGACATTTGCCCTTCGGGATGCTCGCCGGGCTGGGGGCGATGTTCGCCCATATCAACGACCGCCCCGCCACCCGCGCCACCCGGACCGTGCGCATCGGCCTGCCCGCCCTCGCCGGGGCCGTCGGCCTGCTGACCGGGGCCGGGCTGGGCACGCTGGGCCTCGGGATATGGATCGCGCTCGCACTCGCCGCGGTCGGACTGGTCTCCGGCGCGATCAGCGCCATCGGGCCGGTCAGCTCCGCCGCCGGGGTGCAGCTGATGGTGCTCGCCGTGGTCGGCGCGGGCATGCCCGTCCCGGTGCCCCCGCCGGTCAAGGCGGGTCTGCTGCTCATCGGCGCCGTATGGGTGATCGCGATGGCCGCGCTGCTGCCACGCGTCATCCCCGCACGCCAGACCGCGCCCTCCGATGAACGGGAAACGGTGGCCGCCGTATACGACGCCCTGGCCGACCTGATGACGGCGGTCGGCACCGACGGCGGCCAGGCCGCCCGGCGTCGGCTGACCGCCGCCTACGACGTCGCGTACGAAGCCCTCTACGCCCACCGGCTCCCCTTCCACCGCCTCGACGAGGAGGAGCGGCGGCTGCGCGACCGGCTGGCGGTGGCCGGAGCACTCAGCGAGGGCGTCCTGACCCTCCTGTGGGAGAGCGAACCGGTACCCGACCGCATCGCACGCACCCCCGCCCAACTGGCCCGCTCGGTGCGGACCGGACTGCCACCGGGCCGACTGCCCGCCCCCGTACCCGACACCGCGGGCAACATGGCCATGCACCGGGCCGTGCTGCTCGCCGCCCGGGTCTTCGACGGCGAACCGGCGCCCCCCGTCGGCGCGGTCGTCCCCGGCCACCGGCAGCGGCTGCGCCGCGCGCTCGGCCCGGCGGGCCGGGAGTACGCTGCCCGGGTGGCGCTGTGCGTGGGCGTCAGCACCGTGCTCGCCCAGCAACTGCCGGGCGAGCACTGGTACTGGCTCCCCGCCACCGCCGCCTTCCTGGTCAAGCCCGACATGGGCCCGCTGGTCTCCCGGGCCCTCTCCCGAGCCCTCGGCACGGCTGTGGGCGTGGCCGTCTTCGGTGGGCTCGCCACGCTGTTCAGCCCGGGTGCGGGCGTCACCTTCGATGCGGGCGCCCCCGCCATCTGGCCGGTCGTCGTCGCGGCGGTCTGCTCCGCGCTGATCCCCGTCTCCGTACGCCACTTCGCCCTGCAGACCGCCGTGCTCACACCGCTGCTGCTGTCCCTCGTCTACCTCGGCGGCGACACCGACCCCGGGTTCACCCGGCTCACCGACACGCTGCTGGCCTGCGGTGTGGTGCTGGCCGCCGGGGCGCTGCCCGGGCTCGGCGGCCCGCGCGCCCAGGTGTCGGTGCGGCTGTCGCTCGCCGTCCGCGCCACCCGCGACCACCTGGACCGGGTGCTCACCGCCGAAGCGCCGTATGCCACCCGGCTGCGGCTGCGCCGCGAGGCATACCGCGCCCTCGCCGACGCCCGCCGCGCGGTGGAGGTGGCAAGCGCCGAACACCCGCCGTTCGGCCGGGACCTGGCGGCATGGGCTCCGGTGGTCTTCGCACTGGAGGAGATCGTGGACGCGGCCACGGCCTGCGGCGTACGGCTCGATCAGGGCGCCCCGCAGCCCGAGCCCGCCCTCGCGGCCCGGCTGCGGGCCGCGCTGTCCGACCTGGCCGACGCCGTCGCCGCCCGCCGCCCGCCGACGGACCTCGTCCTGCCCGCGGGGGCGGCGGTGGGAGACTGCGCGACCCTCGCCGATGTCACCGCCGGGCTGCGCAGGGTCCGCGACCTGGCGGTCCGCTGAGCCCGCTCACCGGCCCGGTGGCGGGATGGCCCGGCGCGCATGCGGTACGCCGTCCTGCCCCGCACGTACGTCACCACCGCCACCGCCACCCACACCGACGCACCGACGACTTGGTGGGCGCGGTTCCGTTCGGGGGCGCTCACTGGGGCCGGGCTCGCGGGGCGTTCCATAGGTGGTGCATGGCGTACGAGCGCCAGGGGCGCCAGCCCTCGGAGTCCTCCAGATGCGCCCCGGCGCCGCGAGCCCCGGCCAGTACGGCGACATCCGACTCCAACAGCACATCGGGGTCGCTCAGCGCCCGCATCCGGACGTAGCCGGCCGTCCAGGGACCGATGCCGCGCAGCCCCAGGAGTTCCTTCTCGGCCCGGTCGCGGTCGGCGCCGGCGTCCAGCCGCACCGTGCCGTCCGCGAGCGCGGTGGCGAGCGTGCGCAGCGTGGCGCGTCGGCTCTCCGGCATGCCGAGCTCCGCGAGCGGCGCCTCGGCCAGGTCCTCCGCGCGCGGGAAGAGATGCGTGAGCCCGCCGTCGGGCCGCGCCAGGGGCTTCCCGTACGCGGCGACCAGCGCATCGCCCAGCACGCGCCCGGCGGCCACCGAGACCTGCTGGCCGAGCACGGCGCGCACGGCGAGTTCATGGGGGTCGGCGGTGCCCGGGGAACGCAGTCCCGGCCGTGCGCCCACCAGGGGCGCGAGCGCGGCGTTGGCGCCGAGGCGCTCGGCGACCGCGTACGGATCGGCGTCCAGGTCGAACAGGCGCCGAATCCGCTGGATGGCGGTGGTCAGATCGCGCAGCTCGGTCAGGCGCAGCCGGCACTCCAGCCAGCCGTCTCCGGGCCGTTCGTCGATCTCGACGATGGCGCAGGCGTGCGGCAGCCGCAGGGTGCGGCGGTAGGTCCGGGCGCCCGGGGCGCCCACCATCTCCTCCAGGCCGGTGAGGGCGCGCCGGGCGAGATAGTCGAAGACCTGCGTGGTGTCGTACGGACCACGGTAGGCGAGCCGCAGCGGCACCCCGGCCGTCCCGCCATTTGTCCCCAGCACCCCGCCGGTGGCCACCGCGGGCCCGGACAGGGAGGACTTCGCGGGCCGGGCGGCACGCAGCTCGGTGGGGGTGGCGGCGTATATCTCGCGGAGCGTGTCATTGAACTGCCGGACGCTGGAGAACCCGGCCGCGAACGCGATCTCCGAGGCCCGCAGGGCAGTGGTCTGCAGCAGGATCCGCGCGGTGTGGGCGCGCTGCGCGCGGGCGAGCGCGACCGGCCCGGCGCCGAGCTCGGCGGTCAGTTGCCGCTGCACCTGCCGGGCGCTGTAGCCGAGCCGCGCCGCGAGCCCGGCCACTCCCTCCCGGTCCACCACTCCATCCCCGATCATCCGCATGGCGCGGCCGACGGCGTCCGCCCGCGCGTTCCAGTCGGCGGAGCCGGGCACGGCGTCCGGCCGACAGCGGCGGCAGGCCCGGAACCCCGCGCCCTGCGCGGCGGCCGAGGTCGGGAAGAACCGGACGTTCTTGCGCCGGGGCGTGGTCGCGGGGCAGCTCGGCCGGCAGTAGATCCCCGTCGTGGCGACACCGAAGAAGAACTCGCCGTCGAACCGTGCGTCGCGGCTGCACACCGCCTCGTACCTGCTGTCGTCGCTCATCACACCTCCACTGTGCGCCCTGGGAGGGGAAGCGCGCTGGCGGAAATCGGACATGGCGCTCCCGGTCCCGTGGACGCGGGGGAGAAGCCTGCGTGGGCCGGTGCTAGCGAGGGCCGAGGACGATGACGTTGGCCAGGTCGCGGTGGTCGTGATGGGCTTGGGCGATCCCCGCGAGGGAAGACCGGCCCAGCGCCTGGTAGGCGCCGACGAGCAGCTCATTCGCCAGCGCCTCCCTGGCGGGGTCACCGGCCGACGCCCAGTGCAGATCACGGCCCAGCGCCAGCGCTTCTGCCGGATCCCCGTGCGCGAGGCGCCGCCGGGCGTCCTCCGCGAGCCTGGCTGCGCCCGCGGGGTCGTCGAGCAGGGGATACAGGGTATGGGCGAACCGGTGGGCACCGGGCCCGCGGTGCACCGGCCGCTCCGGTGAGGTCTCGCCGGTCACGAGCGCACCGGCACCATCCACGGTGGCGACCCGCGCGGGGGCGGCGGGCGCGGCCACGACGTCGTAGGCGCGCACATACAAGGCGCCGGTCTCATCGCGGTCGCCGGTCTCCAGCCTGGTGAGCGCCTCGCGCAACAGCTCCAGCCCGTGACGCCGAGCGGCCATCTGGTCCGCGTCCCCGTCGTCGTCGGCGAGGTCGCGCCAGTGGCGTTCGATCAGCACACGTATCGCCTCCAGCGGCGTCTGCGCGTTGGTGTCGATGTCGCCGCCGTCATGGGTGTAGTAGGAGGCGACGGTGTCGCAGGTCGATCCGTCGTCGGACCACAGTCCGTAGTGCAGCCCGTCCGACCCGCCGTGCAGAAAGGTCAGGAACTCCGGCGGATCGCGGTAGTAGCGTCCGTGCGCCCGCGCGTCGATCCCCGGCCGGGCGGACAGCCCGGGGTCGTCGAACAGATCGGAGATACCGACCGGCGCCACGTCCATGTCCGCGAGCACCCGCCGCTCGGCCACGCCAAGCCCCTGGAGGAAGACAAAGAACCGCAGGAAGGACTCCGGCAGTTGGAGCCCCCAGCCGCGCCGGACGCGCTCCTCCACCGCCGCCCACCGCTCCCCGTCCTGCCGTATCCGCTGCTCATCACCCATGGGCCATTCCTCGCTCATCCCCCGAGTCCCCGAGTCCCCGAGTCCCGTGTGGTCCACGGAATCGAAATCGGAGGCTAGCGGACCGTCGACACGAGGGGCGACGCGGCCGGGGTCGAGCGATGCGGGCGGGGTGGCATGCGGGGGCGGACAGCGTGGTGTTCGGACATACGCTCGGATCAACGAGTGCCCGCGCACCGTGTCACGGCCCTGCGCCACCGCCAACTGCCCTGGAGCCGGACGGGCGGGCGGGCGCTGCTAGAGTCGGCAAGGTGACTGCCGGGTCGGCCATGGGCCACGCACGAGTGAGGCGCCCGGCCTCGGCGTGAGCCCGAGGCGGGCCAGAGGCCCGCCCTTTCCTCCGTGTCATTCCTTCTGGCGCCCGTACGTGGCGCCTGTTCCAGCGGATTCCACGATACGGAGACACACCACAGATGCCCCACCAAGCGCAGTACCAGCACGACTCCGAGCCCCTGGCCACCGTCGTCCAGCTGAATCACACCGCCGTCTACGCCTACGACCGGCAGTTGTCCGCCGAGTTCATCGCCGCGATTCTGGGGGTGGAGGTCGGCGCCCCGTTCGGCCCGTTTCTGCCCGTCGATCTCGGCAACGGCGTCACGCTCGACTACTACGAGAAGCGCGACGAGCCCATACAGCCGCAGCACTACGCGTTCCTCGTGCCCGACGAGCAGTTCGACGCCATGATCGCCCGCCTGGAAGCGGTCGGCGTCACCTACTACGCCGACCCCGGCCACACCGACCCCGGACGGATCAACCGTCTCTTCGGCGGCCGTGGCGCGTACTTCGACGATCCCGGTGGCCACAACATGGAGATCATCACCCGGCCCTATATCCGCCCCTAGCCACGGGGGAGTCGGCCACGGAGGGCGCCCCGCCGGGCTGTACACCCGTGCGGCGCCTGCGTCACCATGTGCGGGGGGATGCGTAAGGGGGAGCGCATGCAGGGCGAGCCGGTGGCGCGCAACGAGTTCTCTGGTACCGCGCACACGGTGATCCAGGCGCACACCATCTACGGCGGTATCCACTTCAACGACGGCCGCCGCCCGGTCACCGGCCTTCGGCTCGCAGGTCAACTGCTGCTCGCGGGCTGCTCGGTGGCGGTGGGCGCGAGTCTGTTCGTGCTCAGGGCACGGGACGACGGGGACGCTTCCGCGCTGCCCGGTTCGATGCTCGGGCCGGCGGCAATGGCGCTGTGCACGTTCGGCGTCTGGCTGGCAGTCCGCGCCATCCTGCGCCACCGCCGCTCCAGGGTCCTGTGGGGCGACCTCTCCGGCCCGGAGCTGAACGCGGCTGCTGACCAGCTCGCGAGCGCCGTACGGGAGCAGTTGGGCCGGGAGGAGCGGCTGCGCCGCCTCCAGGACCCGGCGCCGATCCCGGTCCGTTGGGACACCGCCCGCCAGGACCTGATCGACCACTGGGCGAACGTCACCGGCGGCGGCCCGGTCGATCTCGGCGGGCGGTTCGAGGAGATCGCCGATGTTCTCGACCGGGTGCCGTCGGGCCGGCTCGTCGTACTCGGCCCGGCCGGTACCGGGAAGTCCGTGCTCATGGTCCGTCTCGCACTCGACCGCCTCGAACGCCGCGCCCCCGGCGAGAGGATCCCGGTGATCCTGCCCCTCGCCTCCTGGCGGCCCCAGGCCCAGCCCGACTTATGGGAGTGGGCTGCCGAGTTGCTCGGCACCCGCTACGCCTCACTGGCCACCGGCACCGCCTCCGCCCGCGACATCGCACGCGAACTGCTGCGCACCGGTCGCCTGCTGCCCATCCTCGACGGATTCGACGAACTGCCCGCGGCGGTGCGGCCGCAGGCCCTGCGCACCCTGAACGGAACTCTCGACCGCGCCGCACAGATCGTCCTCACCAGCCGCGAGGGCGAGTACCGCGAAGCGGCGGGGGAGGCGCGTGTGCTCACCGGCGCCGCCGCAGTCAGCGTGCGCCCGCTCACCCTCGCCGACCTCACGGCCTACCTCTCCCGCACCGCCGCCCCGTCCCCCAGCGTCGGCGGACGGCCCCACCACAGCTCCTGGCGGCAGGTTCTCGATCCCCGCACGACCGACCCGGCGCGCGCGGCGCGGGCCCGGGCCCTGGGCGAGGCGCTGGCCACCCCGCTGATGGTGTCGCTGGCCCGCAAGGCGTACAGCGACACCGGCCGGAACCCGGCCGAACTGCTGGACCCCAGCCGCTTCCCCGACAGCGCGGCCATCGAGGCACACCTCCTCGACCAGTTCGTGCCCGCCACCTACGACGCCTCCCTCGCCGCCGCGAGCCCGGGGCGCCGCTGGGACGCCGAGGACGCACACCGCTGGCTCACCTTCCTCGCCCGCCACGCCCGGACCCTGGGCACCCCGGAGGTGACCTGGTGGAGCCTGCCACGCGCGCTGCCGTGGCCGGTACGCCACGCGGCGGTGATCGCCGCCATGGCGATGGGCCTGGTGGCGCTGACCCCCACCGGCTACAGCCGGCCCGTGGAGGGGCCGCTCGGCATGGGTTCGCCGCCCCTGTTCGCCGTAGCGGCCCTCTTCGGTGTCATCGCCGTCATCGACGACGCGGTGGACACCCCGCAGCCCCGCACACTCACGGCCCGCGGCCGGATCCCCCTCCTCCTGCGGAGGACGACAGCCGTCGTCCCGTTCGCGGTCTTCGTGGTCATGGCCGCCACGGCGGCGGACCTGCGATCGTCGCTGTACGCGGTGGTCCCGCTGGTACTGCTCGTGGGCGGCGCGGTCTGGCAGGACACCGCCGACCACGCCCTGGCCCGCAGTCCGCGAGCGCTGCTGCGCTCGGACCGCCGGACCGTACTGGCGCTGCCCGGCACGCGCGCCTTCGCGGACTCCCGCCATGCTTGCGCCGCGGCGCTGTGCCTCCTGTCGCCGCTGGCGCTGTTCCTGAGCCAACAGCTCACGACGTACTACCCTCCGGGCGTGACGCCCCCCGCCCACAGCGAGAAACTGGTCACCGGCGGGGACTGGTTGCTGGTGTGCCTGGCCAGCGCGGTGGCACTGCTCCTCTACGGATTCGCCTTCTCGGCGTGGGGGAAGTTCGGCGTCGCCAGACTCTGGCTGGCCGCGACCGGCCGTCTCCCCTGGCACCTGATGGAATTCCTGGAGGACGCCTGCCAACGTGGCGCTCTCCGCCAGTCCGGCGGTGTTCTGTCCTTCCGGCACCGCACTCTCCAGGACCGGCTGGCACCACCCCGGTCGAGCCCGCCGGCCCCCGTCCCGACACCCGATGCGCCCTCGCCATGGCAGGTGCTCGTCCCGGCACTCCCCCCGCTCGTGCTCTGCCTGATGCTGCCGGGGCTGGTCATCAGCCTCAGCACCCCCGACGACGAACGCTACCGATCCGTACCCGAAGCCTGTGAGCTGGTGGATGAGCGCCTGGCCGCCCGGGTCATACCCCGACCGGAATCGACGACCCGAGAACCCTTCCGCAATGGGCAGTCCCGTTGCGACTGGGCGACCGACGGCGAGATGGTACCCAGCATCTACTTGGTGGTCACCATCGGGCAGGCGGAAGCGGGTCAGAGCGCTGTCCAGGAAGCCGTGATGGTGTTCCGCAGCGCGGACACCATCAGCGGAGAGCACGGCAGCGGCCGCAGGTCGCCCCTCGAGCTCGGGCAGGAAGCGGTCTGGCGGCGATTCGACAGCGGCGGCCAGGTGCTGGTGCGCCAGGACAACATCGTCCTCAACCTGGGCATGTACGGAGTCGGCCCCGCCACCGAAGCACGGCTGCCCGCATACGCCGAGGAGGTGCTGCACCGGGCACTGACAAGAGCCCGGCGCGGCGGCTGACCGCTCAGGAGCGTGCGTCGGCCGGGCTCGCATCCCGGACGACCTTTGTTGCGTGTTTTTCTGCCGTTTCCCTCGCCGCCGCACATCGAGCGTTTCCATGAGTGCGAGTGAATGACACCCCTGGCCTGCGCATGATCCGGAGGCCCCTAGACTATCTCGCAATCCTCACGTTGATCGGAGCACGACATGCGTCGCCTTGCCCTTGCCCTCCTGGCATGTTCAGCCCTCACACTCGCCGGGTGCGCGCAGGACTTTGACCGGGGTCCTGATGGGACAGTCTCCGACAAGGTCAAGGACGGGAAGAAGTTCTACTTGGTCGTCGATCCGGCCAAGGGTGGCGACGAGAAGAAGTTCCGGGTCAGCAAGTACGACTACCACGACTGCAACCGGGGCTCGAAGTACCCCAAGTGCGTTGATGACTAAGGGCTCTTGAGTCTGAGCGTATTCACCGTCGGCCCTGACACTCCGCCTATGTGTCGGGGCCGACTGACATTGTCGGTGCTGCCCTGCCCTGCCCTACCCGGAAGGGCAGGGCAGGGTCGTTCAGGTGAGCATCTCGGCGAAGCGCCGCGCGAAGAGGTAGGCGTCGCCGGGCCAGCGGGCGGAAAGGTATCGGCCGTCCTGGACGACGAAGGCGGGGGTGTCGTCGGTGGCCGTGCCGCGGCGCCGTAGCTCGACGGGTCCGCGTTCGAACTGGGCGGGGTCGTTCAGGGCGGCGACGACCTCGTCCTGGACGTAGGCCGGATAGGTGCGGTAGTAGCGGCCGCGGCGCCAGGCCGTGAGGTAGTAGGCGGTCCGCTCCATGTACGCGGGCAGGCAGGTGGTGCGCCGGTCGGCGAGGAGGCTGCGGCCGGTGGCCGGGTCGCTGGTGCGGGCCAGGGTGAGGACGCCGTGGCATATCGCGCCGACCGGGCGGTCCAGCCGCCAGAATTCCGCGATCTTCTCGCGCAGGACATCGGAGCCTAGGTACTGGCGCATCCCCGGGGCGTGGCCGCCGGGCAGGATCAGCCCGCCGTACGCCTCGGGCTTGAGGTCCGCCCATGCGAGGGGGTGGCGGAAGGCGGTCGCGTCGGTGAGCTGCTGGTAGAACTCCTTGGGCTCGGGCTCCGCGCCGAGTTGCCCGAAGAGCACTCCGGTGATCAGCAGCGGATCGGCGGCCGGCGGGCCGTCGCCATGTTCGGTGGCGATCACCACTTCATGGCCGAGGTCGGTCAGGAGCTTCCAGGGCACGGCCACCTCGGTGACGTCGAAGTCCCGGTCGGGCAGCGGCAAGAGAATACGCACGAGGACTGCCTACCACGGGAGCCACGGCCGACGCCCCTGCCCCGGCGCATGTGCCGGGGCAGCGGCGGGGGCGCGGGTTACTTCCAGATGGAGTCGACCCATTCGGGGTGGTCGATGAACGGGTTCCGGTTGTGCTGGAAGCTGTCGTAGATGACCTGGTTGCGGTTCTTCTCGAAGGCGTCGGGCGGGTCCTCGGCGCTCCACTCCTTCAGTACGGACAGGCGGCCGATATGGGGCGCGGAGCCGTTGTCGACGTTGTCGTTGGGCTCGAGGTCGGCGAAGCCGTCGTCTCCGTCGTAGCGGACGGCCATGTAGAGGATCATCCGGGCGACATCGCCCTTGACCTGGTCACGGGGTTCGAAGGAGTCGTCGTCGGTTCGGTTGCCGGGAGCGTCGGGCACGTCCTGGCCGCCGTTGTCGAAGTCCTTGTTGCCGCGGATGCTGTTCACCGTGACGTTTTCGGGGCGCAGGTGGTGCAGGTCGGTGCCGGGTCCGGTGGCCGTGCCGAAGTCGCCGTGCGACTTCGCCCAGACGTGCTCGCGGTTCCAGTCGTCGGGGTTGCCGCCGTTCGCGTCCTTGGCCTGGGAGCGGCCGCTGTAGAGGAGTATGACGTTTGACGCGTTGTCCGGGTCCTCGTCCGTGGACTGCAGCGCGTCCCAGACCTCGTCGTAGGACACTTTGGTCTGGTCGCTGATGATCGTGTGCAGCGCGGCCTTCAGCTCCGGGCCGTTCTTGCCCATCGCGTCCTGGTAGTAGTCGTCCAGCGACGCCTGCACGGCCGTGGGCCGGTTGGTGTCTGTCGTGGCCGGTGTGTCGGCGGCGGCGACCGAAGGGGCGGCGATACCGGCCACGGCCACTACGGCCAGCAGGGGGAGGCGCCGTGATCGGCGCGGGCGATGAGTGGACATGATGTGGGGGGTGTCCTCTCCTAGATGAGTACCCGGACCGCCAACCGGCGCCGCGAGTACGGACGTTCAAGGCACGAGCTCTGGGAGATTCCCATGCGCGAAGCCCGAACGCGTGTACATAGTGTGCCCGTTCGGCGTGGATCCGATGAACGCCCCGTGGTCAAGGGAAGGACCGGCCGACGTCGACCGCGGCTCGCGTGAGGACTCGCGTGTGGAGCGGGCGTGGGCGGCTTGGCCCGCCATCGGCACGGCCGGCAGACCGCCGATGACCAGGTCTCCGCCGTGCCGGATGCGGAGTGCTGGCAGTATCGACGTATGGCTGAACAGATCATCGCCGCGTGTGACGGGGCATCGAAGGGAAACCCCGGGCCCGCGGCCTGGGCATGGGTTATCGCGGGCACCGACGGTGCGCTGGAGCGCTGGGAGGCCGGGCCGCTTGGCACCGCGACCAACAACGTGGCCGAACTCACCGCACTGCAGAGGCTGTTGGAGTCCACCGACGCGGCCGTGCCGCTGGAGGTGCGCATGGACTCGCAGTACGCGATGAAGGCGGTCACCACATGGCTGCCCGGGTGGCGGAAGAAGGGGTGGAAGACCGCCTCGGGATCGCCGGTGGCCAACCGCGAGCTCGTGATGCGTATCGACGAGCTTCTGGGTGGCCGCAAGGTGGAATTCGTCTATGTTCCGGCGCACCAGGTCGATGGGGACCCGTTCAACGCGGCCGCCGACCAGGCGGCCAGCCACACCGCCCGCACCCAGGAGCCCGCGGGCACCTCGCTCGGGTCCGCCCTGCCACCGCCCGAGGCCCAGACGGCGACACGCTCAGCGGGCCGCGGTGGTACGGCGCGCCCGCGCACGACGGCGGCACAGCGGGGGACAGGCACCCGCTCCAAGGCGTCCATCAAGGCGAAGTTCCCCGGCCGGTGCCGCTGCGGTACGCCCTACGCCAAGGGTGAGACGATCATGAAGAACGCCGACGGCTGGGGCCATCCGGCCTGCGCCACCTGAGCCGCGGGGCATCCGCGGCAGGCCACCCGAACCGCTCCGATCCCAGTCCGCTCTGATCCGGTCCGCTCCCCGGCCGGATCAGGGTGCGGTGAAGAGTGTGGGGAACCGTGGGGCGAGCCAGGGCTTACGGCCCCAGGCGAGGACGTGGCCCCTGGCGGCGGCGCCCCACGGGCCGAGGCGGCCCAGCGCCATCAGAAGGAAGGCGACGGGCTCGGTGAGGATGGTGCAGTCCGGGCGGCTCGGCGGGTGCGGGGTCACGGTGACAGCCCCGTCGGTGAAGGTGGCGCCGAAGCGGGCGCCACCCCTGAGGCGGATGGTGAAGCGGGCGGTGAGCCCGGCGGTGGCCGTGGTGTCGACCACCCGTGGCATGGCCGTGATCAGGAACGGCAGGGTCAGCTCGACCCGGGCCCGGTTGAGCATATGCGGGCGGCCCAGCGCACGGGCGAGGTCATAGCCGTGGCCGAGCATATGGGTCAGCAGATACGACCCCAGTACGTCCAGGCTCATCGGGCCCATCGGGGTGACCAGTTCGCCGTGTGACGCGGGCCGGGCCGCCGACCGGAGGAAGGCGTCGGCCTGCTCCACGATCATGGCGGCCAGCGGCCCGGCCCGGCGCTCGGCGAACGCGGCGAGCGCGAGCTGGTTGGCCTCGGCCAGCCCGTGCGGCGTGCCGTCCCCGTAGCTGCGTGTCTTCCCGTCCGCGAGGTGCGCCATCAGCTCGTTGGCCTGCGCCAGATGCGCCGCCGCCTCCCCGACCGTCCACCGTGACCCGGGTACCGGAGCCCCGGTGTCGGGGGCGTCGCGCAGCGTTGTGGCGATCTCGGCCGCGGTGGCGCGTATCGCCTCATCAAGCCCCGTGGGCCACGTGCCGCCGTCGCCCTGCCCGCTCACGGATTCCACGCGCCCTCCCTGCACCGAGCCGGGGAACTTCCCCGGGGTACGTACCCTGTCACGGCCCCACGGCCGCCACGATCACGGTGTCAGCACGATCCTGCCGAACACCTCGCCGGCGTCCATTTTCTGGTGTGCCAGAACGGCTTCCTCGAGCGGCAGCACCTCGTGCACCACCATGGGCAGCTCGCCGCGGCTTGCGGCGGCGAACTGCTCGGTCCGCACCGCACGTCGATCGGCTTCGGCCACGGTGTCGGCGCTGAAGGTGGCGAAGGACATCGACTTCTGGAACGCCGCCATCATCGTCATGCCGAAGTCCGCCGGCGGCTGGCCCCCGACCATGCCAACGGCCACCATGCGACCGTTCGGGTTGAGCTTGGCGAAGAAGGACGGCATGTCCGCGCCGGCGACGATGTCGATGATGACGTCGTAGCCCTCGGGAGCGTCCTCGGCTCTCTCGCCGGAGCGGTCCAGCACATGGGTCGCGCCCAGCTTACGCAGGCGGTCACCACGCTCGGCCGACGATGTCGTGACCGCCACCGCGCCGGCGCCGGCACGAGCCGCGAGCTGGACCGTCATGATCCCGATGCTGCCGGCCGCGCCGCGCACCAGCAGGGACTCGCCAGGCGCGAAGTGGGCATGAGCAAGGGCGAAGTGGGCCACCATTCCGGAGCTCCCGAGCGTCACCGCGTCGACGGGCGACAGGTTCGCGGGGAGGGGCAGGATCTCCTCGACCGAGGCAATCGCCTGTTCGACGTAGCCGCCACTCACGCCGGTGAACGCCCATACGCGCTGACCGACCCATGACGTGTCGACGCCGTCGCCGACCGCGGTCACGATGCCCGCTACCTCACTGCCGGGGATATGGCCTTCCTTGAAGCCGTAGGTGGCGAGAACACCGCGTCGGATCACGACGTCGACGCCGCCGACGCCGATCGCCTCATTGGCGATGAGCACCTGCCCCTCGGCGGGAGTGGGGGCAGGGAGGTCGATGAGTGCCAGACCTTCGGGGCGTCCGAACGCCTGGATCGCGACTGCCTTCAATGTCGTCTCCTTTGTCCTGGGGGGCGGCCGGGATCGATGGGGACCGGCTGGGACCGGTCGGGACCGGCCGACCCCGGTCCCGGCGCCGAGGGGCCGCACCCGGAGAAGCGCCCTGCTTCCATGCCTTCGGACGCTAACGGACGCCCCCGTCCGTTTGGCTAAAGTGAGAGCGGTGACCGACCGTTTGCCTCATACCCTGCGCTCCGACGCCCTGGACAACCGCGAACGCATCCTCGACGCGGCCCGCGCGCTGTTCGCCACCGAAGGTCTGAACGTGCCGATGCGCGAGATCGCCCGGCACGCCGGGGTCGGCCCCGCCACCCTGTACCGCCGTTTCCCGACCAAGCAGATGCTGGCCACCGAAGCCTTCGCGGACGAGATGCGCGCGTGCCACGTCTTCATCGACGAGGGGCTCGCCGAGCCGGATCCATGGCGTGGCTTCTGTCTCGTGATCGAGAAGACCTGTGAGCTGCACGCCCGCAGCCGAGGCTTCACCGAAGCCTTCATGTCGACCTTCCCCGACGCGATGGACATCGCCGCGGAGCGTGCGTACGCGCTGAGGTCGATCGCCGAACTGGCCCACCGCGCCAAGGACGCCGGCCATCTGCGCCCCGACTTCGTCCTGGACGACCTGATTCTCATGCTCATGGCCAACAGGGGCATCCACACCACATCGAAGGCCACCCGGGTCGCGGCCTCCCGGCGCTTCGCCGCGCTCGTCATCCAGGCATTCCGCGCCTCCCCGCAGCACTCACCGCTGCCGCCGGTGGCACGGTTGGCGCCCGCGGCACCAGGCAAGATCATGTGAAGGCGCCACCGAAGGCGTGTCCCTTGTCCGCGTGGTCATGTAACCGTCGCGTCGACCGGCCGGGCGACCCCTCCCCAGCGCGGGCGAAATAAGGTTAGGCTAACCTTCGTTTCGTGAGAGCTGCTGAAGAGATCTCCGAGGCCAAGAGCCCACGGGGTCATGAACTGTCGGCCACCGGTGTCACCGTGGCCTACGAAGGCGTCGACGTCCTGCACGACGCATCGGTGACCCTGCGGCCCGGAGAAGTGACCGTCCTGGTGGGTCCGAACGGCAGCGGGAAGTCGACGCTCCTGCGGACGATCGCGCGGTTGCAGCGGCCCAGGGCCGCCACGCTCGTCCTCGACGCCGACACCGACGGCCTGGCCCTCACCCCTCGTGAGTTCTCGCGCCGCGTCGCCCTGCTGACCCAGGGGCGCCCCACGCCCAGCGGGCTGACCGTACGCGACGTCGTGGAGTTCGGCCGCTATCCGTACCGGAGCCGCTGGAGCAAGGCGGACCCGGACGGCAGGGCCGCGGTGGAGCGTGCCCTCGCCATGACGGGGGTCACGGAACTCGCCGATCGCGGGGCCGAGCACCTCTCCGGAGGACAGCTCCAGCGGGTCTGGCTCGCCAGTTGCCTCGCCCAGGAGACCGGTGTGCTGCTCCTCGACGAGCCCACGACCTACCTCGATCTGCGCTACCAGGTCGAACTCCTCGACCTCGTCCGCGACTTGGCGGACGACCACGGGATCGCCGTCGGCGCCGTGCTGCACGACCTCGACCAGGCCGCGGCGGTCGCCGACCGGATCGTGCTGCTCCATGAGGGACGGATCACCGCCGACGGCCGCCCCGAGGACGTCCTGACGGCCGAGCGTCTGACCGACACCTACGGCATCCGTATCGACGTCGACACCGACCCCCTCACGGGCCGGTTGCGCACCCGCGCGATCGGCCGACACCACGCGCGAAGCGAAAGGCTCAGCACCACCTCATGAGACGCCTCCTGATGGCCGCTGCGGTCGCCACCGCCGCGGTCCTCACCCTGACCGCGTGCGGGACCACCGAGCCCGCCGCCGACGACAAGGGCAAGAAATCCGCCGAGCGCATCACCCTCACCGACGCGTCCGGTGCGAAGGTGACGCTCGACGGGCCCGCCAAGAAGGTCGTCGGCACCGAGTGGAACGCCGTCGAGAGCCTGATCTCACTGGGCGTCGACCCCATCGGCGTCGCCGACGTCAAGGGCTACACGATGTGGGACACCGCGGTCCCGCTGAGGAACGACCCCAAGGACATCGGGACGCGCGGTGAGCCGAGCATGGACACCATCGCCTCCCTGTCGCCGGACCTCGTCGTCGCCACCACCGACCTGCCCCCGGCCGCGGTGAAGCAATTGCGCAGGGTCGCCCCGGTCCTGGAGGTACGCGCCGCCGACGCCTCCGACCCCATCGGGCAGATGACCGACAACCTCGACCTCATCGCGCGGGCCACCGGCACCACACAGCGGGCCGGGACGCTCAAGAAGCAGTTCGAGACGAAGGCCGCCCAGGGGAAGAAGGCCCTGGCCGCCGCCGGACTCGACGGGGAGAAGCTCGCCTTCGCCGATGGATACATCACCTCCAACCAGGTCTCGATCCGGCCGTACACCAAGGGCTCGCTCATCGGTGCGGTCAACGAGAAGCTCGGCCTGAAGGACGCCTGGACGGTCAAGGGCGACAAGGACTACGGCCTCGCCACCACCGACGTCGAAGGGCTCACCAGGCTCGGCGATGTGCGGTTCGCCTACATCGGCAGCGACGGGGACGCGAACAGCACCCCGTTCAACGGCGCCCTGGCCAAGGACTCCGTGTGGAAGTCGCTGCCGTTCGTCAAGAAGGGCGAGGTCCACCGGCTGCCCGACGGCATCTGGATGTTCGGCGGTCCCCAGTCGATGGGGGCGTACATCGACGCGATCGTGAAGGCGCTGACGAAGTAACACCATGGCCGTCACCGCAACAACTCCCGCCACCCGTCCGTCGGCGGCCACGTCCCGGACGGGCGCGGCCGCGGTGACGGTCGCCCTGCTCCTGCTCGCCGCATGCCTCGCGATCATCGACATCACCCAGGGCACGGCCGAAGTCGGCGCGTCCCAGGTCTGGAAGGCGCTCACCGGCCGGGCCGACCCGGCGGACGCGTCCGTCGTCATCGCCTCCCGGCTCCCGAGAATGGCCGCGGGGCTGCTCGTCGGGGCCGTGCTCGGGATGGCGGGCGCCGCACTCCAGGCGGTCAGCCGCAACGTCCTCGCATCGCCCGACACCCTCGCGGTGAACGCGGGCTCCTACCTGGCCCTCGGCCTGGCCGCCGTCACCGGCACCTCACTCCCGCTGCTCGCCTCCTCCGGTGTCGCGTTCATCGGCGGGCTTGTGGCGGCGGCCGTCGTGCTCGGACTGTCGGGCCTGGGCACGGGCAGCGTCCGGCTCGTGCTCGCCGGCAGCGCCCTCGCCCTCGGCCTCTCCGCCGTCACCGAAGGGCTGCTCCTGCTCTTCCCCGAGCGGACGAAGGGCCTCTTCCAGTGGAACCAGGGCAGCATCTCCCAGAACGGGTTCGACGGCGTCGTGCAGATGGCGCCCATCGGCCTCATCGGGCTCGCCGGACTGCTGCTCCTCGCCCGCCGCATGGATGCCCTGGCGCTCGGCGACGACGCCGCCCGCGGCCTCGGCGTCCCGGTCCGCGCCACCCGGGTCACGGTGGTCGTGCTCGCGACGCTGCTCTCCGCGGCGGCCGTCACCCTCGCCGGACCGATCGGCTTCATCGGCCTGTGCGCGCCCGCCCTCGTCCGCCCCCTCGCCCGCAGGTTCCGCGCGTACTCGCGGACCCGGGCCGGCGTTCCCGTCGCGGGCCTGGCCGGTGCGGTGCTGTTGCTCGGCTCGGACGTACTGCTGCGCGCGGCCGTACCGGCGGACGTGGCGGTCGCCGTACCGACGGGTGTTGCCACCAGCCTGGTCGGCGCCGTCTTCCTGGTCGTGATGGCCACCCGGGTCCGGGACGGCGCCGGGGCGCCCCCTGCCGACCGGTTGCGCATCCGGAGCCGGGCCGTCTTCCTGGCCACCACGGCCGTGCTCGCGGCGGTGCTCGTCGGCGTGACGATCGCCGCCGTGCTGCTGGGGGACAGCAAGCTGTTGCTGGGCGACGTGGTGAACTGGGCACAGGGCAGGGCGGGCCGGACCGTCTCCTTCGTCCTCGACACCCGGATCCCCAGGGTGCTCGCGGCGCTTCTCGCGGGCGCGGCACTCGCCCTGGCCGGAACACTCGTCCAGGCCGTGACCCGCAACCCGCTCGCCGAGCCCGCCGTCCTGGGCGTCTCCGGCGGGGCCGCGCTCGGCGCCGTGCTCCTCGTGACAACGGCCCCCGTGGCCGGGTCGTGGGGGATGGCCGGGGCGGCGTTCGCGGGTGCCGCGGTCAGTTCCGTCCTCGTCTTCGGGCTCGCCGCCAGAGGCGGGTTCCAGCAGAACCGGCTCGTCCTCGTCGGATTCGGCGTCGCCACCGGAACCGCCGCGCTGATCAACCTGCTCATCGTCCTCACCGATCCGTTCAACGCGACGAAGGCGCTCACCTGGCTGTCGGGCTCCACCTACGGGCGCTCCCTGTCCGATGTGTCGCCTCTCGCGGCCGTGCTCGCCGTGGGTGTGCTCGTCGCGATGGTGGGGCGCACGGAGCTCGACCTGGTGTCGTTGGACGAGGACACCCCACGGCTCCTGGGACTCCGTCTGGCACGGGGACGCCTGGGATTCCTCACCCTGAGCGTCCTGCTCAGCGCCACCGCCGTGGCAGCCGCGGGCACGATCGGCTTCGTGGGCCTCGTGGCACCGCACGCGGCCCGGGCCCTGGTGGGCCGTCAGCACGCCCGGGTGGTTCCGGTCGCGGTCCTCCTCGGCGCCACGCTCGTGTGCACCGCGGACCTGCTGGGCCGCACGGTGATCGCCCCGGCCCAGCTCGGTGCCGGCCTGATGACCGCGGTGATCGGCACGCCGTACTTCCTCCAACTGCTCGTGCGCAGCCGCCGCTAGGGCGTGCGTCGAAGTGCGTGGCACGGGAGGCCGGGGCGTGCCCCGTGTCTGCCTGGTGGTGCGGGATGCCGGCGGTAGCCTCTACCGCGGACGGCGGCACGCGGGTACGGCGCATTCACACGCCGGTGCGGAGTGCCACCGGGTGGCCGTACGGGGGAGCGTTCTGGTGGCCGGGGTCGGGGCCTGCCGGAGTCCGCGGACGGCCGCCAGGAGACTTGAGCACATCGGGAGGGTCGGGCATGAGCCTGTGGGGCAAGGCGCTGGATGCCGCGGGGATCAGTGACCCCCGGCTACGGGAGGACTATACGCACCAGCGGAAACTGGTGGCGGGCTACCGGCGCAGCTCCTACCTCGCCGCGCGCCTGCTGCTGCCCCCGCCGTTGCTCCCGCATCTGATCGCCGCGACCGCCTTCATGCATCGCACCGACACACTCCTGGACAGCGGCCCCGCCGAGGAGCGTGCCGGGGCCTTCGCGGAATGGGCGAAACAGGTGCGTGACGGCCTGGCCGGTGGCGAAAGCGAGCATGCCGCCGTACGGCCGCTGCTGCACACCGTCTCCGCGCACCCCGGGCTGCGCGACCGGGTCGAGGACTTCCTCGACGCGGCCCCACTGGAGCTGGAGTTCACCGGATTCGCCACCGAAGCGGACTACCAGCGTTATGTCGACACGTATGCGCTACCGGCGTTCATGCTGATCGCGGGCCTGATCGCAGGGGAGGACACCGCGGTGGGCTACCGCGAGGCATGCCGCGTGTACATCGACGGCAGTCAGCGCCTGGACTTCGTCAACGACCTGTCCGAAGACCTCGCCGACGGGCGCCTGAATCTGGTGCGGGAGACCCTCGACGCACACGGTGTCACCCGCGTCGACCTGGAGAACGCCCGGGACACCGCCGGAACCCGGAGCCTGCTGGCGCACCTGCTCGGCCAGGCTCGCCAGTCCCTGTCCACCAGCCGGAGCCTGGTCGGCCTCGCGCCGCCCGAGGGCCGCCCGCTGTTCCGCGCCATGATCGAGATCGAGCAGCTCACGGCCACGGCAGCCGCCGCCAAGGGTCCCGGCGTGCTCCGCGCCCCCGCCCGTCCTCCGCTGTCGACCACCGCTCGGGTGCTGCTCCGGGAGCGCCGCCGCGCCCGTCAACCGCGCTGAACGTGACACACGCGCTCGTGAGTGCGGAACGTGGCACGCGTGCGTGAGTGCCGAGCGGGCAGCGGCACAGCTTGCCTCGTCGCCCGTGGTCTCTCAGGAAGCGCGTGCCTCGCTGGGCTCGGCCGCACCGGTGTCCGCGTCCGGGGTGGCAGGCGAGTAGAAGACGGACTTCTGCTGCTTGGTGCGGTGTGCTTGGCCCTTGGCGACGAGTGATTCGAGGGTGCTGCGGACGACCGTGGGCTTGATGTCGCGTTCCGGAAGAGCCTGGGTGAGAGTGGCGGTGATCTCGGCTGCGGAGCGGGGCTCGCCGTGCTGGGTGAGGTCATCGCGCACGAGCTCCCGGAGCGTGGGCGCGCCCGCTTCGCGCACCGGCTTGCGGCTCGGGCGGCTGTCGGCTGACTCCGCGCCCTTCCGCTTTCCGCTGGTCGCGTCGGCCTTCTTCCGGGGCTTGCGCGTGGCAGGCAGCGCCGCGGATTCCCGTGTCGCGGACGAATCATCCTCAGGGCCGCTGACGCCACCGTTCTCCGGTGCGCCACAGGCGGCGTCGTCACCAAGAGTCTCGCGCATGCTGAGCAGAAGCGTCCGGTTGCCTTCCAGCACCGCCAACTGCTGTTGCAGTGAGGCGATTTCGGAGCTGAGACGCTCGTGTTCGGCGGAGTTGCGTTCCAGATCGGCGGCAACCTGAGCCGCGTACTGGGATTTCAGGCTGGTGTTATCGGCAGGAGTATCCACTACAAGCTCCCTCATCTGGGCGCACACCACGTTGGTGCTGGATGGTACATCCGTGTGATTGCCACGTGGAGGCCGCCGTTGAGCTGGCGCGGTGGCCGCGGTCACCGCAGGAGGTGCACACGCGGTCGGCCTCTCGGTGGCCATGTCCTGACGGTCGGACAGTCCTTGCCTCGCTCAGCCTGACACTCGTAAGGTGAAGCGTGTCAGGCTGTCATCAACTCCTCAGCAAGGAAGGCGAGATGACGACCACCGCATCCGAGACCGCTTCCACCGAGGAAGCACCGTTCTTCCCCGCCCCGCGCGCCTGCCCGTTCAGCGCACCTCCGCGGCACACCGCGTTCCGGGAAGCCGGCGGTCTCCACAAGGTCACCATCTGGGACGGCTCCACACATTGGCTGGCCACCCGGCACGCGGACATCCGTGCCGTCCTCTCCAGCCCGTCCTTCAGCGCCGATGTGCGCAACCCCGACTTCCCGCTGGTCCACTCCAACCAGCCCGAACACGAGGGCGGTCTGTTCCTGCGGCTGGACGACCCTGAGCACGCCCGGCTGCGGCAGATGCTCACCAAGGAGTTCAGCGTCAAGCGCACACAGGCGATGCGCGAGAATCTGCTGCGGATCACGGACGAGTTGATCGACGCCATGCTCGCCAAGGGTGGCCCGGCCGACTTCATCCGGGACTTCGCGCTGCCCCTGCCCTCCCGGGCCATCTGCCTCATCCTCGGCGTCCCTTACGAGGACCACCACCTCTTCGAGCGGCACGCCAACGCCGGGACGGACCTGGACGTCAGCCACGAGGAGCGCGCCCGTACACAGCGGGAGGCGTTCGCGTACTACGAGGACCTCGTCGAGCGCAAACGCCGTGAGCCCTCGGACGACATGATCAGCCGGCTGCTGGCCCACCACACCGGCCCGGACGGGTTCGCGCCCGAGATGATGCCCGTCCTGGTCGGGATCCTGGTCGGCGCCGGGCACGAGACCACCGCCAACATGCTGAGCCTGGGCACGGTGGCGCTCCTGGTCAACCCTGACCAGCGCGACCGGCTGCGGGCCCACCCCGAGTTGGCCCCGAGCGCCGCGGAGGAGATGCTGCGCTACTGGAGCATCGTCTCCACCGATCCGCGGCGTGTGGCCCTTGAAGACGTCGAGGTGGGCGGGCAGCTTGTCCGCAAGGGCGAGGGGATCATCGTCTCGCTGATCGCGGGAAACCGGGACCCCCGCGCCTTCGGCGCCAACGAGGGCGAGTGTCCCGCGGACACGCTCGACATCGCGCGCAACGCCCGTCGCCACGTGGCGTTCGGATTCGGCTCCCACCAGTGCCTGGGCCAGAACCTGGCGCGGGTGGAGATGCAGGTCGCCTGGCCGCGGCTCTTCGAACGCATCCCCGGGCTGCGGCTCGCCATCGCCCAGGATGAGCTGCCGTTCAAGAAGAACTCCATCGTCTATGGCCTCAACTCCCTTCCGGTCACCTGGTGAGCCGGGCGGGCCCCTGACGACGGAAGGACTGGCCGTCGAGGTATCGCAGAATGAGGTGCATGAACGAGGACACCGCCACCGACACCACCCGCAGGCGCAATCCCCGCGGCCAGGGGGACCGGCTCCGCGCGGAGATTCTGGCCGCCGTGGCACGGCTCCTCGACCAGAAGCTCACCGGAAACCCGCTGCCGGTGTCCCTCCGGGAGGTCGCACGCGAAGTCGGCATCGCCGCTCAGAGCATGTATCTGCACTTCGCCGACAAGGACCAGCTCGCCCGCGCCGTGGCCGAGGACGGCTACCAACGTGTCGTCGCGGCCATGCGCGACGCCGACGCCCAGGCGGCCGACCATGGAGCCGATGCGGGCGAACGCCTCCGCGCCCAGGCGAACGCCTTCTGCACCTTCGCCCGCACCGAGCGCGGTGTCATCCGCCTGATGTTCGGTCATAACTCGTCCAGCTTCGGCGAGCCCGGCCAGACCCACCCGGCCCGCCTGCTGTGGCGGCAGTGGCTGGACGCCATCCACGCATGTGAAGAGGAAGGACTGAGCTGGCCGGATGGTGCCGAGCAGACCGCGATCCTCCTGTGGTCCGCCCTCTTCGGCCGCTTCGCCCTGTGGACCTCCACTTTCGGGCGCCAGGACGCGCAGGAACTCACCACGTTCGTCGACCGCACCGTTGACACTCTGCTGCGCGACGCGCATCGGTGACGGGGTCTCAGGGGCTGGCCGGCGGATGCGCCGCATACGGCAGACTGCGTGCGGCATCATGATCACTCGCCGTCCCGTACCGGCGCGGTGACCGGCCGCTCCACCCGGCGAAGCACCTGAAAGGAAGCACGGATGACCTTGAACGCAGGACCGATACGCTCCGGCGCGCACTCAACGGCAGACGCCGTGGCGGACGCACTCCCGGCCACGATGCGCGCGGCGCGGTTCGACACGGCAGCGGGCACGCTCACGGTTGAGGATGTGCCCGTGCCCCGGCCGGGAGCGGGCGAGGTCGTGGTCAAGGTGGCCGCGTGCGGCATCTGCCAGTCGGACCTGAGCCAGCTCGACGGCCATATCGCGCCCCGGCTGCCGGTGGTCACCCCGGGGCACGAGGCGTCGGGCGTGGTGGCGGCGGTCGGCGACGGCGCCGCGCACTGGAAGGCGGGCGACCGGGTGGTCCTGGGCGCGGGCAAGGCGTGCGGCACGTGTCCCGCCTGCCGGTTCGGCGGTGGCACGAACACCTGTGAGGACCTCCAGGTCATGGCCTTCCACTACGACGGGGCCTGGGCCGAGTACGTACTGACCGACGCCACCACGCTCATCGCCGTGCCCGACTCCGTACCCCTGGAACACGCCGCCGTGCTCGCCGACGCCGTGTCCACCCCGTACGGCGCCATCGACACCGCCCAGCTGCGGTCCGCCGAATCCGTGGGCATCTGGGGGCTGGGGGGCCTGGGCACCCACCTCGTGCAGCTGACCCGCATCTGCGGCGCCTCCCCGATCGTCGCCCTCGACCCCCTGCCCGCCGCGCGCGAGCGCGCCCTCGCCCTGGGCGCCGACTTCGCGCTCGACCCGACGGACGAGGACACCCGGGCCAGGCTGAAGGAGATCACGGCGGGCAAGGGCCTGGACGTCGCCTTCGACTGCGTCGGCCGTGCGCCCTCCTTCACCCAGGCAGAGCGTGCCCTCGGCCATCGGGGTCGCCTGGTGCTCGTCGGCATCTCTCCCGACCCTCTGTCCGTGGGCCCCGAACTCCACTTCGTGCGCAACCGCCACACCGTGATCGGGCACACCGGGTATCGCATGGAGCACCTGGAGGACCTGGTCGAGCTGACCGCCCGGGGCCGTCTGGACATCTCCGGGTCGGTCAGCGCGGTTCTGCCACTGGAGGAAGTGAACGAGGCCATCCGCCGACTGCGTGACCGGGAGGGCAACCCGATCCGCATCCTGTTGCGCCCCTGAGCCGACTCTGCTGTTGGCGAGGGCCGTTCTGCCGATGGGGCCTTTCGCCTGGCCTCCCCACTCAGGCGCCGGTCGCCCGGGCGGTCTGATCGACCCGTTCGCGTACCCAGGTCAGGAGGGCTCGCACCTCGGCGGCGGGCAGGGGGATCGCGGAGGAGCGGGGGCGCTCGAAGCTGCGCACCGCGGCCTCGATGAGCGGCCGGAAGTCCTCCTCGGCCAGGGCGACTTCCCGCGCCGCCCCGCGCTTGGCCATCCAGCGACCCGTACGGCAGAACACCACCGAGCGGCAGCCGTTGAGCACACGGTTGTCCGCGAGGTGACCCTCGCCGTCGCTGTGCTCATGGACAGAAGCGCGGATCGCAGTGAGCAGGTCCGGTCGCTCCGGCGCGGCGATCACCTCCCGTGCGGGGCGGCCGAACAGCGAGAGCCCGGTCTGGTGGGCGACGGAGCGGTCGATGACGTACCAGAACGCCGGCGACCGCGCCGCGTCGAAGCTGGCCCGGTTCGGCAGCAGCGGGCCGGTGTTGAGGTCCAGAAGGTACCCGGCCGCACCGGAGGGGCGGCTGAGGAAATCCGTTCCGTAGACCACCAGTTCCAGGCCCGCCGCCGGACAGGGCAGCTGGGGGTGGGCGAGGGCCTCGGCCAGGTCGTGCAGGGCCGGTCCGGGCAGTGACGGCTCCACGGCAACCGTCACATCGACGTCGCTGCGCCCGTGCCGATAGTCCCGCAGCGCGAGGGAACCGACCGTGACGACACTCACCAGATGGGGTCCGCACACCGTGCGGGTGCGCCGGACGAGTTCCTCCAGGTAGGGCCGCAGTTCGGTGGGGAGGGACCGCGGATCTTCGCGAGGGTGGGCCACGTGTCCAGTATCCACGGCGTGATCCGGGCCGCTGATTCCCGCTGCGCACCCCATTCATCCCTTATGGTGCCTTTTGTTGTAGAGCCTTCGCGAGCGGGACGGAGTCGGACGTGGCGTTCGCGGAGTCGGCCGGTGGCGGCGAGCCCGCGTCCTCTCCTGCGTCCGGCCCCGTGTCCGGCATGCGGTACTGGGTCCCGCTGCTGGCCGTGTGTGCCGGGTACTTCATGGTGATCCTGGACGTGACGGTCATCAACGTGGCCGTGCCGGTGATCGGCCCGGAGCTGTCGGCTTCGCTCACCGGCATCCAGTGGATCACCGACGGGTACACCTTGGTCTTCGCCGGGTTTCTGTTGAGCGGCGGTGCGCTGGGGGACAGGCTGGGAAACCGCCGGATCTTCTGCACCGGCGTAGTGGTGTTCACCGTGTCCTCGGCCGCGTGCGCATTCGCGCCGAGTGCCCCCGTCCTGATCGCCGCCCGGGCGGTGGAGGGCCTCGGCGCGGCATTGATCGTGCCCGGCTCGCTGGCCCTTCTCCAGCAGGCATACCCGGCTCCGGCCGCCCGCTCGCGGGCCTTCGGGGTATGGGGCTCCATCGCGGGCATCGCGGCCTCGGCAGGGCCGCTGCTGGGCGGGCTGCTGGTCTCCACCGTGGGCTGGCGGTGGGTGTTCCTCATCAACCTGCCCGTCGGCGTCGCCTGCCTGGTGCTGACGCTGCGCCACGTGGCACCCTCCGACCGGCTCACCGCCCGGGCTCTGGACTGGCCGGCGCAGTGCGCGGTGGTGGCGGCAGTGGCCTTGCTGACCGCCGCGCTCAACGAGGCCGGCCGGCGTGGCTGGTCCGATCCGGCCGTCCTCGCCGGGGTGGGCCTGTCCGTACTGGCCGCGATGGCGTTCCTGGTGCGCGAGCGGCTGGCCCGCTCGCCCGCCGTTCCGCCGAGCCTGCTGCGCTCGCGTGCGCTGGGCGGCGGAGCCGTCATCGGCCTGCTGTTCAATTTCGGCTTCTACGGCATGGTGTTCACCGCCAGCCTGGACTTCCAGCACCAGCGCGGCTACAGCGCCCTCGTCACCGGCCTGGCGCTGTTCCCCGCGGTGGCGATGACCATGTTCGCCTCCGTTCTGTCCGGGCGACTGGCCCGCACGACCGGCGACCGTCCGCTGGTGTTCACCGGCATGCTTCTGGCGGGCCTGGGGCTGGCCGGCTGGGTCGCGGCGGGAGTCGACCCCGGCTACCCGCTGCTGGTGGCCCCGATGATGGCGGCGGGATTCGGCACCTCCTTCGCACTCACCGGTTCCGCCTCCACGATCATGAGCGCCGCGCCCCCGGCGTACTCAGGGACCGCCTCCGCCTTGTTCAACACCACCCGCCAGCTCGGAAGCGCCATCGGCGTGGCGCTCGGTGGCACCCTGCTGGCCACGGCCGCCGACTACGGCGAGGGGCTGCGCACCAGCATGGCCATCGGCGCACTCGCGTATCTGGCCGCCGCGGGTCTCGCATGGTTCTGCGTACCGCCCAAGCCCAAGGGCGGGCCGCCTGATGCGGAGGCTCGCACATCCCGCTGAGCGGTTGCCGATCCCCTCATGGAACGTCGTGCGCGGTCTCGGGCTCCCACGCGTACACCGCGGTTACGGCGTTGACGAACGCGCTGTGACGTTCCTCGATCCGACTCGCCATCCAGGACTCGATCGGCTGCCCGTCGTCGAGGACACGTTGCACGCTGATAAAGGTAAGTGACAATTCGTGGGCGGCGTTTCGGACCGTCTCGGGACCTACTACCTTGACTCGTAATTCAGCCGAGCGGAACCGTTGTTTCGCTGTCTCTGCGGCTTCTGCTTCTGTCGTAGGCAGGATGAGCGCGTCCGCGTACGCGTCGATGGCCCCCAAGATGACCTGATAGGCGTCATGCCGAGCCTGCAGGAGCCATCGCTCCGACTCCGCCTGCGCCTGGTCCTTCACCTGTTGGCGCGCGGCCTCCACGGTCTTCTCGCCGCCGATCCGCGCCGCGCGCGCCGAGAAACCGCCGCCGATGAGGGCACCGAGAAGGGCCGCCATGCTGGCGAAGAAGGCCGCGAGTCCTTGATCCATAAGGTCTCCCTCTGCCCCCACGCCAGTCGGCGGTGTCGACGATGGACGCCTCCTCGGCTTCATGCGGACGGCGGCCCGCGGACCGCGGACCGCGGATCGTCCGGATCAGCCGGACGCGACGAGAACGGCGTCACCTCACGGAATTACCGCTGCTGAGAGACGAGGGCAAGAGCCGGGCGGCAGCAGATGTCGGCGCGGCCCGCGGGCGGGACCGCCGTGCGCGCCCGCCCGCGGCCGAGGAGGGTGCGGAAACCGACGCGGGTGTGGTCGCTCCGTCCCTTGGTCGGCGTGCTCACCTGCCGGAACGCCGTGGCGAATCACCGGTCTCGACGACCGTTCCCCCGGCCTGCCGGACATCGGCTTGTCTCTGCCGCCGGAATCCGGTCATCGCGGCGGCACGGTCATGGTCCGCGGGCCGCCGTCGAAGAGGCGCCGTTCCGTTGGTCGTCCGGCGGTGTCGCCGATAAACATGACCCCGCCTCATGTGTCGGCTGATTGGCCGAATAACGAAATGGTGAACGTGACGGACGGACCGGAGCGGGCGGGCCACGGTACGGGACCGGCCCTGGCCGTGCGACCGGTCCCGGTCACGTCGGATCGTCAAAGTAGACCCTCTGTGCGGTTGAATCGTGCGCGAATGCCCGGAAGTAAATCGTGATGAAACGACCATGAGGTGACCGCTCTTGCGGCGGGACAGCCGGGACTAGCATGCGACCTCGCGCGGCGACAAGGGCGCCTACGTGCGATTGGCCAAATTGAAATGCATGATCGATTTAGGCTGAAACTAGTTGCCTGAACATCATTGCCGCTCCGGAAGAGGCCCGGATACCGTAAATGCGGGCCCCGTACGACGCGAAATGCGCAGGGAAACAAATTTCTGCCCGGGGTCCATTTCGCTGGACCCACCACTCCGGTATAGCGCAGTAAGCGAACGTATTGCCGCGGGTTTTGTCGCGCCGTCATGGCGTTTTGGAGCCCGGTCGGCGGATGAGGCCTCGCCGGAGGCCGGGACCGAAATGAGGGTGATGCACAGGTGGATGCTGTCTTCGTCATGCCCGGAACTGTGGCCGCTCCGCGCGGGGGCGTCCTTCGCGACCTCCACGACCGTTACGAGACCGTCCGTGACGCACTGTCCCGCATCGACAAGGCAGCCGGGGGCCTGGGGCTACCCGACATCAGCACCAGGCTGATCGAGGACAACGGCACGAGCGACCGGCGCGGTCCCGAGGTCCAGTATCTGGAAATCTTCGCCGTCAGCCTCGCGACGCACCACATGCTGGTCGCCGAAGGCGTCGAACCCATCGCGATCGTCGGACAGAGCATCGGGGAGCTGTGGGCCCTCGCCGCCGCGGGCCACCTGCCGGTGGAGGACGCCGCGCGCCTGGCCGTCGCCCGGTCCCAGGCGCTGACCCGGCAGAGCTGGCGGGGGAAGATGCTCGCGGTCGGCGTGGACGGTCGGCGGGCGGAGTCGCTCGCCGGGCTGATCGACCATCCCCACCTGGTACTGGCCTGCGAGAACGCCCCTCGACAGAGCGTCATCAGCGGGCCCGAGGAACTGATCCGGCATGTGGAGCGGGTCGCCGACGCGCTCGGCTGGCCGAGCCTTCCCCTGGACGTCCCGCACCCGACGCACACTCCGGCGATGGCGCAGGCCGCGCGGGATCTCCGGGCGACCGCGCCGAGGGCCGCGTACGGTTCCGGACGCTGGCGGGTGCGCTCCCCCTGGCTGGGGCGGGACGTCGGCGACGACGACCCAGTCGACCTGGTCGCCGGCGCGCTCACCGCCCGGGTCCGGATGCTGCACACGGTCCGCGAGCTGCACGCGGCGGGTGCCGACGTCTTCGTCGAGTGCGGGGAGTGGCCCGTCGTCACCAAGTTCGTCGAGGCATCGATCCCGGGTGTGCGGTGTGTCGTACCGCTCAGCGAGAGCGATCCGGTCGGAGCCGTCCGGGCGTTGGCCGAGGACTCCTCGGCGATCGGCCCGTTCTACTCGCGCCCCCCGGTACGGCCGAGCGACAGGCTCCTGCCCTCCGCGCGGGTGAGCGCGCCCGAACCGGCCGGTCCGCCCTCGGCGGTCGCCGTCGCCGAGGCGCCGGCCCGGGTCTCCGTGGCCGTGCCCGCCGCCCCGGCGTACTACGCGGAGCCCGCCGCTCCGCCCGCTCCGGTCATCTCCGCCGCTCCGCCCGCCCCGGCCGTCTCCTACGCTCCGCCCGCCCCGCCCGCCCCGGCCGCTCCGGTCGTCTCCTACGCTCCGCCCGCTCCGGTCACCGCCCATGCTCCAGCCGCTCCTGTCACGCCGCCCGCTCCGGTGGACGCGGTCGCCCCGCCGTCTGCCGGGCTGGACTACGAAACGGTGCTGGCCGAGCTGCGCACGCTCTACGGTGACTTCCTGGGCTACCCGCCGGACCTGCTCGGCGAGGACGACGGTCTGGAGTCCGAGCTGGGCGTGGAGTCGCTCAAGCAGGTCACCCTGCTCGGCCGGGTCTCCGAGCGGTACGACCTGCCCGATCTGAAGTCGAACACCTCGCTGCTGACCGCCGGTACGCTGCGTCGGATCGCGGAGGGCGTCGTACAGGGCCGGGCGGAGGCCGCCGGGTGACGGACGACAGCCTGCGGGGCAAGATCGCCCTCGTAACGGGCGCCGCGAAGAGCCTCGGCGCGGACATCGTGCGCCGCTTGGCGCGGGGCGGCGCCCATGTGATCGTGAACTACTTCCACTCGGTCGACCAGGCGAAGCTGCTCCAGGAGGAACTGGAACAGGCCGGCCACAGCTGCGAGTTCATCCGGGCCTCCGTGGCCAAGACCAGCGAGATCGACCGGATGTTCGACCTGGTCCAGGAGCGCCACGGTGGCCTGGACATCCTGATCAACAACGCCGCGGGTGGGGCGTTCCTGCCCCTGTTCGACATCGACGACACCTACTGGCAGCGGGCGTGGTCCACCAACGTGATGGCGGCCTACCACTGTTCGCGCCGGGCAGCCGAGCTGATGACGGGACGCGAGGGCGCGAGCATCCTCTGCCTCTCCAGCGTCGGGGCGCACCAGCCGGTTCCGGGCTACGGTCCCGGTGGTGTCACCAAGGCGGCCCTGGAGTCGCTGGTCCGCTATCTCGCGCTGGAACTGGTCGGCCAGGGCATCCGGGTCAATACCGTGCTGCTGGGCTCCGTTGCCAGCGAGATCGTCGTGAACCTCGACGGCCCGGCGACGGTCGGCGGCGCGGATGCGGCCGACGAACTGATGAACCGCACCCTCTCGACGCCGGAGGCGGCCCGGTTGATCGTGCACCTTCTCCACGAGGACGCCGGTTTCATCACCGGGCAGACCCTCGTCGCCGACGGGGGTATCAGCATCGGCGGGATGCAGGGCCTGCGACTGCACAGCAGGCTGGCCGACCAGGTGAGCAAGCCCGCCCGCCGCCCGGTCCTGTCGGCGTCGGTGCCGACAGCGTCCGAGGCGGGCCCGCCCGCACCCGGACGAGAGGCGAGCCCGCCCGCACCCGGACGACCGGAGCCGGTCCGCCCGGCACCGGTCCCCGCACCATCCGCGACCGCGCCGTCTGCGTCCGCACCGGTCCCCGCACCGTCAGCGTCCGCACCGTCAGCGACCGCACCCGCCCCCGTGCCATCCGCGACCGCACCGGTACCCGCACCGCCACCAGCACCCCGGCCAGTGGTGACCCCGGTGTCGGACGAGGTGCCGGACCGGTCGGCGGAGGCGGATCCCGGTGCCGTCGCGGTCGTCGGACTCGGCCTGGCACTGCCCGGGGCCAACAACACGGCGGAGTTCTGGGACCGGCTGCGGGAGGGCGTCCTGCTCTCCAGCGAGCCATCCGCCTTCGACCTGAAGCACTTCTGGGCTCCCACCCGCGAGGAGACCGACGCCTTCTACGTCCGCGAGGCCGGATACCTCCACGACTTCGTGCCGGACCCCGCGTCGATCGCCGAACCGGACGGGAACGTCGGACACCCCGGCTGGCCGCGGACCACCCGCTGGCTGCGGCACTGTGCCGTCCAGGCGCTGACGGGGGTGCACCGGCGTCCGACCGACCGCTGGCTCACCGCGACCACCGGCATCCACGACCAGACCGGGCTCGGCCCCCAGGGCATCGTCCTCGGCGACGAGTACCGGCGCATGGTGCGCGAGGCGATCCCCGCCGACCGGGACGGCGACTGGCTGGCGGAGCTTGCCGACCACGCGATCAGCGCGCACTACGGCGGTGACGGCGGCGACCCGCAGTCCTACCTGCCCGCGTCCGTCGTCCGCAACGCGTTGCGCGGGCTGATCCCCGGTGACACACAGCACCTGACCCTCGACGCGGCCTGTGCCAGCGGGCTGTTCGCCCTGGACGCGGCGGTCAAGGCGCTGCGCGAGGGTTCCTGCGACGTGGCGCTGGCCGGTGGCACCTCGGTGATCGAGCCGATCGGGTTCACGCTGTTCTGCCGGGCCCAGGGCATCTCGATGAGCGGCCGGGTACGGCCCTTCGACCGGGCGGCCGACGGGACCCTGATCGGCGAGGGCGCCGTCGCGCTCGTCCTGAAGCCGTACGCGCGGGCCGTCGCGGACGGCGACCGGGTGCTCGGCGTCATCCGGGGCACCGGACTCGCCGCCGACGGGCGGGGCAAGGGCATCCACGCCCCGGCCACGCGTGGGCAGGAGCTGGCGATCGCCCGTGCCTGGGCCGACGCGGGCGTCGAGGCCGACGACGTGGACTGGGTCGTGGCGCATGGCACCGGAACGCCGGTCGGCGACGAGATCGAACTCCGTTCGTTGCTGTCCCGGCTCGGACCGGGCGAGCGGACCTGTCTGCTGACGTCGAACAAGCAGGTCTTCGGGCATACCGGGGTACTGGCGGGCCTGGTCTCGGTCGCACACGCGCTGGTCGCCCTCGAACGCGGAGCGGTGCCCGGCCAGCCCGTGGTCACCGATCCGCATCCGTTGCTGGGCGACGGCGAGCGGCTGACCGTGCCGGTCAAGGACGCCCCCTGGCCGGCCGACGGGGCGCGACCACGTGTCGTCGGGGTGTCGTCGTTCGGCCTCGGCGGGGCGGACGCGCACGTGGTCCTGTCCGACCACGTGCCACGGTCCGTCCCCGCGCGGAGGCGGGGCGTCGACGTACGCGACGACAGGGAGGACCTGGTCGTCGTGGGCTGGAACACCCACCTTCCCGGCATGGAGCCCGATCAGGTGCCCGCCTGGCTCCGCGGCGACGGGCCACTCCCGGAGCCCGATTTCGGCACGCCGTACCCCCTGCCCTCCCCACGTGACGTGCGCATCCCGCCGCTGACGATGCGCCACATGGACGCCGCCCACCTGATGGTGCTTGAGGCGCTCGGCCCGCTGCTGGAGCAGCTCGGCGAGCCGGGCACGAGCCTGCGGCCCACCACGGCGATCGTGATTGGCTCGACCCTGCCGACCACGCACAACACCCAGGCGGCGCTGCGGGTGCACGCCGCCGAGTGCGCCACCGCGTTCGACCTGCTGCCCGACCCGGCGCAGGCGGAGGTACTCAAGGAATACCTCGCGAAGGGCATGGCAGAGGCCAAGGGAGTGATCCCCGGCGATCTGAACGAGGACGACTTCACCGGCGCGGTCTCCTGCATCCTGTCGGGCCGGGCCGCCAACTACTACGACTTCCAGGGCCTGGGGACCAGCGTCTACTCCCAGCGGGACTCCGCGCACACAGCCGTCGACCTGGCCCTGCGTCAACTCCGGCACCGGGCCTGCGACCTCGCCCTCGTCGGCGCCGTGTGCCTGCGGCCGATCAGTGGCTGGGACCGGCACCTCGCCCACTTGGTGCCGGAGGGTCGGTCCATCGCGGAAGGCGCCGCGGTCCTGGCGGTCACCCGGCGCTCGACCGCGCTGGAGCACGGACTTCCCGTCCTGGGCACGCTCTCCGCAGAGGTCGCCGTCGCCGACCCCCGGCACCCGGTCACGCCCTCGCACGCCCTTCCCGTGCTGGCCGGCACCGGACACACCTATCTCTCCCTGGACGCCCTGCTCACGGTTCTCAAGGCCGTCGTCACGGAGACGGACACCGTGGTCCGGCCCGCCGCCACCGGTTCGCCGCTGATCCGGTTCACCCCGCCCGCGGGCCCGCGGGACGACGATCCCGCAGCGGACCGGTGGGAGACGGGGAAGCGGGACGCGCTCACCGGCCCGGAACAGGCCCAACGGGAGCAAGCCAACCCGGAACGCGCCGGGGCGGAGCACACCGGATCCGCGAACACCGGATCCGCGCACGCCGACCCAGCACCCCTCCAGTCGGAGCACGCCGGGTCGGAACCGGCCGGTGCGGAACACGCCGAGGAGTTCACCGGCCGCCGTCAGACCTTCCGGCTCGTGCCGATCGCCCCGCCGCAGGCCGCGCCCGCCACGCCGTCGATCCCGCCGGGCACCGTCGTCATCACCGACGCCCCGGACCTCGCCGCCGCGGTCACCGGCCCGGACACCGTCGTCTGGTCACCGCGGCCGGGCGTCGCGGGCACCGCCCATGTCCCGCCCGAGGACGCGCCCGGCGCGCTGACCGGCCTGCCGTTCGTCCCGCGCCACATCCGCGTGCTGTCCCGGCTGCCCATCGACGACGACGGGTGCGAGGAGGCCGAGGCCGCCCGGATGGAGGGCCTCCAGGACCTCGCCTTCACCACGCTCCAGGCGGCACTGCCCGCGCTGCGCTCCGGCGGCTCGCTCGCCGCGCTGCTGCTCGGAGAGGTGCCGGACGATCTGCCGCCCCCGCTGAGCGGGCTGTTCACCGGTCTCGTCCGCTCCGTGCGGGCCGAGGTGCCGCAGTGCGGCGGACTGACCCTGATCAGCGACGCGGTGGACGCGGCGACCGCTCTGGACCAGTTGGCGCGGGCGGGCGCCGCCCAGGTGCCGACCCACACGCTGGCCTGCCGCGGGGACGACTGGTTCGCCCTGGCCGTGGCCGACGACCCCGTCTCCCCGTCCGACGGCGTCCCGCTGCCCTCCGGCGCGGTCGTGGTCGCCTTCGGCGGCGCCCGGGGGATCACTCCCGAGCTGCTGCACGAGGTGGCCCACGGCACCGACCGGCCCTATGTGTACGTCATCGGCCGCACCCCGCTGCCGGACACCGACGACTCGCTGCCATCGCAGGCCGAGTTCATCGCCGCCGAGCGCCGACGGCGTCCCGACGCCTCCCTGCGCGAGCTGCGCGTCGCCTACGAGAAGGCCGAGGCGCGCCTGGAGGTGCGCCGTACGGTGCGACGGCTGGCGGAGCTGTGCGGCCCGGACCGGGTCCACCACCGCGTATGCGACGTCCTCGACGCCGAACGCACCACCGCCGTCCTCGGCGAGATCCTCGACCGGCACGGACGGATCGACCTGCTCATCAACACCGTCCTCGACCTGCGCTCGCGTGCGCTGCATGCCAAAACCCTCACGGACTTCCGGGCCGTGCGGGCCACCAAGGCGACCGGCTACCGCAACCTGAAGCGGGCCCTGGCCGGACGCGCGCCCCGGATCTGGTGCAACTTCAGCACTCTGGCGACGCTCGCCCCCGCGCCCGGCGACATCGACTACTGCGCCGTCAACGAGTACCTCGCGTACGCGAGCGCCAGGGCACAGCGCCACGGGCCGGCGGGCCGTTACGAGATCGCGGTCCTGTGGAGCGGCTGGCGCGAAGTCGGCGTCGCCAGCAGCGTCACCATGCGGGAGACCCTCAAACGCAACAAGATGGACGCCTACATCAGCACCGCGCAGGGACGCGCGCAGTTCCGGTCCGCGGTGACCCGGCCGCCGGTGGGCGGAGTGGCGTTCTTCATCCGGGAGGAGGAACGCGTCCTGCTGGCCCGGCGGGGCATCAGCACCCACGGCTCCCGCGCCGAGCCGCGGACCGAGGCCCCGGACGCGCCGGCTCCGGCCCCGCCGGACCCGGAGCTGATCACACCGCTGCTCGACGGCGTGCTGTACCGGGGCGATGACTGGGCCGTGTTCACCAAGACCTGGAATCCGGGCACCCTCGCCGAGCGGGACGGCCGGTGGATGCGTCATCACCAGGTCAACGGTGAGTACACGCTCGCGGGCACGTTCACCCTGGAGGCGGCGGCCGCGGCGGCTGCGACCCTCTGTCCTGGACTGCGGGTCACCGGGTTCCGCGGTCTCGTCTGCCGGTCGTCGATCACGGTCCGGCTCGCCGGGCCGATGCGCACCGTCGCGGTGGAGGCCCGGGTCGTGAGCCGTGCGGGCGACCGCGCCGAGGTGGCCGTCAGGATCACGGCACACCGGATCGGCAAGAACGGCAAGGTACTGCGCTTCAACGACCTGCTGTGCGAGACGCGGGTGTTGCTCGCGGACCGCTTCCCGGCGCTCTCCGGACCGCCCGACTTCTCGGGCCACGAACCCGAACCCGATTTCGCGATGCCGGTGTACTCCCCGGATCCGCCGATCTCGCTGACCGGACCGTTCGCCGGCACCGGTGACTACGCCCGTGGGCCGGACGGCAACAGCGCGAGGTTCCGTCTGGACCACGCCGCCTGGGCTCCGGTCCTGGCCGGGATGACCGTACCGGCGATCCTGCTGGACGCGATGGTGCACCTGTTGCTGCTGCCGCCGCGCGGTGACCTTCCACCGCTGGTCGGGCCGATGGCCGGCCTCGACGAGGTCGACCTGGGCGGACCGGGCGACGACTGCCGGCTCAGCGCGCTGCATCCGGTCATCCGGCTGCACTGCGACTTCGCCACCGGGGAGCTGACCGCGCTGACCGGTGACGGTCAGGTGCTGGCCCGGATATCCGGGGTCAGCGCACACGCCCTGGACCACAGCGGAGAACTCGTCCGGCCCCGCGGCGACGCGCCACGACCGGTCCGTTCCTGACAGCCGATTCGTGACAGCCGAGGAGACAGCAGTGTTGTGGCAGGACATCACGATCGCCGGGACCGGTGCGTGGATACCGCCGATCCGGCAGAAACACGAGCCGTGGGACAAGCCGGTGGACAGCGGGCCGCCCTCCCTGGTCGCGCTCAACGGATTCACCTCGGCCGCCGTCTCCACGGACAGCACGCCGTCGCAGATGGCCGCCCGCGCCGGTCTGAGAGCACTGCGCCACGCGGACGTCACGGGCGCCGACCTGAGCCTGCTGGTGCACGCCAACTTCCAGGACGAGGACCACTACGCGCCCTCGGCCTATCTGCTGCGGGTGCTCGGCGGGCCGGACACCAACGCGATCGAACTGGGCGCCGCCAGCGACGGCGGGGGAGCCGCGCTGGTCACCGCGGCCGAACACCTCACCGCCAAACCGGCCGCGAAGGCCGCGCTGGTGACCGCCGGTGTCCGGTTCCGGCCCGAGCGGTGGGGCCATGTCTCGGAGATGGGGCATCTGGCCGGTGACTCCGGCGCCGCCGCCGTCCTCACCCGGGGGACGGGCTTCGCGCGGCTGCTGGCGACCGACCAGGCCGCGCAGCCGCAGCTGGAGGTGCTGACCCGGGCCCGGACGGCGGCCGACGGCAGCGGCCGGCCGCTCCTCGTCGAGGAGACCGGATTCATGCCGTACATCGACGCGCTGCGGCAGTCCACGCGCCGCTGTGTCGAGACCGTCCTCGAGGAGACCGGCGTCCGGCCGGAGGGCATCGCGCGTGTGGTGCCCATCGCGATCGGGGCGGAGGTGCTCGACCTGCTGCTCGGCGGTGCGCCGCTGGGCCTGCGGGCCGCCGACACGAGCTGGACCTTCGGCCGGCACCTCGGCCACTGCGGACCGTGCGACGTCCTGCTCGCGCTCGACCGGGAGTTCCGCTCCGGCACGCTGCGGGCCGGAGAACGGGTCCTCGTCGTGAGTTTCGGGCTCGGCTTCCGCTGGACCACCGCGCTGCTGGAGATCACCCGCGATCCCGTCACCGCGGTGCCGGACGGCCACTCAACGAAGAAGTGAGGTTCCCCATGACAGACACGAGTACGGCCTCCGCCGGGTCGGTGCCGCTCGCCCCGCGGGCGTGGCCGCTGCTGGGCCACGCGCTGCCGCTGCTCCGTGATCCGCTGGCGTTCATCATGTCGCTGTCCGGATACCGCGAGATGGTCCGCGTCCGGCTCGGCCCGAGTTCCGCCGTGATGATCTGCGATCCCGACCTGACCCGGCAGGTGTTCCTGAACGACCGGACCTTCGACAAGGGTGGCCCGATCTACGACCGGATCCGCGAGGTGATCGGCGACGGCCTGTCCACCTGCGCCTATCCCCTGCATCGGCGGCAGCGCCGACTGTGCCAGCCCTCGTTCCACCCGACCCGCCTCGCCGGGTACGGCGCGGTGTTCGCGCGGGCGGCTACGGCCAAGGCGGGCTCCTGGCGGGACGGCGACGTCCTCGACGTCACCCAGGAGATGATGACGCTCACGACGCGGGCCACCATGGAGACGATGTTCAGCGGCGCGCTGCCGGCGGAGACCATGCGGCGGTGCCTGGCCGACACCGCGGTGATCGTGAGCGCGTTCTTCCGCCGGATGATGACGCCTGCCCTGCTGCGGCGGCTGCCGACCCGGCAGAAGCGGCGCTACGACGACGCCCGCACCCGGCTGGCCGCCACCATCGCGGAGATCATCGCCGAGCGGCGGGCCGATCCGACCGACCACGCCGATCTGCTCTCCACGCTGGTCGCCGCGGTCGACGAGGAGAGCGAGAACGGCCGTCGGCAGCTGAACGACGCCGAACTCGCCGACGAGGCCCTCACGTTCTTCCTCGGCGGCATGGAGACCACGGCCATCACCCTGGCCTGGGCGCTGCACCTGCTCGCGACGAACCCGGACGTCCAGCACCGTCTGAAGGCCGAGACCGACCGGGTCCTGGCGGGCGGGAAGCTCGACCCGGCGCATCTGCCCTCGCTCGGCCTGGCCTCCCGGGTGGTGACCGAGACGCTGCGGCTGTATCCGCCGGCCTGGATGATGACCCGTGTCGTCCGGGAGGACGCCGAACTGGGCGGCGTGCGGTTCAAGGGCGGCAGCACCATCGTGCTCAGCCCCTACCTTCTGCACCGCCGAGCCGATCTCTACGATGAGCCCGACCGGTTCGACCCGGACCGCTGGCTCGACGCCCAGCCCGACCGGGCCACCTACATCCCGTTCGGCGCCGGTGCCCGCAAGTGCATCGGGGACCAGTTCGCCCTCACCGAGGCCATCCTGGCGCTGACCGCCATCGTCGACCGCTGGGAGCTGTCCCCGGTCGGCGACCAGCCGTTCCAGCCCAAGGTGGAGACCAGTCTGAGCTCACGGGGACTGCGCCTGCGGCTCACCGAGCGGCGGTCCTCCGGCACCGAGGGCGCGGAACACGACGCCGCCGCACCGCTGTCCGCCTCCGTCCAGCCGTCCACCCAGCCGGGCGCCGCCGCCTGCCCGGTGAAGCACGGGAAGTGATCCCATGAGGCCTCACCTCAAGCCCCTGGTGAAGCAGTTGCTCGGCTCCCGGGAGATCAGCCTGCACGCCGCGGAGCCGGCCGACACCCTGCACGCTCCCTCGCGGCCCTACCCGAACGGGTGGTTCTGCCTGGCCTTCAGCGACGAACTGCGGGCCGGGTCCCTCACCACCCGACGGCTCGCGGGCGCCGAGGTCGTCCTCTACCGGACGGCCAAGGGCGTGCTGCGGGCGGTCCGGCCCCAGTGCCCGCACCTCGGAGCCCATCTCGGCGTCGGCGGATCGGTCGAGGGCGAGGACATCGTCTGCCCCTTCCACCGGTTCGCGTTCGACCCGTCCGGTGCCTGTGTGCGCACGGGCTACGACCAGCCGCCGCCGAAGGCGTCGCTCACGCAGTACCCGGTGTGCGAGGCCAACGGCTCGGTCTACGTATGGTGGCACGCCCTCGGCATGCCCCCGCAGTGGGACGTCCCGCTCTTCCCGATGGACGACCGGCAGCCGTTCAGCCGCGGCACGTTCGACATCGCCGGTCATCCGCAGGACGTCATCGAGAACGCCTTCGACTGGGGGCATCTGCCGGCCCTGCACGGTCTGGAGGAGGTCGACATCGAGGGCCTGCCGGTGACGGGGAAACCGGTCAGCACGGTCACCGCGACCGCCCGCAACACGATGATGCGAGGGTTCCACCAGTCCTACACGCTCACGGTGATCGGACTGGCCACCATCGCGGCGCGGACGGTCCTGCCCGCGGGCGCGGGAAGCCTCTATGTGATGCTCCACGCGACCCCGACCGCCCCGGGGCGGATGCAGGTCCGCTTCGGCACGAAGCTGGAGCTGAACGGACTCCCGGGGGTGCCGGACTGGCTGGGGCGCCCGGCGGTGATGCCCCTGGCCCGGCTGCTCAGCGAAATCCTGCAACGGGTGGGCAGCGTCGACACCGGCGCGGACCTGCTGATGTGGCACCACCAGGAGCACGTCGCGCGCCCCCGGCTGGCCAAGGGCGACGGTCCGATCGGCCGGTACCGGCAGTGGGCGCAGCAGTTCTACACGGAACCCTCGGGCGATCTGGTCCCACCGCGGCCCGAGAGCTCCGAGGTGAGCCGCTCGGAGGAATGAGCGCAGGCGACAGGGCACGGGATGGCGGTGTCGCCGGTCGACCTCGACCGGCGCCGGCCGGACGACGAGGCCCCGGGGCGGATCGAAGGCGCTTCTACGAGTACGAGGGAGAAATGGGCATGGCCATGTCATCGGACCGTGCGGTTCCGGAGCCCCTGGGCGACCCCGGCGACATCGAGACGGAACTACTGCGGTTTCTCGAACTGCGTACCGGGAAAACCTGGCTGGCCGACATGGACGTCTTCGGCTCCGGCGGGCTGTCCTCGCTCTTCGCCATGGAGCTGGTGGTGCACCTGGAGCGGACGTACGGCATCGCCGTACGCGGCGCGGATCTCCAGATGGACAACTTCAGGACCGCGCGGAGCATGGCCGCACTGGTCGACCGCCTCCAGCGACCGGCCGTGGGCGGCTCCGGCACATGACGCCGTCGCCGAGGCGGCCGCTGCGGTCACCGATCCCCAGGCTGCGCAGCCTCTGGGAGCAAGATCAGCCTCTGGCCACCACGCAGAAGGGATGCCCAGCCGGATCGGTGAGGACCCGCCAGCCATCTTCATTCGGTTGGTAATCCGGCTTGCCCGCACCCAAATCCAGTAGCCAAGCCTCGGCCTTGTCCAGGTCGTCGACGTCGAAGTCAAGGTGGAACTGCTGGGGAACGGTTTGGTCGGGCCAGCGGGGAGGCTGGTATTCGTCGACCCGCTGGAAACCGATGAAGAGTCCGTCCTCACGGCTGAGACCGGCAAAGTCGGCGTTGGACTTCGGATGCGTTTCGAGGCCGGTGGCCTGCTGATAGAACGCTGCCAGTACTAGGGGGTCGGCGCAGTCGAGTGTTATCGCGGACAGCTTCATCTGCGGTGGCATGGCAGCTCCGGGCCGGTCGGTGACCTTCGCGATGTCACACACTAATCGGCACGGCCGTCGCGTGTTCAGGCGTCCATGGGCGGTAGCCCGGGCAACAGCTTCTCCAGCGTGATGGGGAAGTCGCGGACACGCACACCGGTGGCGTTGAACACCGCGTTCGCCACCGCCGCACCGGATCCGCAGATGCCCAGCTCACCGATGCCCTTCGCGCCGAGGATGTTGGCCTTGTCGTCGTATCCGTCCAGGACGACGGCGTCGACGTCGGGGATGTCGGCGTTGACGGGCACCAGGTATTGCGCGAGGTCCCGGTTGACGAAGGCGCCGGAGCGTGGGTCGACGACGGCCTCTTCCTCGAGGGCGGCGCCGGCACCCCAGATCATGCCGCCGATCAGTTGTGAGCGGGCCGTCTTCGGGTTGAGCAGGCGGCCCACGGAGAACACGCCGAGCATCCGCCGCAGACGGATCTCGGCGGTGTCCGCGTCGACGCCCACTTCGGCGAAATGGGCTCCGTAGGTGTGGATCGAGTAGTTGGTGTAGTTGGGCTCATCGCCCATGAAGCGGGTCTCGCCCTCTGCCTCCACACCGCCGGGGTGGTTGCGTGCGACCATCTCGCTCAGCGGCTCCGACGCGCCACCGATGCGGACGTCGCCGTCGGAGAACACGGCGTCCGCCGGGTCCAGGCCCCGCAGCGCGGAGCGCGCGTCGTCGTGCGCCTCGGCCAGCAGTTTCTCGCGCAGCGTCGTGCACGCCCGGTGCACCGCGGTGCTGGAGTTGGCGGCGCCCCACGAGCCACCGGACCCCCAGCTGGTGGGGAAGTCGGAACGCCCGAGCTCAATGCGCACCCGGTCGGGCGGCAGGCCGAGCCCACCGGCCGCGACCTGAGTGAGGATGGTGTACGTGCCGGTGCCGATGTCGGTCATGTCCGTCTGGACGACGGCGGTGCCATCCGCCTCCAACCGCACCCGCGCCGCGGCCGACCCCTGGAGATGCACCCGGATGGCCACGGCCATCCCGAAGCCGACCAGCCACCGTCCCTCGCGCCTGCTCGAAGGAGTGGCGGGGCGGTGCTCCCAGCCGAACCGGCTCGCGCCTTCACGCAGGCATTCGACGAGATGCCGGTCGCTGTACGGCACGCCTCGCTCGGGGTCGAGGGTGGGCTCGTTGCGGATCCGCAGCTCGACCGGGTCCATCCCGAGCGTATCGGCCAGCTCGTCCATCGCCGACTCGACCGCCAGCAGGCCGGGCTCCTCGCCCGGCGCGCGGACGTCCGTCCCACGCGGCAGGTCGAGCGGAGTGAGCCGGTGACTGGTGAGCCGGTGGGGCGCGGCATAGAGGCTGCGGCTGGTGGCGGCGGTCTGCTCGGCGTACTCCACGTCCGGGTTGGTGTGCATGGTGACGTCATGGGCGATCGCGGCCAGCCGTCCGTCGCGCTCCGCGCCCAGCCGGACCCGCTGGCTCGACGTGGGGCGCATGCCGACGAGCTGGAAGATCTGCTGCCGGGTCATTGCGACCTTGACCGGGTGGTCCAGCTCGCGAGCGGCGAGCGCAGCCAGGATCGTCTCGGCGTGGATGCCCAGCTTGGATCCGAACCCGCCGCCGACGAAGGGGGCGAACACGTGAACCCGCGCCGGGTCGATCCGCAGCGTGTTGGCGATCGATGCCTGTGCCGCGTCGACGATCTGGGAGCTGACGTAGACGATCAGGTCCTCGTCACGCGGTGCCACCAGGCACGCGTTCGGTTCGATGGGCATGGAGAACCCATACGGCGTCGTGTAGTGCTGGTCGACCTTGACCGCCGCGCCGGCGAATCCGGCATCGAAATCGCCCACTGACGTGTCCGTGGGCAGTCCGGCGTTGACCGCTTTCGGGACGTACGCCTCGCCTTCGTGCTCGGCGAAGGCGAACCGCCCCCGCCCGCCCGCGTACTCCACCTCGATGAGCTCGGCCGCCGCCCGGGCCTGCTCGAAGGTCTCGGCGACGATCAGCGCCACCGGCTCGCCGTAGTAGTGGATGTCCGGGCTGGTCAGCACCGGCTGGGCGCGCCAGTATTCGAACGGAATGGACTCATCGCGGATGCCCTGCTCGGGGGCGTTGAGATGCGTCATCACCATGCGCACTCCAGGTGCGCCTTCGGCGTCCTCGGTGTCGATCCCGATGATGCGGCCCTTGCCGATCGTCGCGCCGACGATGAACCCGTAGAGCGGTTGGCCGGCCTCCCAGTGCTCGTAGGCGTAGGCGGCCCGGCCGGCGACCTTCAGCGGGCCGTCGACACGCTGCATGGCTTGCCCGATCATCTCGCCTCCTCAGCTCGCCTGGGCCGCTTGCGCCAGCGTGCGGCACAGCGTGCGCTTGGCCAGCTCGATCTTGAAGTCGTTGTCACCCCGCCCGACCGCGTCGCGCATCGCCGCCTCGGCCGCGTCGCGATAGGTGGCCATCGTGACCGGACGGCCCGTCAGCGCGTCCTCCGCCTCGACGGACCGCCACGGCTTGTGCGCCACTCCGCCGAACGCTACGCGCGCCTCACTGATCGTTCCCTGATCGGCCGAGACGATGGCGGCCACCGAGACCAGCGCGAACTCGTACGACGCCCGGTCGCGCACCTTGCGGTAGATCTGCCGTCCAGTCGGGGGCGAGGGCAGCGCCACGGCCGTGATCATCTCATCGGGAGCCAGCACGGTCTCGATGTTCGGGGTATCGCCCGGCAGCCGGTAGAAGTCCGTGATGGCGACGCGGCGCACCGAGCCGTCGGCCCGGAGCAGCTCGATCTCCGCGTCGAGAGCGGCCATCGCGACGGCCATGTCCGAGGGATGGGTGGCGATGCAGGAGTCGCTGGCGCCGAGGATCGCGTGTATCCGGTTGAACCCGCCGATCGCCGCGCAGCCGGATCCGGGGTCCCGCTTGTTACAGCCCGCCGCCGTGTCGTAGAAGTAGGGACAGCGCGTGCGCTGCAACAGATTTCCCCCGGTGGACGCCTTGTTGCGCAACTGGCCCGAGGCGCCCGATACCAGCGCCTCCGACAGCACCGGATAGCGCGTGCGCACTCGGACGTCGGCGGCCACATCGGAATTTCGCGTCTGGGCGCCGATGCGCAGTCCGCCGTCCGGCAGCTCTTCGATTTCCCGCAGCGGAAGCCGGCTGATGTCGACCAGATGGCTCGGATCCTCGATGTCGAGCTTCATCAGGTCGAGCAGATTGGTGCCGCCGCTGATGAACTTCGCGCCGGATCGCGCCACCGCGGTGACGGCGGCCTGTGTGTCCGTCGCCCGCTCATAGGTGAAGGACCTCATCCCGGGCCTCCCTCCGCGCTGTCGCGGATGGCCGCGACGATGTTCGGATAGGCGGCGCACCGGCAGATGTTGCCGCTCATCCGCTCGCGGATCTCGTCATCGGTCAAGGTGATCCGCGGCGCGGACACGTCGGCGGTGGCGTGGCTGGGCCAACCCGCCGCCACCTCGGCGAGCATGCCGACAGCCGAACAGATCTGGCCGGGAGTGCAGTAGCCGCATTGGAAGCCGTCACGCTCGACGAAGGCCCGTTGTATGGGACCCAGGTGGTCGGGATCGCCCAGGCCTTCGATCGTCACGATCTCGTCGTCCTCATGCATGACGGCGAGCGTCAGACAGGAGTTGACGCGCCGGCCGTTGATCAGCACCGTGCACGCACCGCACTGCCCGTGATCACACCCCTTCTTGGTCCCGCTCATGCGCAGCTGCTCGCGCAGTGCGTCGAGCAGCGAGGTCCGCGGATCCACCTCGAGACGCCGCACCTGATCGTTGACGTTCAACGTGATCGCCGAGAGTGGGGCCGGCTCGCCCTGGCTCCGCCTCATGGCGTCCGTATCCGAAGCGCTCATCACGGCCCGCCTTCCTCACTAGGTGCGGAGGTCACCCCGGATGTGCGGCGCCACTGCCGGGCGCGACCCCGCGGCCCGTCGCACTACCCGGGCACGCTCCCCTGTCTCCAGCGTCCCGCAAGAACGCGACCGTCGCACCGCGAGGGTTTTGCCACCGGTGGCTCGGCCGCCGCCGGTTCCGCATCCCGATGGAAGTAACAGTGTGTCGTGTCCTTGTGGCCTATCGTGGTCGTGCGGGTGGCCGTCGAGCGGAGTTGGGGAGACTCGGCTGTCTCCTGTGGTGGCCGCGGGGATACAGTCCGGCCAAGGTCCGGATGGGTACCAGGGGAGGGGCTGGTGTGTTCGAGGTCGTGACGGTGAGTGCGCTCACCGCGTTCCTCACCGCGGTGGGGAACGGCGCCGCCGGGGAGATGGGCAAGCAGATGCTGCTGTCGACGGGCGCACTGGTGAGGCGGACCCTGGGGCGGGAGACGCCGCTGCCGGCCACCCCGGAGGGGTGGCAGGTGCTGGCGCGGGAGATGCATCCGCGCCTCAGCGGGGATCCGCGGCGCGGTGGTGAGTGGGCCATTCTGCTGCGGACCTTGCAGGATTCCGAGGTGACGCTGCATGCCGGTGCCGGACTGCCGCCTGCCGCACGGGATTTCACCGACCGTCAGGCCGTCTTGCGGCGGCTGAAGCGGGAGGCGACCCGCGCCGCGGCGGGGCGGCCACGGGTCGCGCTGTTATACGGGCCGCCCGGGATCGGAACCAGCGCGGTGGCTCTCCACTGGGGCGCCGACCAGGTCGCGCAGTACCCCGACGGGCAGTTCTACGTCGACCTGCGCGATGCCGCCGGGGAGAGCGGACTGGAGCCGTCCGCCGTCGTGCTGCGTCTGCTGGGGCAGATGGGCGTCGAGCCCGAGGAGATTCCGCCCGCGGAGTCGGCGCGCGTGGACCTCTATCGGCGGTTGCTGGCCGGCCGCAGAGCGTTGGTGGTGATCGATCACGCGTCCTCGGCCGCGCAGGTCCGCGGCCTTGTCCCGGCCACGCCGGAGGTCTTCCTGCTGGTGGTCGCCTCCGGTCCGGCCTTCGCGCTGGAGGCGGAGCGCATCGCCGTACCGCCGCTGAGCGACCGGGACGCGGTGAAGATGCTGCGCAAGGTGGCAGGGCCGGAGAAGGTGGCGCTGGCGAAGCCTCGGATGCCGTCCCTGCTGGGCCACTGCGCGGGCAACGCCTTCGCCCTGAAGGCCGCGGCGATGAGCCTGCTGGCCGATGAGCCGCCGCTGCCGGAGGACGTGGCGGGGTCCACGGCACGCAATCCGGTGCACGGCATGGTGCGGAGCGCCTGCCGCCGCCTCAGGCCGGACACGGCACGGCTCTGCCGGCTGACCGCTCTGGGCGGCTGGCCCGCGATCGACGCCCGGCTGGCGGCGGACACCGCCGCGGTCGGCCAGGAGGAAGCCGCCGGGATGCTCGCCGAAGCGGCGGGCGCACAGCTGGTGGAGGCCCTGGGCGACGGCCGGTACCGTTTCCGGCCCGAGGTGCGTCGCGTTCTGGCGGACACCGCCGCCCTGGAACACGGGATCCCGGAGTGCTCCGCGGCGATGTCCCGGGCCCTCGACGGACTGCTGAACCGAGCGCTGCACGCCGCGCACGCGGCGCTGCCGCAGAGCTGGCGGACCGAGCCGGCACCGGCGCGGGGCACTCGGTATCGTGACGAGGCCGAGGGCATGGCGGCGCTGCTGGCCGAGACCGGAAACGTGGTCCGGGCGGTATCCGTGGCGGAGGAGTACCAGCACATCGACACGGCGATGCGCATGGCCCGCGCGCTGTGGCCGGTGCAGCTCAAGGCCGGGTTCTGGGACGAGGTGCTGCCCGCCCTCCGGATCGCGGCCCGGTGTGCCGACCGGCATCACGCGGATCCCCGCATGGCGGGTGCGCTCCACTTCCAACTGGGCCACTGTCTGGGCGAATTGAGGCTGTGGGACGAGGCCGACCGCGCGGTGCACACCGCCGCCGCGTGTGAACGCGCCGCGGGACACGCACGGGGCGAGGCGTCGTCCGTCGAGATGCTGGGCCTGCTGAATCTGAACCACTGGCGGTACGACGCGGCGTACGAGCGGTTCGTCGAGGCGGAGCGCATCTACCGGCGGATCGCTCCCGGCCAGGAGGGTGCGGAGGATCTGCCACGTGCCCTCGCCCTGGCCGAACGCCACCAGGGGCGTGCTCTGCGCGGTCTGGGCAGGCTGGAGGAATCCCGCGTCCGCCTGGAGACCGCGCGGGACTTCTTCGCGGAACGGGGGGAGGCGTACAACCAGGCCCGCGCCCTCACCGACCTCGCCGAGACGCTGCACGACGCCGGCGACGACGCCGAGGCGCTGACGAAGATCGCCGAGGCCGAGCGCCTGCTCAACCCGGAGAAGGCGACTCCGCACCTGAACCATCTCGCCCGCCTTCGGCTGCGCTGCCAACCCCCGCGCTAGCGGGCATCACCGCCACCGGGTGCACGCCGCCGGCCGTGTGCACCCGGAGCGTCGTCCCACCGGGCGGCACGGTTTGGCCGCCCGCCAGCCAGGCGTGCAGCGAGGAGGCGTACGCGGCCGGGTCGGCGTCCGCCCCCGGGCCCGCCTTGAGCTGGAACACGCCGTGATCCCGGTCGCGCACCGTGCACCGGTCCGGCCCGCTCACGTACACGGCGAGCGCACAGTGCGGATGCCGGTCCAGCACCTCCGCGCTCCACTCCTCCGGGCCACCGAGGCGGGGGTCGTCCGGCTGCCCCTCGCGTACGATCACGTCGGCCAGGGCCAGGTCGCCGGGGTCCCGGGTGTCCTCGTGCACGGCGAGGTGTGTTTCGCCGACGGCGTCGTACGGGTGCCCCGTGGTGCGCTCGATGCGGACCTCGGTTCCCTGCACACGGGTACGGACGTTCAGGGGAGCCGTGCGCCGTGGGGGATCGTACGGTGGCAGGGGCAGCGGCTCCAGCAGCGCGGGGGCCGGGGGCTCGGGGAGATCCATCAGGCCGTAGAAGAGCCGCCGCAGCAGCGCCGCCGAGGCGCCCGGGGCCGAGCTGGTGAACTCCGCCGGACCTGCGAGCGGGCGGTGCCACGCCAGCAGTTCCTCCAGCTGATCCCGTGGTGGGCCGTGCGGATCGAGCCGCGGCGCCTCCCGGACGAACGTGGCGAGTGGCGCCGCCGGATCCAGCCGGTCCTGGGTGGCGGACGCCAGCAGTACGGGGATGCCCAGCGCCGCGGCGTAGTAGGAGACCGCCCCGAAATCCCCCACCACGACATCCGCCGCCAGCAGCGCCTGCCGCCATGCGTGCACGGGGTCGATCAACGTGAGACCGCTGCGGCGGGCCCGGTCCAGCCACACCCGGATCTGCCCCGGACCGTGTCCGTACCAGATGTTCGGATGCAACACGGCCACCAGCCGATAGTCGTCGGCCGGCAACTCGGCGGCGAGCCGGGGCAGCAGACTCGGCAGGACGTCATGGTCACCGCCGTTCCCGAAGAACCCCTCCGGATTCCAGGTGGAGTTGAGAACGACGAGCCGCTGACCGCGCCGCACACCCAGAGCCCGCCGGAACCGCTCACGGTAGGCACGGCCGGCCAACAGGCGGTCGAAGCACGGGTCGCCCGCGAGGACGGCCGCCTCCTCGGCTTCGGGGCATACCCGCCGCAACCGCTCCAGCTGCTCCGGATGGGACAGCACGAGGCCGTCCACGAAGGGTTCGCCGTTCGCGAGCAGCCACTCCGGGGACAGCCCGAACGTCGGCTCGCGTTCTCCGGCTTCCGTCACCACCAGCTTCTTGGTGTATCCGACGCCATGGGACAGTACGGCTAACCTGCCGTGAAGCCGGTCGAGTTGACCGCCAAAGCTCGCGGAAACCGCCAGGTCCACCGGTGTTGCCAGCGCCTGCTCCCAGGGCAGCACGGGCAGACCCAGCTCGGCGAACAGCTCGCGGATCCCTCCTTGGAAGGCGGATGACTCCGTCGACGTGGCCAGCAGTTGCACCCGAAAGTCGTCGTGGAACAGCGGCAGCACGTCCAGCAGGCGTCCGGCAGAGGTGACGTTGTGCACCACCAGCAGGACGCGGCGAGGGGTGGCCCGGCTGGCCCAGCGATCGGAGCCTTCCCCGACCGGGACCCGTATCGCCAGGGGATCGGCTGACCCCACTCGCCACCTCCTGCTGGTCACGCGACGTCCTCGGTATGCCGGATCACCCTAGCCATGCGATCGAGCGCACGGGGACGCCCGGCCACGACGTGGTCCGTGACGGCCGCACGGGTCGGGGGCGCAGGTGTAAACCGGGCACGTCCCGGGCGACCGGGCCCGGGTGGAGGTCGCGGACGGGCACCTGGTGTTCCACACCACCGGCACGGCCTCGAACGCGAAGCAACCGTGACGCTCACGGTGGGCCGCGAACGCCACGCCGTGCCGGGTGCGATTTCCGCCGTATCGTGGGAAGAGTCCACCGGGGACAGCGCCTCGTACGGGTCGTGCGGGGTGGCGGGCCCCGGGTAGGCGGCGCCCCGAAGGCGGAAAGGAGCGCATCGGAGATGAATCAGCGAAACCCAGTCCCGGACCCCGAGCGCACTCCCGGACTACGGCCCAGCGTGGGCGTGCCCCCGGGGGAGACCCCACCGGCCGAAGACGGCCTCTCGGAAGCGGGCCCCCAGGAGACATACAACCCCACGAAAGGCTGGTCGACCGGCCCCACGATCATCATTTGGGCCTTTGTGGTGCTGTTCGCGGCCTTCTGCATCGCGTTCGCGATCGCCGTGCTGTAGGTGACCGGGGCGAGCTGAGGTGACCGCTCGCGGAACCCCGGCCGCGGTGGCGTCGTACGGACCGCCGGAGGGCCTTGTGCCGGTGTCTCTCTCGTTCCTCGCCACCGACTCATGGCCTCGCACGTCGTGTTCACCTTCCGGAGTGGCCGGGGCGGGGCCCGCCACGACAGGGACGGCCCGCCGCGACAGAGGTGGAAGGAACAGTGAGCGAAACGCGTCCGGCGAAAACGACCCGGCTGACGCCCCTGCCCACGGCACGGGGAGAGGTGTCCGGTGCGCTCGTCGACGCCCTCGTACGTGAGCCCGGCCGGGCGACACCGCCCGTCGGCCGGTCGCTCCGGGAGGCCGGCCCCTACGGCGAGGATCTGCAGCTAGCGCTGTACATGTGCTACGAACTCCACTACCAGAGCTTCTCAGGTGTGGACGACGCGTGGGAGTGGGACCCGGATCTGCTCCGTATGCGGCAGGCCCTGGAACGCCGCTTTCTGGATGCGCTGCGCTCCGATGCCACCACCCACGACGACCCGGACGCCGCCCTGGCCGGGCTGCTGGTGGAGCCGGCCGACGGGGCGGGCGTGTCGCACTATCTCCGGGACGAGGGTGAGCTGTGGCAGCTGCGTGAGTACATCGCGCATCGGTCGCTGTACCAGCTCAAGGAGGCCGACCCGCATGTGTGGGTCATTCCGCGGCTGCGGGGCCAGGCCAAGGCTGCGATGGCGGCGGTGGAGTACGACGAGTTCGGGGCCGGGCGCGGGGAGCGGGTGCATGCGGAGCTGTTCGCCGATCTGATGGCCGACCTGGCTCTGGATCCGACGTACAACCACTATCTGGACGCCACGTCGGCGCGGATGCTGGCGGTGGTCAACATGATGTCGCTGCTGGGGCTGCACAGGGCGCTGCGTGGCGCTCTGGTGGGACACTTCGCGACGGTCGAGATCACCTCCTCGCCCGCGTCCGACCGGCTGGCCCAGGCGCTGCGACGGCTGGGTGGGGGCGAGGCGGCGGTGTTCTTCCACACCGAGCATGTGGAGGCGGACGCAGTCCACGAGCAGGTCGTACGCCATGGGGTGATCGACGAGCTTCTGAAGCGCGAACCGGGACTGGCCGCGGACGTGGCGTTCGGCGTCGATGCCAGCGTGTTGCTGGAAGACCGCCTCGCCGAGGAGCTTCTGGGCGTCTGGCGGGAGGGCCGGTCCTCACTCCGCGTGCCGCTGTGATCCCGGCTGCCCCGCTTCCTCGGACTCCGGCCGCGCCGACCAGGGCCGCCGCCACCCCGACGCTCACGCGTAAGCTGCTCGACGCCGCAAAGCATCGCCCACGCCGACAAGCCGACGCATCACCCACGCCGACGAGCCAACGAAAGGAGCGGTCATGACCGCCCCGGCCCCGACGCTGATCGAGGCGGCCCGGTGCCTCGCCGACGAGGTGCTGGCGCCCGGCGCCGAGTCCGCCGACCGCGAGGGCGTCTCCCCGGCCACGATAGCCGAGGTCAAGAGGTCCGGGGTGCTCGGGGTGAGCGGCCCGGTGGCGTACGGCGGGGCGCAGGTGCCGGACGCGGTCGCCCGGGAGATCGCCGAAATCCTGGCCGGGGCCTGCTGCTCCACCTACTTCGTCCAGGCCCAGCACCACAGCCCGGTCAGGATGCTCGCAGCCGCCGACTCCCCGGCGCGCGAGCGGCTGCTGAGGCCGCTGTGCGACGGCACGCTGCTGTCCGGTATCGCCTTCTCCCATCTGCGGGCCTACCCTCGCAAGCCGGTGCGGGTCACCCGGGTCCCGGGCGGCAGGCGCTTCGACGGCCGGGTGCCGTGGTACACCGGCTGGGGCCTGAACGACGTGATGTTGCTCGCCGGGGTCACCGACGACGGCGAGGCGCTGTTCGCCTTCGCGGACGCCCGTGAGCAGCCTGGTCTGCGGCCCACACCGCAACTCCAACTGGCCGCGCTGACCGGCACCCGCACGGTAGGCCTGGAGCTGGACGGCCTGGTGGTGCCCGAGGAGGACGTGGTCTGGAGCCGTCCCTACGAGGAGTGGGCGATCGCGGACCGGCCGAAGAACACCAACCCCAACCCGGCCGTGTTCGGCGTGGCCGGGGCGGCCCTGGAACTGCTGGAGGCCGCCGGGGACGCGGAGGCGAAGGAGACGGCGCAGGTGCTGGGCGAGCGGCTGCGTGAGGTGCGCCGGGAGGCGTACGCGCTGGTGGACGAGGTTCCGGCGGGCGAGCGACTGGCGGACCGGCTCGCGGTGAAGACCCGGGCCTACGACGTGCTGCGCGCCGCCACCACCGCGGCGATCGTCGCGGGCGGCGGCCGGGCGTTCGGCCTCGGCAGCCCTGCCCAGCGGCTGGCCCGGGAGGGCCTGTTCCTGGTGGTGCAGGGCCAGACCGCCGACGTTCGCAGCGCCCACCTGCGGGCACTGCGTGGCTGATCCGCCGCCGCGGCCCCAGACGTGATCGGTGTGCCCCTGAGGCGGCCCGGCGGCCCGGCCACGTACGGTCCGCGCCCGCGCCGCCTACTTCAGGCCGGACGCCCCGAGGATCCCCCGGGTGGCCGTGTCGTCGAGGTGTCGGCCCAGTAGCAGCAGGATCTCCGTGCCGTGCCGCAACGTACCGCGTTCGAGTGAGCGCCGGGCACCGGTGTCCAGCTCATGCCACAGCAGGGGATCCGCGACCAGGACGCGCAGGTCGAGCGTCACCCGGTGGCCGTAGACGTCCCACAGGAGCAGGCGCGTGGCGATCCGGCCGTCCTGCCACACCCCGGCCAGGGCGTCGGTGCGCACCCGGCGGACGCGTACGAGCCCCCGTACCGTGAGCCAGCCGCCGCCCGCCGTCACCCGCGGTGGCCGCAATACGGTGAACACCACCACCGCGAGCAGCGCCCACAGATCGGCCCGCCCCACGGTGAGCCCGCCCGAGGCCCAGTCGAGCAGCGTCGTCACCCCACCGAACGCCAGCGCCAGACACACCGCCCACCGCGCGTCCGCACGCGGACGGCCGCCACGGGGCGTTCGGGCGGGCCCGCCCATCAGCCGTTCCATACGGGCACGCTAAGCGGGGCACAGGGCGGATGGAACGCACCCTGACGCTCCCCTTACGCCGCCGTGATGACCTTTAACGAGACTTTGGCGCTCCGCCGGTGCTTCCGCCGGTGCCTCCGCCAGTGCGAAGGTGGCCGGACCCGACGCAGCCGGTCCGGCCACCCCGTTTCACGCGGTGAACTCCTTGCGGATGCGGTTCAGCATGAAGGCGGAGGAGTCCCGGGCCCGCTCCTCCCAGGCGAAGACACAGGCGGTGGCCACGCCGTCGAAGTTCAGCTCGCGGAGGGTGCCGAAGAAGGTGTCCCAGTCAACTTCGCCCTGGCCGATGTCCAGGTGCTGGTGGATGCGGGCGGGGGTGCCGGGCGGGTTGAGGATGTAGCGCAGCCCGGAGGAGCCCTTGTGGTTGAAGGAGTCCGCGATGTGCACATGCTGGAGCTTGTCGCCCGCGTAGCGCATCATCGCCGCGATGTCCGCCGTCGGCTCGGCACCGGAGAGGTGGAAGGTGTGCGGAGCGCAGTAGAGGTAGTTCACCCAGGGCTTGTTGATGGCGCGGACCAGGTCGACGGCGGGAGTGTTCTCCTCGCAGAAGTCGTCCGGGTGGGCTTCGAGGTTGAGGGCGATGCCCTCGCGTTCGAAGAGCGGCAGCAGTTCCTCCAACGAGCGCCAGAAGGCGGCCTCGCTCTCGGCGGCGCGCTCGGGGCGGCCGTTGAACTCCGAGTTCATCAGCGGGCATTCGAGGTCGGCGGTGATCTCGATCATCCGCTTCCAGTAGCGGACGGCGGCCTGCCGCTCGGTCTCGTCGGGTGAGGACCACTTGTACAGCGGCAGCACGGAGGAGAGCTGGACACCATGCGTGCGCAGGGCGCGCTTCAGCGCCGCGACGCGCTCGTCGTCCGCCCGGGGGTGGCGGAAGAACGGCATGAAGTCGTCGCGCGGGGACAACTCGATGTAGCTGTAGCCGAGTTCGGCGACCGTGCGCACCATCTCGTCGAGCGGTAGCGCGCGGAGCATGTAGGGGTCGAGTGCGATCTTCACGAGGTGGCTCCGTAGAAGGCGGGTCGGGGCTTCATATCGACGGTGACGACCTGGCCGCCCGACTCCAGGGACTGGACGGCGGCGTCGGTGATGACGGTGGCGGCGTAGCCGTCCCAGGAAGACGGGCCGGTGGGCTCGGCGCCCGCCGCGACGGAGGCGACCCACTCGCCGAACTCGGTGTCGAAGGCATCGCCGAACCGGCCCTTCCAGTCCTGCAACACGGCGGTGCCGTGCCGCCCGGCGGTGCGGATGCCGACGGCTGCCGGGTCCGGCAGCCTGACCAGGCCGTCCTCGCCCACGGTCTCGCACTGGATGTCGTAGCCGTACTGGCAGTTGACGAAGACCTCCAGGTCGATGCGGACACCGTTCGCCGTCTCGAAGAGCATGATCTGCGGATCCTTGAGGTGGCCGAACCGTTTGCCGGTGGCGCGCGGGGTGATCACCTGGACCGAGCTGATCTCGTCGTCGAGTAGCCAGCGCAGTACGTCGATCTCGTGTACGGCCGTGTCCTGGGCCGCCATCGCGGAGACATAGGTGTCCGGCACGGTCGGGTTGCGATGCGCGCAGTGCACGATGAGCGGAGTGCCGATGGCGCCCGAGGTGAGCACGTCCTTCATCTGGCGGTAGCCGGCGTCGAAACGGCGCATGAAACCGACCTGGACGAGGCGGCGGCCGTGGGTGCGTTCGGCCTCCACGATGCGCAGACAGTCCTCGGCGGTGGTGGCGAGCGGCTTCTCGCAGAACACCGGCTTGCCCACCGCGATGGCGTTCAGTACGTGCTCCGCGTGGGTGGGGCCCCAGGAGGTGACGAGGACGGCGTCCACATCGGGGGAGTGGATCAGGTCGCTGCCGGTGGGCAGTGCGGTGGCGCCGACGCGGGTGGCCACCTCCGTGGCGCGGGCCTGGTCGATGTCGGTCACGGCGGTGACCGCGGCACTGGTGATGACTTCGGTGAGTCGCCGGATGTGGTCCTGGCCGATCATTCCGGCGCCGATGACACCTATATGTACGGTCATGGTTGATTCCTTCAGGAGCGGGGTCAGGAGCGGGGTCAGGAGAAACGTGTCCGGAGCTCGGCTTCGAGGACTTCGAGCGTGCGGCCCTTGGTCTCGGGGACGTAGAGCTTGACGAAGGTGAGGGAGAGCAGGCCCGCCACGACGAAAAGGAAGAAGGTGTTGGAGATCCCGATCCCGGAGACCAGGGACGGGAAGACCAGACCGATCACGAAGTTGGTCAGCCACAGCACCACGGCCGCGACACCCATGCCGAAGCCGCGCATCCGCATGGGGAAGATCTCCGAGAGCATCAGCCAGGTCACCGGGGAGATCGCGCCCTGCTGGAAGGCGAGGAAGGTGATGGTCATGGCGAGCACGGCGTACGCGCGTCCGTCGCCCGAGGGCAGCACCAGGGAGAAGACGCCGATCAGCAGCAGGGCGGCGGTGGTGCCGAGCTGGCCGGTCATCAGCATCGGGCGGCGGTTGACGCGGCCCAGCAGCCAGATGCCGACGAACGTGGCCAGCACCGAGATCACACCGTTGGCGATGTTCGCCGTCAGCGCGCTGTCCGAGGCGAAGCCGGCGTCGGTGAGGATCTGCGTGCCGTAGTACATGATCGTGTTCACGCCGGTGATCTGCTGCACGATCGCGATGCCGAAGCCGATGAACATCAGCTTGCGTACCCAGGGCGTGGCCTTCATGTCCTGCCAGCCGCCGAGTTTCTGCTGCTCCTCCTTGATGGCGAGCGCGGACACCTCACTCAGCTCGGCCTCGGCCCGCTGCTGGGAACGGACCTGTTCGAGAACGCCGAGCGCGTCGGTGAACCGGCTCTGGGAGGCCAGCCAGCGCGGGCTCTCCGGCATGACCAGCATGCCGAACCACAGCACGACGGCCGGAATTGTGGCCAGCACGAGCATCCAGCGCCAGACGCCGCCCGACTCGCCGCCCACCTGGGCGATGATCGCGTTGGAGGTGAAGGCCAGCAACTGGCCGCTCACGACCATGAGTTCATTGCGGGTGACCAGGGCTCCGCGCCGTTCGGCGGGTGAGATCTCCGCGAGGTAGACCGGTACGGTCACCGACGCCCCGCCGACCGCGAGGCCGAGGACGAACCGTGCCACGACCATGATCGCGGTGGTGGGGGCGAGGGTGCAGCCGAGCGCGCCGATGAAGAACAGCACGGCCAGGGCGAGGATGGTGCGCCGCCGTCCGCGTGCGTCCGACAGCCGGCCACCGGTGACCGCGCCGATGGCGGCACCCAGGAGGAGCGAGCTGGTGACCATGCCCTCGGTGACCGGGGTGAGGCCCAGGTCGTCGGTCATATAGGGCAGCGCGCCATTGATGACGCCGGTGTCGTAGCCGAAGAGGAGACCGCCGAAGGTGGCGACGACCGTGATGATCCGCAGCCGCCGGGAGACCGCCCGCGGAGCGGGGTCCGTGATGGCGGTGGCTGGTGTGGGGGCCTGTGTCGCGTCGTCCCTGACGTCCATGGCCGCCTCCTACCGGTTCGAGGGGAGGGGGAACGGTTGACTAGCGCGCTCTACTAGCGCGCTCTAGGCGAGTACGATGGTCCCTGTCCGAATGTCATGTCAATAGTTTGTTGCCGCGGGGTTTCACGACTGCCCGTAAGGTGGGCGGCGTCGGAGGGTGGTCACAGGTGGATGGATCGGGCAAGCAGCGGCCCACCATGGCGGATGTCGCGGAGAGAGCAGGCGTGTCCCGGGCGCTCGTCTCGATCGTCTTCCGCGATCAGCCGGGAGCGAGCCCGCAGACCCGCGACCGGGTGCTGCGCGTCGCCGACGAGATCGGCTACCGGCCCGACAGCGCGGCCCGCCTGCTGGCTCGCGGCCGCAGCCGCACGCTCGGCGTGATGTTCACCGTTCGCCAGCCCTTCCACGCCGACCTCGTCGAGGGCATCTACCCCGAGGCCGAGCGGCTCGGCTACGACGTCCTGCTCTCCGCGACCGCTCAGGGGCGCGGCGAGGCCAAGGCAGTCGAGGCGCTGCTCGGCCACCGCTGCGAGGCGGTGATCCTCCTCGGGCCCGACGCGCAGCCCGCGGACATCGACGCCCTGGGACACCGCACGGTCACCGTCTCCGTCGGCCGCCGAGTCCCCCACGCCAGCGTCGACAGCGTGCACACGGCCGAGGGCAAGGGCGTACGGCAGGCCATGGAGCACCTCGTCGAACTGGGCCACCGCCGGATCGTGCACATCGACGGCGGCCGCGGACCGGGCTCGGCCGAACGCCGCCGCGCCTACCGTGCGGCGATGCGCCGTCATGGCCTGGAGCCGGAACTACGGGTGATCCCCGGCGACCACACCGAGCAGTCCGGCATCGAGACGGGGCGACTGCTGCTTGACGAGCGCGACCACGGCCGGCCCCTGCCGACGGCGGTCCTCGCGGGCAATGACCGTTGTGCGATGGGGCTGTTGATGACCCTGACCCAGGCGGGCGTCGACGTCCCGCGCGATCTGTCCGTCGTGGGCTACGACGACAGCCACCTCTCCCATCTGATGCCGATCGGCCTGACCACGGTCCGCCAGGACGCGGTGCTCATGGCCGAGCACGCGGTGCGGTTCGCGGTGGAGCGGCTGGAGGGCAAGGCGCCGGAGCCGCGGGAGGCGGTGCTGGATCCGAAGCTGACGGTACGGGGCACCAGCGGACCGCCCCCGGAGGGCGTCGGCCCGGGAAATCGGTAAACGCTTTACGCATTTGCCGCTGCGGATTCCCGAAAAGACGCCAGTGAGGGCGCGATATAGCGACACATAAATGTTTCGTTGGCAGCACATAGATGTTTCGTGTGACGCCTTCGGCGGCCGGAATATGTGAACGCGATCCCGGCTAGCCGAAGTCAGTGATCAGTTCGTGAAACAGGTCGTGCACGGCGTGGGCGGGTTCCGACAGCGGCTGATGGTCGGAGGTGCAGAGGGACAGCTTGACCTGGATGGCCGGATCGACGATCCGCCGCACCTCCAGGTTCCGCACATCGAGGATGGCGCGCGCCGCCGACCAGGGCAGCACCGTCGCCCCGAGGTCGGCGCCGACGGCGCTGACCAGGGTCAGGACCGATTCGAGCTCACCGATCACCCGGGGCTGCAGCGACGCCTGCTGGAACGCGGCATCCACGACTTGGCGGATGGTGTGGATACGGCTGGGCAGGAGCAGCCCGACGTCGGCCAGCTCCTTCAGCGACACCTCATCGTCGCCACCCGGAGTGTTCGCGCCCGGCGCGGCGATCAGGAAGAGATCCTCGGTGCGCAGCGGCTCGAACTGCACCCCTCGCAGCGGACCGGCCCCGTAGATGAAGGCCATGTCCATCCGGCCGGTCATGATCGCTTCGCTGATGACCCCGCCGAAGTTCTCGTTGATGTGCAGCAGGATGTCGGGGTAGCGCTCGCGCACGCTCCTGAGCAGGGGCAGCGCAAGCGCCGCGCCCATGCTGTAGGGGGCCAGGCCCACCGAGACGCTGCCGGCCGGGGCCCGGCCGGACACGTCGACCGCCGCGTGTGCGAGATCGACCTGGCGCAGGATGAGCTGCGCGTGCCGGTACAGCGCACGGCCCGCCTCGGTCGGCGCCACTCCGCGCTTGCTGCGGATCAGCAGTTGCTGTTTGAACTGGGCTTCCAGCATGGAGAGTTGCTGGCTGAGCGCGGGCTGGGCGATGTGCAGGATGTCGGCAGCGCGCGTGATGCTCCCGGCGTCAACGATCTTCACGAATGAGTAAAGACGCCTGGTGTCCATGGATGGCCCTCCAGCCTCAGCGGAGTCTCATGGTAGGCCCACGGCGTCCGGCGGACGGCGACGCGTGTGGGCCAGGTCATATCGAGCGCTGATTACGTCACACGTAACGCCTATTTGCCGCCACCCGACAACGGGATTAGGTTCACCGAAACTCGGATTCCGGGCCGGACCCGAAATCGAAGAAGTGACGACGTCGCTTTTTTCCTTTGTCTGGAGGACGTCATGACGTACATGGTCGATCTCGTTGCAGATCTGGGCGAGGGGTTCGGCGCCTACACGATGGGTGACGATGAAGCGCTGCTGGACGTGCTGACATCGGCGAATATCGCGTGCGGATTCCACGCCGGAGACCCTCGGATCATGGACGCGACCGTCCGCCACTGTGTCCGGCGCGGTGTCGCCGTGGGCGCACACCCCAGCTTTCCCGATCTCGTCGGGTTCGGCCGCCGTGCGATGGACCTGACCCCGGACGAAGTCCGGACCGACATGCTGTACCAGATCGGCGCGCTGCGGGCGTTCGCCGCCGCGCACGGCACTCAGGTGCGCCATATCGCGCCGCACGGCCGCCTCGGCAACCTGGTGGCGACCCGGCCGGACTACGCGCAGGCGGTGGCCGAGGCCGTGGAGTCACTCGACCGGTCGCTGATCGTCCTGGCCCAGGACGGCGCGCTCGCCGACGCCGCCCGCGCCCGCGGCCTGCGGGTCGGCATCGTCGGGATCGCCGACCGGGCCTACCGCGACGACGGCACGCTGGTGCCCAGGAGCGAACCGGGTGCGGTGATCCACGACCCGGGGGAGATCGCCGAGCGGACCGTGCGGATGGTCACCGAAGGGGTGGTGCGCGGCGTCGGTGGCCGTGACCTCCCGGTCGAATGCGACACCGTGCTGCTGCACGGCGACACCCCTGGGGCGATCACGCTCGCGCACCGGATACGCCGCGAACTCCTCGCCGCCGGCGTGCAGATCACACCATTGGCAAACGTCCTGGACGCCAAGGCCGCCAACGCCGAGGCCGACGGCACCAGCGCCGCCAACACCACGGCCGGCAGGAGCGTCTGAGATGGGCGGCGACATCGTGATCGCGGACTGCGGTGATTCGGCCGTTGTGGTCAAGGCGACGGGTGGCACCGCCCGCGCCTGGCAGACCGTGCACGCTCTGGCCGACGCGTTCGAGGCGGCCCGGCCCGGCGGGGTGTACGGCATCGTGCCCACCTATGACTCACTGCTGATCGAGTTCGACTGTTTCCACACCGATCACACGACGGTACGGCGTGCCCTGCGGTACGAGGCCGACCGGCTCGGCGAAGGGACCCTCCTGACGACACCGTCCCGGCGCTTCGTGGTGCCGGTGGTGTACGGCGGTGAACACGGCCCCGATCTGCCCGTCGTCGCCGAGCAGTTGGGGCTGACCGAGCACGAGGTGGTGGCGTTGCATTCCGCCGCTCCGCTCACGGTCCGCTGCCTCGGAGCCCCGGCGGCGGCCCCGATGATGGACGGCCCCGCCTTCCCGAAGCCGGTCCCGAGGCTCGCCTCGCCACGGACGAGCGTCGTGCCCGGCTCGATCGCGGTGGCCGGACGGCAGGCCGTCATCTCACCCATGCCCTCACCCGGCGGCTGGCCGCTGCTGGGGCGTACGCCGCTGCGCGTCCTCGACCTCGACGCCGAACCACTGGCCCCGTACCGGCCCGGCGACACATTCCAGTTCGTGCCGATCGGCCCCGAGCAGTGGGACGAGTACGCCGGCACCCCCCTGGCGGCTGCCCATGGCTGACACCCTGACCGTCCACCGGGCGGGTCTCGCCACCGTGCAGGACCTCGGCCGCTTCGGCCACTCCCGCTACGGACTGCCGGTCAACGGAGCACTCGACCAGCATTCCGCCCGCGTCGCCAATGTTCTGGCCGGAAACGATGAGGCAGCGCCGCTGATCGAGGTCACCGCACTGGACTTCAGCTGCACTCCCTCGGCCGATGTGCTCATCGCGGTGACCGGCGCGCCCGCCGAGGTGACCGTGGGCGGCGTCCGGCGGAACCAGTGGGAGCCCGTGTCGGTACGCGCCGGGGAGACCATCGCCATCACCGGCATCCGGCTGGGCCTGCGGGTCTACCTGGCCATTCTCGGCTCGGTGGAGACCCCGTACCTGCTCGGCAGCTGCGCCCCCGACACGATCCTGGGCTTCGCACACTCCCTGCGTGGCGACGACGAGCTGGCCGTGCGCACACCCTGCCCGCCGATCGATCACCCGGTGTTCCGGATACCGCTGTTCCGGCTGAACGTGCCCGTGCCGCCCTTCGGCGACGCGTGGACGATCGATGTGACCGACGGGCCCGACCTCGAGGAGTTCGGCGACACCGCCGAGCGGCTGTTCCGGTCGGCGTTCACCGTGACCCCGCGCAGCAACCACATCGGGCTGCGCATGAGCGGCGACGTACCACGGCGGGTGGCGAGCGGCGAGCTGCTCTCCCGGGGAGTGCCCGTCGGCGCGGTCGAGGTGCCCGCCGGTGACGAACTGCTCGTCCTGCACCGCGGCCGCGGCGTCACCGCCGGCTACCCGGTGCTCGCCGTGGTGACGGCGACGGGTCTGTCCGCGCTCGGACAGGCCAGACCCGGCCAGTCCGTCCGGTTCCGGCGCCGCACGGTCGCCGACGCCGTGAGCGCCTACCGAGTCCAGCGACAGGCCATCCACGCGCTCAAGGCCCGCGTGCGCACGGCCTTCGACGCCCTGCGCATCCCCGTCCCCGCCACGCCGTAAGACCGTCTCCCCGTCCCTTCCCAGCTGTGAGTGTTCCGTCCCCGCCAGCCACACCGCGCCAGCAGAAAAGAGACATTATGGCCGCCGTCGCCGCTCAGCCGGTACCCAACACCGTTGATCCGAGAACCGCGCGGAAAGTGACCATGGCGGGATGCGTTGGCATCTTCGCCGAGCTGTATGACAACGGCATCTTCGGTTTCATGGCGGGCACCCTGGGAGTCGTCTTCTTCCCTGACGCGTCCAACGCGGTGCAGGTGCAGCTCGTCTTCCTCGGCTACGCCGTCTCGTTCTTCTTCCGCCCCCTCGGCGGCATCATCTGCGGCCACCTCGGCGACCGCATAGGCCGCCAGCGGATGCTCGTCTTCGTCATCATGCTGATCAGCGTCGCGACCGCGGCGATCGGGATGCTGCCCACGTACGCGAGTATCGGCATCGCGGCCCCCATCCTCCTCATCCTGCTCCGCGTACTCCAGGGCTTCTCGGTCGGCGGCGAGGCGTCGGGCGCGATGAGCTTCCTCGCCGAGCACGCCCCCGAGGGCAAGCGCGGGCTCTACACCAGCTACGCCCAGATCGCCTCGTTCCTCTCCCTGCTCACCGGCACGCTGATCGCCGCCGGCATGACCAGCGGCCTCGGGTCGGACGCCATGGAGTCGTGGGGCTGGCGGATCCCGTTCCTGCTCGCCGTCCCGCTGGGTATCGCGGGCCTCTACATCCGCAAGCGCATCAGCGACACGCCGAACTTCAACCGGCTGAAGGAAGAGGGCGGCCTCTCGAAGAACCCGCTCAAGGAGGCGTTCACCTCCCGTGAGCACCGTCGCGCGATGCTGCTCGCCCTGTTCATCCCGCTGATGAACGGCTCCGGCTACTACGTGCTGTTCAGCTACATGCCCACGTTCATGAGCACCGAGCTGCACTTCAGCAAGGTGCAGGGGCTCCTCGTCACCTCGACCAGCCTGGTGGCCATCTCCCTCGCCATTCCGTTCATGGGCAAGCTGTCCGACCGCATCGGGCGGAAGAAGGTCCTGTCGGGCGCCGCGGTCGCCATGGCCATCCTGGGCATTCCCTGTTACCTGCTCATCGGAACCGGCAACGTGGCGCTCGCGATTCTCGGCGCGTGCGTCATGGCCGTCGTCTTCGCGGGTCACACCGGCGTCATCCACATCCTGCTCGTCGAACTCTTCCCGACCCGGGTCCGCTACTCCGCCTACGGCCTTGGCTACAACGTCTCCTCGGCGCTCTTCGGCGGCACCGCGCCGCTGCTGATGACCTATCTCATCGCCCAGACCGGAAACGTCAACATGCCTGCCTTCTACGCGGTCATCACCGCCCTCGGCACGCTCATCGCGGTCTCCCGGGTGACGGACAAGGCACATCTGCCGCTGCGAGACGCGTAACGCCGGGCCGCTCCATCCGCATCACCCCATCAACCTCCAAGGAGTGAAGGCCACATGCCCTTTTCCGACTACAAGACCGCACTGGTGACCGGTGCCTCCACCGGAATCGGCGCCGAGGTCGTCGAACGGCTGACCAAGCAGGGCCTCGAAGTCCACGCCATCGCCCGCAACGCCGAGCGGCTCGACGACCTCGCCCGCCGCACCGGCTGCGTCCCGCACGCCGTCGACATCACCGACACCGCCGCGCTGACCGCCGAGCTCCAGGGCCTTCAGACCGACATCCTCGTCAACAACGCCGGGGTGTCCCGCACCGGGAACATCCTCACCGCCGACGAGTTCGCCGTCGACGAGCAGATCGCCGTCAACATCCAGGCCGTACTGCACCTGGTCCGGCTCGTCATGCCCGGAATGGTGGAACGGGACCTCGGCCACATCGTCAACATCAGCTCCATCGCCGCCGTCTACAACTTCGGCGGAAACACCATCTACCACGCCACCAAATCGGCCGTGCACACCCTCTCCCGGCAGTTGCGGGTGGACGGATACGGCCGTCGGATCCGCGTCACCGAGATCTGCCCCGGACGGGTGGAGACGGAGATCTTCGGCCGGCTCCTCGGCGACATGGAAGAGGCGCAGCGCAAGTTCTACGACGGCTATGAGTCGCTCAAGCCCGAGGACATCGCCGACGCCATCGAATTCGCCATCTCCTCGCCGCGCCACGTCAACATCGGCCATGTGGAGATCCTGCCCACCTTCCAGGTCCCGGGCGGGCTCAACTTCGAACGGAGGACCGACTGAATGAGCACCGCACAGCGCGTCGACCGCATCAAGCCCTCGCCGAGCACCGCGGCCGCCCAGCGGGTCCGCGAACTGAAGGCCCAGGGACGGCAGATCCTCGACCTCACCGTGGGCGAGCCCGACTTCGACACCCCCGACCATGTGAAGGCCGCCGCGATCGAGGCGATCCAGCGGGGCGACACCAAATACACGCCGGTCAACGGCACCGCGGAACTGCGCACCGCCATCGCCGGCCGGCTCCGGGAGCGGCACGGTCTCGACTACTCCGGCGACCGGATCGCGGTGGGCGGCGGCGCGAAGCAGATCATCTTCCTCGCGCTGATGGCCACCCTGGACGCGGGCGACGAGGTCGTCATCCCGGCGCCGTACTGGGTCTCGTACCCCGACATGGTGCTCGCGAACGACGGCACCCCGGTCGTCGTCCCCTGCCCCGAGGCCGAGGGCTTCAAGCTGACGCCCGAACGGCTGGCCTCCGCCCTCACCGACCGCACCCGCTGGGTCGTCCTCAACTCCCCGGGCAACCCGACCGGCGCCGCGTACTCGCCCGACGAACTGCGCGCCCTGGCCGAAGTGCTGCTCGCCCACCCGCACGTCCAGGTGCTCACCGACGAGATCTACGACGAGATCTGGTACGAGCCGGGCCAGGCGCACAGTCTCGCCGCCGTCGAACCACGGCTGGCCGAGCGGGTGTTCCTCACCAACGGCGTCTCCAAGACGTACGCCATGACCGGCTGGCGCATCGGCTACGGCGCGGGCAACACCGAGCTGGTCGGGGCCATCAACAAGCTCCAGTCCCAGATCTCCTCCTGCCCCTCCTCCATCAGCCAGGCCGCGGCCGCCGCCGCGCTCAGCGGTGACCAGGGCTTCATCCGCGACAGCGTCGCCGTCTACCGCGGCCGCCGCGACGCCGTGGTCAAGCTCATCAACGACATCCCCGGGCTGTCCTGCACCCCGCCGAGCGGCGGCTTCTACGCCTTCGTCAACTGCTCCGGCGTCCTCGGCACCCGCACCCCGTCCGGCCAGGAGATCGGCACCGACGAGGACTTCGCCGCCTATCTGCTGGAGGCGCAGCAGGTCGCGGTGATCCACGGCGCCGCGTACGGCTCCCCGGGCCACTTCCGTATCTCCTTCGCCACCTCGAACGACGTCCTCACCGCGGCCTGTGAGGGCATCGCCCGCGCCCGCGCCGACCTCTCCTGACTTCTCCTGACCTCGCCCGAAGGAGCCACCCCCACATGATCCGCGTCAACACCGCCTTCGACCGGCCCGATCCGGACCTGGTGAAGCAGCTGAGCGGCTACTCCGCCGCCACCATCCATGAGGCACAGGGCCGCCTGGGCGCCCTCGACTCGACCATCAAGCCGGTCGACCCCCAGATGTCCCTGTGCGGCCCCGCCTTCACCGTGGTCTGCGCGCCCCGCGACAACATCATGCTCCAGGTCGCCATCGCCCACGCCAGCCCCGGCGACGTCATCGTCGTCTCCGCCGGCGAATACGCGGAGGCGGGCTCCTTCGGCGACGTCCTGGCCAACGCGTGTGTGGCCAAGGGCCTCGGTGGCCTCGTCACCGACACCGGGGTGCGCGACACCCGGGAGCTGCGGGAGCTGGGTTTCCCAGTGTTCTCGTACAGCGTCAGCATGAAGGGCACGGTCAAGGAAACCATCGGCCCGATGGCCGAACCCGTCCTGATCGGTGGCGAGATCGTCCGCCCGGGAGACGTGGTGCGCGCGGACGCCGATGGCGTCGTCGTGGTGCGCCGCGAAGACCTGGCGGACGTCATCCGCAGCTCTCAGGCGCGTGTCGAGGCGGAAGACGCGTATATCGCCGATTACCGCGCCGGTAAGAGCGTGATCGAGGTCAGCCGGCTGGCCGAGGTGCTCGAGGCCAAGGGGCTGGTCATCGACGAGTAGTGGCGGACGGCCCGAGGGCGTTCAGAGCTTTTCGAAGGGGTCGTGTGCGGCGAGCAGCTTGTCCACTCGCGCCTGGTCGACCCGGCTGACGATCTGCCCGGCCTCCTGCCGGTCCCGGATCACCTTGGCCAGGGTGAACGCGGACGTCACCAGGTAGAGCACGGAGATGGCCAGGAAGCCGCGCACCCAGGCGTCGGCGCTCAGCTGGAAGATACCGACGGCGGTGGCGGCCATGGCGACGGCGAAGGAGGCGACCGCCTGGCCGTAGAACGCGGCCGTGCTCTGCTGCTTGACCGGTGTCTCACTCATGCGGACAAGAATCGGCGGATGCGGCGGTCCCCGCATCCGTCCGGATACTCAGAAGGTACTCAGAAATCGGGCGCCGCCGTCCGCCCGCCTGGGTCGGGCCGCGGGCCCCGCGCCCTTGCCGCTGTCGTTCACGGCGCCGCTCCGTCCGCCGTCGGGCTTGCCAAGCGGAACGGCGCTCCGTATCGTTACCGGAGCGCGGTTCCGCTTGCTCATGTTGTCAGAGCAGGGACCCGGCGACCGCACCACGCATGGCCACCACGCTTCCGCATCCTTCCGGAAGTCGGCCGGCCAGAAGCTGTTCCGCTTGAACCTCGGCAGCGCGTCCAGCCGCCGCTGCCGGTGCCGAAAGGACCGACGGCCCCATGCCACACACACCCCCGCCCCGTTTCGGGATCATGACCGCCCCCATGCAGGTCGACTACCACGACGTCCTGCGGGTCTGGCGCGAGGCGGACACGATCCCGGAGATCGAGCACGCATGGCTGTTCGACCACCTCATGCCGATCGGCGGCGACCCGGACGGACCGGCCTACGAAGGCTGGACGCTGCTCACGGCCCTCGCCGCCCACACCCGTCGGCTGCGGCTCGGCCTGCTGGTGACCAGCAACCGGTTCCGGCCGCCCGCGATGCTGGCCAAGATCGCCACGACCGTCGACATCGTCTCCGACGGTCGGCTGGAGTTCGGCATCGGCGTCGGCTCACGACCCGGCCACCCCCTGGCCCGGCGTGAGTACGCGGCACACGGCCTGCCCTTCCACGACACCGCGCACGCCGTGGGCAGCCTCGCCGAAGCCTGCACGGTGATCCGGCGGCTATGGACCGAGGAGAAGCCGTTCGACTTCCACGGCACCTATCACCAGCTCACCGGAGCGTTCGGCAACCCCAAGCCCGTCCAGCGTCCCCACCCTCCGATCGTCATCGGCGGACGCTCGTCCGCGACGCTGCGCGTGGTGGCCGAGCACGCGGACGTGTGGAACATGCCCGGCGGCGAGATCGCCGACGCCGTCAACCGCAGCGCACTGCTGGACCGCTACTGCGACGAGATCGGCCGCGACCCCGCCTCGATCACCCGGTCGATCGTCCTGTCCGTCTCCTACGACCAGCCCGGCGTCACCCGGGCCGCGATCGCGGAGGCGATCGACGCCGGTTTCTCGCACATCATCCTCGGCCTGGCGGCGCCCTACCCCGCCGATGTGGCACGGTGGGTCACCGACGAGCTCATCAGCGCGTCGGCCTAGCGGTTCTCAACACCGGCATCCGTCCGGACCCGGGTGAGCGCGGCGACCGCCTCCCGCGGATCGTCCGCGTGAAACCGGAGCGTACGGGCGAAGCCCTCCGCGCCGAGCGGTCGCCCGTACTTCACCGGTTCCGTCAGCTCCACCGTCACCGTGGTCTGGCTGCCCACCGCGAGGTCGAGCACCCCGTCCGCGCTCACCCGCACCAGCCGTCCGTCGGGGTAGCGCCGGTCGACCCGGGCGGTGGCGATGGTGGCGGCCGGAACCGGCAGGTCGAACAGTGCGCCGTACCGTATGCGCAGCGAGCCGTCCGGCCCCACGATGTGCGGCCGGACCACGCAAGCCGCGTGCAGGGCGAGGATCAGCACCACCCCGTACACGTCGATGACGAGCAGGACCGCGTGCACGGCCGGCCATGGGATCACCATCGCCAGTGCGACCGTCTCGATGACCGAGACGAAGACCATCGCGTACATCATGGCCGTCTGGGGTCCGGTGTAGGCGAAGGTCAGCGCCCCCTCGGGGATCTGGTGGCGGCGGCGCAGCACCCATAGAGCGAGGCTGTGCAGGGCCCGGATCTCGTGTGCGAGGAGCCGGTACACGACCACCGGGAGCAGGGTGTGCAGCGTGCCTCTCACCCGCGCCGCCGCCCGGGCGATCCGAGGACTCATGACGCCCTCCTGTCGTGCAGCCGGGCGGTCATCTGCGCCATCACCCGGCGCACCACCTCGGCCTGGGCGGGCGAGTAGTCGGCGAGAAGCGCCTGCCCGAAGCCGGTCGCCGTCGGGCCGTCTTCCGGGATGGCCGCCAGTAGCTCGTCCGGTACGGCGGCGACGAGGTCGTCGGCCAGTGCCGCGATCCGGGGATCGTCCGCCTCGGCCCCGTCCAGTTCGTCCAGCCGCTCGTACAGGGGGAGTATGGCGGGGTCCTCGGCCAGTGGCCGCAGCGCCGCGTACACCGCGTCCCCGCCGACGATCCCGTCCATAAGGATAAGGTGCTCGCGGTCCTTGGCGGCGGCCGGCGAGGCGGTGGCGGGCGCACCCTTCAGGAGCTCGATGAGCGCGGGGGAGAGCGGCGCGTCCGGCGTGAGCGGGCCCTCCAGAAGCGCTTTGAGGACCCTGCGGCGCTGCTGGATCTCGTGTTCCTGGCGCGCTAGGTCGGCGTCCAGCTCGCCCAGCACTTCGGCCAGTTCGCGCCCGGCGTCGTCCGCGAGGACGTCCCGCACCTCGTCCAGGGCGAGCCCGAGCTCGGTCAGCCGCCGGATCCGGGCCAGCAGAATGACGTCCCTGAGGCTGTAGACACGGTATCCATTGGCCCGCCGCTGGGGCTCGGGCAGCAGGCCGATGTGGTGGTAATGCCGCACGGTCCGGGAGGTGACTCCGACCAGCGCGGCGATTTCTCCGATGCGCATGATGCCAGTAGAAACCCTGCCGCTGCGGCAAGGTCAAGCGCGGCCGTGGCCTGCCCGGGCTTCGCCCGGCGGGCCCTCGACGGCGCCGATATCGGGGCGGCCGAGGTAGAGCGGTGCGCCCCCGTAGTCGCGGCCGCCGTTGTCCGGGACGACGGTGCCGTTGCCGATCAGCGGTGAGCCCGGCCGGGGAGCGAAGCCCAGCGCGGTGCGCAGCCGCGGGCCGCTGTCGGCCGTGCCGTACGGCCCGGACACCGCCGGGTTCACCAACAGCGGGTCGCCCGTGCGCGCGGTGGTGTCGGTGGCGGGAACGGGCAGTGGGGCACCGCCGTAGAAGTTGTTGGCGTAGCGGATGGTCGGGCTGGTGGTCAGGCTCGCGTCGGCGACCGCCGAGGAGAAGGCGTTGTCGTGCAGGTCGTAGCGCGCGTTCAGGGAGGAGCCGTAGCCGTAGACGAGGTACCGGCTCGCCGGATTGTGCACCGTGTTGTTGTACACCTCGGCCGAAGCGGCCCGGTCGGAGTGCAGATAGAGCGGATACCGGGAGTTCCCGCTCAGGATGTTGTACCGCACCACGACATCGCCGAAGGAGAACTGGCACAGCAGAATGCCATCGCCGTTGTCGTGCACGAAGTTGTACTGGATCCGGACCCGCGTGGTGCCCTTGTCGGCGTCGATGCCGTTGGAGTCGGCGCCCCCGGCCTTCTGCTCCGTCCGGTACACCTCATTGCGCTGGATCACGACATTGTCCGCGTAGTACGCCTCGATGCCGGAGGTCCCCGCCTGGTCGACCACATTGTGGTCGACCACGGCGCCGCGCACATTCGTCAGATACATCGCGTTGCAGCCGTAGGGCGTCCCGCCCTGGGAGATGAAGTTGTTGCGGATCGTGATGTCCGTATGCGGGGTGAAGACGGTGTCGGCGGCCGAGGTCCGGGTGCCCCATCCGGTCGGCACCGCCACGGGGGCGCCGTTCGCGTCCTTCGCGTCGCCGGTGTACTGCTTGACGACGATGCCCGCGAACGAGGTGTCGCGCACCGTGGAGTTCTGCACCCGGATGTCGTGGAGCACGGTGGCGGCGGACGGCGGTGCGGTGATGTCGGGGACGGTCGTGTCGAACACGATCCCCCCGGTGCGTTTCGACCGGTCCCATCCGGTCTTGAAGCGCACCCCCGGGGCGTTGCCGGAGACATCGCCGCTGATCCAGTTGACCTCACCGGTCACATCATGGACATCGACGCCGTCGACGAGGAAGTGGTCCAGCCGGCGGGCGCTGTCCCCTGAGACATGGATGCCGCGCAGATCCCGCAGATTCTCGCCCGGAGTCCCGGTCGCGGGCGCATCGTTGCTGACGTCCAGGTCGCGGATCTCCCAGTACTCCTGGTTGAACAGCCGCACCGCGTCATCGACGGTGCCCTCCCCGCGGATTTGCGGCTTGGGCCCCGAGCCGTAGCTGTCGATCACGATCGGACGGTTCTTCTCGCCCGAGCCCTTTGGCCACAACTGGCCCTTCCAGGAGCCACCGGCCTTCAGCAGGATGCGGTCCCCGGCCCGGAAGGTGGTCCGGCCGACGCGGTCGAGGCTGCGCCAGGCCCTGGCGGCGCTGGTGCCCGACGCTCCGTCGTCCCCGGAGCGGGAGTCGACGTAGTAGGTGGTGCCCTTGGCGGCGGGGGCGGCGGGGGCGGCGGGGGCGGCGGGGGCGGCGGGGGCGGCCTGCGCGGCTTGTGCGGCTTGTGCTGCGGTGGGGTGCGCGACCAGCGTGGCCGCGCCGAGGGCGGCGGCCGCGAGAAGGCCGAGCGGCCGCCGGCTGAGTCTGACGGATCGTCGTCCAGGTGTCATTCGTCGAATAGAAAGCGCTGTCGCAGCCAGTGTCAAGGGCCTGGATGAGAGTGCGCGAGGTTCACGCAGTACAAGGGGGAAATCGCTTTCTTTGACAGGGTCCCATGGTGGCCCTCGCACGGCGGTCGGGGCGGGGCCGTGGCTCTCGTCCGGCCGTCCGGCGGCGACCCGTGTAGGGGGCAACGGCACGGTAGCGTAAGGAGGTCGAAATACGGTCAGGTGCGGTGAGAGCACACATCCGGGGAAACAGTGAGGGAGCGTAATGCGGCACGAGATCAGCCCCGAGCCCATACTTCAGGTCGGGCTCGGCTTCATGGCGTCGAAGGCACTGCTCACCGCGGTGGAACTGGATCTGTTCTCCCAGCTCGCGGAGGGCCCCCGCACGGGCGGTGACCTGGCCGAGGCGCTCGGACTGCATCCGCGCGGCGCCGCCGACTTCCTCGACGCGCTGGTCGCCCTCGGGTTCCTGGAGCGATCCGGCGGCGTGTACCGCAACAGCCCGTCCGCCGACACCTTTCTCGACCGCAAGAAGGCCACCTATGTCGGCGGCATCCTGGAGATGGCCAACAGCCGGCTGTATCCCTTCTGGGGGTCGCTCACCGAGGCGCTGAGAACAGGCGAACCGCAGAACGAGCACAAGCACGGCGGCGACGTATTCGACGGCATCTACCGAGACCAGGAGGGCCTCGAGGGATTCCTGCACGGGATGACCGGGCTCAGCATGGGCAAGGTCCTGGTGATAGCCGAGCGGTTCCCCTGGGCCGACTACCGGACGGTGCTGGACGTCGGGGGCGCGGTGGGCTGCCTTCCGGTGGCGGTGGCCCAGCGTCACCCCCATATGAGCGGCGGTGTCTTCGAGCTGCCCCGGGTGCGGCCGGTCTTCGAGAAGTACGTGGCGTCCTTCGGCCTGGAGGGCCGGCTCGCCTTCCACGCAGGCGACTTCTTCACCGACGACCTGCCCGGCGCCGATGTCATCGTGCTGGGCCAGATCCTGCACGGGTGGGGCCTGGAGGAGAAGCGGCTACTGCTGAAGAAGGCGTACGACGCGCTGCCCGACGGGGGAGCGGTCCTCGTCTACGACGCCATCATCGACGACGACCGCAAGGAGAACACCTTCGGTCTGCTGGCGAGCCTGAACATGCTCATCGAGACCCGGTCCGGCTTCGAGTACACGGCCGCCGACGGCCGCGCATGGATGACGGAGGCGGGATTCCGCAGCAGCCGGATCGAACCGCTGACGGATGGCTACTCCATGCTGGTGGGCATCAAATAGCGGTCACATGGTCGCCTGGCCCGTAGGCGCCACATGGCCGCCCGGCCCGGAAGCGGTCACACGGCCGCCCTGCCCGTAGCCGTCACGCATCCGCCCGGCCCGGCGCCGGAGCCACCCGGCGCCGGGCAAACGCTCCCTCGCCCCGAGCCGCTAGAAGCGGTAGCGCAGGATCCGTCCCACATCCCGGAAGCCGGGCAGATGCGCCATCACCCGCATGCTCATCCGGCCGGAGGTGGGCATCTTCTCCACCCCCGGCATGTCCACGCTGCGCACCGCGTCCAGGCAGGTCAGCCCCGGGTGCCAGGTCTCGACCTCATGGGGGTCGTCCAGACCCCAGTGGAGTGTGGCGCCCGCGTTGCGCACCGCGGGGACCATCTTCTGGAGCCGGATGCCCAGCGGCCCGTAGACATCGAAGAGCAGCTGGCCGCTGGGGAATCGCTCGGTGATCCGCTGGATCAGCCGCTTGCCGTCCTCCTTGCGCAGATACATCGTCAGTCCCTCGGCGACGACCACGGTGGGCCGGTCGTCGGGCACCTCGCGCAGCCACGCCTCATCGGTCACGGAGGTGCCGACCATCTCGTAGTTCCCCGACGGCTCGGGAAGCAGCCTCCGCCGCAGATCGATCACCTCGGGGTAGTCGATGTCGAGCCAGCGCACCGACGAGGGCGGGTCGAGGCGCTGCACCCGGGTGTCGAGACCGCAGGCGAGATGGAGCACGGTCGCCTTCTGATGCCCGGCCAGGAACTCCATGGCCCAGTCGTCGAGCTGTTTCGCCCTCAGGGCGATGCCGACCGCCGTCGTGTCCGTCATCCCCGTTTTGCTGAAGTCGTAGGCCACACGCTCCACCGCCTCGCGGGCCGCGTGGTCGTGCAGGATGGAGTCCGGTGAACGGCTGTCGACCGCCCTGCCGTACAGCGTGGCGAGCAAGGTTTCCTGAGCGCCGCTGAGAGTGATCTTTTCGCGATCCATGGTTCCTCGTCGATGTGGGGGTACCGGACGGAACATTCCGCATGGTTGTGTACGGAACGGACAGAACCCGTGTCCGTACGGTCCCACGTTCCCCCGGGCAAAAGCGACCGGCCTCTGGGCCATTCGAGTTCATCCGGCCAACATCAGGGGGCCGGGCGTCAGTGACCCTCGCCGTCGCCCCGCGGCAGCCACAGATCGGGCCCGAAGACCTCATAGTGGATCGCGGAGGGGTGCACACCGCGTTCCAGCAGTTGGGTCCGCACCGACCGCATGAAGGGCAGCGGCCCGCACAGATACGCCTGGACGCCGTCCGGGATCCCGATCCCGGACAGGTCGACGTGGCCGGTGCGCTCGGCCGGCCAGTCACCCTCGGGCCGCTCGTACCATACGTGGGCGGTGCCCTGCGCCAGCTTGGTGACCAGCCGCTCCTGGTCGGTGCGCAGGGCGTGGTCGGCGGGGGAGCGGTCGGCGTGGACGGCGATGACCGGGGCCTGATGACCTCTGGCCGCCAGCTCCTCCAGCATGGCCACGATCGGGGTGCAGCCGATTCCCGCGGAGGCGAGCAGCAGCGGCGCGTCCGTGGCGTCGAGCACGATGTCGCCGTAGGGCGCGGAGACGGTGAGCGCATCGCCCTCGTGGACGTGGTCGTGCAGATGGCCGGAGACCTCACCGGCCGGGTCCTCGCCGGCGTCCACGCGCTTGACGGAGAAGGTGCGCACCGTGGCGTCGGGGGCGTTGGTCAGGCTGTACTGGCGGATCTGCCGTGCCCCGTCGGCCAGTTCCACCTGCACCGAGATGTACTGGCCCGCTCGGAACGCCGGGGCGGGGCGACCGTCCGCCGGCCGTATCCGGAAGGTGACCACATCCGCGGTCTCCCGGGTCCGCTCGACCACTTCCCACTGCCGCCAGGTCCCGCCGGTCAGCGCTCCCTGCTCCGCGTACAGCCGCCGCTCGGTCTCGATCAGGGCGTTGGCCATCAGCCAGTAGACCTCGTCCCAGGCGGCGATCACCTCCTCGGTGGCCGCGTCGCCGAGCACCTCCGCGATGGCGGCCGACAGATGACGGTGCACCACCGGATACTGCGCGGCGCTCACCCCGAGCGAGGCGTGCTTGTGGGCGATCCGGCTCAGCAGGGTGTCGGGGCGGACGCCAGGCCGCTCCACCAGGGCGGTGGCGAACGCGGCGACCGCGCCCGCGAGAGCCTGCCGTTGCGTGCCCGCGGCCTGGTGGGCCCGGTTGAACAGATTCCGCAGCAGTTCGGGGTGGGCCGCGAAGAGCTTCCGGTAGAACAGGTCGGCGATGGTGCCGATGGCCTCACCGACGGCGGGAAGCGTGGCGCGGACGGTCTCGGCGGACTTCTGGGAGAGCATGAGCGGGCCTAACTGGTATCTCAGATTCGCATTCAATGGCGTGGGTGAAGCGGGCATGGCGACCTCCGTGGCATCACGGCTCAGTGGGACGGGGCCCGGGGTTCGCGCCCCGGACAGGGTGGCCTCACCGGGAAAGACCGGGTGTGCGCCCGACCAGGCCCAGCAGCACCGGGCCGGTCGGGGACGCCACCAGATCGTCCACCGTCAGGGGATCGAGCGAGGCGAGGAACACCTCCTGTGCCCGGCGCAGCGCCATGCGCAGCCGGCACCCCTGCCGCAGCGGACACGGCGTATCCCCCTCGCAGTCGACGACATCGCCGACCCCTTCGAACTCCCGGACCAGCTGGCCGACCGAGGCGGTACGCCCGGTCGCGGTGAGCGCCAGCCCACCGCCCCGACCGCGCCGTGTCTCGATCAGGCCCAAGTGCTGGAGCCGGGCCGCCACCTTGGCCAGATGGCTGTAGGGCACCTGCATCTCCCCGGCGACCTGCCGGGCGGTGCAGGGCTCGGCTCCGGTAACCGCCAGCCGCATGATCGTACGGAGCGCCAGGTCCGTTGACTTCGTCAGCCGCATGACGCCACCTTAGATGAATACGAATCTAAGATGCCATTTATATGGGCGTGTTTCCGGCCACGGACGCGTGGGGTGTTCCGGCCCCCGCGCCCATCAGGCTTCGTCGGGCGGTCGGCGGCGCAACGCCCGCGTCACCGACCAGGCGACGGACACCATGGGCACCGCCACGACCGCCCCGATCACCCCCGCGACGATGCTTCCGGCGATGACCGAAATCGCCACCACCACCGGATGGAGCCGTACCGCCCAGCTCATCACCAGCGGATGCAGTACATGGCCCTCGAACTGGCCGACCGCCACGATCAGCAACAGCACCACGGCCGCGATGGCCGGACCCCGCCCGGCCAGAGCCACCACCGTCGCCACCGCCAGCGCGATCGGCGAACCGATCAGCGGAACGAACGTCGCGAAGAAGACCAGCAGCGTCAGCGGCAGGGCCAGCGGCACCCGCAGCAGGGACAGGGCGATGCCGACCAGGGCCGCGTTGGAGGCCGCCACGACGATGATGCCCCGGGTGTATCCGGCGAAGGTGGTCCACGCCGCCCGCGCCGCCCGGTCCCACGGAGACCGGGCGCGCTCGGGGAGCTGGCCCCGGAACCACCGCCACATCCGGTCCCCGGAATGGATGAAGAAGACCGAACAGAACAGGGCCAGGAACAGCGCCGTGCCCGCCTCCACGACCCGCCCCGCGCTGCTGAGCGCCCTGCTGATCAGCGTCGCGCGATGCCGCGACGCAAAGGAGGTGACCTTGTCGTGGGCCCCCGACAGCACGCCGCGCCGGACATGGAACGGCGGCCCCTCCAACCACCGCTCGATCCGGCCGATCCCGCCGCGCAGCTCACCCACGAGCCGGCCCGCCTCCGCGGCCGCCGCGTTTCCCACCAGCGCCAGCAGCCCGAGCACCACGAACAGTGTGCCGAACACCGCCAGCGCCACTGCCAGCGGCCTCGGGAAAACGCGGGCCAGCAGATCGGCCAGCGGCCGCAGCAACGCGGTGGCCACCAGCGCGAGAAACACCGCGACCGCGACGAGCTCGAACCGCCCCAGCACCGAGAACGCCAGATAGGCGGCCACCCCGATGACCATCAGCCGCCATGCGTAGGCGGTGGCCAGGCGCAGCCCGGGATGGACCCGCCCGCCCTCGTCCCCCGCCCGGCGCACCGCCGCCGCCAGGGCCGCGGAGCCGGAGTGGCGGGCCCGCGCCACCGCCCGCGAGGCACGCCCCGCGGGGCCGCCGGTCACACCACGCCGAGTGCGTCTGCCCCGCCCTTTCGGTCGCTCGGGCGGGGGAGGAGCGTCGCTGCTCACGTCGGCGCCACCGCCTTCCGGGTCCCGGTCCTGCGCGGCGGAAGAGGAGGGTGATTCATCCCCATACGTACAGATTCAATCAGGGCGGCTGTCCGGGCGCCGGAACACCTCTCCCCGGCGCGGCGGCCCCACCCCGCCCCCTGCCGTTCCGCACCGGTGCCTGCATAAGATCGCCCTGGTCACCCCTCGGCAAGGAGTCGCTCGTGGCATACGACATCAGCGCCATCCGCGCACAGTTCCCCGCACTGAAGGCCGGATCGGCCCACTTCGACGGCCCCGGGGGCACCCAGACCCCCCTCCCCGTCATCGAGGCCATCACCGACGCGCTGGCCAACCCGCTGGCCAACCGAGGCCGGCTCACCGCGGGGGAGCGCAACTCCGAGGCCCTCGTCCAGTCGGCCCGGCAGGCCATGGCCGACCTGCTCGGCGCCGACCCGGCCGGGGTCGTCTTCGGGCGCAGCGCCACCGCCCTCACCTACGACTTCTCCCGCACCCTCGCCAAGACCTGGTCACCGGGGGACGAGGTCGTGGTGTCCCGGCTGGACCACGACTCCAACATCCGCCCCTGGATCCAGGCCGCCGAAGCCGCCGGGGCCACCGTCCGCTGGGCCGACTTCGACCCCGCGACCGGCGAACTGACCCCCGACGACATCAGCGCCCAGCTCGGCGACCGCACCCGGCTGGTCGCGGTCACCGCCGCCTCGAACCTGATCGGCACCCGCCCGGCCATCCCGGAGATCTCCCGGCGGGTGCACGCGGCCGGGGCGCTGCTCTACGTCGACGGCGTGCACTACACCGCCCACGCCCATGTCGACATCCGGCAGCTCGGAGCGGACTTCTTCTGCTGCTCCCCCTACAAGTTCTTCGGCCCCCACCTCGGCGTCCTGGCGAGCCGGCCCGAGCTCCTGGAGACCATGACCCCGGACAAGCTGCTCCCCTCGACGAACGCCGTCCCCGAGCGCTTCGAATTCGGCACCCTGCCCTATGAATTCCTCGCCGGCACCCGCGCCGCCGTCGACTTCCTCGCCACTCTGGCCCCCGGCGCCGAAGGCAGCCGGAGGGAGCGGCTGGCGTCGTCGTTCACGGCTCTCGAACAGTACGAGGCCACCCTTCGCCGGCGCATCGATGACGGCCTGGCCGCCCTCGACCCGATCACCATCCACTCCCGGGCGGCGGACCGCACCCCCACCGTGCTGCTGACCATCGACGGCCGCGACACCACCGACGCCTACCGCCACCTCGCGAGCCGGGGCGTCGACGCCCCCTCCGGCTCCTTCTACGCGGTGGAGGCATCCCGCAGGCTGGGCCTGGGCGACACCGGCGGCCTGCGCATCGGCCTGGCCCCCTACAACAGCGCCGAGGACGTGGACCGATTGCTGGAGGCGCTCTCGGACTTCCTGCGCACGCCGGCCCCACGCGACTGAGTCGCCCGACGATCAGAGGCCGGTCGACGGATCGTGGCTATGAGCGTGCTTCGATCCGGGCCAGGTAGTCCCGGATGATGGAGACGTATTCGCGGCGGATCGGCTCCTCCTCGAGATATGCCATATGCGCGGCGCCGGGCTGCGTGATGTGCTCGGAGTCAGGGATGCGACGGGCGATGTCCGCGAGATGCCTCACGCTCCCGGGCAAGCGGCTCGAATGCCTCGAACAACGGATCACTCGGGTAGCCCGGTCCACCGTGAACAAGGAGAAGCGGAACACCGCCGCTGCCCATTCTGCGGTACCAGACCTTTCCTCCGGGTACGGAGACCTTGCCTTCCAGCACGTCAATCAACCTCAATTCCGGTGGCTGTTCGGATAATTGGTGGATCACCGGAGCTCTAGAGCCGTCAATCCGCGAAAGTATGGCTTGACTTGCCTGGTCACCTCGGGCAGCACCGGCAAGGGTCCTGCCCTGCGGGTGGTGGTGTTCGCGTGGATGTTCCCGTGGGGGCGGTATTGGGGCCGGGGTGGTGCGACGGGCAGGCTCGTGGGTGCTGTGCCTGCGTCGTTTGGGGAGGGGTCTCCTGTGGCCGATGTGTTACCGCGTGGCGATCGGCTGCCGTCGTTGACGGGTCTTCGCTTTCTGCTGGCCGGGGTGGTGCTGGCGGGCCATGTGCTGACGCTGGGCAGATTCTTCGAGGACCAGGGGGTCTATGAGGCCGCCGATGCCTCGTCCATGGCGAGCGCGGCGGCGGTCTCCTCCTTCTTCCTCCTCAGTGGCTTTGTGCTGGCGTGGAACGCGTCTCCGGCCGACACCGTCCTCCGATTCTGGCGCCGCCGACTGGTGAAGATCTTCCCCAACCATGCGGTGACCTGGACCCTGATGCTGGGCCTGCTCATGGTGACGGGCACCGCCGCCTTGCTTCCGGTGCCGGATCCGGGGTTGGGGGAGGCGGTCCGGAATCTGCTGCTGGTGCACGCCTGGGTTCCGGACATGGCCGATTTCAGCAGTGTCAATCCGGTGACCTGGTCCATCTCGTGCGAGGCGTTCTTCTACCTCCTCTTCCCCCTGCTGATCCGGCCGGTGCATGCGCTCCCGGCACGGCTGCTCTGGCCGGTGATCGCCCTGGTGGCGGGGCTGGTGGTGACGATGCCGATGGTGGCGATGGCCGTCACCGACGAGGCCGCCCCGGGGAGTTGGTCACCGCTCTCGACGGAGCGGTGGTGGCTGATCTACTTCTTCCCTCCGGTACGGCTGCTGGAGTTCATCCTCGGAATGGTGCTCGCCCGGGCGGTCCAACTGGACCGCTGGCCGACGCTGCGGCTGCGCTGGCCGCTGCTCGCCCTGGCCGGAGTCTTCGCGGCACGGCCGCAGTTGCCGGAGGAGTACGTCTGGGGAGCGGCCACCTGTCTGCCGGTGGCCGCCCTGATCCCGGTCGTCGCCACCCGCGATGTCCAGGGGCGCGGGAGCTGGCTGGGGCGCCGTGGCCTGGTGGTGCTGGGCGAGGCGTCGTTCGCGCTGTACATGGTCCACTTCCCGGTGCTGTACGCGATCCGGGTACAGCTGGACCAGCGGACCTTCGACACGGTGACCGCCACAGCGCTGTCCCTTGTGGTGTCGGCACTGTGTGTGGCGGTGTCGCTGCTGCTGTGGCGCGGTGTCGAGATGCCGATGATGCGCCGTTTCGCCCGCCCCCGCGCCCGTTCCGCGCCGACCGCGCACCCCGCGCCCGGCGGCCAGACCGCACCCATGCCCCAGGAGGACCCCGCCCCATGACCGGGCGGCCCGGTGCATACCCGCGCGCGGCGGTCGTACGGAACCAGACGTAGGGAACCGTTCAGGGTGGAGAGACGCGCACGCGGTGGCTTTCGCCGTCGGAGAGGAACGCCGCCAGTTCCCGCCCCTCCTCGGCGACGGCGGTGCGGTCGGCTTGGGGCAGGCGGCCCAGCGGGGTGACAACCACGGTGCCGGTGTCGACGTTCCAGGTCGCGGCGACTCTGCCGTCCACCAGCACCACACGCTCACCGGCGACCGAAAGGCCCCGGTGGGCATCGTCGATGATCCGGCCACGGTCGTGGTACCCGAGGATCGCGTTGTCGAACGCGGGCAAGAACCGCACCGGCGCGGGTGTGTCGGGGTCCGGACGTGGCGCGCCGGGGAGGTCCAATACCTCGCGGCCGCGTTCATCGCGGAAGCTGACCAGTTCCTCCCGTATCGCGGAGACCGCGGCCGGGAGTCCGGCGAGGCCGCACCAGGCGCGCAGATCGGCTGAGGCCGCGGGGCCGAAGGCGGCCAGATAGCGCCGTACCAGCGCCTGACCGGCCGGGTCGGAGCCATCGGGGGAGGGCGGGTCCGGCTGTCGGCCCAGCCAGGAGGAGAGCAGGACGTTGCGCACCCCTGCCTTGGTGCGCCACAGCCCGCGGGGTGGCGTCTGGGCCACCGGGACGAGGGCGGCGATCAGCATTTCGCCCAGTGCCCGCGGCGCCGGGCCCGGCCAGCGCGCGGCGAGCGCCCCCACCAGTTCGGCCATCGAGCGGGGCTCGCCGTCGGCCATCACCGCCCGGCCCGCGGCGGCCAGTTCGTCGAGGTCTATCCCCTCGAGTTCACGGCGGTAGGTCCCGAGCACCCGCTGGCGCAGCATGGTCTCGTGGCGGGCCCGCCAGGCCAGGGTGTCGTCGGCGGTGAGGAGATGGACGGTGCGGCGCATGAGGTGGCTCCGCACCAGGCTGCGCCCGCTCAGCAGGTTCGAGAGGACCGCCGGGTCGAACGCGCGCAACCGCGACCAGAGCCCGATGAACGGCTCCTGCGGCTCCTGCGCCTGCATGCCGCACAGGTGCGCGACGGCGCCGAGGACCGGTACGCCGGCGCGATCGAGCAGCAGCTGGCGGGCGAGCGTCGCGCGGCCCAGGGCCCGGTTGCCGAGAACGGTCATCGCGTCACCGCGGCGCGCTCGTCGGCCGGTCGCCGCCGCAGTGCCGCGCGTTCGACGGCCGGCGGGGTGTAGGACACATCGAGCGGGCCGATGTCGGTTCCGGGCGCCACGATCTGGTCGATCCGGTTGAGCACCTCGTCGTCGAGGGTGACCGTGGCCCCGGCCAGGAGATCATCGAGGTGCTCCATGGTGCGCGGCCCGATGATGGCCGAGGTGACGCCGGGGTGGGTGATGGCGAAGGCCATCGCCAGGTGGGTCAGCGACAGGCCGGCCTCCTCGGCCAGTGGGATGAGCCGCTCGACGGCGTCGAGTTTGCGCTCGTCGGTCAGATGCCGGGGCACCCAGTTCATCCGCGCGTTCCGCACCGGGGGCCCGCCCTTGCGGTAGCGGCCGGTGAGCAGGCCCATCGCCAGCGGGCTCCACACCAGCGTGCCCATGCCGTACCGCTGGCAGACGGGCAGGATCTCGCGCTCGATGCCGCGGTTGAGGAGGGAGTACGTGGGCTGCTCGGTGCGGAAGCGCTGCAGTCCGCGCCGGTCGGCGACCCACTGTGCCTCGACGATCTCCGACGCCGGGAGGTTGGAGGAGCCGATCGCGCGCACCTTGCCGCTGCGCACCAGGTCGGTCAGGGCGGAGAGCGTCTCCTCGATGTCGGTGCGCGGGTCGGGATGGTGTATCTGGTAGAGGTCGATGTGGTCGGTCCGCAGGCGGCGCAGCGAGTGCTCGACCTCGGTGACGATCCAGCGTCGGGAGCTGCCGCCACGGTTGGGGTCCTCACCCATCGCGCCGTTGACCTTGGTGGCCAGCACGATGTCGTCGCGTCGGCCCTTCAGGGCCTTGCCCACGATGTCCTCGGACACCCCGTGGGGTCCGTACACATCGGCGGTGTCGACGAAGTTGATGCCCGAGTCCAGCGCCCGATGGATGATCCGGACACAGTCGTCGGGATCGGGGTTGCCCACCTGGCCGAACATCATCGTGCCCAGACAGTAGGGGCTGACCTGAATACCGGTCCTCCCCAGCTCACGCGTCTTCACGGTCGCGCCGTTCCCTTCGGTTCGGGGGGTGTGGGGGGGGGCGCGCGGGGGGGGGCGGGGCGCCCCCCCCGCGGCTCCGGGGGAGATCCGGCAGCGGTCAGCTGGACTTCTGCCCGTCTAGCGACTCGCGGATGATGTCCGCGTGCCCGGCGTGCTGGGCGGTCTCGGCGATGACATGCATCAGCACCCGGCGCACGCTGTGCGCCGCTCCCGGCTCGTTCCAGGGCGCCTCAGGCAGCGGGTGTGTCGCCGACAGGTCGGGGACGGCGGTGATGATCTCCTCGCTCCGGGCAGCGACCTGCTCATAGCGCTGGAGAATCCCGGCCAGCGTCTCGCCGGGCAGCATCTGGAAGTTGTTCTGGTTGTCGATCGCCCACTGCGGGATCTCACGTGCCGTACCGGCCGCGAGGTCGGCCCAGGTGACACCGTCGGGCAGGTCGTAACGGAGCGCCGAAGGGCCTTCGAGTACGAAGCGCAGCCATCCTTCCTCGATGGCCGCGACGTGCTTGATCAGCCCGCCCAGGCACAGTGCGCTGGCCGTCGGGCGCTCGCCGGCCTGCTCGCCGCCGAGCCCGCGCACCGTGGTGGTCAGGGCGGATCGTGCGGCGGCGAGCTCGGCGAGCAGATCGGCCCGCTCGCCGTCGAGCGTGGTGGGGGGTGTGGTGGTGACGGTCACGGTGATGGGGTCCTTCTGTCGTTCTCGTTGTCTGACAGAGACAACGGTCGCAGGGGTAGAGGACAGGTTGTGGCCGCTTCTCGGGGCAGAATGGATGTCATGCCGAAGACATCAGCGCGACTGCTGTCACTGCTCTCCCTGCTGCAGGCACGCCGGGACTGGCCGGGGCAGTTGCTGGCCGAGCGGCTGGAGGTCAGCCCGCGCACCGTGCGCCGCGATGTCGACCGCCTGCGCGAGCTCGGCTATCCCATCGCGGCCATCAAGGGCCCCGACGGGGGCTACCGGCTCGGCGCCGGCATGGAACTGCCGCCGCTGCTGTTCGACGACGACCAGGCCGTGGCCCTGGCCGTGGCGCTTCAGACCGCCGCCGTCACCGGGGCGGGAATCGAGGAGGCGGCGGTGCGTGCCCTGAGCACCGTCCGGCAGGTCATGCCCGCACGGCTGCGCCATCGCGTCGACGCCCTCCAGGTCACCGCCGTCGACGACGCGGGGACCCGGCCGCATCCGCAGGTCGCCCCGGACGTTCTCCTGACCCTCAGTGCGGCCGTCCGCGCCCGCGAGGTGCTGCGCTTCGACTACGTCCCCGTCTCCCCACCGGGAACCGCCGCCCACGCCGACCCCGCCGCGACCGCGCCGCGCCGGGTGCAGCCGCACCACCTCGTCACCCGGGGCGGGCGCTGGTATCTCGTCGCCTGGGACCTCGACCGCGACGACTGGCGCACCTTCCGCGTCGACCGGATCACCCCGCGCACCCCCACGGGGCCCCGCTTCACCCCGCGCGAACTGCCCGGAGGGGATGTGGCCGCCTTCGTCGCCGGCAGATTCAAGGGCTCCGACGGCACCGGCGGCTGGCCCTGCCACGGGGAGGTCATCCTCGACCTCCCCGCCTCCGTCGTGTCCACCTACACCCGGGACGGAGTCGTCGAAGAGCTCGGCCCGGACCGCTGCCGGCTCGTCCTGGGCGCGTGGTCATGGCCCGGACTGGCCGCCAGTATCGGCAGGTTCGACGCCGACATCGAGGTCATCGGGCCGCGGGAGCTCAAGGACGCCTTCGCCCACCTGGCCCGCCGCTACGCACGAGCCGCGGCCGACGGACCCGCCGAGCCCACCACGCCACCACCGAGCCGATGAGCGACCCGCACTGCACCTCGAGCCTCAGGGATGAGGGACGGGCCTCAAGGGCGCGCCTCAGGGAGCGGCGTCGAGATCCACCTCGAGGCTCTCCGCCTCGGTCCAGAACCCCTCGTCCGCGTCCTGCAGCCGGGACGCCGCGTGCCTCAGGTGGAGCAGTGCCGCGTCGCGTGCCGCCTCGGCGTCGCGGGCCTCGATGGCGGCCAGGATGGCGTGGTGTTCGTGCCGGACCGCTTCGAGAAAGTCGCCGCGCCGCGCCTCGTTCGCACGCGTGACACGGATTCCGCTGCGCAGCACCTCGCCGAGGTAGCGCAGCGTCGAGAGCATCACCGGATTCCCGGTCGATTCGGCGATGGACCGGTGGAAGGCGAGATCCTCGTCCACGCCGTCGCCCCCGGCCGCCACCGCCGCGTCGATGGCCTCCAGGGCCTGACGCATCCGGGCGAGGCCGGCCGGAGTGGCCCGGGTGGCCGCGAGGTACGCCGCCTCGCCCTCGATGGGGCGGCGCACCTCCACGATCTGCCGCACCTTGGACTTGGTGTCCTCGGCGGTCTCGGCCTCCAGGTCGAGCGGCCGGGTGCGCCGCGGCATCACGAACACACCGAGCCCCTGACGGGGTTCGACCAGGCCCGCGTTGCGGAGCCTGGAGACGGCCTCGCGTACGACGGTGCGGCTGACGCCCAGCTGCTTGACCAGCGCCACCTCGGTCGGGAGCTTGTCGCCCTCGGCCAGCCGCCCGGACTCGATCTCTTCCGAGAGTATCGCCGCGACCCGATCCGCGAGCCGCACGGGACCGCTCACCTTGGAGAACATGGTCTTCAGTTTATCGGCACCGTCACGGTCGCCCCGGCCGCCAAGGGTGCGCACCGTCCACGACCGCGTCGGCGTGGTCTTCGAGGTAGTCGCGCACCACCGAGGCGAAGTCCGGGTCGGGTGCCAGTCCGAGCGCGGCGGCGCGTGTGTTGTCGAACGCGGGGGGCCACGAGCCCACGAGAGCCTCGACGCCGGGATCGGGCGCGATCGTCACCAGGTCGGCGACGGCGTCGCCGGCCACCTGCCGCAGAGTGCTCAGCATGTCGGCGACCGAGACCGTGAGCGCCGGAAGGTTGACCGGAACCCCGCCGTCGAGGAGGCCCGGGCCGGCGCCGCGCTCGGCCTCCGCGACACGCAGGATGCCCTCGACGGTGCGCCGTGGCGAGGCCAGGGCCACCTTCAGCTCGGGGCGGACCGGGCAGGTCGCCGGGAGGCCCGCGAGCGGTTCGCGGATGATGCCGGACAGGAAGCCGGAGGCGGCCGCGTTGGGCTTGCCCGGCCGTACCGACACGGTCATCAGGCGGGCGACGCGCCCGTCGAGGAAGCCGCGGCGGGTGTAGTCCGCGATGAGCTGCTCGCAGACGAGTTTCTGGATCCCGTAGCTCGACCGCGGTGTGGGCAGGGTCGACTCGCTGACGACCGGCGGCAGCGGCAGCGCGGGGTCGGAGCCGTAGACGGCGACGCTGCTGGAGAACACCACCTGCGGCGTCGGCCCCCCGGCGGCCGACTGGGCCCGCGCGGCTTCGAGCAGCGCACGGGTCGTGTCCACATTGGCGCTCATGCCGAGGTCGAAGTCGGCCTCGCACTCGGCCGAGACCGCGGAGGCGAGGTGGATCAGCACATCCACCGGCTCCGCGAACACCTCGTCGAGCCGGTCGACCAGGTCGCCCCGTACGACGTCCACGAGGGGGTCCGTCACTGCCGAACCGGACGGCACGACGCGGTCGGCGAGCACCAGCCGGTCGATCGGCGCACCGCGGAACGTCCGTGTCGTGAGCAATGCGGCGGCGACCCGCTGTCCCAGGAAGCCGAAGCCACCCGTGATGACGATCCTCATGCGTTGTCTCCTCGGTAGTCGTCTCGCCAGCCGAGCCCCTCGCTCGTACCGGCGCGGGGGTTGTACTCGCAGCCGATCCACCCGTCGAAGCCCAGGTCGTCGATGACGCCGAACAGATGGTGGATGTCGAGTTCGCCCCGATCGGGCTCATGGCGATCGGGCACGCCCGCGATCTGCAGATGGCCGACCCGGCCGGTGGGCAGGTCGCGGCGCAGGGTCGTGGTGAGGTCGCCCTCGACGATCTGGCAGTGGTACAGGTCGAGCTGCACTTTGAGGTTCGGGGCTCCCACCTCCCGTACCACGGCGTGCGCTTCGGACTGCCGGCTCAGGAAGTAGCCGGGCATATCACGGCCGTTGATCGGTTCGATCAGGATGTCGACGCCCGCCGCGGCGGCCCGCTCCGCGGCCCAGGCGAGGTTGGCCAGGTAGGTGTCGCGGTGCTCGGCCGGGTCCTGTGCGGGCCCCACCAGCCCGGCCATCATGTGCACCCGTGGGCAGCCGAGCTCCGCCGCGTACTCCAGAGCCCGCTCGATCCCGGAGCGCACCTCCGCCTCGCGTCCTGGCAGCGCCGCGAGCCCGCGCTCGCCGGACTCCCACGCGCCGGGAGGTGCGTTGAAGAGCACCTGCCTCAGGCCGTGGTCGTCGAGTCGGTGGCGGAGCTCGGTGGCGTCGTACGCGTACGGGAAGAGGTACTCGACGGCCTCGAAGCCGTCCGCCGACGCCGCGGCGAAGCGGTCGAGGAAGTCGTGTTCGGTGTACATCATGGACAGGTTCGCGGCGAACCTCGGCATGCTGGCTCCTGCGTTCGGGCCGGGAGCGTCCCGGTCAGCGGTTGACGATGTCCTTCTTGGTGGTGAGCACCGCGGCGGCGCCGACGACGAGGCTGAGCGCCAGGACATGCATCGGGATCGACGCCGAGCCGGTGGCGTCCTTGAGCGCGCCGATCATGTAGGGGCTGACGAAGCCGGCGAGGTTGCCCACCGAGTTGATCATGGCAAGGCCCGCCGCGGCGGCGGTGCCGCTCAGGAACGCGGTGGGGAGCGACCAGAACAGCGGAGCGCAGGTCAGCACCCCGGCCGCGGCGATGGACAGCGCGGTCAGGGACAGCGCGGTCGAGCCGTTCCAGACGGCGGACAGCGAGAATCCGACGGCGCCCATGAGGCTCGGGATGACCAGGTGCCAGCGGCGCTCGCGGCGTTTGTCCGCCGAGCGGCCGAACAGGTTCATCGCGACGAGCGCGGCCAGGAACGGCACGGCGCTGAGCACGCCGATCGCGAAGTTGCCCTCGATGCCGGTGGACTCGACGAACGAGGGCATCCAGAAGGTCAGGGCGTACTGGCCCATCACGAAGCAGAAGTAGATGAGGCACATCAGCCACACCCTGGGCTCGCGGAAGGCGTCCCAGACCCGGCCGTCCACCGTACGGTGCGTGGTGTCGTCGGCGACCGCCCGCTCGACGACGGACTTCTCCTCATCGGTCAGCCACTTCGCGGCGCGCACGTCGTCGTCCAGGTAGAAGAGGGTGACGACACCGACGAGGAGCGCGGGGATGGCCTCCAGCAGGAACATCCACTGCCAGCCCTGCCAGCCGTTCACGCCCTGGAAGTGGTCCATGATCCAGCCGGAGAGCGGATTGCCGAAGATGCCCGCCACCGGGATCGCCGACATGAACATCGCGATCACCCGGGCCCGGCGGTACGAGGGGAACCAGTAGGTGCAGTAGAGGACCACTCCCGGATAGAACCCCGCCTCCGCGGCACCGAGCAGGAACCTCAGGACGTAGAACGTCGCCTCGTTGGTGACGAACATGAACGCCGCCGAGACCAGGCCCCAGCTGATCATGATGCGGGCGATCCAGGTGCGGGCCCCGACGCGTTGCAGCATCAGGTTGGAGGGGACCTCCAGGATGAAGTAGCCGATGAAGAACAGGCCCGCCCCCAGGCCGTACGCCGCCTCGCTGAACCCGAGGTCGTCGGACATCTGCAGCTTCGCGAAGCCGACGTTGACCCGGTCCAGGTAGGAGGCCACGTAGCAGAGGATGAGGAAGGGGACGATGCGGCGTACGACCTTGCGGTAGACCGTGTTCTCGCGGGCGAGCGCGGGGGTCTCGGTCGCCACTGCGGGTATGGGCATGACGAATCCTTTGTGCGGCTCAGGGGATTCTGCGAACGGGGAGGGGAGAAAGGGGAGGGGAGAAACAGGTCACCAAGCGGCGCCGAACGTGGCCCTCAGTTCGTCGATGGCGTCGGTGGTGAGCGGCTCCGGTCGACGGTCGGTCAGGAGCCAGAGGCGTGCCGTCTCCTCGAGTTCTTCGAGGACGGCGAGGGCTGCGGCCGCGTCCGGGCCCCAGACCACGGGGCCGAGCCGGTCGAGCAGGACGGCCCTGATCGGCGTGTGGCTCGCCTGGCGGTCGGCGATCCGGACGGTCACCAGGTCGGCCACGTGCGGGTCGCCGGGCCGGTGGTAGGGGATGAGCGGGACGTGCCCGACCTTCATCACGAAGTAGGGCGTGATGGGCGGGAGCACGTCGTCCTGGCTCCACACACCGGCCAAGGTGAGCGCGACCAGGTGGGTGGAGTGGGTGTGGATGACGAATCGGGCCGTGGGGTCGGCCGCGTAGATGCGTCGATGGAGCGTCAGGGTCTTGCTCGCGCGGTCGCCCGCGATCTGCTCACCCTGGGCGTCGACCAGCGCGAGGCGGTCGCGCTCGAGGAAACCCAGGGCGGCGTCGGTGGGTGTGATCAGATGGCCGTCGCCGACCCTGGCGCTGATGTTCCCGGCGCTGGCGTGCACATAGCCCCTGTTGAACAGGCTCGTGCCCACCCGGACGACCTCGTCGCGCACCTCGTCCACGGTGGCGTCGAGGAACTCGGTCATGAGACCTCCCGGTCGAGCAGGGCGAACGAGTCGGTGAAGAACGCGGGGCCACCGAAGTTGCCGGACTTCAGCGTGATGTGGAGCGTGTCGCCGCCGGGAAGCGGCGCCGCGCACCATGGCACACCGGGATCGATCTGCGGCCCGATCCGCAGCCCGGTGATGCCGAGCGCCCGGACGACCGCTCCCGAGGTCTCGCCGCCCGCGACGACGAGTCGGCGGACACCCCGTTCCACGAGGCCCTGGGCCACCCGGGCGAGGGTCCGCTCCACCAGTTCACCCGCCTCGGCGGCGCCGAGCTTGCTCTGGACGGTGCGGACCGCTTCGGGTGTCTCGGTGGAGTAGAAGAGGACTGGACCGTCGGCCAGATGGGATCCGGCGAAGGCAAGAGCCTGGCTGGACACGTCCTCACCGGCCGCGATACGCAGCGGATCCACGCTGAACGCGGGCCGGCCGGCGCGCAGGAACTCCAGGACCTGGCGGTTGGTGGCGGTGGAGACCGATCCGGAGATGACGGCCCGGTGGCCGCCGGGCGGTGGTAGCTGTGGGGCGGCGTGGGACGGCGTGAACCCCCAGTTCGCGGGCAGCCCGATGGCCAGGCCCGAACCGGCGGTCACCAGGGGCATCCCCTGGACCGCCGCGCCGAGACGCACCAGGTCCTCGTTGGAGACGGCGTCGGCGATGGCGATCCCGGCGCCCTGCTCGCGCAGATCGTCGATCCGGGCCCGGACCGCATCGGCATCGCGGCCGACGACCGTGTGGTCGATCAGGCCGACCGCCCGGGTGGTCTGCGCACCCAGGACCGAAACGAGATTGGGGTCGGTCATCGGGGTGAGCGGGTGATGGCGCATACCGCTCTCGCTGAGCAGCACGTCGCCGACGAAGAGATGACCCTTGAAGACCGTGCGCCCGTTGTCGGGGAACGCGGGCGTCGCGATCGTGAAGTCGGTGCCGAGTGCGTCCATCAGGGCCTCGGTGACCGGCCCGATGTTGCCGTCAGGCGTCGAGTCGAAGGTGGAGCAGTACTTGAAGTAGATCTGCTCGGCGCCCGCGGACCGCAGCCAGGCGAGGGCCCGCAGCGATGCCTCGACGGCGTCGGCGGCCGGAACCGTCCGCGACTTGAGCGCGACGACCACGGCGTCCGCGTCCACCGGCTCCTCGGCACCGGCAGGCGGCACATCGATCAGCTGGACCACGCGCATGCCCGCGCGCACCAGGTTGTTGGCCAGGTCCGTGGCCCCGGTGAAGTCGTCGGCGATGCAGCCGAGTCGGATTCCCATCTCAGGCCCCCATCGGCTGCGGCAGGTCGATCCCGGGGAAGATCTTGATGACCGCGCTGTCGTCCTCGGCACCCAGGCCCGACGCCGACGCTTGCAGGAACATCTGGTGAGCCGTGGCCGCCAGGGGGAGCGGGAACCGCTCCGGCCGGGCGGAATCGAGGACGAGCCCCAGGTCCTTGACGAAGATGTCGACCGCGGAGAGGGCCGTGTAGTCACCGGCAAGCACATGCGCCATCCGGTTCTCGAACATCCACGAGTTGCCGGCGCTGTGCGTGATGACCTCGTAGAGCGCCTCGGCCGGAACACCGGCCTTCAGGCCCAGCGCCATCGCCTCGGCCGCCGCGGCGATGTGCACACCCGCGAGCAACTGGTTCACGATCTTGACCTTGGAGCCGAGACCGGCCTGCTCACCCAGGCGGTAGACCGTGGCGCTCATGGCCTCGAGTACCGGGTCGGCGACCGCGTACGCCGCGGCGGAGCCCGACGTCATCATGGTCAGCTCTCCGGCGGCGGCGCGCGCGGCACCACCGGAGATGGGGGCGTCCAGGTAGAGCACCCCCTGCTCGGCCAGCCGTCCACCGAGCTCCGCGGACCAGCCCGGGTCGACCGTGGAGCACATCACGAAGACGGCCCCCGGGCGGAGCCGGGCGGCGGCCCCGTCGGCACCGAACAGCACCGATTCGACCTGCGCCGCGTTGACCACGACACCGACCACGACGTCCACCGCGGCCGCCAGGTCGCCGGGGGAGGCGAACGCCGTCCCGCCGTCGCGGGCGAAGCCCTCGGCCACCTCCGGTCGCAGATCGTGGACTCCGACCTCGTAGCCCGCCTTCCGCAGGCTGCGAGCCATGCCGAGTCCCATGGCCCCGAGCCCCACCACGCCCACGCGCGGCTGTGCCGGCCTGTCCTGGTCGCTCATGCCCCTCCTCGTCCTTGCCGTGTTCTATGGGGGAGCGCCGCCGCCCTGCTGTGCTGGCCGAAGGCGTAATCGGCCTCCAGCCTGGGCGGCGATCGGGTCATATGATGACCTGAAGACAAGGCTCCCGCATACTGTGACGTCCGTCACATAGGATGGGGTGAAGTCGGGTGGGACGTGGCGAGGCGGGGCATGGCGGGCCCTCGCGACCCGAGGAGTACCGGAGGCGCACGAGGTGGGGAACATGCGTGTGGGACCCGCCTGTGCGGCGGGTCCCACATCAGGTGCGCGGCCGGAACGGGGGCCGCGGCCAGTAGGAAGCCGGCATCCTCCTACTGGCCGCGGCCGCACGGCATGGTGCTCAGCTGTGCTTCACCGTGACCCCGTACAGGGCGACCTCGCCGTAGTTCGAGTTGCCGCACGGCTTGGAGTTGTTGCAGTTCGCCTGCGTGTAGTCGCCCGCCTTGAAGTAGCCGCTGCCGAACTTGGCGGTGACGGTGGCCTGGAGAGTGCCGTTGTAGTAGACGTCGACCTTTCCGTCGTGGGCCACAAACTTGCCCTCGAAGCGGTCGCCCAGCTTGTAGTTGGAGGTCACCAGCTTGTAGTGGGTGGTGTTGTAGGAGGTGACGTAGAGGCTGGTCCCTTCGAGGCGGAACGAGGTGACGTCGCTCGTCTCGTCGTGGATCTGCCCGGCCATGACGTGCGGCTTGTCCGCGGGGAGATGTGTGATGGCCTCGTCGACGACCATGGTGTGGGTGCCCTTCGTGGACGACCAACTGGTCGTCGCCGACCCATCAGCGGTCATCTCGCGCAGCTCCGACCGCGGGTATCCGGTATTGCTGGTGGTGGCGCCGTTGACGGCGGCGCGCATCAGGATCGCGTCGCAGCCCGAAGTGGTCGTGAACCACGGTGCCTTGGCGTACGTCGACAGGGCCGGTTGCTTGATCTCCTGGGGCGAGCCGGAGCTGTTGGGGGTGGGTAGCTGGAGCTTCCAGCCGGTGCTCAGGCCGATGGCCGCGGCCGGTGCGGGGCAGGCGGCGGCGTGTGCCGTAGCGGCCGACGCACTCTGTACCGAGGCCAGGGCGCCGGCGGCGAGTGCCGGTGCGGCGATGAACACGAGAGCGCGGCGCGGAGTCCTGCGCGCGCTGGAGTTCTTCTGCATGTGCGGCTCCTTCATGTGTGGGGGGCATGACAAATCCGTCAAGGGACGGATCCGGAGGAAACCGCCGACCGCTGGGGTCGGCGGAGCGATGAGGCCGTAGGGGCGGCGAACGGCGGCGAACGGCAGCGGCAGCGAACGGCCGCGAACAGGCACAGCGAGGCGGCGAGGCCGATGTCGGACCTCGCTCAAGCGCTGACCTCATCAGCGCACGGCGGGCAGGCGGGCAGGCTGTCAGCCGATGCCGTTCAGAACCATTGCGACTTGTCCACTACGTTGATCAACGGCTGTCCGGTGGCGAACCGCCGCGCATTGTCCGCGAGCACCTCGAACCGGCGCTCCGCGGCATGCGGTCCGGCCCCCGCGACATGGGGGGTGAGCAGCGCTCTGGGGTGACGCCACAGGGGGTGGTCCGCCGGCAGCGGCTCCTGCTCCATGACGTCGAGGGCGGCGCCCCGCAGACGCCCCGTGTCCAAGGCCGTGACCAGGTCGTCGAGCCGGACGATGGGACCGCGGCCGACGTTGATGAGGCAGGCTCCCGGTTTCATCAACGCGATACGGCCGGCGTCCATCAACCCTTCCGTCCGCGGAGTGTGCGGCACGGTCAGGATCACGATGTCCGCCTGGGGAAGGACGCGATCCAGGAGATCGGCGGGCACAACCCGGTCGAAACCCGGCGGCGCCTCGGTGATCCGGGCATCGACGCCCTCCACACGGGTTCCGAACGCGGCGAGCAGCCGCCCCGTCTCGGCGCCGACCGCACCTGTACCGACGACGAGCGCGCGCGCCTCACCGAGCGGAAGGACCCCGCCGTCCGACCAGTCCGGTGCCCAGTTGGCGGCGGCCTGCTCGCGCACGTAGTGGGGGAGTTGCCGCGCCAGAGCCAGGACCAACGCCAGCGTGTGCGTCGCCACATGGTCGGTGTAGGTGTCCCGCATATTCGTCACCTGCACCGGATGACGCACGAGCGCGGGGTGGTAGAAGCCGGGAGGAGGTCCCGCCTGAGGAGCCTGCAACCATCGCAAGTTCCCTGCCATGCCCAGGAGTTCGGGAGTGAGCGTGCCGTACGCGGCGTCGGCGCGGCCCAGCGCGGCACCGACGTCCTCGGGGCCTTGGGGGCAGAGGACCTCGATTCCGGGAACGGCCTCCACGAGCCTGTCGGGCCAGGACCGTGTCTCGTCCGGCAGCGGGGGGACCAGGACCAGGGTGAAGGTGGCTGTGGTCATGCTGCTCCCTCTGCTGTCCGAGCCGTGGTTCCCGTCATGGTTATCACCTCTTCCTGCGCGTTGGCCGCGCGCAGCGCCTGGAGCCGGGCAGGCGAGGCCAGGCCCGCGTGGTAGTAGCGAATCCGCTGAGCACCGGCGGCTCGCAGCCGCGCCACCCGTCCGGCGAGGTGGGCGGGGTGCTCCTCCAGCACGGACACATTGGCGATGACCGGCCGTGCGCCGCTGCGCACCGCCTCCTCGATTCGGGCCACCGACCGGGCTTCGTCGTCCCAGCATTTGACGACGAAGGCGGTGGCCCGGCCGTCGAAGTCGCCCAGGTCGAGCCCGCTGTCGGGGCCGGTGGTCTGCGGGTCGCCGTCCGCCATCAGGAGGATCTCCCGGCCGGGCGCCGCATCCGCGATCCGTAGCGTCAACTCCTCGATGACGGAACGGCGGTGACGCAGCAGAGCCTGTGCCGCCTGCTCACCCAGCGACTCGGCAAACGCGCTCGGAGCCCGGACACCGTCGCGCATCTCCGCGTCGACGGTGCGGCGCACCGCCCGTGCGACACCGGCGGGGTCCGCTCCGGCGGCCTCGATCCCTGTGCGGCACGCGGCGCACAGGCATATCGACAGCAGATCCCGGCAGCCTGTACTCAGATCGGCGCCCGCTGTCTTCTCATGCCGGCTGCCGTGCTCGAAGCCCAGCCATCCGCACGCCTCCAGCATGAGGGACGGCACTTCGGCGGCGTCGTAGCGTGCGCAGAAGGCCCGGACCAACTGGATTGCGTACGCCGCCACTTCGGGCTGCGCCGGGCACAGGGCATACCCGTATCGTTCATCGAACGCGTTGCGCACGGTCAGATCGGGTGCGCGCTCTCCCACCGCCGTGCTGTGCGTGAGCACCAGCCAGGCTTCCACCCGCAGTCCCTGGCTCCGCAGGGCCGAGGCCGCCGTGCCGAACCGGTCCGGAGCGTCGACGGCCCAGTCCGGCGCGGAGGGCCTCAGGCGGGCGCCGCGCCAGTGGTGTGGGTCGAGCGGGAAGTACGCGGCGGCGTGCGTGGCATGCACGATGCGGTGGGCGGGATGGTAGGGCGTCATGGCGCGCACTGAGTGGTAGGCGGCTTGCAGGACCACTGCGCCCATGCCGAGTGAGGCTAAGCGTTCGGCCGCCGCAGGGTCGCCCACCAGGTCCCAGGTGTAGGCGAAGGTGCCGTTGAGCTCGCAGGAGCCGAGGGGTTCGGTTGTCACGTGGTTCAACTCCTTGGTGGCGCCGGACTGCCCTGTGGCGAACCGCTGCCGAGCGAAGTTGTGGTCGCAGGTCCCGGCCCTGATGGCCCTCGGGACTGAAGTGCGCATGACGTTAGAGCCCATCGACGGAGTGAGCAAGCGTTTTCACACACGTTCTTCTCGGGGGTCTCGGCGTGGCGCCTATTGTAGTGCTCTTGACCTGCTACGTTGTGCGAGTTGTCGACCTTCGACAGAAGTACGGAAAGAGCTGAGGAAGCGCTTTCACGCGGGGGCCAGGACGGTCGCGCGGCCCTGGACCGCGGGTGGCACGCGCCGCTGGTGCGCCGAACGACGAACTACCCTGGCGGGACACAAGGGCAGGGGGCTGGGTTGGCTACTCCGAAAGTGCCGGAGATGACGGGAAGTCCGGGATCGTCCGAAGAGCGGGAACCATCTCCTTCGGCCGGGCTGCCCGATACACCCGAGAGGTCCGGTGTGGCGAGCGGTTCCGCGGCGAAGAGGGGAGCGCGTCAGCGGCGCGTGACGATCACCGATGTGGGCACGGCGGCAGGGGTGTCCGCCGCCACCGTCTCCCGTGTTCTCAACGGCACGGCCCGGGTCGACCCCGAGCTGGCGCGCCGGGTGCACAGCGCGGTCGCCGAACTGGGCTATCGCCCCAATGCCGCTGCCCAGGGCCTGGCGCGCGGCGAGGCCGGTGCTATCGGCGTGCTCGTGCCCGACCTGTCCAACCCGTACTTTCCGGATGTTCTGAAATCCGTCTCCGCTGTCGCCCGCCGGCACGGGCGTCGGGTGATGGTGATGGAGTCGGACGAGGACGCGGCGAGCGAGTACGAGCTCGCCGAGGACCTGATGCGCTGCTGCGACGGCGTACTGCTGTGTTCTCCCCGCATGGACCGCACCGCGCTCGTCGAACTGACTCTCCGTGGCCACCCTGTGGTGCTGATCAACCGGATCGTCCCCGGGCTGAGCATCCCCTCGGTCTCGGCCGATTTCTACGGAGGGATGACCCTCGTCTGCGGTCACCTCACCCAGCTCGGCCATCGCCGGGTGGCCTATCTGAGCGGTCCCGAAGCGTCCTGGGCCAATGCGGAACGTATCCGGGCCTTCGAGGCCGCGGCGGCCTTCGGCATCGACGTCACGGTCATCCCGTGCGGCCACACGGCGCGGCATGGCTACGACGCGGCCGACGCGGTGCGGGACCGCGGTGTCAGCGCTGTGGTCGCGTACAACGACCTGGTGGCATTCGGTGCGATGGCTGCGTTGGAGGAGTCGGGCCTGCGGATCCCCGAAGACCTCTCGGTGATCGGCTGCGATGACATCTCCGTTGACGACCTGCCCAGTTCGCGCCGCCTCACCACGGCCTCGATGGCCCGGGACGAACTGGGCAGGCAGGCCGCCCGCCGACTGGAATCCTTGATGGCCGCCGACGGCGACACCGAACCTCGATCCCTTCCGATGGAGCTTCGCGTACGACTCACCAGCGCGCCGCCCGCGGCATCGCCGGGCTGAGGGCGGGCTCGGCGTCAGCCGATGTCGATGGAGGTGCCTGCGGCCGGCCGGTGGTAGCGGGCCCCGATGCCGGGGCCGTTGTCGCCCAGAAACCCGCCGACCATGCCGGTGCCGACGTCGTTGAGGGCACCGTCGTGTGTCAGGACGCCCGTGTCAGGACGAGCTTGGCCTTGTTGTGGCCGCTGACCGACTGCACCCGGATGCTCAGGCTGTTGAGCCTGACGGTGCCGCCCGGACTGGTGCTGCCGCTCAGGCGCGCGCCGCCCGTAGTGGTGGCCGACATCTTCACGGACCGGGAGCTGATGTGGGTGATCCGCAGCTTCCCGAAGCCGAACCGGTGGCTGTCGACCGTGATGTTCGTGGGCCTCGACACGGTGGTCGTGCACCGCCCGTCGTAGCAGGGCCCGTGGGCGGCGGCCTGCGCCACCGGCGTCATCAGGCCGAGTCCCAGCGTGCCCGCCAGAGTCATGGTCGCGGCGGCTGTCGCGGTCGTCCAGCGCATACCGATACCCATCAGTTGGACCTCCTGTTCCGGGGATTCCTGTGCGGCATTTCTAACCCGCGGGCCCTGGGACCCCTCCCGAGGAGGCGCCCGGCCGCCGTCGTTCCCTCGGCTGCCACAGCTCGACGGGCGGCTTCAGCCCAGCGCGATCCGGGCGGCGATCGGCAGGTGGTCGCTGCCGGTGGCGGGCAGGGTGCGGATGTGGCCGACAGCCGCCGAACGGGCCATGACCTGGTCGATCCGGGCCAGCGGGAAGCCCGCGGGGAAGCTGAAGGCGAAGCCCCGCTCCGCGACGTTCATCCGTGAGGTCAGCGGGGCCAGCCCACGGTCGTCGACCGTGCCATTGAGGTCGCCCAGCAGGATCAGCCGATCCCGCTTCTCGGCGGCGATGGCCTTGCCCAACAGGCCGGCGCTCTCGTCACGCCAGGAGGACGCGAGGCCACTCGCCCGTATGCGGACCGACGGCAGATGCGCGACGTACGCCGCGATCTCGCCCCGCGGCGTATGGACCACGGTCCGCAGTCCGCGACTCCATGCCTCCGTGATCCCCTGAGGTTTGATGTCCAACGGCCGGGCGTCGGTGAGCGGATGCCTCGACCAGAGTCCGACGGTGCCCCGGACGGCGTGGTACGGGTAGTCCGGGGCGAGGGTCTTCTCGTAGACCGGCAGCGCCGCGGGCACCAGCTCCTCCAGCGCGATGAGATCGGGCCCGGCGTCGGCCAGGGCGCGGGCCGTACCCGCCGGATCGCTGTTCTCATCGCTGACGTTGTGCTGCACCACGACCAGGTCATGCGGGCCGGGCTTCGACCCGGGCAGGAGCAACCCGCCGAAGAGGTACGTCCAGGCCGCCACCGGCAGAAGCAAGGCCACCAGCGCGATGGCCGAACGGCGCAGCAGCGCCAGGCCGAGCAGCACCACGACCACCAGTCCGAGCCACGGCAGAAACGCTTCCAGCAAACTGCCCAAGTGCCCAATGGAGTTGGGCACCGCCCGGTGGAACGCCAGCAGCCCGGCCGTCAGCACCGCCAATACGCCGAGCACCCGCCCCCGCGTCCAGGGCGACCCGCCACGAGCCCACCGCGCCATCCAGCGCCCCGCCCGCCGGGGCGCCGCCGCCCGTACCGGCGACGTCGCACCGCTGTCCACCTGCTCCACCATGGCTTTCCATCCGTTCGAACCCGCCCCCCAAGACGGCTCACCAAGTGCATCGGTTTCTGGTGCGGGGGTGAAATTCCGGTGACGCCGGCCCGCACGCTTCCTAGGATCGGATCTTGTGTTCTCCCGCCCCTCCTTCATCAGTGACGAAACCATCGCGCAGACCGTCGCCGCGCATTGGCTGCCGGATGTCGCCGAGGTCGGCTACCTGCCCTGGGGATTCGGCGCACACCACTGGCGGGCGGCCGGTGGCGGCACGGCCTTGTTCGTGACGTTGGACCAGCTGGCGCCGCGCCACACCGGGGCGACGCTGGAGGCCGCCTACGCGGGGGCCGCGGCACTGGCCGCCGCCGGTGTGGACGCGGTGTGCGCGCCGTTGCCCGCCCGGTCGTCCGGCCGGTTCACCGTCGCCGTCGAGGCGGGCGCGCTCAGCGTGACGCCGTGGCTGGACGGGTGGAGCCCCACCGAGGCGCAGGCGCGACGGCCCCGGCACGTCCGCGAGGTCGAAGCGGCGCTGGCCGCGCTGCATCGCGCCCCACCGCCACCCGGCCTGCGGCATTGGACTCCCCAGGTCGGCCCCCAGTTCGCCGGTGAGCTGCGGGCCCGCACCGCCCGGCCCTGGACATCCGGCCCGCTGGCGGAGGAGGCGCGGACCGCGATCGCCGCACACGATGCCGCGATCACGCGCTGGACGGACCGCTACCTCGACCTCGCGGACCTCGCCCTCTCCCGCCGGGACCAGTGGGTGCCGACCCACGGTGAGCCACACAACGACAACCAGGTCATCGGCGCGTGTGGGCTGAAGCTGGTCGACTGGGAGTCGCTGGCGCTCGCACCACGCGAGCGGGACTACGCCGACCTGATCGCGGTCGGCGCGGGCGACCGTCTGCGCCTCGACCCGGCGATGGCCGAGCTGTTCGCCCTCGACTGGCGCCTCTCCGAGATCGCCGAGTACGCGCGCTGGTTCGCCGCCCCGCACACCGGCACGGACGACGACCACACCGCTCTGAAAGGGCTGCGCGAGGAATTGCGGCAGGTCACCGTGCCAGGGCCGCCCGGGCCACCGTGAGTGCCTGCCCGGCGTAGCCGCGGCCGAACAGCACGGTGTGCACCAGCAGGGGGAAGAGCTGGTGCAGCCCGATGCGGTCGGCCCAGCCCTCGGCGAGCGGCGCCACATCCTGGTAGCCGTCCAGCACCTGGTCGAGATGGGGGCAGCCGAACAGGTGGAGCATCGCCAGATCGGTCTCCCGGTGGCCACCGTGCGCGGCCGGATCGATGAGCCACGCCTGCCCGTCGGCGCCCCACAGGACGTTGCCGTTCCACAGGTCGCCGTGCAGCCGGGCGGGTGGCTCGGCGGGTCCGGCCAGCTCGGGCAGCCGCTCGCATGCGCGCCCGATGATCTCGGCCTCGCCGTGGCGCACCGTGCCGTCGTCGACGGCGCGGCGCAGATAGGGCAGCACCCGGTGTTCGGCGTACCAGCGCGGCCACTCGGAGCCCGGGACGTTGCGCATCGGGGCCGGCCCGATGTACGCGTCCGTGGGGCCGTCGGGCGGCGGGGCGCCGAACGCGGGCGCGCCGACGGCGTGCAGGGCGGCCAGGTCGCGGCCGAACCGGGCCGCTGCCCGGACGCTCGGTCGGCCGACCGGCACCTGGTCGGTGACCAGCCAGTGCCGGTCGTGGCCGTGCACCACCGGGACGCGGACCGTGCCCGCGTCGGTCAGCCAGCGCAGCCCCGCCGCTTCGGCCGGTGCCGCGCCCGGACCGTCGCCCCGTTTGACCATCACCGTCTGCCCGCCGTCGAGGGTGACTTCGGTGAGCGTTGCGGACAGCGGCCGCCGACCGGTCACCGGGCGGCCGGTGAGGCGGGCCGCCGCGGCACCGGGATCCTCGCCCGTCCCGGCCGCTGGGCGGGCGCTCATGAGCCGAGGCGCTCGCGCACCCAGGTCAGCAGGCCGGGCATCGCGGCTTCGATCATGGCCAGCACCTCGTCGAACCCTTCCGGGCCGCCGTAGTACGGGTCGGGCACGTCCAGATCACCGGTCGCGTCCGGGTCGAAGGACCGCAGCATCCTGACCCGGGACGGATCGTCGACCAGCCGGCGCAACGCCTTCTCGTGGCCGTGGTCCATCGCCAGGAACAGGTCGGCGTCCCTGTGCTCGGCGCCGATCTGGGCCGCGACATGCTCGACCGGGTAGCCGTGCCGTGCCAGCAGTTCGCCGGCCCGTTCATCAATGGGCTCACCGGCGTGCCAGGGGCCGATGCCGGCGCTGCTGACCCGTACCGCGCCGTCGAGTCCGGCCCGGCGCAGATGCTCGGCGAAGACCAGCGCGGCGGACGGCGACCGGCAGATGTTCCCGCTGCAGACAAAGCAGATGTGCACGGCCACCAGCGTAGGGCCTGGCTCCCCGGTGGCGCAGGGGGCGGGCTGGCCGTCCAGAGCGGCCGGACCTGCCCGTCGTACCGGCCGGAGCCCGGCGTCAGGCGCTGTGATTCGCGAACGGACCACCGTCGGCGAAGGCCAGTGCGGCGAAGCGTTCCCCGATACGGCGGTGGGTGGCGGCGTCCGGGTGGAGCTCGTCCGGCAGCGGCAGCTCGTCGGCGTCGGCCTCGCCGTAGAGGTCACGGCCGTCGAGGTAGTGCAGGTGGGGGTCGTCGGCCGCCCGCTGCTTCACGATCCGGGACAGCTCCTCCCGGATGACGCGCAGCGTCAGCTTCCCCGCGGCGCGTTCGGCGGGGTCGCCGGTGGCCAGGAACCGCAGCTTTCCGGAGCTGAGCGCGCTGAAGTCGAAGGCCGCGGGGCCGGGCGTGTCCTCGTGGATGGGGCACAGGATGGGGGAGACGACCAGCAGGGGCGTGGTGGGATGACCCTCGCGGATCGTGTCGAGGAAGCCGTGCACCGCCGGGGTGAAGGCGCGCAGCCGCATCAGGTCGGCGTTGACCAGATTGATGCCGATCTTGACGCTGATCAGGTCGGCGGGGGTGTCCCGCATCGCACGGGCGGTGAACGGGTCGAGCAGGGCGCTGCCGCCCAGGCCCAGGTTGATCAGCTCCACGCCGCCGAGGGAGGCGGCGAGCGCGGGCCAGATGGCGGTGGGGCTCGCGGCGTCGGAGCCGTGGCTGATCGAACTGCCGTGGTGCAGCCACACCTTGCGGCCCTGGTCCGGTACGGGCTCGATGGGGGCGTCGGTGCGCAGTGCGACGAGTTCGGTGGTCTCGTTGTGCGGCAGCCAGATCGCGACGGTCTTGACGCCGTCCGGCAGATCGGTGAAGCGGAGGGTGCCGGCCGGGCCGGGGTGGCTCTCGGCGGTCCCGGTGGCCAGGTCAATGGCCAGGGTGTTGCCGCCGGTCACCGAGGACTGCCCGGCCAGGCGGCCGTCGACGAGCAGGTCGTACACGCCGTCCGGGCGGGGCGGGGCGCCCGCGTAGACCCGCTTGGTGGGCAGTGTGTCCAGCTCGACGGCGGTGGCCCGGGTCCGGAAGACCAGCCGTACGCCGGAGGGCTGGGCCTCCGCCATGGCGAGTTGCCCGTCGGTGTACTGGGCGCGGGCCCAGGCGGGCAGCCGGTGCGGCAGCACCCCGTGCGCGGTGTGCTCCAGGTCGAGGGCACCCCGCAGGATGTCCGCGGTGATGGGCGTGGTGATCCAGTCGTGCTCGGTGGTGTGCATGGTCCCAGCCTGTTGATCACAGATGTGTGGATGGATGTGTGGACGGACGGACGGACGGACGGACGGATGGATCGGATGCGCCGATGTGCCGCGAGGCTGACCGCCTCCGGCGCACTGCCGCGCCCCTGAGTCAGGGCGCGGGCCAGTTCCGCAGCAGGGCGTCGAGGGCGTCGAGGGTCCGCGACCAGCTTTCCTCGCTGTCGGGGGCGCTGTGGCTGAACCCGCCCCCCATCTCGAGGCTGACGTAGCCGTGGAAGACGCTGCCCAGCAGCCGGACGGCGTGCGTCTGGTCCGGCTCGGTCAGGTCGTAGCCGCGCAGGATCGCCCGCGTCATCTGTGCGTGCCGGACACCGGCGCTGGCGGCCGCCGCCTCCGGGTCGAGCCTGAGCTGGGCTGCGGCGTAGCGGCCGGGATGCTCGCGGGCGTAGTCGCGGTAGACGTTGGCGAAGGCGGTCAGGGCGTCCTTTCCGGCCCGCCCGGCCAGGGCCTCGGCGGCTCGGTCGGCGAGCTCCTCCAGGGCGAGCAGGGCGATCCTGGTCTTGAGGTCCTGGCCGTTCTTCAGATGCGAGTAGAGACTCGCGACCTTGACGTCGAACCGTCGGGCCAGCTCAGAGACGGTCACCTGGTCGAAGCCGAGCTCGTCGGCCAGCTCCGCTCCCGCTTGGGTCAGCCGTTCCGTGGTCAGTCCTACCTGTCCCATGCCCTTCCTCTCCTTCGGCAGAAATGATTATGCATTTGCCTAACATCTTTAGGCAAATTAGCCTGCGTTATATGAAGCCGCTGACTGAGCAAGAGATCCGTGCCGCGTTCGTGAACTGCACCAAGGGCGAGGCGAAGCGCCTGTCCATCCCGCGCGACCTGGCCGACCGGCCCTGGGGCGACTTGGACTACCTCGGCTGGCGAGATCCCCAGGCACCCGACCGCGCCTACCTGGTCACCGAACTGGACGCTCGCCCGATCGCCGTCGCGCTGCGCTGCCCCGGCCCCGCCTCCTGGCAGGCGCGGCGCAGCATGTGCTCGATGTGCCTGACCGCTCACACGGGCGGCGTCTCCCTGATGGTCGCGCCGAAGGCGGGGAAGGCCAGGCAGCAGGGCAACTCGGTCGGCGCCTACATATGCAGCGACCTCGCCTGCTCGCTGTATGTGCGGGGCAAGAAGGACGCGGGTGCCGGCTCACGGCCCCAGGAGTCGCTCACCCTGGAGGAGAAGATCCAGCGGACCGCGGCGAACGTCGCGGCGTTCCTCGCCAAGGTGACCGCATAGCCCATACCGCCCGGTCGCAGAGCGGTGCCCCGCACGCCATCGCGTGCGGGGCACCGGGTCGGTGGGTGTCAGCCGCGGGGTGTCAGCCGCAGTTGGTCTCGGCCTTCTCGAAGCGCACACCGTCGATCCAGCTCCACCAGTCCACGCAGGTAACGGCGGCAGGGGCCTGCGCCGGTGCCAATCCGGGGACGGGAGTGGACTGCTCGGGCAAGAAACGTGAGCGGAAAAGAAGCTGACGGTCACCGGGCGACCAGTGGAAGGGATATCGAACTCTTTGGAACCTGTGTCCCTGAAGCGGCGTACCGCGCATGCCGCCCGTTCGCCTCCCCGCAGCCCCTCCTGCTGCTGACGCGAGTAGATCGGGCATGTGGTGTGGTGTTTTGGTGGAGGGGATGGGGGTGTTTTCTGGTGCTTCTTCGGCGCTTTTGCCGGGCGGGCTGTTGTTGCTGGGCGGGGGCGTCCCGGGCGGTTCTGGCGATGGTGCGTCTCTCTTAGACTGTGCCGGTCCCCAAGTTGATCGGAGCACTCCTATGCGTCGCCTTGCCGCCGCCCTTTTGGTAATGACCGCTTTTGCCTCGCTCGCCGGCTGCGCGCAGGATTTCGACCGGGGCCCTGATGGGACGGTCTCCGACAAGGTCAAGGACGGAAAGAAGTTCTACTTGGTCGTCGATCCGGCCAAGGGCGGCGACGAGAAGAAGTTCCGCGTCAGTAAGTACGACTATCACGACTGCAACCGAGGGTCGAAGTACCCCAAGTGTGTTGACGATTAATCAGCTCGTCTTCGCCTCGATCGCAGGGTCGGCCGTGCCTTTCGGCCGACCCGCCATCTCGCCGGCCCGGAACTCTCTGGCCTGGAACTCCCCGGCCCGGAACGGCCCCAGCCTCCGCACTCCCACCGCGTTCGCAGCGTTCGCGACAGGTGTGATTGAGCGTGCGATGAAGTGTGCGTTGCGGAGAGCGATGGGGATAGGGTTTGCCCGGAGGTGAGCCCTGTGCCCGCTGAGGACGAGTTGTTCAGCGCTGTCGACGCGCTGCTGGAGCAGGTCGCCCAGGACGATCTGCCGGCACCCGCGGAGCGCAAGAGGCTGCGCGAGGCCGCGGGGCTGAGCCAGGCCGGGATCGCCAAGGCGCTGGACATCCGCCGGGAAGCGGTGGGCAACTGGGAATCCGGCAAAACCGAGCCGCGGCAGCCGAAGCGTGCCGCCTACGCCCGGCTTCTGCAGGGCCTGGCCGCCCGCTTCCCCGCCCCGGCCGAGGAGGCACCGGGGACAGCGGCCCCCGCCGCCCCCGAACCGTCACCTCCCGCCCAGCCCGCGCCGACGCAGACCCCGTCCCCAGGCCAGGGCACTTCCTCCGAGCGGAGTCCTCAGCGGCCCGGGGCGACCGTCGCGCAGAACACGACCCAGCGACTCCAGCCTGCCGCCACGGCCCCGGCGCAGCGGGCCCGTCCGCCCCGGCCGTCCACTTCGCGGCGCCCGGACGCGACGGAGTCGGCCGGGACCACCACCGCCGCCACCTCTGCCGTGGACCCGCGCTTCGCCAACGGCCCGCTGGCGGTCGTGGATGTCGTGGACGGCCAGGTCTGGGCGTACTGCCCCGGCGGCCTGGTCCTGGACATCCCGGCCAAGTCCCTTCCGTCGCTGGTGGAGTGGACTCTGACCGAGGCGCGGCTGGGCGCGCCCCGGCTGAACCGCAACGGCAGGGACGCCGACCCGGTTCTGGTGCTCACGGACGCGGCCGCGGCGCGCTTCGGCCTCCCGGCCCGGCTGGCCGACGAGGAGCGGCGGGCCGGGAGGCTGCCCGAGGGCCATAAGGTCCTCAAGGAACTGGAGCGGGCCGACTGGCGGCTCACCCGGCGCGGGCTCGGCCCGTGGGCACGGATCTACCGTCCCGCCGAGGGCTCGCGACGCGCCTGCGTCCAGCTGTGCGTCCTGGGCTGGGAGGCCCTCGATGCGCGCTCGTGGGGCGAGGCCGCACAGTTGCCGCCCGCCGATCTGGTGCATCTGCTGGGCACTTACGCCGACCGCGTCATGACTCCCTGCGGCTCCACCGCCGTCACCGGCCTGGAGCTGATGACCGCTCTGCACCCGCCCACGCGCGCGGGTGAGCCGGACAGCGGCGGTCGGCGGCCCAGTGAGCACAACCCCGGCTCGCTGGGCACCCAGCCGGTTCAGTGCGCCCCGCCCGAGGCCCCCGACGGCCACCCACTCCTGGCACACCTGCCGCGCTTCCACCAGCGCACCCCCGAGGAGGCGCTGGTGGAGGAGGCATACGACTGGGCGCGCCCGCTCACCGACGACGAGTGCGCCAAGCGCTTCGTGGTGGGCATCGACGTCAACATGGCCTTCGCCGCGGCCGCCAACGGCACCGTCTTCGGCCTCGGCGAGCCCGTGCACGCCAAGCAGCCGCCGTTCGACCCGAAGATCCCCGGCTCATGGCTGGTGGACCTCTCCCACGTCGAACTGGATCCGCGCCTGCCGAGCCCCTTCACCCCGACCGGGGAGCGGCCGGCGGGACCCGCCTGGTACGCCACGCCGACCGTCGCCTACGCCGTCGAACTCGGCTACGGCGTCGCCCCCACCGAGGCGTACGTCCGCCCGGACAACGGCCGCTACCTGGACGCCTGGTACACCCGGCTGCGGGACGCCTATATCGCCACGATGGCCGACCTGGGGGTCACCACCGGCATGGGACCGCGGGAGTTCCTGACCGCGATGGACGGCCACCGGCGGACCGATCCGCAGCTGGCGATCGTCCTCTCCGCGATCAAGGCGACCGTCAAGGGGGGCATCGGCAAGCTGCGCGAACGCCCCCGCGGCGGTGGCTGGCGCCCGGGTCAGCCCTGGCCCGCGCTCCAGCGCCCGACCTGGCGGCCCGACATCCGTGCCGCGGTCATCTCCAAGGCGCGGGTCAACATGCACCGCAAAATGCTCAAGACGGCGGCGGCCACCGGCCAGTACCCGGTGGCGGTCCTCTCCGACTGCGCCGTCTACCCCTCCGACGGGCCCAGCCCGCTGGACTTCCTGCCCCACAAGGACGGCAAAGCGCTGCCGGGCGGCTTCCGGATCGGCGTGAGTCCGGGGATGGTGAAACACGAAGGCACTCAGACGACGCTGTGGGCCGAGGGCGTGCGCGAGGAGCACGGCGATGACCTCAACCTCGCCCGGTACATCAAGGACGGCCACGTCACCGCCCCGGACAACGGAGAGTAGAGACGATGGGCAAGCTCGCGGAGAGCCTGGACAAGGCGGTGGAAGGCACCTTCACCCGCCCCGTCCCCAAGTCGGCCGGTGCGCAGATGCGCTATCTGGTCAGGCAGCTCAAGGGCACCCGGCCGGTGGCCGACCTGCTCGGCATTTCCCAGCGCACCGTCGAGCGGTACGTCAAGGGCCAGCTCAAGCGGCCCCGCACGCCTCTCGCCACCCGCATAGACCGCGAGGTGAGAAAGCGGTGGCAGCCGCAGATCCGCGCCAGGGCCAAGAAACAGGCCGCCACCACTGGTGGCATCGTCCTCGACACCCGCGCCCGCTTCGGCTACACCGCCGCCCCCGGCACCACCGACGACGCCCGGCTGCGCCACATCACCCAGGCGTTGCCGCCGCAGTACGCCGCCCGCCTCTTCGACGCCCAGGCACAGGGCGGCGCCGAACAGCAACTGCTCGACATTGCCGCCGAGGGCCTGCAGGAGATCTACTTCAAGGACCGCGGCCGCCGCGCCCAGGGCCTGCTCGTGGAGTTCACCGACATCGACTACATCGAGGTCGACCTGTAAGGAGCGGAACGATGTGCCAGGGCCGGATCGATGTGCTCAGCGGCCGGCGACGATATCCAAGGTGATCTTCAGGCGGCGAGCCGCCATACCTTTGGCCTTGCTGACACCGAAGGCGTACCGGTCGATGGAAGCGGCGCCGTTGGCGGTGATGCGTTTGCCCTCGCCGACCATGCTGTCGATCGCGACGACTACCGGCTGGGTCACTCCGCAGACGGTCAACTCCCCTCGAAGTGAGGCTCCTTGGGCGGATTGATCCAGGCTCTGGCCCCGGAACTGGATCGTGGGGTGCCGCTCCACGTCCAGGAAGTCGGACGACCTGACGTGGTCGTCGCGCCGCTGAATGCCGGACGCGAAGCTGGCCGCGTCCATCTCGACGTCCACCGACGACGCTTCCGGCGTCTCGGCAATGGTGATCCGGCCCTGCCTGATGCTGAACGTCCCATGGACCGGGAGTAGCCCCAAGGCCCGCGTGGCGAAGCGCACGGTCGATGCGGCCGGATCGATTTCGTAGGTGCCCGCTGCTGGTAAGGACAGCTCCGCAGCGCTGGAAATCGCCATGTTCGTAGCCTCCGTATGCTGAAGTCCCTCTTGAGTGGATGAGGATCTCGTACACACGGTGGCTGCACCAGACCCCCTTCAACTACCGCTGCGGCCCAGCACCTCGGCGACGCGGATGAACCCGTCCGTGCCATGGCCCAGCCCGATGGCGCGGCGAGCCATGCCCTCGGCCGCGCGCATCACGCCCGCGTCGATGCCGTGGCCCTCGGAGGTGTGGACGATATGGGCCATGGACGAGACCGCCGAGGTGATCGGGTTGCCTTCACCGGAAAAGGTGCCGCGGTCCACTTCCTCCGCGGTCTCCTCGAAGAGCGGCGGGAGAATCGCGCCGATGCCCTGGGCGAAGGGCGCCAACTCCCGAGCGCTGATCCCCTCCGCTCGCGCCACGGCCAGGGCGTGTGCGTAGCCCGCCATCGCCGTCCAGAAGATGTCGAGCAGCGCGATGTCGTAGGCCGCCGCCCGGCCGATCTCCTCGCCGAGGTGGGTATGGGTACCGCCCAGCGTGTCCAGCACGGGCCGGTGCTCCTCGTAGAGCTCCGCCGGGCCGCTGTGGATGAACACCGCGGCAGGCGTCCCGATGGTGTTGATCGGCGTCATGATCGCACCGTCGAGGTACCGGATGCCGTACCCGGCCGCCCAGTCCGAGGTGTCCCGAGCCCGGTCCGGAGTGTCCGCGGTCAGGTTCACGACGGTGCGTTCCTTAAGCGCATCGGTGACCTCGTCGCGCCGCAGGATCGCGTCCGACGCGTCGTAGTTCACCACGCAGACCACGGTCAACTCGCTTGTAGCGACGGCCTCTTCCGCCGATCGCGCGCCGACCGCCCCGCGCTCGATCAGCTCCCGATCCCTGCCCGGCGTCCGGTTCCAGACCGTGGTCCGCAGCCCGGCGTCCAGGAACGCACCGGCCAGGGCGCGGCCCATCGGCCCCAGACCGAGCACGGTGACGGCAGACTGTTCGGAGTGCGTAGACATGAAACTTCAACTCCCATACGGATATACACGTAAGTAATAACTCAAAGGAAATTGAGCGAAGATGACACGCAGTCGTGCTCAGGACACGAATGTCTGCGGAGTGACCGCCGCGATCGCCGTGATCGACGGCAAGTGGAAGACCGCCCTGCTCTGGGCACTGGAGTCCGGACCGCATCGCCCCGGCGAGCTGCGCCGGCGGCTCCCTGGCCTCAGCGAGAAGGTTCTGACTCAGGCGCTCCGTGAGATGGAGGCGGACGGGCTGGTGCACCGGGAGGTGCACGATGTGCTGCCGCTGAAGACCGTGTACTCCCTGACCGCGTTCGGCCGCGACCTCTCCGAGGCGCTGGCTCCCCTGTCCGATTGGGGCCACCGCCGCCTGGAGAAGCTGGCCGAGGCCCAGTCGGGCCCCTGACGCAACGCCCCTCCGTCTCATCCGATCCGGCGGCCCTCCGACCGCCCGCAACAAGATTCGCTCCGTCGTCCGTCGCTGCCAAGTACCCACAAAAAAGTGGGTACAGCGGGCGGACGGCAGGGGAGCGGCGGGGCTGGCCGGATACGCAGGCCGCGCACCGAGGTGCTGGGCCGTACGACCGCCACGTCGATTGCCTTTCCGCGGCCAACCGACGGAATTCGCCGACCTGCTGAAACGCGGTTCCTGGGGCGTGCAGGGCAGTTGCAAAGTCGTGTGATCTGACGCTGTGCTGGTCAGCTGATGCCGAGGAGGTCCAGCGGACGGGAGAAGGGCTGGGAGGAGACGTGCCGGAGGGCGGCGGCGATGTTCTGGTGCCCGGCCCGTCGGAGGGTGCTGACGGCGAGGTTGCGCAAGGTGGCCATGTTCTCCGGTCCGCGGCCGGTACGGATGCGGCCGGCGTTCTCGGCGAAGGTCGTGTCGCGCACGAAGTGCAGCCGGTTTTCGATACCCCAGAGGGAGCGTGCCAGTTCGCCGAGCTGCTGCGGCGACGCCTGCGTCGAGGGCAAGTCGGTAATCGCCTAGATCGTCTTGCGGGTGAGTCGGCCGGTTGCGGCGTTCGCGCGGAAGCGCTTGATCCGGGCGGCCTGGACCGCGCCGGGAAAGACCAGCCCCAGCCCGTCAACGGTCAGCACCTTGACGGACCCGCAATTCGCGCCGCCCATGCCCGCGGCTTGCGGGCCGCATGGCGGGCGGTGACCCGGCTCCAGGGCAGCGAGCGCGGCACCGTGAACAGGGACGGCTGGTTGTTCTTGACCACCAGCAGGTAGTGCGCCAGCTTGTCCTGGGTGAGGAAGCGGACGTGCTCGCGCTGGGTGTGCAGCGCGTCGGCGGTGACGACGATCCCGGTCAGGTCGAAGGGGGGCGAGTAGCCGGGCAAAGCCCGTGATCTCGTTGGTCTTGTCCGGCACCCGTAGCTGACTGATCGTCTGCCCGTCGCTGGTCATCGCGGTCAGCAGATGTGCGGACGGGACGTGGCCGTTGCGGGAGCCGCGGGCACTCTTGCCGTCCACCGCGAGTGTGGTGGCCCCGGCCGGATCGCCACCGGCCAAGTCGGCCAGCCCACCTGGGCAGACCCGCTCCAGCACCCGGCGGATGGTCGCGGCACCGGGCGCTATACGCACCGCGAAGGCGCCGATGACCCGGGCGAGCCGATCATGGAGATGTTCACCGCGGATGAAGGGGCGCCCGGGATGCCCTTGCCAGCAGGGCGAACACAGCCCCAGCCCGGCATGTTTGCGGACCTGGCCGCACTCGCGGCAGGTCCGCGGCGGCTGCTTGCCCTGCCGGGGGCGCGAGCAGTGACCGCACCATCCGGTGTCTTCCCGCAGATAGCCGGGCCTGCCGCAGCGCGAGCACGGCTGCTGTTGGGCGAGGCGGTCGGCTCTGCGGCGGCAGGCCCGGCAGAGACGGTTCGAGGCGGCGCGGACCGGATGGCCGCACTGCTCACATACGCGCGAGCAGTTGATGCACCGGCCGGTGTCCGGCTGGAGTACGCGGTCCCGCCCGCAGGACGGACATGTCGCCTGCGCGGCCTGTTCCTGCAGGCGGCGCCAGCACCGGCAGCAGTGCTGGCGGTCGAGATAGCCGACCGGGGCACCGCAGGTGACGCAGTCGCGTTGCTTCTTACCCATGCCGCTGTCCGCTGGTCACAGGGGCGGCATCGACCGGCCCCGGGCGGAGGCGGCCTTGGGCGGATCGGCCACCCGCCGGGGCGGCGCGACGGGCCGCTCGACCGGGGTGGTGTCGACCTCGATCAGGTCGTTCGGGGTGCACTCCAGCGCGGTGCACAACGCGGCCAGTGTGGTCATCTTTACCTGCGATGGTTCCTTGGTGAACAGCGCAGACACCGAGGCGGACGACAGTTCCAGGCCGGCCTTCTCAGCCAGTAGCCGTCGCAGCTCGGTGCCGGTCCACACCTCGCGCTGGGCGGCGGTCATCCGCAGCCGCCATCGGATCTTCATGCCGGGGTGTCCTTCCCGGTCAGCTCGGCGAGGGTGCCGGCGACGGCCCGCTGATAGGCGTCCTCGATGAACGTCGCGGAGGGCGGGACATAACGCATCGTTGAGCTGACCGTCCAGTGCCCGAGCATCTGCTGGATCGCCACCAGGTCGACGCCGCGTTCGTAGTTGTGGGTCGCGCAGGCCCTCCGCAGGGCATGCGGGCTGAACCGCTCGGACTGCGGGCGCCCTTCGAGCTCCATGAGATAGCGCAGCCGGTTGCGGATCGTCCCGCGATGCAGGCTGCCGCCGGACTCGTCCGCGAACAGCACTGAAGAATCAGGGAACTTGGACCGCACGTCGTCCAGGAACCACCGCAGCACCAGGTCCAGGCCGTCGAGCATGGGCACCCAGCGTGGCCGCGGCCCGGAAGTGTGAGCCCCTTTGCCGAAGCGGACGTGGAGCTTGCCGAACGGACCCCGCGAAAAGTGCACGTCCTGCTTCTCCAGCAGCGATGCCTCCTCCGAGCGGAGCCCGGCGTGATACAGCGTCCGGAACATCGCATAGTCCCTTGCGGCGGGTCCGTACTTCCTCGCCGTCGCGATCCGCTGCTTTATGAAGTCGAAGAACTCCACCACCCGTTCCGGTGTCGGCGGCGGCATCAGGGCCGGGGAGTCGTCGCCGACATGCCGGGAGGCGTTGAACTCATCGACCGGACAGACCAGCCTCACGCCAAACGCGGCCTCGATCTCGGCGGCCCTGCGGGCCTGCAGGAATCGGTGGAACCCCTTGAAGATCTGGACATACTCGCGCCGGGTCGAGGTCTTGCGGCCCTTGACCGCGAGGTCACCGACCACACGGTCGATGTCCTCGGGGGTCACCTCCCACGCGGGTCGGCCCAGGGCGGCCAGCGTCCGTTCCAGCAGGCCGATGTCGTTGTCGATGGTCACGGGGCTGAACCCGCGGGCTCGCCACGAGGCGACGAACGCGTCGACACAAGCGGCTTGGAACTGCCACGGGTCCGTCGCCAGAGGCTCTTGCGGCACGGCCCCGCCCGCGATGACCTGGAGTCTCGGCTCGGCCACTGGCACACCTTCCTCGCACCTGAACGGTCAAGGCAGCACCTCGAAAACCAGGCTGCCACCGCGAGAACCAACGAAGACCTCAGGAACGGGATACGGCCAGGTGGCAGCGGCAACTCTTGTGAGGGAACAAGTGCCAGCCCCAGATGGCTGGATCAAGACGTTCACCGACCCGCGGCTCTGCGCGGCCATCGTCGACCGCCTGACCTTCAACGGCGCGATCATCGAGACCGACACCGACTCCTACCGGCTGGCCAGCACCAGAGCCCGTGCCGAGGAACACGTCGTCGCCAGCTGAAGATCTTCCTCCCGGCCTCTGAGTACCTGACCAGGGGCCGGGAGACCAAGGATCACAACGCGATCAGTCCCGCCGGCGTCTCTCTGAAGCCGCAGGCATCGAAGTAGAACGTCCGCAAGTGCTCTTCGAAGTCGACATGCAGCCACTCACACCCTGCCGCACGGCACCCCTCAGCAGCTGCCCTGATCAGTGCGGATCCCACTCCGTTCGAACGACAGCGCTGAGCCACTTCGGCATGCAACTCGTTAAGAGCTGAGTTGTCGACGTCGCCTCGCCACTCATACGTGATCGTCATGGTCCGAACCTAGTGACCATCAGAGCCGGACTACAGGACGGGCCGCGACTCACGCAGCCTCAGCTGCCGTCAAAACTGCTGAACAACAAGCGCGTCGAAGATCACTAAGTGCTGCTCAAACTCGTCGGCAACTGCTGCCGCAACAAACGAACGAAGCCACACGACAGCGTCGCCGCCCGTGAAGCCCTCCTCCGGCTCCGGCTGATGCATCCCGAAATCACCATCGTCTGGGCCGACTTGGCCTACGCGGGCACCCTCGTGGCCTGGGCCGAGTCCTTCCTCCACCTCACGATCAAGACCGTGAGCAGGCCCAAGGGCGCCAAGGGCTTCGTGATCCTGCCGAGGCGTTGGGTGGTGGAGAGGTCACTGGCCTGGTTATCGCATGCGCGTCGAAACGTGCGCGACTACGAGACCCGGCCTGAGCACTCCGAGGCGATGCTCACCCTTGCCTCGATCACGCTCATGACCCGCAGACTCACCCGGCCAGCCGTCCAGCCCAACGCATCCCTGCCCCGATCTGCCGAACCCGTCCACGCTGCTTGAGGCGTCACAGGTCCGACGGGAGCGGCATCGCGATGGACGCGACGATGCCGTCCATCGCGTCGTTCAGGACCGCCTCGCGCTCGGCCGGGTCAGTGCATGACGCCATCCAAGCCTGGGGCCAGCATGTTCGCCTGGGTCATGCCCCCAGCTCCTCCGGCACGGGCAGGCACTCGGCGAGCAGGTCGACGACGTCGCGCCAGGCTCGCTGTGCGTGCTGCGGGTGGTAGCCGACGCCGGGGACCGTGGGGTGGTCGACCGGCGGATGGTGGAAGGCGTGCAAGGCGCCGCCGTAGACCGCGAGGCGCCAGTCGACGCCCGCGGCCTGCATCTCAGCGGTGAACGCGTTCCGTTGCGCGGGCGGCATGATCGGGTCTTCCGACCCGACCCCGGCCCACACCGGGCAGCGAATACGCGCCGCCTCGCCCAGTCGGCCCGTGGTCAGTGCGTTGACTGTGCCGATCGCGCGCAGGTTGACGCCGTCGCGCCCGAGTTCCAGCCCGACAGCGCCCCCGGTGCCGTAGCCGACGGCGGCGATCCGGTCGGGGTCGGTCCGCGGTTCGGTGCGCAACACGTCGAGCGCTGCATGGCCGATGCTCCGCATCCGGTCGGGATCAGCGAGCAGTGGCATGCAACGGGCCAGCATCTCCTCGGGGTCGCTCAAATAGCGCCCGCCGTGAAGGTCGAAGGCCAGCGCTATGTATCCCAGTTCGGCGAGAGCATCGGCCCGGCGGCGCTCGACGTCGCTGAGCCCCGTGCCCTCTGGTCCGAGCAGCACTGCGGGCCGGCGGTCGACACCGGCCGGGAGCGCGAGGTGCCCGATCATCGTCAGACCGTCGGCCGGGTACTCGACCGTACGCGTCGTAATCGTCTTCATGAGACTGGACTGTAGTGATCGTCGAGCCCGGTCCGGCCGCTGTTCTGCCGCTGGCAGAGCAGCGCGGACACCCCCCTGAAATACGGCGAGGGCTCACAAGAACCGTCACAAACCTCGTCGCCACGGCAGCTATCCATCCCGTTGCCCCTTTGACCCGTATCTCGGTCAGGCCTCTCACCGGTTTGGAGATGGGTTCTGACTACAGGAGGACGCCCCGGCCCGGAGGGTGGTCCGGGGCGGGGCGGGGTTGTCAGGTCGGGCGCAGTGCGCGGACTACTCCGTCGCCGGCATCGGAGAGCTGTGACCTGAGCTTTCCGGCATCCCTTTCCAGTTCTGCATTGCGCAAGGCCAGGATCTGGATCTGGTTGGCGTAGGTCGCCGCGGTGTCCTTCAACTCCCTGACCTCGGCGGCGTGCTCCCGGCGGAGCGCGCGTTCCTGCTTGCGCAGTCGGGCGACCTCGGCCTTGAGCTCGTCGACCTCGGGACGCTTGACCTCGGGGGCAGAGAGGATCTCCTTGATCGCGGCGGCGACCGGCGAGCGGTAGTAGGAAGCTCGTGACACCCCGCCCTCGGCGGCGATGTTCACAGCAGTCACGGAGCCGTCGGTGATCGCCGGGCGGCCGTCCATGAGTCGTTCGAAGGCCCGCATGATCTGCCGGTCGATGTCGGTCAGCCTCTCGTGCTCACGGACCAGACGGGCGAAGACGCTCTGGGTGATGCTGATGGTGGTCATGCGGACACTCCTTCCTCGTCACGGAGCTCGGCGATCAGCTGGGTGAGCGTCGACAGGTGTTCCTCGATGGCGATCCGCTGGAACGTGGGAACGTCGTCGGTGCGGGCGAACTCCTCGGCGGCGAGATCACGGGCCCGGGCCATCCTGGGCAGATGAATGGACGAGTGGCGCGCATTCGGGCAGGCCAAGCACACGCTGAGCATAGGAAGCGGCCGGCCGAGGGGCTTGGCGCGCTTGCCGCAGACGGCGGTCCCGGCGTGGTGGAAGCAGTCGTTGAGGATGCCTGGATGCAGGGTGCGAGTGAGGTGCCGAAGCGCGGCTCTCAGCCGTTCGGGGCTGGCGACCGTGCCGGGCAGGTCACCCAGCTCGGCCCTGATCCGGTCGAAGTCCGCTGCCACGCGGCCAGCAGCCCCACCGGCGGACCGGCCACCCTCGTTGTGGTCGTGATAGAGGTCCTCGACGTAGTCCAGCAGCGCGACCGCCTTCTCCGACGCGACCTCGTCGGCGAAGCCCGAGGCAGAGGTGCCCGCATAACCTTCGAAGATCGCGAAGGCGTTGTGCTTGTACTGCCTCGTGCCGGCGACGACGCCGAACGGCTGGTGTGCGATATGCCAGGCCAACGTGCGCCGGAACTGCCGGGTGTCGAACCACCAGGGCTGAACCGGCCCCGTGCCCGCGTCGTCCCCGGTCTCGTCTGCGGCCTCCTGGCCAAGCTCGGGATCGTCAGCCGCCTCGTCATCGGCGTACTCGTCGACGATGGGCAACGGAATGTAGGGCTCGCCCTGGATGCTGAAGAGGTCATTGAGGTGCTGCTGGAAGTTCTTCAGACGCAGCGTCACGTCGCTGAACAGGCCGTAGCCCGCCTTCTCTCCGATCCAGGTTCCGCAGAGGTGGGTTGGATCGTCGTTGATCTGCTTGAGGACCTCGACCGCCTGGTGCACGACGTCCAGGACCACCCACTCGGCTTCGTCGCCCGTGAGCTTGCGGCCTTTGAATACCCGGCCCTTGATCTTGTAGCGGGTGCGGCCGTCGGCCCCAGGCTCGGTGAAGGCGCACTCGCGGCCGAGCTCCCGCACCTCCATGTCCCTCATTCCGGACAGGTAGGCGATCACGATCCAGCAGGCTGTCCTGAGACCACCTCGCTGGCCAGGGATGCGGCGGACAGTTCGGAGCGCCATGGCAGGCCGTTGTCGGGCCATTTCGACATCGGGACGGCAAGGCCGCCCTCCTCCCAGCCGAGCTCCCTGCCGGCGGCCTCGATCTCCCGTCGCAGGTGCCGTACGCGGTGAGCCCGGATCAGCATTGCGGTCATATTCAGGTTGGGGGCCTGCACCACCCCGTCGACGACATTCGCGGAACAAGCGCCTCGATATTCAATCGGCAGGGTCGGCATGCCACGACCCAGCGCACGGCGCTCGGCGATGAAGGCGTCCAGTCGTTCACGCGTCTGGCCGGGGACGATGTCGCTTTTGGACTGCTTCTCCTGTAGACGCTCCAGTAGTGCTTGTGCAGCCAGGAGGTCCCGGCTGGCGACTTGGACGTAGAACAGGGCGGCAGACAACAGCGGTCGCATGATCTCCTCGGGGATGCGCGAAGTGCTGTTCTCCCGTTGCGTCTTCAGCTTGGCCACCTGCTTGGCACTGCGATGCGGCCAAGGAACGATGGCCAGCCGGTCGCCCGTCAGGAAGGGTCCGTGGCCGGAGAGGTGCTTGAGCAGGTTGACCTTGCTGACGACCGCATGCGGCCCCTGCGCTTTCCAGCGAGTGACCAGCGTCTCCAGATGACCGGCCTCGACGTCCTGCAGACGCCGGACGCCGACCGCACGCAGGTCCTGGAAGAGGCTGACGAGCCGAGTGCACTGCGTCGGGGCCGAAGTGGGCTTCATCGGGTGGTGGGTGCGTCCGGTGCGGCGTCGCAGCCGCGAGTAGAGGAACTCCTTCGCGGTCTGCCGATGGAGCCCGGCTTCGAACCGGAGGAAATCGATGCGGCCAGACGCCTCGGTCCGGGGAAAGAAGTCACCCAGATCCCACACGTCGTCGCCGAAGCGCGGGCCCCGAGAGGCGTGATCCCTGGTCAGCCGATTGGGCAGGACGTAGTCATCCGGTGCGGGGGCTGGCGCCGCCTTGGACAGTGGGAGAGTCATCGCAGCGTCTCCAGAAATGAGGCGGGCAGCGCCAGACGGGGACCATCGGCCTCCGCAATGGCCTGGGCAGTGGCGATCTGAAGCGCGCTGAAGCGGGCCAGGACACCTTTGACGATCCGCTCGTGCGCGACCGCGAAACGGGCCGTCCACTCGGCCGTGGAGAACTCCTCGCGCTGAGCCTCGATGGTCCCGAGGACAGAGAGCACGGCGGGCAGGTGACGCGTCGTAAAGACCGCGTTCGGGCACTCCAGGCAGACCCAGGGCGGAACCGGACACGCGGCCCCCTTCTTGAAGGAGTAAGGCGGGTCGAAGAAGTTCCGGCAGGACGACAACCACACGTCGGTGGCCCCGGACAGGGCATGGCGAACTGCCTCTGGGGGCACTTCCTGGCTGCCGTCGTCCAGGCGCCCGCCCTCTTCGTCCAGTACCACCGGTGGCGGAAGGTGGACGGCGAGGGCCTCGCTCAGCCCGGCCTCGACCGCCTGGTCATGGATCTCCTCGTGAGCGCCGATGTCGGCGTAGTGACGCCCTGCGACCTCGCGGGTATGGCCGGTGGCAAAATCCGGCAGCACACCCCCGGCCTGCAAGTACCGCTTCGACTTGAAGGACTTGCGCAGGCGCCGCAAATCCAGGTTGACCGGCTTCCCACCCCTGTCCTGCATGGCATCGAAGCCGTGCTCGGCCAGGAAGAGACCCCGATTCCAAGTACTCAGCAGCACCCGTGCCCCGGACGCCGGGCCCAAGGCACCCGTCGCGTCGGCGAGGCTCACCCACAGGTCGTCGTATCCGCCCAGCTCCCGTGCGCGCTTGGTCAACCGCATCGCCAGCCGCAGGACCCCGCCGGGAGAGCGCAGGTTGCCGCCGTCGCGGATGCGCATGCTCTTGTGCGGATCACCACCCGCGCGTCGCTTGTAGTACTGGACACTCACGAAGCCGCGAGCGGCGTTGGTCAGGCAGCCCACCTAAGATCCTTGATCGCCTCGGGTTCCATCCCCGTCTGGCAGGCCAGCAGCACATGGAAGGACAGCAAGTCCCGCCTCGACAAGTAGAGGTGGCTGTTGACGCCGCGGATGTACCCGTTCGCGGCGACACCCCGGATGCCCCGATATTCAGCGGTCAGGGGGCCGTGCTCGTTGATGAACCACAGGATGTTCTCAAGCCGCCCCCAGCCGTGGATCTTTGGATTCCTACCTGCGGCGGCCAGGCGCTCTCCGGCCAGGATGCGATCGCGGATCCTGCCGACCTCCGCGCGTGCAGCGGCCTCGAACGCCTCGAAGACCGGCACGGGGTAGGCGTCCAGTGGCTTCCCGGTAGCCCGCCTCTCACTCATCGTGTAGGCGATCCGCGAGCGCAGGTCCAGATCGAAGCGCCCTGGATGGGCCTGGTTGACCTGCCTCAGCAGCCGCACGACCTGGCACATCGCCGCCGAAGCCGATCCGCTGCTCGGGCCGTAGTGGTCCGTCAGCCTCTCCTCATAGGCGTCCACCAGATCGGCGTCCAGATCGTCCAGGTCGATGTCCTCGCCGTGCTCGGGCATCACCGCAACAGCGAACCCGAGGAAAAGATCTGCGCCCACGCCTCTCCCCACCCAGAAGGCTCCGCCCCCGAAGAAGGAGCTCACGGAGCAGCAGACAAAGCCGGAGGCTGAAGCTCAGCGGGATCAGATACAGCCGGGAGCCTCTGCGGATCCTCGGTTTACCGCGGTAAACCAGAACCAGGGGGAGCCGAGCGGTGCAGAGACGCAGAAGGAGGAGCCACCGCATCTCGAGCCCGTCACCACGGAGGCAATGCCGTGGGGTGATCCGGAGGCTGTGGCTCGCATCGCGAGTGAACGGATGTCGGAGGAGAACCTGCGCAGGCTGGGCAAGCTGTTGCTGAGTGATTCTCTGTAGAACGCAGACAGCGGCCCCCGCCGCCCGGGTCCGGGTGGCGGGGGCCGCTTCGTGTGTGGCCGAAAGCTGTTTCGAGTAGCCGGGCGTCGGTGGATCGCAACTCGCCGATGGGCACCATACAAAAGTCCGGGGCGCATCGGCGTTCGGTGTCGCCGTCAGCGGGCGTCGCCGAGTGCGGCTTCCTCCAGCGCCCGCAGGATCATCCGGACCTCGTCCTCGGGCACGGCCTGGACGACGTCGCCGAGCTGCACCACGTAGCTGGACGCCAGCGACGCGGCGCACCACGGCGGCGGCCGACCGCTGGATGCTTCCTAGAGCACTTCCCAGGCCAGTCCCCCGATGGAAAGTGGGGTAGGAACAAACGGGGCATCAGCCGCGTGCGGGGGAAGGGGGACGCGATGACCGACGGGGGAGGGCACTCGACCGGTGACGGCGCGCCGGACGCGCTCATGGAGCGGGCCGTCGCCGCTGTCCGGGAGGCCCGGGAGCTGCTGAACGGCGACGACATCGACGGCCTGTTGCGGTCCGCCGCGCTGCGCCGGGTGATGGACCGGCTGACCGACATCGAGGGGCTGCTACCGGCGGACCACCCGGCCCGGACGTTCGTCGTGCCCCAACTGGGAGCCCTGATCGGGCTGCGCTGCACCCACGACGGCGACGCGGACCCCGGGGAACGGGAGACGGCGCTGCGCCACCTGCGCTGGGCCGATCGCGCCCTGCCGGTCGACCACCTGCCGGCGGTGGAGTCCCGGACGGTGCTGGTCGGCCTGCTGCTGGGCGGGGCCGTTGCCGTGGCACCCGAGCCGCCACGGGCGGATCTGACAGAGGCCCGAGAGATCGTCGAGCGACTCGCGCGGGCCCCGATGAACCCGGACTTCCACGAGACCACTGCGGCGGTGCGGCGGCGGATCGACCGCTCGCTGGCGCGACCGCCCGCCGATCCGGTCGCCGACGCCGTCCATGGTCTGGTGTCCCTGGCCTCCTCCCTCAGCACTGCGCGGTTCACCCGCCTGCTGGTGTGGCTGTTCGCGGAGCTGTACGGCTCCCAACCGGAACAGGACATCGGGGTCGGGCTGACCGAAATGCAGCTGGATCCGGTCGGTATCCGGCTGCTGGGCGCCCTCGCCCGCGCGGTCGGACCGGGCGCGGGCACACCTGCCGCCCGCGCCCGGGGCGTTCGCCGGGCCGGCGAACTGGCCCAGCAGGCCCTGTCCGAGCTGCCGCCGAACACCCTGGAGCGGGCCCACGTCGCCAAGCTCCACGCGTATCTGCTGCTGGTGACGGATTTGCTGGCGCCGGGCAGCGTGGACTTCGACGAGCTGGATCCGGCCGCGCTGGAGCCGGAGTGCGCCGACCGCGCCCAGTGGCCCGTCGCCCTCGACCTGGACCCGGGCCTGGTCCCACATCTCGACGACTGGACCCGGGACTTCTCCGCTGAACTGGGGCTCCGCGAACGGACGATGGCCGCCAACCTCGACCGGCTGCTGGCCTACCGCAGCGGCGACCCGGGGCATCTGGAACGGGCCGCCGCGCTGCTGCGGGACTCGATCGGGTCGGCTCCCGAGGACCACCCGCTGGCCACTACCGCCCGCGCCACTCTGTCCGAGGTCCTGGCCCAGTCCGCCGCCGACGGCAACCACCAGGACGCCGAGGCCGCTTTGGCGATCGCCAGGGAGCTGCGGGCCGCCGCGGTGCGGGACGGCTCCGCGCCGGATGCGTCGGAGGGGTCGAACGCGTCGGATGCGTCGGACTCCGCGGTCGGCCTCACGCTGTCCTGGGCCGGTCTCGAACTCGGCCGGATGCGCACCAACGGCGATCCGACCGGGCTACCGGAGCTGATCGAGGAGCTGACCGGCCGGTACGAGGCCCTGCCGCCGGACAGCGCGGAGCGCGGCAAGCTGGCGAGCACCCTTGCCGAGGCTTACCGGATCCGCGTCCGGCACTGGCCGGACCCGGCCGGAGAGCGCCTCGCCGCCCACTACCTCGGCGAGGCGGAGCGGGCGGGCGAGAGGTCGCTGGAGCCGACGCTGTTCACGATCCATAAGGGCTCACCCATCGAGGGCCGGGCTGCACTCGACCGGGCGCTCGCCGACGCTGACGCGGAGCTGCGCCGCACCCTGGAGGAACCCCGCGTCAACCACGATCAGGAGTATCTGGCGCGGGGGCGGCTCGGTCTGCTGCTGTTGATGGGTTTCCAGCGGTTCGGGGAACCGGCCCTGCTGGACCGGGCCATCGCCGAGCTGACCCCGGTACGCCGTCTGATCTCCGGGGGACACGCCTCGGTCCACCGGGGCGACACCCTGGAGAAGCTGTCCGAGGCCCACCTCTGGCGCAGTCGGCGCGACGGTCCGCACCGCGCCGCGGACCTGCGGGCCACGCTCGACATCACCCACCAAGCGCTGACGGAACTGGCCGCCGACGTCCTGCTTCAACTCGGTGCCGAACATGGCCTCGCGGTGGCCCGCGACGGGGCGGTGCTGAGCCGACGGCTGGCGTTCGGAGCCATCTGGCTGTCCGCCCGCCCGGACGAGGCGGTGCGGGCATTGGAACTCGGCCGTGCCATGGTGTTGCGGGCAGCGGCCGCCTCCCGCGGCATCCCCGACCTCCTGGCGGCCGACGGCCACCTCGAACTGGCCCGGCGGTGGCGCGCCCAGACCGCCGCCACGGCATCGCCGGAGGCCGCCGGTCCCCGGATGACGGGGGCGCTGCGCCGGATGGCGCTCAACGCGCTGGGTGCCCAGGGCGACAGCGCGGGCGTGGAGGCGGTGCTCGGCGTGCCGGAGGTGGCCGAGCTCGCGGCCGGCCTGGCCGCGACGCGGACTGATGCGCTGGTCTACCTCGTGCCCGGGCAGGGCCTCCGCTACCCCGCCCCAGGTTTCGCGCTGATCGTCCGGTCTGACTCCGCCCAGCCCCACGTTCTGCCGCTGCCACAGCTGTTGGGCACCGGCAGTGCCCCACTGGACCGCTACCTGAAAGCCGCCGCCGACCGATCCGGCGCAGCCGTCGACCCTGCCCGATACCCCAGCCTGCAGACCGAGCGCCACTGGCAGACGGCACTGGCCGACCTGTGCGACTGGGCATGGGAAGCGGCCATCGGGCCGCTGCTGGATGCCTTGGGTTTGTCGGGCGGGGACGCTCTGCGCCTGTCCGGTGGGAATGCCTCGGGTCGGTCCGGTGCGGACGCTCTGGGTCCGTCCGGCGGGGACACCCTGGGTCCGTCCGGCGGGGACACCCTGGGCCCGCTCGGCGGGGACGCACCCGGCCTGTCCGAGGGGGACGCGAGCCCGTCCGGCAGCAACGCCCCCGGCCCGGCCCTCCGGCCGCCGCGGATCGTGCTCGTCCCGTGTGGGCCGCTCGGGGCCGTGGTGTGGCATGCGGCTCGGCGGCCGCGGGCGGCCGGGGAGCCCGGTCATCGGTTTGCCTGTCAGGACGCGGTCTTCAGTTACGCCCCCTCCGGGGCCCAGTTCCTGCGGGCCGCGGGGCGTCGGCGGCTGCCTGCCACCGGGCGTCAGGTTCTGGTCGCCGACCCGGACCTCACCCTGCTGTGGGCCGAGGCCGAGACCGACGCCCTGCGCACCGCCTGCTACCCCGACGCCCTGCGCTACGGCGCGTTCCTCGCCTCCGACGAGCCCGAGGACGCCCCCGGCACCCCCGATGACCTGCTCGCCGTTCTGCCAGGCGGCAACATCCCGGCATCCGTTCTGCACATCTCCTGCCACGCTGTGGCCGGTCCGCACCCCACCCGGTCCGCGCTGCGGCTGGCCGCCGGGCCGGACGCCGAACCCAACGCCGGCCTGCTGACCGTGGCCCGCCTCCTGGACGGCGCCGCCGACCGGCCGCCGGACACGGCCGGGCCACTGATCGTGCTCAGCGCCTGCGAGACGGACCTGAGCACCCGGGACCACGACGAGTCGCTCACCCTTGCCACCGCTCTGGTGGCCCGCGGCGCGGCCGACGCGGTCGGCTCCCGCTGGGCGGTGCGCGACAGCCAGACGGCCGTGATGATGGCCGTCTTCCACCACTTCCTGACCGCCGAGGGCCTGGCGCCGCCCGACGCCCTGCGCGCCACCCAGCTGTGGATGCTGGACCCCGACCGTACCCCGCCGCCCACCCTCCGCGGTGAGCTGCTCTACGAGGCGACCGGCCCGGACCTGGACCGGATCCACCACTGGGCCGCCTTCACCCACCAGGGCAACCCGGCCCCCGGAGTCGCTTGACGTAAGTCCGGGTCCGGCCAGTGAGAGCGCCGTGGCCGACCCGTGTCGCCGCGGCTTACTCGTGAAGCCAGAGTCCTGTCCGCATCAGCCACAGGTCGAGCAGCTCCCTGCCACCGCCGGACTCGAGTCGCTCGTCGACCGACCGCCCATAGACGGTAGTGGTCGTAGAGCAACGCCAGATCCGCTTGGCCTCGGTAGCCGGGTCGAACTGCGGAGGCAGTTCGTAGGCCTCGTGGGCAAAGGTCCGGATGTGCGCGCCGCAGGGCCGCGGTGAGGGAGTCCGCCTCGTCGGTGAAGGCGGGCACCTCGCAAGGCCGGGTTGGCGGTGTCCCGTATCGGGACGTCTACCTCGTAGAACTCGCAGTGCGGCATGACGGCCCATCTCCTTCCTTGCCTGGTGTGAGAGGGGTCGCGGCGCCGCCCCGGCCCCGGCCGGTGGCGCACGCAGACCAGGGTCGGCGCGGCACAGAGGTCCGTCAGGCAGTGGCCGGGACGGGGGAGTCGAGGTCGACGCCGCGCAGCGTGTCGAGTACCTACGCGTCGAACCGGTCCTGATGCTGGGCGGCGGTGGTCAGGTCGGCGGCCTGGCTGCGGGCGTAGCAGACGGCAGCCGAGCTGCACGTCGGCGGGGATGGGCAGGGTAGGGGATGCGCGGCGCATCGGTGGCCAGGACGGCTCCGGTGTGCCCGCGCAACTGCCCGTCGGCGCCGTGTGGCGATAGATAAAGCCGTTGGCCGTCTAACGTGCGGCCGAGATAATCCGCATGTCAGAGGCGGGGAGGGTGGATGACGGTATTCGGGTGTGCGGGATGCGACGCTGTCCTCAGTAGCCAGCTCGCGCAGGTCGCGCTGCCTGTCCATGTCCATCAGAAGTGGGGCAACGGACTGCTACCCGTCCTCATGGAGCCGGGGACGTATGCCGTGGACTTGGAGCCCTCCGGGCCGCCGTGGCTCTCGTGGAGTGAGATCGGCGCGGACGAAGCAGCAGCTCGCGGCGTGTTCGCGCCAGAGCGCGCGCTCTCCTTCGGCCCCCCGGGAGCGATCGTCATTGCACCAGGTGATGCGCGCGGCACCATCCTGATCCCCGATCGATGCGGCGGCTGTTGCTGCGGGCTGGACGGCCGCGACGGCCCGAACCTCGCCTGCGCGCAGTGCGGTCAGCCAGTGGCCACCCGTATAGACGACTGTTCGCTGTGGCAGGCGGTGTGGTTCGCCCCGAACGCCGTACGCGCCCTGCCAGACAACCAGCCCACCGGCCGGACCACCGGTTGGGAATGGCAGAAATGGCAGTCTGTACCGCCGGTCGCCCCAGATGGCAGCTGGAGCCCGCGATGGGCCGCGGCCGTGGGGGCCGGACTAGCACACCTGCTGGCAGCCTCGGAAGGCACACCCGTGGCTCTTCCCAACGGCCCGATCACGGATACGTTCGGTCACGCACTCGATGCGCTGCTCCCCGCTGGGACGCCGGCGAAGACCGTGACGCTGGCGGGGCCTGGCGTTCCGACCCGGGAATTCACGGGCCGCATCTTGCTCGTGCCGCAGCACCCGCAGACGGGGGAGAGGTGGCTCGCTTCCACTACCGCCAAGACCGTGCCCATGCCCGCTGATGCATGGAAACAACTGGCCTCTCCTGGCGAACCGCTCCTGCTCCCCGTGACAGGTGGACTGCCCGACGGTGTTCAACGCGACGATCCGCTGCCGCGGTATCCGTGGGAGCCGCTTCGGCCCGACTGGGGCGTGTTCCTCCACACGCTGGCACGGATCCCCGCTGTCCGGGAACCGTGGCTGCGCAGGATCTACGACCGGGTGAAAGACCACCCGTACGCTCGTCCCTTCTAACAGGAGCCGAGGATCCGGCTCCTGGCGCAGAGCAGGATGCTGGTGAGGGCGGCTTCGGGGTCGGGATGGATGAGGACCAGGAGGAGGGGGTCGGCGTCGGCGGGCTGGCCGCCTGCCCCAAAACATCCGCGCCGTCGATTATTACGCCGTGATAATCGACACCGAGAGGTCGAACACTTTCCTGCAGACAACTGGAGCCCGTCCAGGAGAGCCTCACCGAACGTACCCCGCACCGTCTCTCAGTGGCCGTAGGGCGGCTCGAAACAGCCGGTCTCCACGAATGGCCCGTTGGTCTTGACCTCGTAGTTGGTCTTCTGCACGAACGCCGTGACGCAGGCGTCGTCGTGGACGCGAAGGCCGACCAGGGCTCCTTCGGGCGTGACGTTGTGGTCGACCTCGTAGCGCGGATACATCTCCCGTACGGTGAGCGTCCCGCCGAGACGCTCTCCCTTCGGCCCAGTCCGCTCCTCTTCGTAACCCAGTTCAAGTAGCGCCGCGCGCACGCTCTTGGGATCCCACTTCTTCTGCTCCCATAGCCGCTTGAGCACGGGCTCGATGCGGTCAGCTTCCTTCTGCGCGTCCTTGGCGCTGGCGGGGGACATCTCACCGGAGCGACGGTAGGCATTGTTGTCGCCGTGGTGCGGGGCACCGTCGACGATCCCGGGCTCCACGTAAGGAGAAGCGCCGGGGGAACTGGGACTGGAACTCGGGGATGTGGTCGAGGAGCCGACGGCCACGTCCGTGCCGTGCTGCTCACCGCAGGCGGTCAGAGACACAGCAGCACCCAGGAAGAGGGCGGTCGCAACGAAGTGTCTGCGCGCCCCTGACGTTAAGGTCAGCATGCGCATGACTCTGCCATGGCTCGGACGGATGCGGGTGCTGTAAGGCAGAGTGCAGCGCTGGCCAAGAAGGGCTCATTATCACGGCGTGATAGTTGGAGCACGGCAGAGCTGGGCGGTTCCGGCCCCCGCGTCCTTAACGCCGAGAGGACTGCCCGCCGGCGGCGGCCGACCGCTGGGTCCTTCCCAGGGCACTTCCCGGGCCGGCCCTTCATGACGTCGGGCACTGTCTCGGCGAGCGGCTGGTCGTGCTCGCGCCTGGCATAGATCACGTAGGCCGGGTTCTGAACGAGTGCAGCAGCGGACGGCCCCGCCCGCACTTCTCTCTGGGACGCCACAAGACCTTCGGTAGCGGCTGATCCCGTACGGGTGGCGCGAGCGCGCTCCCTGTCGCCAATCCGGGCGCAGCCCCTAAACTCCGGTTTGAGACCCACAACTCCCTTGCCAGTAGGGGGGATTCGTGCCCGACAGATCCTCCGCCGGAGCCGCGCAGGGTGCCGCCGACGACCCACGGCTGCTCGCGCTGCGTGCCGAAGTCGAGAAGCTCATTACCGAGGCCCAGATCGGTGCGCGGCGGGCGCAGCGCCGCGCCAAGCTGTGGCATGCGACCTATCTCAGCCTGGGTTTTCCTGCGGCGGTCCTCGCTGGCATCTCGGGCGCGGCGGGTCTGGCCTCGGCCGGGGCGCGGGTACCTGCGGCCATCCTGGCCCTCCTGGCCGCCGGGTTCTCGGCCGGGTCGACCTTCCTGCGGGCGGACGCCCGCCACATGACGAACCTCCGCAGACGCTACGCGTGGCAGAATCTCGAGACGCGCGCCCGTCTCATCCTGGCCTACGACGCCTATGAGGGCGCCGAGCATCTGCACACCGCCCTCCTGGGCCTGCATGAACTGCGCGTCGCCGTCCCATCCAGCGCCCTGGTCCTGGCCGAGCAGCAGGCGCCGACGATCCCGGCGCCAGCGCTTCCGCTGTCTGCAGTCCAGCCGCCAGCGGTCACGGCACCGGCGGTTCAGCAGCAAGTCATCCCGGCCCCAACGCCGCAGCCGCCCGCGATCCCCCCGCCCTCGCCCGACCCGTCACCGGAGCCGACCGACCCGGTCGGCTGACGCGCACCCGCCCGGCCCCCAAACCCATGCCGATCCGGCCGACCCCCTCCCGCTAAACCGCATCCGTGCCGCCCAAACCCACAGGTTCGGCGAGGACGCGCAGGTGCTCGCTGCATACGACGGCAAATGCGGTCCGGCTCGGGCAGCCGGACGCCGGGTCGCGGTGTTTCCCGGACGGCTTCACCGCCTGCTCGCAGGGGCTGTTGTTGGGGCGGCGTGGTTCGACGGTGACGGTGATGCGGGCCATCGAGGCTCCTTTGTCTGCGGGTGATGTGACGGCGGAGCGCCGTGCCCGCGTATGAGGCGGGCACGGCGCTCGGGGTGTGCCGGTGCTCGGTTACCAGCAGGGACTGGTCAGTGCGCACGTCCATGACGACGCGCGCGTTTTGCTCTGGGGGAGCTGTGCTGCGGCGTGGCGGCCGTAAGTGGGACTGCCGTTTTCGTACGCGTCGATCAGATCGCCGATGGCATCCGGGTTCTGCACCTCGCCGACCCAGACAGACCGTGCTCGGTGAAGACGGGCACGGTCGCGGTGTCAGCGTCGAACACGCGCAGGACACTAGCGGAACTGCCGCTGTCCGGGACAGGCCCTCGGATAACGCTGTGACCAGCCCAGACACCTCGGAACATGTCCGGGACAACGGTTCCTCATTGTGATGTTCAGCGCATGCCAGCAGGCTCAGGTCCGCTAACTCCGCAGCGCGGCTTCTTTCTCAAGATGCCGTCGACAGGAAACAAGGGGGTGTCACGAATGGCACGGTCAGTCTGGCTGAAGAGAACGCTCCTGCCGTGTGCTGTTGCCGTAACGGCACTGATAATGCAGACGTCTTCAGCGAGTGCCGGTACGTGGAACAACGAGATCAATGCTGGCTGGGGGCGAATGGAGGGCTACATCTCGCACGGCTCGGCCTCCAACACGGGCTGCTCCTATGCGAAGGTGAACAGCACGTATTCCTCAACACTGCATGACAACGATGCAGACGACGGGTACGGGGTCGTCGGGTACCTCATGTACACCGACTGCGCCACCGGCAAGCTCAAGCACAAGGTGATCGGTGAGGCCCACTACGGCGGCACGGTCGGGCTCAGCGCCAGCCCTGTCTACAACGCCAAGCTCCCTCGGTTCATGCTGTGCAAATCCTCGACGGGCGGCGGCAAGTGGATCGACTGCAGGACCTGAGGGGGACAACGATGAAACGAATTGCCCAGGTGGTCGCAACGGTCGGGGTCGTTGTCGCCACACTGTTCATCACAGCCACGGCGGCGCAGGCTTACTCCCGCGCTTTCGCCCTGAATTCGACGGATAGTGGCTGGTACTACGGAGCATGGGGGCAAGGGACTCTCAACACGAGTTCCGATGACTTCTCCAAGTGCTCCAGACTCTGGGTCACCAGTGGAAAACTCTGGGACGAGGATGCTGACGGCAGCGGAGCCATCGCTTGGCTCGCCTACACCGACTGCGCCACGGGCGAGCGAGAATACTTCAAGCTCGGAAGCGTGGGAGGAGAGGGAAAGAGCACCACACTGACCACCGCTTCCGTGTACAACGCCAAACATCCGACAGTGAGCGTTTTCCAACCTCACGTTGACGCGTGGTGAAGGACGAGGGCGGCCTTCACCATGTCGGTGATCCGGTTGGTGCTGCAGCGGAGCTTCCGCAGAAGACGCCAGTCCTTGAGCGTGGCCATAGCTCGTTCGCCGACGCATCGGATCTTGGCGTGACTGGTGTTGTGGCGGCGCTTCCACCCCTTCAGACGGCGACCGCGGAACGGGACTCGAACAGGCCCGCCGGCGCCTTGATACGCCTTGTCCGCCCAGCACTTCAGGCCCGCCTCGGTGAGCGCGTCGATGATTCCGTGGTGTCGGGCAGCAGTGAGGTCGTGGGCCGATCCGGGCAGGGCGGGCGAGGCCCAGAGCAGGCGTCCGAACGGATCGGCGAGGACCTGGATGTTCATGCCGTGGCGCTTGTGTTTCCCGGAGTAGTACGGGGAGTCCGCAGCGATCCGGTCGATCGGCAGCAGAGTGCCGTCCAGGATCACGAACGCCTTCTCGCGGATCGTCCGCATCGCCTCGGCGAGTGAAGGCGCGAGGGCGGCCAGGGCCTCGACAGCTTCGCGTATATAGCGGTAGACCGTGGCGATCCCGATGTCGAATCCGGCAGCGAGCTGGGCGTAGGTGTCACCGCACCGCAGGTGCGCGAGGGCGAGCAGAGCCTGGCGGCCGACGGCCAGACGTCGCCACCGTGTACCGATCTTCGCCCGCCGCGCGGCCAGTTGACCGGTAAGGAACCGCAGGGTTCGGCTGGACAGATCGATCGAGGATGAGTAGACAAGCATGCGAAGCTCCTGGCAGGCACGGGTGATCTTGGTCGAGAACCCGTCTACCAGGAGTTTTGTCGTTGCGCAGGGGGGTCCAACTTGTGGTCAGCACCGGGATGCTGGAAATCGCTCACTGTTCAGTCACGGCGGTGAGCTCGGCGATGAATCCCGTTCGTGACCTCGACGCGGTCGCTCCCGGAGCCGAGGTTCAGCACATCGGCCGGTTGCCTATGAACAAGTACTCATGCAAGAGTAGTCGTATGTCATCGATCAGGTTGTTCATCCTCGACACGTTCGCGAGGAACGGCGATATGCACGGGCACAAGGTGCGCCTCCAGGCCGAGCGGGAACATCTGCACCTGTGGACGGACGTGTCCGTGGGCAGCCTGTACCAGGCGATCAAGCGCCTGCTGGCTGAGGGCTTGCTCGAAGAGGTCAGGACCGAGAAGGAGGGCAATCTGCCCGAGCGTCAGGTGTACGGCATCACCGGCGAAGGGCGGCTGCGTCTCAAGGAACTCCAGTCCGAGAGTCTGCGCCACATCTGGATGAAGCCGGACCCGTTCGACCTGGCCCTCACCCGCCTGGACCCGGAGAAGCTGGACGAGCTCCACACAGTGATCGCATCCCGGCTGGATGAACTCGCCTCCATACTCTCGGACACCGAGGCGCTGAACGCCAACGCCATCGACGGCGGCTACCTGACGGTGAGCGAGGCACTGGCGGTCAGTCACAGTGCGCACAGGCTGCGCGCCGAGATCGCCTGGCTCCAGGAGGTCCTGGACGCGGTGCCCGAGATTGTCACCGATGAACGGACCCGTCAGCCCGACCCCCTCTGAATCACCGGATTCCGCCCCCCTTGAATCCACCCGCGTCGCAGTCGGCGCGGTATCGCCCGGTAAGGAGCACGCCCCATGTCCGAACTCATCGAACCCTTCACCCTGTCCGTGCCGGAGGAACAGCTGACCGACCTGCGTGAGCGGCTCTCCCGCACCCGGTGGCCCGATCCAGAGACCGTTCTGGACACCAGCCAGGGACCCCAGCTGGCGAAGCTCCGCGCGCTGCACGACTACTGGCTCAACACCTACGACTGGCGGCGGTGCGAGAAGACCCTCAACTGCTTCGGCCAGTCACGCACCATCATCGATGGTCTGGGCATTCACTTCCTCCATGTGCGCTCGCCTGAGCCGGACGCCCTCCCGCTGGTCATGACCCACGGATGGCCCAGCTCCGTCCTCGATTTCCACAAGGTCATCGGCCCACTGACCGATCCCGCGGCCCACGGCGGTGACCCGCGGGACGCCTTCCATCTCGTGGTGCCGTCGCTGCCGGGATTCGGGTTCTCCGACCGGCCTACGGAACCCGGCTGGGGATTCCCCCGGGTCGCCGATGCCTGGATCACGCTGATGGACCGGCTCGGCTACCGGCGATGGGGCGCCCAGGGCGGCGACCTCGGATGCGCGGTCACCGACGAGATCGGCCGCAAGGCCCCCGACGGATGCGTCGGGCTGCACCTCAACTTCGCCATGTTCCCGCCAACGCCCGACGAGATCCGGGACGCCACCGAGCATGAGCAGGCAATGCTCGACAGCGCCGCCTACTTCTGGGAGAACCTCTCGGGCTACGCCAAGGAGCAGGCAACCCGCCCTCAGACCATTGGCTACTCCCTCGCGGAGTCCCCCATCGGCCTGGCTGCCTGGATCTACGCGATGTTCCAGGACACCTGCGGCACGCCGGGGGACGCGGAAGCATCTTTCACCCTGGACGAGCTGCTCGACGACATCATGCTCTATTGGCTTCCCAACACCGGGACGTCCTCTGCGCGGACCTACTGGGAAATGGCACGGTCGGCACAGCCCTCCGCGCCGAACGCCGCCGCACCGATCACACTGCCTACCGGATTCAGCATGTTCCCGCAGGAGCACGTCCGGAAGTCCCAGCGCTGGGTGGAACGCCGCTACAGCAACGTCGTCCACTTCAACGAGCTTGAGGTGGGCGGGCACTTCGCGGCCCTGGAACAACCGGCACTCTTCGTTGACGAAGTCCGGACCACCTTCCGTTCCTTGCGCTGAGCGCACCGCCGGCATCGGCACCTCCCACCGACAGCTTCCCCCCAGGAAGGGCGATACCTCATGACACCCCTGCCCGGCGAACTCCTCAAACTGCTGAACCGGCCCAGCCCCTGCTTCATCGCCACCACCATGCCGGACGGCTCGCCTCAGCTCACCCAGACCTGGGTCGACACCGATGGTGAACACATCCTCATCAACACCGTCGAGGGCTACCGCAAAACCAAAAACGTTCAACGCGACCCCCGTGTGGCCGTCAGCATCGCCGACCCGGATGACACCTCCCGCTACTTCTCCGTACGGGGACGCGTCACCAGCGCCACGACCGACGGCGCCACCGAGAGCATCGAACACCTCGCCCAGAAGTACACAGGCCACCCCTACGCCTCGTACGGCGGCCCGGGCCAGACCCGGCTCCTGCTGACCATCACCGTCGACTCCGTCATCCATTCCCCCATGCACTAAAGACCAAGGGGACCGTCATGACCAGCTTCCCCCACAGCGCCGGCACCGCCCGCCCCTATGTCTGGGCGCCGGACCAGTCCCCGGCCTACTGGAACGTCGGCACGTACTGGAGAGTGCTCGCCGACGGCAGCCAGACCGACGGCCGGTCCTGCACGTTCGAGGAACTGTGTCCGCAAGGACTCGTCGCCCCACCGCACGTCCACGACAAGGAGGAAGAGGCGTTCTTCATCCTCGAAGGTGATTTCGTGTTCACCGTCGGAGACGAGGAGATCCCGGCCGGACCCGGCAGCTACATCTACCTGCCGCCCAAGGTCCGCCACGGCTTCCGCGTCGAATCCGAAGTCGGCCGTGTCTACAACATGCTCACCCCGGCCGGATTCGAGCAGAACATCATCACCAACGGCCAGCCCGCCCCCCAGGTCTCGATGCCCCCACCGGGAACGAGCGCCGTGCCGCTATGGAGGCAATTGCGTACCTCCAGGCCCCCAGCCCCCTGGGACGACCCTGCCTGGGCGCCTGACTCGTCCTTTTAGAGCGCCCGCCTAGGCCCGGGATGTTTGGCTTACGGTGCAGGACGACGAGTCGGTGTTGATGTACCCGCCGAGCGCTGTCGCCCCCACTCACGGTACGCACGCGGACACGCCATGCCTCCGTCGGCCGCGGAACGCTCAGCCCGGTAAGCGACTGTGGCGATCTGAGCGAACGACCGGACCGTGCCGTCCGGGAACTGGAACCAGCCCCTGTCTGCCAGGTCGGCCACCTTCAGGCGGTCGCGGCGGGCCAGTGGATCATCGGCGCGCAGCACCGCGCCGACTGGGTCGACGCGCAGCTCGTGCACTGTCGGACCTGTCTCGTCGAACGGCCCACGGGTCAGAGCGACGTCGACCAGTCCGGCGCGCAGTCCGCAGGTCGGATCGGTCAGGTCGGTCTCGCGGACGCGGACCTCGACACCTGTCCGGATCACCGACATGTGAAGGCCGTCCTCGTCCTTCACCACGCGTCAACCTGAGGTTGGAAAACGCTCAGTGATGGTCTGCCTCTACAAGGGATCGTCTCAGATGCGGGACTGCGGCTCCAGTTGGTAGAAGCCACGAGCCAGCACAAGTGGGCATAGCCCCACCGATCTGGTCGATCCGCATGCGGCAGGGCCTTCGGTCCGAGGGCCCTGCCACAGGTCATTTTGCCTGCCTTGGCCCATGCATCCAGACTTTGGGGCGCGAGGCTCCGCTTCTTGCGCCGGGCCCGCCTGAGAGGCGGGCCCGGCGCTCGGAATGTGCGGGTGCCACTGGCACGCGGTCTCGGTGACCGGCAGGAACTGGTTGGTGCGCACGTCCATGCCCGACGGGGTCCTGACTCTGGGAGCGCTGTGCTTGCGGCGTAGCGAGCGTCAGTGGGCGCTGCCGTTTTCGTAGGCGTCGATGAGGTCGCCGATGGCATCCGGGTTCTGCGCCTCGCCGACCCGGGCACCGTGCTCCGTGAAGACGGGCACGGTCGCGGTGTCAGCGTCGAACACGCACCGGTAGGAGCCGAGCCGTACCGGTCGAGGACCATGCCGTGCAGGACTCCCATCGGCGCGGCGGCCAGGACCTCCAGGGCATCGACGCTGAGATGGACGGGTGCGGCGACGTCGTCGGGCTGGGTGAGGAATCCCGTGACGCGCAGCAGGTCGCCGGGCTGGACTCGGTGAGCAACGCCTGCGCGATGCGGGGGTCACTGGTGGCGCAGGCCCAGACGACGTCGTCCGCGGCATTGTCGGTGGGGGAGACGGTTAGCTGGAACGGGGCGGTGCCCGAGCTGTCGCCCGGTGTGGGGACGGTGTCGAGGTAGCCGTCGACGGCGAGGTGTGTGGTGTCTATCAGCTCGCTTCGGCCAGGTTGGCGGCGGAGCGGGCGGCGTCGTAGGCATCCAGGACGGCCTTGGCCGGGGTGCCCCGGTCGGCGACCTGGTGGCCGTTGGCCCGCGCCCACATCCGGATCGCGGCCGGCTCCTCCTTGCTGCGCCTGCCGGTGGGGACCGACGCCTGGGCCGGGGTGGGAGACAGGGGTGTGGCCGCGTGGCCACCGGCCTTCACCTCGCGCAGCTGGGCCTGTGCAGATTCCAGTTCGCCCTTGGCCTTGGCGACCCGTTCTTCCGCTTCCCGCTGGGCAGCGTCGGTGGCGTGGCGCTCGGTCAGCTCGGTGAGATCGCTGCGGACGCGGGCCGCCCGGTTGCGGATGCTGATGGCTCTGCTCGACATCCTCGGTTGCTCGATGGAAGACCTCATCGAGCCGGTGGCGGCCCGGGCCTCCGGCAGGAAGACGGCGACCGCCGGCAGGGCGGACAGCGCACCAGCGGGGCCAGCAGCAGGGCTTGGTGACTTCCGGCCCACGCGTGCTCGCATCGTTCCCACGGAGGAGTAGTCCGTGGACGAGTCTCTCCCACGGCACGCGGTCGAGCCGGAGTCCGTGATCGCGGAAGCGGTCTGTGCCATCGAGCCAGATCTTGATCAGGGCCTGGTCGAGAAGGTGGTCACCGACACGTTCCGCTACAGCCCGCAGCGAAGGCAGCTCGCCCTGTTGCTCCAGCAGGACCCCGCCTGGCTGACGGATGGTCGGCCGGAGTCATCTTCGGTTGTGGAACGGTGTACATGCCCTGCGTGAGCGCGGTGCCCAGCATGTCCAGCCACCACTGTGCGGAATGTGCGGCCAGCCCCGGCGTCTGAAGGGCAAGGCTCCGGACAGCGACGCTCGGATCTGCGGGCGATGCGCCGACCGCCGATGGCGCTATGCCAACCCGTGCGCCATCTGCGGCCGGCCCGAAGTACGAACTCGCGACCGCCAGGGTCGCCCGCGATGCCGGTTCCACCCACCTGACGGCGGCGCCGATCCGGTGGAGTTGATGTGCCGACTGATCCAGCAGGTGTGCCCTGCCATGTCCGACAAGGCCATCACCGATGCCGTCCGCAGCGTCGAACCGGTAAGTGCCAGACAGCGGCAACGTCTGTGGGCCCTGGAGGACATTCCCGACCTGTTGACCGGCCAAGGTGCGCACGGCCCCGCGAAGACCCTGGCCCTGATCGAAGCCCTCCGACAGCGCGGCGCCGAGAACCTGGTGATCCCGCCGTGCCCGCAATGTGGCCGAAGCGTCCCCCTCTCCAACGTCCGTGACGGGATCCGCTGCTGCTACGACTGCCGCAGGGCCTTGGGCGCGGAGCCATGCCACCGCTGCGGACGGACACGTCCGGCGATGGGTGGCACGCACGACGGCCGCCCCCTGTGCGACTCCTGCCGCTACCACAACCCCGTCACCCACCAGGTGTGTTCGAGGTGCGGGGAGTGTCGGTACATCCAGGCCCGGGATGGCGACCAGCTGCTGTGCGAACGCTGCCACCAGCTTCCGACTACCGTCTGCTCCGACTGCGGCGAGGAGCGCCCCTGCCTTCACGCCGCCACCGACGCGCCCTTGTGTGAGTCGTGCAAGAGGAAGCGACGCAAGCGCGAGGTGTGTGTCGTCTGCCAGCGTGAACACATCGTCAGCTACCGGACCGCGGATGGAGACCCGAGGTGCACCGGGTGCGGTGCCACGCCTCAGCCGTGCGCCGTGTGCGGACGAGTCATGCGGATCCATGCCCGTACACCGGACGGCGACGGCCTCTGCGGGACCTGCTGGAACAAGCACCCGGCCAACCGCCAGCCCTGCCGCGAATGCGGTACGACTACCCGGCTCCACCACCGCGGTCTGTGCCCCGGATGCGCAGTGCGCCACCGACTCCACGAGATGCTCAGCGTCGACGGCCGCATGCGTCCCGACCTTGAGCCCGTGTTCCGCGCCTTGTTGCAGCAGCAGCCCGTCAGCCTGCTGGCCTGGCTCACCCGCCGACCGGGCCGCGTGACCGTCCTGCACGCTCTTGCCGCCGGACAGGGACCTGTCACCCACGACACGCTGGACCAGCTCCGCCCGACCAAGGTCGTCGAGAACCTCCGGATGCACCTCGTCGTCGGCGGAGCCCTGCCGCCACGCGACGAGCGGCTCTCCACCTTCGAGCGCTGGCTGCCGGGCAAGATCGCACAGGTAGATGTGCCGGAGAGCCGCAAGGTGCTGCACGCGTACGCCACCTGGCACCTGCTGCGCCGACTGCGTACCGTCTCGCGCCGCCGCCGCTTGACCCACGGGCAGGTCCACGGTGCCCGCGCCTACGTCACGCAGGTGATCCAACTGCTCAACTGGCTCAGCAGCCAGAACATCCCGCTCAGCGCATGCTCCCAGGACCTCATCGACGCCTGGCTGGACGAGAACCCCGCCCGCGGCCCGCGCGTGCAGGGCTTCCTCGTCTGGACCAGCCGTAAGGGCCACACCCGGCAGCTGGCCGTGCCCCTCGGCACCCCCGCTTTCACCGGCCAACTCATTGCCCAAGACGCCCGCTGGAGCCTGGTCAGCCGCCTCATCCACGACGAGGAGATTCCGATCGTGGACAAGACCACCGGCCTCCTCGCTCTGCTCTTCGCACAGCAGCCCCACCGCATCGCAGAACTGACTACCGACGACGTACACGTCACCGCCGATGCGGTGGCGCTGCGGCTCGGCAGCTTCCCGGCCCAGATGCCTCCGCCTCTGGACGAACTCCTGCTCGCCCTTCACGCCGACGCGATGGCGGGCTCCACCGCGGCCGAGCGCTGGTTGTTCCCCGGCCGATACCCAGGCCGGCCCCTCAGCCGCAGCCAGGTGATGCGCAGACTGCACGCTCTCGGCATCCGGCCCCGGATGGCACGTAGCACCGCGCTGGTCGAGCTGGCCTCCGAACTGCCTGCCGTGGTCGTCAGTCGCCTGCTCGGCGTCCATCAGACCACCGCCGATACCTGGAAACGCATCGGCGGCCAAGACAACACCTACGCCGCCGAGATCGCTCAACGCGGCTGACGACCGGCTCAGGTCTCGGGGCTGGCGCTCGGAGGTCCGGACAAACCGGGAGCGGACGGCCTGTGCCTTTGCCCGAGGGGGCGGCCATGCCCTTAGGCGGCCTACGCGGTTGTGGCGATGCCGCCGTCGACGGGGATCACGGCGCCCGTTAGGTATGCGCCTGCCCGGCTGGCGAGGAACACGGTGACACCCGCCATGTCGTCGTCGCGGCCGATCCGGCGTAGTGGGGCCGACGCCGCGATCGCCTCGCCGAACTCATCGAGGGTTGCAGCCATCATCGTCGACGGGAACGGTCCCGGCGCCACGGCGTTCACGGTGACGTGCTGCGGTCCTAGTTCCTTGGCGAGCACTCTGGTGAGTTGATGCAGTGCGGCCTTGCTGCTGGAGTACGAGTAGTTGGGCCGCTGGGGGATGTGGATGGCGGCGATGCTGCCGATGTTGATGATCCGCGCGGGATCGTCGGCGGTGCCCGCCTTGCGAAGTGCGGGCAGCAGCGCCTGGACTAGCCAGAACGGCGACTTCAGGTTGAGGTCGATGACCGTGTCCCAGGCCGCGTCTGGGAACGTCGCCAGCGGCTCGTCCCACAGGGCGCCCGCGTTGTTGACGAGGATGTCGAGACGCTCAGAGTCGGCGGTGACGAGGTCGGACAATCGCCGACACTCGTCGTGGCGGGACAGGTCGGCGGGGATGGCCCGCACCTCACCGAATGCGGACAGCTGTTCCTGCGCCTGAGCGCACGCTTCTGCGTTGCGTGAGCTGATGACCACGCGGACGCCCGCCTGGAGAAGGCCACGCGCGATCATCATCCCGATGCCTCTGGTGCCACCGGTGACGAGCGCGCGCTTTCCACTCAGATCGAAAAGTTCTGCGTGCGTTGTGAATTGGTTGTCTACCACTTGCCGTCTTTCTCGTTGGCCGTGCGGGATGATGCGTCGACGCGTCGGGTGTTCGGTTCAGCTGTCGGTGTTTTAATCACGACTTTGCCGGGGCCGTGGTGGCTGACCGTAGAAGAAACTCATGCCGATGCAGCCGAGCCCGAGAGCCGAGACTTCGAGGTTTTGTCTTAGTTTGCGTTTTTGCATTAGAGATGCTCCTGGGGTATCGGTCGTCTGGCTCCCGCTTATTTCGTGTTTAGCCGGGAGCCGGTATAGAAGTTGGGCAGCCTTCCGGGACGCCGGCGAGACCCTAGTGATACCGGCATGCCCTCAACGCTATGGCCTTGGCGTGCACTCCAAGCAAGCGGAACAGGTAAGAAATCGGCAGGGTGCTCCCGCGGGGCGGCGGCCGCACCCCTGGGTGCTGTCGAGCCGCGGGGCCGCGCGGTCATGGCCTCGACTGCCTGGGTACCGCTGAACGCTCGGATGGAGGGGCAAGCCCGGGCGCACGAAGAGGGCCATCACTGATCCGGACCAAGGGCTCATACTGCTCCTGGCGCCTCACCCTCATCAGTAGAGGCATCAGGAAATTCCTCTTGTCCTGTCACGCCTCGCCGGATCCGCTCACGCTCAATATCGGCAGCGATTCGTGCACGCTCCGTCTCGTGCTCTTCCTTGATTACCGTTCGTTTGGTCTCGCGTTCGCTTCCGCGACTCGACACCAGCAACTTCGCACCACGGAATCGAGCGCCTGCTGACCAAAGCGCGGAACTGCATTCCCGTCTCCGTCAGTCGCACCCGGCCGTAGATGCCATTGACCATGCCGAACAACGCGGTCATCGAGAAATCGTGTGCCTGTCTGTGATGTCAACGTGCACACTGACGGTTTCCCGTTCGACCGAAGGACTGAGCCGTGCCCGACCGACCTGAGATTGTCTGCATCTGCGGCTCTACCCGGTTCGTGGACGAGATGCGTGCGGCGAACCGTGATCTGACCTTCGCAGGTGTCATCGTCGTCGCGCCAGGCGAAGCAGACGAGTTGATCACCAACGAGCAGAAGACCACGCTGGACGCCCTCCACCTGCGCAAGATCGACCTGGCTGACCGGGTTCTGGTCGTCAACCCCGGCGGGTATATCGGCGAGTCCACGAGCAGGGAGATCGCATATGCCCACGCCACCGGCAAGCCGATCTCGTTCACCGATCCCGTCTGACCAGTAGACGCTTCGCCGTCCTCGGCGCCAACATCCGCTTCACCACGATCATGGCCGCAGGCTCCATCGCCGGCGCGGTGCTGGGCGGCCTGCTTCTGGGGATGTTCCCGAACCTGGTGCTGATTCCGCTGCTGGCCGTGATCCTGCTCGTCTCCGCGGTCAAGCTCGCCCGTCACGACTGACATCGGGCGGTAGCACAGCACGGCATTGCGCAACTTCTGATAGCCGGAACTACCAGCAGAGCCTTCGGCGTCCTGGTGGCAGTCGGTGATCCGGGCTACCCCGACCACGGCGCCGGTCGGCATCTGGCGGCCGTGGATCGTGCGGGTGACCAGCGGGATGCGCAGCGCGGGCCGGTCGATCCGCTGGCCCGCGTGCAGCAGCACCCAGCCCGGCTTCCAGCCCGGCCTCCGCTGCCCGAAGCGGTTCTCGACCGTCTTGGCACCGGTGAGGATGCAGGTGGCCCACGGCTGCCTGCTTGATGCTGATGCCGCGGATCCAGTCGCCTTCCGGCAGTACAGCAGTGGTGGCGCTCATGCGGGTCGCCCCCACACGGCCGTGCCCGGGCGGCCCGCCCTCCGGCCGTTGATGGACGGCGCCATCGCGTGCTCCTTGGTGGCGAGGTGCGCGCGGCCGGAGTGCTTGACGTCGTAGAGGGCCGCGTCGGCGGCGCGCTGCAGCGAGGGCAGGTCGCGGGTGCCGATCGTCTCCGGGATCGCGGCGCCGATCGAGGCGGCGACTTCGACGGCCTGGCCGTACTCGAGGGTGACCGGGGTGTGCAGCATCCGCACCAGCTGCCCGAGGCGTGCGTCGCGGCGGCCGCGGGGGAGAGGCAGCACGACGGCGAACCGTTGACTGAACTAACTCGATCATTTCCGCAGGTCAGACGGCCTTTCTGCTAGCTTCCGTGGATACTTGGACGTGATCCCGAGAGAGAGTTAGCGAGCTTCATGCTGCCCGAGGCCAGACAGCTGGCAGAGACGGGAGATCGATGGAGGCCGTTTGTCCTCCTGGACGCGGACGGGGTCGAGATCGAACCCGTGGCCGCCTTCTTCGCGGAGCTGCTGGCTTGTGACAAGTCAGCAGCCACGATCCGGTCGTACGGAATGGACCTGCTGCGTTAGTGGCGCTTCCTGTGGGGCTGGGGGATCGCTTGGGATCGTGCAGTCCGGTCGGACGCTCGGGACTTCGCCCGCTGGATGAAGATCGCGAACAAGCCCGCACCGCTGCACTGGCGCCACCGACGGGATATCAAGACGGAGAGAGCACCAAAGCCAGCACCAGAGAAGCTGCCGCCCGGAGCCCCCAATCCGATCACAGGAAAGTCGTCACCAGGGCTGAGATACGCGCCGACAACGCGAGCGCACTGCGAGACCGTCCTACGGGTCTTCTACGACTTCCACCTCTCCGAGGGAACCGGGCCGATCCTGAACCCGTTTCCACTGGATCGCTCCCGGCGCCATGGCAGAGCACACGCTCACCACAACCCTGACGAGCGGTTTCGCCACGAACGGCAAGGCCGTTACCGGCTGGCCATCCCCAAGCGAGCCCCTCGGCGGATCCCCGACGCCATGTTCAACGCGCTCTTCGCCGCGCTGAAGCACGACCGTGATCGAGCTCTGCTGGCCTTCTGGGTTTCCAACGGGGCTCGCGCCGAGGAACTGCTCACCAGTCGGCAACGCGACGCGCTGCCCGGCCAACAGGTCCTGGGGGTGGTCCGCAAGGGGAGCCGGGCCTACCAACAACTCCCCTGCGCAGCGGACGCTTTCGTCTGGCTACGGCTCTATCAGGAGAGCGCCTGGCGGGCTGGGGTCCCCCGCGGACAGAACGAGGGGCTGTGGTGGACGTTACGCCGCCCGTGGCGTCCCCTGAACTATCCGGCGGCCCGTGCGATGTTCAACCGGGCCAACAGCTTGCTCGGTACGAACTGGACTCTCCACGATCTTCGGCACACCCCCGCCTACGGCTGGCGAGGGATCCGAAGATGCCGCTGACCGACGTGCAGTGGGTGCTCGGCCATGCACACCTGTCGACGACACAGCTCTATCTTCCGGCCGACCGGGACGAGGTGATCGAACACGTTCGGGCACACCATGCCCGACGGGCCAAGTCCGCCGAGCGGACTCCCGCGCCTCCGGCAGCCGGCTACAACCCTGAATCCCTCAACAACCTCTTCGGGACTGCCTGGTGACACCTACGGAGACCGTGTCCATCGCGACGCATGTCGCACCTCCCGCATCCCTGAGCCTGGCGGGGGAGGCATTGAAAGCCGTCGCTTTGCGCTTCCCGCCCAGACCTGCGGAGGATCACTGGGCGGCCACTGCATGCGCGCGAGCCGACATCCTGGCTCGTCTGGAGCAACCTCCTCTGCCGGCGACGGACGTGAGACAGCACCGAGCCAGTATCCGCGGAGCTCGCCAGACCTTGCAGTGGCTGGAGACCTTCCCGGGGGCCACCTGGCAGCAGCGCTGGAATACCAGTCCCGCGAGCACGCGTCCTGGCAATGACTGGGCCCGGTTGGCACCCGGTTGGATCGGAACGGCTGCTGGTCCCTCGCAACGGCAGGCCCTGTCGGGAGGGCTACTGAGTCTGATCTGCGCCGACGTTGTCAGGCCCACCCTCCCCTGGCTGCTGTCACGGACCTCCGCCAACATGACGAGTCTGCGGATCGCGCTGATCCCTGCCCGTGACCCGGAAGGATTCGCCCAGCTTGAAGAGATGATCGAATCGGCCACCTGGTCCTCCACCGTCGGGCGTCACGCCCTGCACTCCCTGGTCAAGATCGTGGCCGCCAAGGGCGGCACCTTGGCGGACATCACCGTCGGCGACGCCGTGGAGTATCTCGCCGCACTCAAAGCGGCGAACAAAGCCGCGAACGGCAAAGCGCGCGGCAACACCCTCTTCTACGCCTGGCTGCGCGAGTTGGGCACCCTGCCTGCAGAAGCCCCCAGTTCCTTGCGCTACCTGGCCAACGCCAGTGGGCAGGTGTCGATGGAGCAGCTCGTCGATCGGTTCGGTGTCCGCTGCAGCCCTGTCCGAGATCTCTTGGTGGACTATCTCAAAGAGCGGCAGCCAGGTCTCGACTACACGTCCCTGAACAATTTGTCCCGGCACCTGGCCAGCAACTTCTGGGGTGATCTGGAACAACATCATCCAGGGATCGACTCTCTCCACCTGGCGCCCGAGGTGAGCGCGGCCTGGAAGCAGAGATGCCAGACCCGCATCGAACGGCGCCGCCAGCCAGACGGCAAAGTGCGCGAAGTAGTGACCGGACGCGCCAACGTCGCCAGCATCATGCTCTCCGTCCGGGCGTTCTATCTCGACATCGCCCAGTGGGCCATCGACGAGCCAGCTCGCTGGGGGCCTTGGGCGGTGCCGAGTCCGATCAACGACGCGGATGTCGCTGTCGTGAAAGACAACAAGCGGCGCAAAGCCAGAATGGACCACCGGACGAGGGAACGACTCCCGGCTCTGCCTGTCGCCGCCCGAGCGGCCTCATCATGCCTGAACGAGGCCAAAGCCCGACTACAGGCGCTGATGGACACCCCGCCAGGCGGTCAGTTCGCTTTCGCGGGCGACACCTTCAGGCGGGCAGCGAAGGACGGAACGACCTGGGCGGTGAACATCGCCACCGGCCGGCGCGTCGACCTGGCCCTCACCGAGAGCCGCGCGTTCTGGGCCTGGGCGATGGTCGAGTTTCTTCAGCACACTGGTGTCCGCATCGAGGAGATGCTGGAGGCCAGCCATCACAGCCTGATCCAGTACAGACTTCCCACAACCGGCGAAATTGTCCCCTCCTGCAGATCGCGCCCTCCAAAACCGATGAGGAACGAGTCATCCTGGTCAGCCCGGAGCTCGCCGATGTGCTCAGTGCGATCATCGCCCGCATCCGCGACCCGCGCACCGGTGCCGTCCCCTACGTCTCCAGCTATGACATGGCCGCGAAGACCTGGAATCCACAGATGTCACTGCTCTTCCAGTGGTGTCGCAGCGGCGAGAGCTCCCGCCTCTCCCCGAAGCTCCTGCGCCAAGCACTCCAAGAGGTGCTGGCCTCCACGAATCTGACCGACTCAGCCGGACAGCCCTTGGACTTCTCGCCCCATGACTTCCGGCGAATCTTCATCACCGACGCCATCCGAAGCGGCCTTCCCCCGCACATCGCGCAGGTCATCGCCGGGCACACGAGCATCAACACGACCATGGGATACAACGCCATCTACCCCGGCGAGGCTATCGAAGCCCATCGCGCGTTCATCGCCCGGCGCCGAGCACTTCGGCCCAGCGAGGAGTACCGAATCCCCACCAACGAGGAATGGGATGCCTTCCTCGGACACTTCGAGCGACGCAAACTGTCCATCGGAATCTGCGCTCGCGCATTCGGAACTCCCTGCATCCACGAACACGCGTGTATTCGATGCTCCATGCTCCGACCGGACCCGGCTCAGAGACACCGCCTCGTCGAGATCCGCGACAACCTGATCGTCCGAATCACCGAAGCAGAACAGGAGGGATGGCTCGGTGAGATCGAAGGACTACAAGTCAGCCTCGCCAGCGCAGAGGAGAAGCTCACCCAGCTCGACTCGGAACGAGAACGGCAGTGCAAGGTGATCGACCTCGGTATGCCTACCTTCAGCCAGATCGCGACACGGACCAGCACAGCTACGAGACCTTCGAGTTAGTTCAGGGGCAGGTCCCTGGCCTCACTGGGCGCGCCGTCCAACACGGAGGACGCTCAGGTAACGGCGTGATGCCCGGTCGCCCATCCGCGTGCGGATCCGCTCGGCGACGGCGTCGAGCAAAGGCTCACGGACGTCGCGATCGAGTCTCCGGTACAGCGACAACGAGCGAAGGTGATCGGCAAAGCCGTCCCCGGTGAACCACTGAACGGTTGGATACCAGCGCACGATCGTGGCTCTTCGAAATTGGTGGGGGTTTGAGCGCCGGACGGGGTTCCACTGTGGACCCTGACTGATAGATGCCCGCAGCTCTCGTAGATCATGTTGTTGTCGAAGCAAGATGATCACAACAGAAGAGCTATGGACGTGGCAAACGATACGACGCGGTTGTTGGGCCTTGACGGCCTGGCCGTGGTCGGGGTCGCCGACGACACTGACGGGCCGGTGGTGCACCTGGTCACCGCTGATGAGCGGGCACGCCACTGCCCAGACTGCGGCACCCGGGCGCGGCGGTCGAAGGGCCGGCGGGTGACCCGGCCGCGTGACCTGTCGGTCGGTGGCCGCCGACCGCGGCTGGTGTGGGCCAAGCGCCGCTGGCGCTGCGACGAGCTGGCGTGCCGGCGTCGCTCGCCGTGGACACCTCGATGCCCGCTAATTTCGTTGAGCCCGCACCCTGCAATCGTGTTGGCTAGCGGCACCGAACTGTCAGTACCGCAGGTGTCCGCTTGGCTGTAGCAGGGAGTTAAACGTGCAGGACATTGTTGTCGACCCCGTTGCCCACAATCGGGCAGCCTGGGACAAGTATGTCCAAGAGGGCAACGAGTGGTCGAGGCCGGTGAGTGCTGAGGATGTCGAGCGCGCCCGCATGGGCGACTGGTCGATTGTTCTCATCGGGCGTGAGCCAGTCGACCGCTCCTGGCTGCCGACAGACCTGACCGGCAAGGACGTGTTGTGCCTGGCCTCCGGTGGTGGCCAGCAGGGTCCGATCCTCGCCGCCGCAGGGGCGCGGGTCACCGTATTCGACAACTCACCCCGCCAGCTCGGCCAGGACCAGATGGTGGCGGCGCGCGACGGACTCGAGCTGCGCACCGTCCTAGGCGACATGCGCGACCTCAGCGCCTTCGGCGACGCCACATTCGACGTCGTATTCCATCCGGTCTCTAACCTATTCGTACCAGACTTGGCACCGGTGTGGCGTGAGTGCTTCCGCGTCCTGCGACCGGGCGGAACTCTGCTCGTGGGCTTCCTCAACCCTGATGTGTACTTGTTCGACCACGAGGCGCTCGACGAGCGCGGCGAGCTGATCGTCCTGCACAAGCTGCCCTACAGCGATGTCACGCAGTACTCCGCCGAGGAACGCGCCACGAAGTTCGGCGCGGATGCCGCTCTTGAATACAGCCACACCCTCACCGACCAGATCGGCGGGCAACTCGCCGCGGGGTTCGTCCTCACCGGCTTCGCGGAAGCGCCGCACCAATCCAACGCATCCGCTCAATACATGTCGAACTATTTTGCGACGCTGGCGGTCAAGCCGGGCTGACCCAGCCGTGGGGCCGGCCGAGACGGCCGTGTCTCCGAATGGCCAAGTGGAGCGCTGTGCCAGCCCGACCCCACTAACTTCGCTGAGCCACGATCGTTGGGCCAAACAATTCTCCGGGATCGTCGACCAGGCCCCAACCCTCATCGGTGCCGCGCACGTCTTCTTCGAGTGGCGGATGACCCCAATCAGGGTTCCCTGGGCAGAACCGCTCGTGGAGATCGGCGGTCTCGGCATACACCTCCGGTTCTCCCGGCCGGCGGACAACGACGTGGCCGAGCAGCGCCATCCAGCCTCCGGGATGGAGCATGTCGTGCGCTCGCTGCCAGCCAATCGACGGGTCAACCCAGTGCCACGACGACGCAGCCACGAGGACATCGAAGCGTCGACCGCGGTTGTCCCACTTCTCAAACGTCGACGTCTCGACTTCGACGTTGCGGAAGGAAGCGATCCGGTGGCGAGCGAGTGCGGCCATGTCTGCCCCAGGCTCGACGGCAGTCACTGAGCATCCGAGCGCTGCTAGCGAGCGCGTCGCCTGACCGGTACCGCAGCCCACCTCCAGCACCGACGACCGTTCGTCCATGCTGGTGACGGCGCCAAGGTCCGCGAACAACTCGTCGGGGTATCCCGGCCGGACCCGGTCGTAGAGCTCCGGCACCTCGTTGAACACTCGTCCGAGTCGTGTCGATTTGGGCGCATCTTCGGATCACCAGTCACGAACGCACAAGCTATGAGGTCCGTCCACGAAAATGCCACTGGTTTACCGGCAGCTGCCGTGCTGCCTCCGGTAGTTCAGAGAAGAACTCGTCACCGCCCAGCCTGCCGACCGAGGCGCGGGGTCCGGCCCAGGCCGTGAGCCGGTCGCCCGCAGCACCGCGTCCCCGGCCGCCAGGCTGTCGAACTCTTCGCCGGCCCCGACCGCGATCGTCTGCGCCCCTGCCTGGCTCCCAACTGCCTGCTCTTCTTCGTCAAGCACCATGCGCGCCGGGAATGGTGCTCCCCGGCGTGCGGCAACCGCGTGCGCGTCGCCCGCCACTACCGGCGTCACCACACAGGTCCACAGAGCTGAGGGATGGATGCGCACGATGCGAAGCAAGAAGGTCGAGTTCAGCGGATCGCAAGGCGCGACGCTCGCCGCGCGGCTGGAGCTGCCCGAGGGCGAGCCGCGAGCGTACGCCCTCTTCGCGCACTGCTTCACCTGTGGCAAGGACCAGGTCGCGGCCACCCGGATCTCACGGGCGCTGACCGAGTTCGGCATCGCGGTGATGCGCTTCGACTTCACCGGGCTCGGCGGCTTCGGAGGAGACTTCGGCAACACCCACTTCAGCTCCAACGTCGACGATCTGGTGTTCGCCGACGAGTACCTGCGAACCCACTTCGAGGCCCCCACCCTCCTCATCGGACACTCGCTCGGCGGTGCGGCGGTCCTCGCCGCACAGCACCGCATTCCCCGGATACGAGCCGTGGCCACGATCGCCGCCCCCTTCAGCCCCGACCACGTGCTGCACTTGCTCGGGAGCGACCGGGCGGAGATAGAGCGGCAGGGCCAGGCCGAGGTCTCCTTGGCGGGCCGCATGTTTCGCATCCAGCGGCGATTCCTCGACGACATCGGCGCCCAGCCGCAGGCCGACCGCATCGCGCACCTCGACGCCGCGCTGCTGGTGTTCCACTCGCCGTCGGACGAGCTGGTGGGCGTCGACAACGCGCGGCGCATCTTCGACACCGCCCGTCACCCCAAGTCCTTCGTCGCCCTCGACGGAGCCAACCACCTGCTCACCAGCCCGGCCGACACGCAGTACGTAGCCACCGTGCTCGCCGCCTGGGCAGGTCGCTACGTGCTCAGCCCGACCCCACTTGGCGAAAGGACAAATCGGGATTAGCTTGGTTGATGTCAAGCAACCAACTCCCGACGGGAGTGATGCTCGGTGGGTTGGACGACCGAGCGGCGCAGGGCCGGAGCTGAGGGGGCCCTTCCGTCCTACGGCGATGGCGGCCCGGGGCCGCGGTACAAGTGGATCGCCCTGTCCAACACCACGCTCGGCGTCCTCATCGCGACGATCAACATCTCGATCATGCTGATCGCGCTCCCGGACATCTTCCGTGGCATCGGAGTGGATCCCCTGCGCCCCGGGAACACCAGCCTGCTGCTGTGGCTGATCATGAGCTACATGGTGGTCACCGCCGTGCTCGTGGTGAGCTTCGGGCGGCTGGGGGACATGTACGGCCGGGTGCGGATGTACAACCTGGGGTTCGCGGTCTTCACCGTGTTCTCCGTGCTGCTCTCCGTGACCTGGCTGCACGGCACCTCCGGCGCTCTGTGGCTGATCGGGATGCGGGTGCTGCAGGGCGTGGGCGGCGCCATGCTGATGGCCAACTCCAATGCCATCCTCACTGACGCCTTCCCCGCTGATCAGCGCGGTCTCGCCCTGGGGCTGAACCAGGTGGCGGGGATAGCCGGGTCCTTCATCGGACTGATCCTGGGCGGGCTGCTCGGCCCGCTCGACTGGCATCTGGTGTTCCTGGTCTCGGTCCCCATCGGACTGTTCGGCACGGTCTGGGCGTATCTGAAGCTGCGGGACACCGGTGTGCGCACTCCGGCCCGGCTGGACTGGTGGGGCAACGTCACCTTCGCCATCGGCCTGATCGCCGTGCTGTCCGGCATCACCTACGGCATCCAGCCGTACGCCGGTCACACCATGGGCTGGGGCAACCCCTGGGTGATCGCCGCGATCACCGGGGGAGTGGCGGTGCTGGGCCTGTTCTGCGTGATCGAGAACCGGGTCGCACAGCCCATGTTCCACCTGGGTCTGTTCCGTATCCGCGCGTTCACCGCCGGGAACGTGGCCAGTCTGCTGGCGGCGCTGGGACGCGGTGGCCTGATGTTCATCCTGATCATCTGGTTGCAGGGCATCTGGCTGCCCCGCCACGGTTACGGTTTCGAGGAGACCCCGCTGTGGGCGGGCATCTATATGCTGCCGCTGACCATCGGGTTCCTGATCGCGGGACCCTTCTCCGGCTGGGCCTCCGACCGGTTCGGCGCCCGTACCTTCGCCACCGGCGGGATGCTGCTGGCCGCCGCCACCTTTGTGGCCCTGGAGGAGCTGCCGGTGGACTTCGGCTATCCGGTGTTCGCCGCGATTCTGCTGGTCAACGGGATCGCCATGGGCCTGTTCAGCTCGCCGAACCGGGCGGCCATCATGAACAGCCTGCCGCCCGATCAGCGTGGGGTGGGCGCCGGGATCAGCACCACCTTCCAGAACTCGGCCACCGTCCTGTCCATTGGCATCTTCTTCTCCTTGATGATCGCCGGGCTCGCCGGTTCGCTCCCCGGCGCCCTCACCCACGGCCTGACCGCGGAAGGGGTCCCGGCTTCCGACGCGGCCCGGGTCGCCGCCCTGCCACCGGTCGGGGTGCTGTTCGCCTCGCTGCTCGGCTACAACCCGGTCAGAACCCTGCTCGGACCGCAGGTGCTCGACCATCTGCCGGCCCACCACGCGGCCTATTTCACCGGGCGCGGCTTCTTCCCGGCGCTGATCTCCCCGCCGTTCTCCCAGGGCCTGTCCGCCGCGTTCGACTTCGCCATCGCGGCCTGTCTGGTGGCCGCCGTGGCATCGCTGCTGCGCGGCGGGCGGTATGTGCACAAGGGCGGGCCGAAGGCGGCTGTCCCGGCAGGGGTGGTCGCCGCCCAGGGCGGCGCCGCGGGCGCCAAGGACACGGCGGGCCCCGCGGGTAGCGAGGACGTCGAGGACACTTCCCGCCACCCGGCGCCCGCGCCCCGGCAGCCGGCCCCGCCGAAGTCCGGGCCCCCGCCCCCGCCTCCGTCACCACCTCCGTCGTCACCCGGCGGAGGACCGGGACCACCACCCGAGGAGCCGAGATGACCGCGCTCGACCCCACCGCCTCAGGCTGCACCGCCTCAGGCTCCACCGCCTCAGGCCCCGCCGCCCCGGGCCCCGCCGCCCCGGGCCCTGCCACTCCAGGCGCCAACACCCCCGGCCCCACCGCCCCGGGCCCTGCCACTCCAGGCGCCAACACCCCCGGCCCCACCGCCCCGGGCCCCGCCACGCAAGGGGCCGTGGCCCCGGGCTCCGTAGCCCCGAGTACCGCCGTTCCGGAATCGGGGGAGCTGGCCGAACGGCTTCGTACCGCCCTCCAGCATCTGCTCCCCGGCCTGCGGGGCACCCGGGGCGAACACGGCGATCTCACCCCCAGCCGCCAGGCGGCCCTGGGAGCGCTCGACACCCACGGCCCGATGCGCATCAGCGCCCTCGCGACCCGGCTGGGCATCGCCCTGCCGACCACGTCCCGCATGGTCGATCTGCTCGACGCCTCCGGCTGGATCGAGCGCACCCCCGACCCCGAGGACCGCCGCGCCAGCCTGATCGCCCTCACCGACCCCGGTCGTCAACTCCTCCACACCGTGCGCCACGAGACCGCCGCCCGGCTCGCCGCGCGGATCGAGACGCTGAGCCCCGAGGAGCAGCGGGCGCTGTACACCGCGCTGCCCGCCCTGGAGTCCCTGGCCGACTCCACGAACCCGTCCAGGAGCCCATCCACGAGCTCGTAGCACTGGACGACGCAGCGAGGCGTCTTGGGCTGCCTCAGCAGTCGGCCTCGGGGGCCAGGGCTCGCCTTCCTCGCCAGTCCTGCAAGCAGCTACATCAATGGTGCGAGCCTCACATCAGGGCTTGGGCGGACGGGCGGGCGCCACGCCGGACGAGTGGTCAGGCCCGGCTCAGAGGAGCTCGGCGAAAGCGAGGGCGGTCATGCCGACGACCAGCAGGGAGAAGCCGAGCCGCGTACGGCCGCGACGGCTCAGCTCTGCCATCGCACCGCTGAGCACACTGGCCGCCAGGAGGATGCCGATGACCATGGCCGGTTGGTGCTGAGCCACCGCCCTGACCATTTGCACGAGCGCGGCGACCATGAAGAACACGCCCACGAAGACGTAACTGCTCCGCGTCGACTCGGGGCTCTTCCTGTCCTCGCGCATCATGGCGCGGCGCTCGCGCGGGGTGGCCGTCTGCCACCGCAGAGCCAAGTTCTGCCGACGCTCGAAGTCGTCGCTGTGCGGAGCGGTCACATCTGACTCCTCATGACGGGATTTGATCGCAGGTTGCCCTGGTCCTGACCCCAGTTCCCCGGTCCTGACCCTGGCCTGGCCGTGGCCCGGACACCGGCGAGAAGGGTAGTCGACTCAAAGGCGACGCTACTCCCGTAACTCCCGTACCGAGAAAGCGATCGGCCCCACCCGTTCCCCACGCTCAGTTCGGCGGGATGAGGTAGACGGAGACATGAGAGCGCGACTCGGCGGTGAATTCGGCGCCGGTCCAGTCCGCATGCCTGGTCTCCAACTCGAATCCGGCCAGCTGAGCCATGAGGTCGAGTTCGGCCGGCCAGATGTACCGGTGCGGACTGCGGGTCAGCCGGGCCTGCTTGCTGTCGTCGAACCGGAAGTGGTGCGAGACGACGTGCTGGCGCAGTACGTCGTAGGTGTCCAACCCGATGTAGCCGGGCTCGGCTTGCCAGACGGTGCCCGTCTGGCCCGGCGGGAGCTTGCGCAGCTCGGGCACCCAGAGTTCGATCACGAACCTGCCACCGGGCCTGAGGTGGCGGGCGGCGTTGCGGAAGCACTCCACCTGCTCGGCTTGGGTGAGCAGGTTGGAGATGGTGTTGTAGACGAGATAGACGAGCGCGTACTCCCCGGGAGCCACGGAAGTCGCCATGTCGCCCGCGATCACGGGGATCGTCGCCTCGTCCGCCCTGGTACGCAGTTGACGGATCATCGGAAGCGACAGCTCGATCCCGGTGACAGGGACCCCTCGTTCGGCGAGCGGGACGGCTACCCGGCCGGTGCCGATGGCGAATTCGAGCGCCGCTCCGCCGCCTGCGAGCTCAGCCAGGCGGTCCACGGCCGGCTCCAAGATCTCGGGCGCGAACATGCCCGTGCCGGGCGTGTCGTAGCGCTGAGCGGCGTCGACGTCCCAGATCTCCTCCTGGTTCATACCTTCACCATTCACCGCAGCGGTACGCGATGTCCACTGCTTTTGCCCCCGAGGCCCGGGGATCCCCCGGTCCGCGGCTCTGTGCTCGTTGTGCTCCTTGAGTGAGTGAGGAGGCGCCTCAGCCAGCGGGTCCGGGCGTCGCGTGCGTCTTCGCTGATGGCCGCCCGCGGCGCCAAGCCGTCGAAACCGTGATAGGCGCCGGGCCATACGTGCAGTTCGGCCTGGCCGCCGGCCCGCCAGATCGCGTTCGCGTACGCCACGTCTTCGTCGCGGAACATCTCCGCCGAGCCGACGTCGATGAACGCCGGGGGGAGACCGGATACGTCCGTGGCGCGGGCAGGGGCCGCGTAGGGCGACAGGTCCGCCGCGCCGTAGCCGTCACCCAGCAGTGCTTTCCAGGCGGTCTCATGGGAGATGAGATCCCACATCCCGAGGCCCGACATCTGGTGGCTGGAGAACGTGCGCCCGCGGTCGTCGAGCATCGGGCACAGCAGCAACTGCCCGAGGATGCCGGGACCGCCACGGTCACGGACCAGCAGGGCGAGGGCCGCGGCGAGGCCCCCGCCGGCGCTCTTCCCCCCGACAATGACGCGGTCCGCATCGATGCCCAGTTCGGCGGCGTGCCCGGTGGCCCAGAGAAGTCCCGCGTAGCAGTCCTCCAGCGGTCCGGGGTACCGCGTCCGCGGTGCCAGCCGGTACTCGACCGAGATGACGGCCATGTCCAGCGGGAGGACCCACTCGCGAAGGATCCGCGGCAGCACCGACCATGCGTTGCCCATGATCATCGCGCCGCCGTGCATGTAGTACAGCAGCGGCAGCGGCCCTTCCCGCCCGGCGGGCCGCACGCTCACCAGCGTGACATCGGGGCCGTCCCGCAGCCCCGGAACGGTCAGCTCCGCCACCTCGAAACGGCCATCGGCCCGCAGGTCCTCGGCCGTCGGCCTGGGCCGGTTCGCGGCGTCCCGCTCTTGCCGGGCGGCGAGATTCCCAGGAGTGACCGGCTCCCTGGGCCCATTGCCCAAGGACTTCAACACGGCGCTCAGTTCGGGGTCGAAGGGAGGCACAGCCGTCGGCCTCGGGGCAGAAGCGCCCGTACGGGACAGATCCATACCGCGCATCCAAGCATCCGCCGCTGCCCTGCGGTACCGGCGGGACCCCAGGCACGCCCGGCGACTCGTACTCCCGTCGCGGTTCACCACTCCCGCTGGTCGCAGCCCCGGAAGTCCGGCGGACGGTAGCATTTCGCCCGCGGGCCGCACCAGGGTCGACCGTGGCCGGGGGGAAACGTGGAGAGCACCGGGCATCACAGCGACTCGCTTGTCGTGCTGACCGCACTGGACGTGGAGTACGAGGCGGTTCGGGCACACCTGGTCGATCCACGGCCCCAACTCCACCCGAGCGGCACCCTGTTCGAAGTGGGACGGCTCGACGGTACGCCGTGGCGGGTGGCGCTTGCCGAACTCGGCGACGGCAACCAGGGCGCGGCCGTGCTGACCGAGCGGGCGATCGCCATGTTCCGTCCGCGCGCCGTGGCCTTCGTCGGGGTGGCCGGGGCGCTCAAGGGTGATATCGAGCTCGGGGACGTCGTCGTGGCCACGCATGTGTACGCCTACCACGGCGGGAAGGACGAGGACGGCGAGTTCCACTCCCGCCCGAGGGTCTGGCCGGTGCGTCAGGAACTCGACCAGCTCGCCCGCTACGTCCGCAGGTCCGGTTCCTGGACCGGGCTGCTGCCGGAACGTTCGCCTGGCGCCTCCCGTCCGGCCGTCCACCTCAAGCCCGTGGCCGCCGGGGAGGTCGTCCTCAACTCGGCGGACTCGCCGCTGAGACGGCAACTGCGCCGGAACTACCAGGACGCCGCCGCCATCGAGATGGAGGGCGCGGGCGTGGCGCAGGCCGCCCACCTCAACGCGGCGCTGCCTGCTCTGATCGTCCGCGGAATCAGCGACCGGGCCGACGGGGAGAAATACGATGCCGATGCCGAGGGCTGGCAGTCCCGCGCGGCGCGCAACGCCGCCGCCTTCGCCTTCTCCGTGCTGCGTGAACTGCCGCCCGGCGGCGACCCGGCCCCACCCGGGCCGGAAACTCCCATGGACCCGGCACCGGAACGATTCCCGGACGGGCCGACGGCCCCGGCCCCTGCTCAGCCCTCTGCCCCGTTCCCTCATCCGGATACCGGAACCACACCGGACGACACCGGCCCCGCCGCACACCGCCAACTCCTCCGCTGGGCACGGAGGCTCTCGGACGACCTGGACCTTGTGGACTCCCCCCGGCCGGACGGCGGCACCGGCTCGCCGCCGCAGCTCAGCGGCGGACTCTACGTACGGCGCGCCGTCCAGGACCGGGTGGTGGAGGCCCTCTACGACGGTGATCCGAAGGCGGTCCTGGTCACCGGGGACGCCGGGAACGGCAAGAGCAGCCTGTTGTGGGGCCTCGCCCGGGATCTGACCGCCCTGGAGGACGCCGAGGTCTTCCTGGTGAACGCCGCCTGGCTGCTGCGCCCCCTGAGCGGTGCCCCCGGGACGCCCATGCTGACCCCCGCGACCGTGGTGGCCGGAGCGACACACGCCCGGACACGGGGGCGTACACCGGTCGTGCTCCTCGACACCGCCGATCTGCTGCTGCACGACGACTACCACGAGATGGCGCTGCTCGACCTGTGCGAGGACCTCGCCGCCGCCGGTATCCGCCTGGTGCTGACCTCACGGCCGGAGGAGGCGAACCGGCTGCGCACCGGGTTCATCCGGATGTCGCTGGGTCCGTACGACGACAGCGAGATCCCCCACGCCATCCGTGGACATGCCGCGCTCTACTGCCCCGACGCCGTCCCCCGGGACGACGAGGCACGGGTACGGAGACTGATGGAGCCCGTCGCCCGCGGACTGCCGGTGCGCGAGGTGTGCAGAAGCCCCCTACAGTTGCGGCTGCTGTTCGAACTCGCCCGGGACGACGGGGCGTTCCCCAGCGCGGAGATCGACGCCACTGGTCTCTACCGCCGCTACTGGGACCATCGGGTCGTCACCGACCGCCGCCATCACGGCAACCAGAGCGCCACCGCGCCGGAGGACCTCTCCTCGATCACCGGCACGATCGCCGTCGTGCTGATGTCGGCCGGCCGGACCGAGCTGTCACGCGAGGAGCTGGTCGAGCGGCTCACCTCGGCGCACGGCGGCCCACGCCCCTCGCGGCCGTACGAACCGGCCCGCGTCCGGTCGTCCCTGGAACTGCTGGTCGACCGGGGTGTGCTGGCCAGGGGTGCCTCGGACGGTATCCACTTCTTCCACCAGACCATGTTCGAGTACGCGGCCGCGCGCGGCCTGCTGCACCGCACCGGCGCCCGAGCGCTGCTTTCGCTGTGCGAGTGGGTCGGGTCCCATCCCCGTGACTTCTTCGTCGGGGCGATCCTCGAACAGCTCCTCATGCTGGCCGCCGGGTCCGAAAGGTATCGCGGCCCGGTACGGGACGTCCTGATGCGGATGGCGGCGCACGAGGACGCCGTCATCCTGCACACCGTCGCCGTGGCCGTCGCGGCGCGGAATCCGGCCATGGGCGTGTCCGTCGAGCCGCTGCTCGCGACGGCGCCGCACGGCGTCGCCCGACGGTACGCGGTCCTGGCCCCGACCGTACGCGACACGGACGTCGACGCCCTCCTGCCGCAGCTCCGCGGGCTGTGGGAGAGGAAGGAGCCCAGCCTGCAGGAGGCCGTGCTCGAAGCGCTGGAACGGCTGGCCGCCCAGAACTCGCTCACGGTCCATGCCGCCCTGGCCGACTGGGGCTGCGTACGGGAACTGACGGGGCGCCGTACGGGCGGCGCGGGCATCGAGGTCCTGCCTCGGCTGCTCGTGCTGACGTCACACGTCGATGTGGCATCCGCCCGTAAGGGCCTCATGGAGATGCTCGACTCCGCCTTGTCCCGTGGGCTGGCGGAGCTGGCGTCCGGCGTCATGACCCTGTGGGCCCGGCACTGGGGGACACTGGGCTCGCCGGAGTGGGCCGCCGCCGTCCAGGAGCGTCTCCAGCGTGTGTGCGTCGCGCCGAAGTCGTACGACGTCGAGCTCTTCCAATCGGCCCTGGCCCTGGTGCTGGCCGCCTCCTGGACCCACGACCACGGGCTCCCCGGTGACCAAGGACTCCTCGGCCGCCACGGACTTTCCGGTCCCCACGGACTCCCCGCCGACGGCGCTCACGGCGCCGACGGCGGTCCGGCCCCCGGAACCCACCCCTGGGCGCACCGCCTCGACCATGCCGTGGCGCTGCTCGAAGCGGACGACCACGACACCGCGGGCAACGCCGGACTCATCGCCGCCACCGCGGTCCTGGCCACGCTGCCGCACGGCCACTGGGCCATCGAGGCCACCCTCGACCGCTGCCTGGACATCACCGGGCAAGGAGCGCTCCACGCACTGCAGCACCGGATGGTCTTACCCCAGTTGCTCAGCGCCGACTGCGCCGCCGCGGAAAGCCTCGTACACCGGCTCGCGGTCATGCTGAAGGCCCTGCCCTGCCCCGAGAACCAGCCGGTCACGCCCCCGCAGCGGCGAGCGCTGGTCGCCCGCCGGATCCTCGCCAACCGCGACGTTCCCCCGCATCGCGTCCGGCAGGTCCTGGAACACTCCGGCTGGGACGCCGACTCCGACCTGTGGCTGTCCCGGGACGGCCTGGCCACGCTCCTCCTGCCGGCCGCGCTCGGCGGCCACCCCACCGCGGTGAGCAGGATCGAGAAGGCGACGACCGCCCCCGCGGCCGCCCGGAACCTCGTCCGCCGCTCGCTCCACCGAGCCGTCACGGACTCCGGTCTGCACACCGAGCGACACATCGGCCTGCTGGTGAACCTGTCGCTCATGGACGCCGATACCGTGCTCCTGGAAGCCCTCACCACCGGCCGGGCCAAGAAGGGCACCGGCCCGCTGCCGCCCCTCGCCCACGAACGGGTGCTCGGCGCACTACGCGCCGCGGCCCCCGCCCTCACCGGGCTGATCGCGGACGAAATCGCCGAGGGCCACAGCGGAAAGCGGCAGCGCCAGGCACTCACACTCTGGGAATGCTCCGTGTCGGCCGGCACTCTCCCCGTGCCCGACCTGACCCAACTCCTGCCGCGGTACGGCACCTTCTCCGACCAGAAGACCCGGGCGGCCTTCCTCGGGCTGGTGGGAACCATCGCCGCGCGCGAACCCGCCCAGTACGCCACGGCATGCACCTTCCTCTCGGAGCTGGTGTTCGACGCCACGGGAGACATCCCCCGCTTCGACGACGCATCGGCCAGTACCCGGAACGCCGCCCGCAAGGCCCTGCTCCACGCCGCCTGCGAGTCCGGCCTCCTCACCCCACCGGCCCTCACCACGGCCCTCCACCTGGCCTTCGCCCCACCGACCGACGCCGGACTGATCAGCGGGCTCGGCCAACTGGTGCGCCGGCTCAGCACCGCACACGGCGCGGCACCCGCCGCCGAGCTGCTGATCCGCGTCATCGGCGCGGCCGTGGCCGCCCAGCAGGGCCGCGCCGCGGAGAACCACCTCGCGAAGGCGCTCCGTGGCGCGATGGACAGCATCTTCGACCACGGTTCTCCGGCCGTGTACCGGACGCTGTGGGAGCACCTCAAGGAGCGTGGCCCGGAGGACGACGCCGACCACGTGGTCTTTCCCGAGCGGTACGCGCTGGGGCTGGTGAGCTGCGCGGTCCGCCGGTCGTACGCGGCAACCCGCGAGGATCTGGAAGCACTTGTCGCCCATCCGCGGGTGCCACGGCCCACCAAGATGTGGATCAGCGATCAGCTCAGCGCCCGGTCGCGGGAACACACCGAGCACGACCTGAGCTGGGTGCTGGATGGCGAGATGCCCTGGCGGCCAGTGGCAGGATGTTTGCGGTAGTCGTCATCGAGGTCACGGGTGTGAGCGCAGGCCCGTTCGATCACGGGAGAGCCGAAGGAGCCCGATGAGCCGGAAGAACCACCATGTCGCCGTGCTCGTACTCGAGGGCGCCAAGCCACTCGACGTCGGCATCCCCGCGCAGGTGTTCTCCAACCGGCCGAGCATGCCCTACGAGGTACGGGTGTGCGGGGCCACGCCCGGACTGGTGACCGGCGGCGACGGCCTCTCGTATCACGTGGCCGAGGGGCTCGAGGCGTTCGAGCACGCCGACACCGTCTTCATCCCCGGCTACCGCGAGCCGGCGACCACGGAACCGTCGACAGCGGTCGTCAGCGCGCTCATGGCCGCCCACGAGCGCGGAACCCGGCTCGCGGCCATCTCGACCGGGGCGTTCGCGCTGGCCGCGACGGGCCTGCTCGACGGCAAGCGGGCGACGACCCACTGGCACTACACCAAGGCTCTCGCCGAGAGACATCCGCTGGTGCGGGTGGACGAGAACGTGCTGTTCGTGGACGAGGGCGATGTGCTCACCTCGGCGGGTGCGGCATCCGGCATCGACCTGTGCCTGCACCTGGTGCGGCGCGACCTCGGAGTCGGACTCTCCAACCACGTGGCCAGACGGCTGGTGGCGGCGCCGTATCGCAGCGGTGGGCAGGCGCAGTACGTCCCCCGGAGTGTGCCCGAGCCGCTCGGCGACCTGTTCGCGGGCACACGGGAGTGGGCCCTGGCGCACCTCGCCGAACCGCTGACCCTCGAAGCGCTCGCCCGCAACGCGCGGGTGTCGGCGCGCACCTTCTCGCGGCGGTTCGTGGAGGACACCGGCTACACGCCGATGCAGTGGGTGCTCAGGGCGCGGGTGGACCTGGCACGCGAGCTGCTCGAACGCACAGATCTGGGCGTGGAGCAGATCGCCGACCGAGTCGGCCTCGGCACCGGCGCGAACCTGCGTCTGCACTTCCACCGCATTCTCGGCACCTCCCCGACGGAGTACCGCCACACCTTCTCGGCCTGAGCTTCCCGAGTGGCGTGCGTGCACATCGAGGGCTGGCGGGATCCTTGCGCACGGTGGCGTTCAGGCCGCTGTCGGCCCGGTATCCGGATGCCGACGATGGGGGCGGAACGAAAGGAACCTCCATGACCCGCATCGCCGTCAATGGATTCGGCCGCATCGGACGCAACACCCTCCGCGCCCTGCTCGAGCGCGACAGCGATCTCGAAGTGGTCGCCATCAACGACCTCACCGCCCCCGAGTCCCTCGCGCACCTGCTCAAGTACGACAGCGCGCTCGGCCCCCTCGGCCGCTCCGTCGAGGTCGACGGGACCGACCTCGTGGTCGACGGCCGCCGCATCAAGGTGCTCGCCGAGCGCGAGCCCGCCAACTTGCCGTGGGCCGAGCTCGGCGTGGGCATCGTCCTCGAGTCCACCGGCCGCTTCACCGCGGCGGATGCCGCCCGCGCACACCTGCGTGCCGGTGCCCAACGAGTGCTGGTGAGCGCCCCGTCCGCCGGCGCCGATGTCACGCTCGCCTACGGCGTGAACACCGATGCCTACGACCCCGCCGAGCACGTGATCATCTCGAACGCCTCGTGCACCACGAACGCACTGGCTCCGCTGGCGTCCGTACTGGACGACCTGGCCGGTATCGAGCACGGCTTCATGACCACGGTGCACGCCTACACCCAGGAGCAGAACCTCCAGGACGGCCCCCACCGCGACCTGCGCCGCGCCCGCGCCGCCGGGGTGAACATCGTGCCCACCACCACCGGGGCCGCCAAGGCCATCGGCCTGGTGCTGCCGAACCTCGACGGCAAGCTGTCGGGCGACTCGATCCGGGTGCCGGTCCCGGTGGGTTCGATCGTGGAGCTGAACACCGCGGTCTCACGGGAGGTCAGTCGCGACGAGGTGCTCGCGGCCTACCGCGCCGCCGCCGACGGCAAGCTCAAGGGCATCCTGGAGTACTCCGACGAGCCGCTCGTCTCCAGCGACATCACACGCCGCCCGGCATCGTCGATCTTCGACGCCGCCCTCACCCGTGTCGAGGGCAAGCACATCAAGGTGGTGGCCTGGTACGACAACGAGTGGGGCTTCTCGAACCGCGTCATCGACACGCTCGAACTGCTCGCGCGCGACTGAACACGCGGACTGACTGACCGTGAGGGGCCGGCATCGACCGGCCCCTCACCCTTGAGGCGTGTGCCCGGCCACGCGTTCAGGTACGGTCCGCGCCGCGGGGGTCAGGTACGGTCCGCGCCGCGCGGGGAGGGCCGGGTGCGTGTCGCGTGGATGGAGCCGAGCAGACGCAGAGCTTCCGCGCTGCTGCTTCCGGGCTCCGCGTGGTAGATGACGAGTTGCTGGCCCGGGGCCTCTCGCACGTCGAATGCCTGGTAGCTGAGGGTGAGGGGACCGACGTCGGGGTGCTGGAACCGCTTGGCCTCCTGGGTCTTGCCGCGCACGGTGTGGCTTTCCCACAGCCGGGCGAAGTCCGCGCTGTTCCCGGTGAGAGTGTCCACGAGCCCGAGCAGGCGCGGGTTGTCCGGCTCGTAGCCCGCCGCCTGGCGCAGATTCGCCACGGTGGCCTGGGCCGCCCGGTCCCAGTCCTGGTAGAAGGTGCGGCCCGCGGGGTCCGCGAAGGCCATGCGGGCCAGGTTGTCCGCCGGACGGAACGGCGAGTAGAGGGCGTCGGCCAGCGCGTTGGTGGCGAGGATGTCCAGAGTCCGGTTGAGCACGAGGGCAGGCGTGTGGGGGTAGCCGTCCATCAGTTGCCGCAACCCGGGGCTGACCTGGTCGGGCACGCGGACGGCGGGGTCGTCGGGCACCGTGCCGGCCAGCCGGTACAGATGGCCCCGGGTGTCGCCGTCGAGGCGCAGCGCACGGCTGAGCGCGTCGAGCACCTGCGCGGAGGGGTGGCGCTCCCGGCCTTGTTCCAGGCGGGTGTAGTAGTCGGCGTTGATGCCGGCGAGCACCGCCACCTCCTCGCGGCGCAGCCCGGGAACGCGGCGGGTGCCGTAGCTCGCCATCCCCACCTCTTCGGGCCGTAGCCCCGACCTGCTGCTTCGCAGGAAATCTCCCAGGTCGTTGTCAGCCATGACCTCAGGCTACGTGGCGCCTGGACCAGGTGCCTGGGTGTGCCGCACCCAGGCAGAAGGCGTCCTGGTTGACCTGTGGGGCACTGCCCAGACTCGGTGGCGCAGGACAACCCCCACCAACGAGAGGTTTGCCATGACCGCGGATTCGGCGGACGCCCCGGACATCGACGTCGTCGGCATGTGGGTCACCGCAGACGGACACATCCGTCAGGAGCTGCGTGCGGACGGCCGCTACGACGAGGCGCGCGGCAGGCGTGCCAGTGCGTACACCGGCCGCTACTCCGTCACGGGCAGCCACATCGACTACGTCGACGACACCGGCTTCACCGCGACGGGTGACGTACGCGACGGCGTGCTCTACCACGAGCACCTGGTGCTGTACCGCGAGCGGCCCGGCTCCTGATGGACCCGAACCACGAACCCGAACCACCGAGCCCGGCTCGGGCGACCCCCATCGAAAGAGAGAGCAAGAGCATGACGCAGGAGGCCAGTGGCCCCCTCTCAGCACAGGACCCACCGGCCGGTCAGGGCCGGACCGGTCCCCGGCCCGCCCGGCCCGCCGGGCCCGCCGGTGCGACGCCCGGCGCGCTCGCCCTGCTGACCCTGTGCGCAGCCCACTTCATGGACGCCATCGACCTGTCCGACGTGGGCGTCGCCCTGCCCGCCATCCAGGACGACCTGGGCATGTCACCGGCGTCCCTGCAGTGGGTGATGTCCGCGTACGCCCTCGGCTACGGCGGGTTCCTGCTGCTGGGCGGCAGGGCGGCCGACCTACTCGGCCGCCGGCGTACCTTCCTGGCGGCCGTCGGTGTGTTCGCGGTGGTCAGCGTGGCGGGGGCGGTCGCTCCCAGTGGCGGGCTGCTCATCGCGGCCCGGCTGGTCAAGGGCGTGGCCGCCGGGTTCCTCGCCCCGGCGGCACTGTCCTTGATCACCACCAACTGGCCGGAGGGCCCCGAGCGCGGCAGAGCCCTGGGCTGGTACGCCACCGCGGGCGCCTGCGGATTCGTCGGCGGCCTGGTGCTCGGCGGTGTGCTCACCGAGGTCTCCTGGCGGCTGGTGTTCGCGCTGCCGGTGCCCATCGCCGTGGCCGCGCTCTTCGCGGGAAGCCGTCTGCTGCCACCGGACCCGCCGCCGGCCGGGCGGGGCAGGGTCGATGTCGCCGGGGCGCTGACCGTCACCGGCGGGCTTCTCCTGTGTGTCTACGCCATCGCACAGGCGCCGGAGCACGGCTGGACCTCGGTGCGCACCATCGCCCTGTTCGCGGCGACAGCCATCCTGCTCGCTCTGTTCGTGCGCATCGAGGCCAGGACCGGCACGCCCCTGGTGCCCCTGTCCTTCCTCACCCGCCGCCAGAGCGTGGGCGCCAACTTGACGATCTTCGCGATGTGGGGCGCGTACACCTCCTTCGCGTTCCTCGCCACCCTCTATCTGCAGAACGTGCTGGGCTGGACACCTCTGGAGACGGCCGGTGCCTTTGTCCCCCTCGGCCTGGTCAACGGCGCGGTGGCGCCCTTCGCGGGGCGTCTCGCGGCCCGGTTCGGCGCCCACCGCATGATCGCGGCCGGAATGCTGCTGCTGGCCGCCTCGTACGCGATGTTCTTCCGGATCGGACCCGACTCCTCCTTCGTCTCCGTGGTCCTGCCCGTCATGGTCCTCAACGGCCTCGGCACCGCCGCCACGTTCCCCGCCCTGAACATGAGCGCGGTCACCGGTGTACCCGACCGGGACCAGGGCCTCGCCGGGGCGCTGCTCAACACCTCCATGCAGATCGGCGGTGCCGTCGTGCTGGCCGTCGTCACCGCGGTGGCCGACGCCGGTCAGCGGGCGAACGGCACGGATCCGCTGGCCGGATACGTCCCGGCCATCGCGGTCATCGTCGGCGGAGTCCTCGCGGGTCTGGCCGCCACCACGCTCATCCGGAACGCCCGAGCGCACACCACTCTGCCCACCACCGCCGCTTCCCGCGGTGGCATCGAAGAAGGACAGCACCATGACGACACCCACTCGTCCCGCTGATTCGTGGGAGTTCACGGGCAAGACCGCCCTGGTCACAGGGGCGGCACGCGGCGTCGGCAAGGAGACCGTCCGGCTTCTGCACAGCCGCGGCGCACGGATCGTCGCCGTCGACCAGCGCCACGAGGTGAGGGAACTGGCCGAGGACTTCCCTGGTGTTCACCCCTTGGTCGGCGACATCACGGAGGAGGCGACCGCCCACCGCGCGGTACGGGCAGCCGTCGATGCCTTCGGCGGCCTGGACATCCTGGTCAACAACGCCGGGCGCACCCTCAACAAGCCGATCACGGAGACGACGGCAGAGGACTGGGACACCGTGATGGCGGTCAACGCCCGGGGGTCCTTCCTCGTCTCCCGTGAGGCGTTCCGCGCGATGAGGGAAGGCGGTGGTGGAGCCATCGTGAGCACGGGTTCCTACACATGCACCGTCGCACTGCCCCAGGGCGCCGCGTACAGCGCCTCCAAAGGTGCCCTGGCTCAGTTGACCAAGGTCCTTGCCGTCGAAGGCGGACCGCTGGGCATCCGGGCGAACATCGTGGCCGCGGGAGTCATCGAGACGGACTTCCTCGACACGTTCCGGTCCGACAGCCGTGCGTACCTGGCATCCTTCGCCGATGCCCAGCCGCTCGGCCGGGTGGCCCAGCCCGAGGAGATCGCCGAAGTGCTCTGTTTTCTCATCTCGCCCCGCTCCAGCTTCATCACGGGCGCGGTAGTCGCGGCGGACGGCGGCTTCACCGCGATCTGATCGGCGGACCCGCACAGTGGGCGCTTACGCAGCGGCAGCGGCGTAAGCGCCCACCCGCCATTGCGGGGACCGTCCGGCCGGTCCCAATTTCTCTATGTAGTGCTATATGGGGCATGACCGGCATGGTGAATGCGCTCCGCGAACACGAATGGAATGAGTAATTCCATTTCAACTCCATTGCGCAACTTGTGATTTGCATCACAAGCCCATCCGCAATGGATCACATTTTCGTATCTCTGTGAAACGATGCACCGGTGCTGGCCTCGACGAAGTAGCTCATCGCGAGACAACACCGATCCACGGGACCACCCGAATCCACATCGGGTGGCAGTACGGCAAATGACTTCTTCAAGTTTTGGCTAGCCGTAACGGGGAGGCGCCAATGCCAACGATGATTGTTATCGGATATAGAGACGATCTCGATCAGGCACTGCGGCGCCGAGACGTGGATCCCTTCTATATCGTCCAGGCGCCCGCGAGCCCGCCGAAGGGCCGGAGGTCCATTCGGGTCGCCGACATGGAGAACGCCCAGGAGATATTCCGGGCGGTGCTATCCGCGCGCATTGACGATGTGGCAGGGGTGCTGAGTGTCCATGAAATGGGCGTCTTCGGGGCAACCTATCTGCGGCAGCAGCTGAACCTTCCCGGGAACGCGGATTCAAAGACGGCCCTCTACTTCCGGGACAAGTATCTCCAGAAGAGCAAGCTGCCGTCTCGGGTGAAGCGGGCGCGCTGCCGGCATGTGTCCATAGGCACGTCGTTCACCGACCTCGCCAATGACCTGGGAGATGTCTTCGTGGTCAAGCCGGCGACCGGAGCCGGCGCTCTCCGTACGAACATCATCCGTTCGCCGGAGGAGTATGCACAGGCCCTGACGCTGTTCTCCGGTCAGTCGGATGTCGAGATCGTCGCCGAGTCCTTCGTGGGCGCCCCCGAGGTCTACCTCGACGGCGTCTGGGAGAACGGGGACCTCCAATGGTCGTCCATGAGCAGCTACCACACCTCGCCGCTCACGGCCGCACAGGGCGGGATCCTGTCCGCGTACGTACTGGACAGAAGGCGGAATTCGCCCTTGTTCCAGCAGGCGGAGACGCTCGCGAGGGAAGTACTCACCAGCCTGAACGCACCTGATTGCGTATTCCATCTGGAAGCGTTCATGGAAGAAGCGGGGCTGACCTTCGGCGAGTGTGCCATCCGCCTCCCGGGGGCGCTGTCTCCTCAGGTCAATAAGTTGACCTTCGGCGTCGATCTCTTTGACGTCGAAATCAGTCTCGCGCTGGGGGAGGGGGCGACTGGAGCCCTGCGGGGCCACAGCGCGCCGGAGCGCTTCCATGGCTACATTCTGCTGCGCCGCCCCGACGGCTGCAATTTGACCCAAAGGGATTTCGAGCGCAACTTCCTTTTCGATGAGATCGATTACGATTCATCGCCCGATGCGCCGATCGGGCCGTATGGCCGCGTGGGACAGGCCATCTTATCCGACCCGGATGAGCTGAAACTGCAGAAGACCATCGAGGACATCGTGCGATTCAACGAGGTTGGCTCCATCTGACCTTCCGGCCAGTCCGGACCGAGCCACCGGCCGGGGATACCCCGGCACCAACGGAATCGCGTCGTCTCGATCACGCGTGCCGCGGATGCCAAGCTCCGCCCGCCCCTGGCCGCATTCAACCGTGCCCCGCCCAGGATCCGCACCCCGTCGGCGTCAATGTGCGAACCCGACCCCGGTTGCCTTTCTGCGGCGCGGCGCGCCCCAAGCTCCGCTCGCCATGGTTTTCCGTCCCTTCTGATCGGAGGACTTCCCCCATGCCGGATCAACGTCATGCCTCGACACTCCCGCAGCTGCTCGAGCGCGCGGCATCCGACACGACTCGAGGCGTTGTATTCATCGGCGGCCCCTTCCTTTCCTACGCGGAGTTGCGGGAGTGCGCCTGCCGGATTGCGCAGGGGCTGCGCGACCGCGACACCGCCCCGGGTGACCGGGTACTCATCGCGGCCAACGATCCGGAGCCCTTCTTCCGCGCCTTCTGGGGGTGCGTACTCGCCGGTGCCGTGCCGTGTCCGATCGCACCGCCGGCCGACCCCTCCCGGTGGCACGCTCAACTGGCCAACCTGCGCACGCTCCTGGGCGACCCGTTGGTGGTCATGTCCAAGACGGCCCACGGAGACCTGCCCCATGTCGGGCTGCGGAGCGTGACGGTCGAGGAGCTGAGTCATGCCGTGGCCGAGCCCGATCAGCACCATGTGGCCGCGCCGGACGATCTCGCCCTGCTGATGCTCACCTCCGGGTCCACCGGATCGAGCAAGGCGGTCAGGCTCACCCACGCCAACCTGCTGGCGGCCCAGGCCGGTAAGGCGGGAGCGCTGGAACTCGGGCCCGACGACACCTCGTTGAACTGGATCTCGGTCGACCACATCGCCGCCATCGAGGCGCATCTGCTGCCGATGTTCAACGGCGCCGGCCAGGTCATGACGACGCCGGCCACGGTGCTGGCGGACCCCGTGGAGTTCCTCCGGCTGCTCACGGCTCATCGGGTGCGAGTGACGTTCACCCCCAACTTCCTGTTCGGGCAGATCAACCAGGCCCTCGCCGGGCGGCCCGCCTCGCGGCAGGAGGTGGACCTGTCACACGTGCGGCACATCATCTCCGGCGGTGAGGCCACCGTGACCGCCACCGTACGGGCGTTCCTGGACACGCTCTCCCCCTACGGGTTGCGCGGAGATGTGATCGTGCCCGCGTTCGGGATGACCGAGACATGTGCGGGCAGCGTGTTCAACCGTGACTTCGCCACCCATGACCTGGAGACGGAGTTCCCCCCGCTGGGCCGTCCGGTGCGGGGCCTGCGGATTCGCATCACCGACGACGACGGCAAGGTGCTGGCCGCCACCGACCAGCCCGGATCGGCCGAGCCGGGGGAGGTGCAGCTGCACGGCCCGATGGTCTCCGACGGTTACTTCGGCAACGACCAGGCCACCGCACAGGCGTTCACCCCCGACGGCTGGTTCCGCACCGGAGACCTGGGCCACCTCGACTCCGAGGGCCGGTTGATGCTGGTCGGCCGCACCAAGGACTCCATCATCGTCAGCGGCGTCAACTACTACAGCCACGACCTGGAAGCGGTCCTGGACGAGCTGGACGGGGTGAAGCGCGGACAGGTCGCCGCGTTCCCGATACGCCCCGAGGGGGCCGACACCGAACAGCTCGCCATCGCGTTCGTCCCGGCGGGCGGCACCGCTGACGAGACCGCGGTGTACCGGGCCATCGTGGCGATCCGCAGCTCCACGGTGATGCACTGGGGCTTCCGGCCACAGCTGATCCTCCCCGTCACCGAGGACGAGATCCCCCGCGGCAACCTCGGCAAGATCCAGCGGTCGCGGCTGCGCGCGGCCGTCGAGGACGGGAGCCTGGACGAGGCGGCCCGTCGGTCGGACGAGGTGAGCACCCGATTCCTCGGCGGCCACGTGGCCCCGGAGGGCGACGTCGAGACCGCACTGGCCGCCATCTACGCACGCGTCCTGGACACCAGGACGGTGTCGTCGACCGCCAGCTTCTTCGACCTGGGCGGAACCTCGCTGGACGTGCTGCGGCTCAAGCTGGAGATTCAGACCGAGTTCGGCATCGAGGATGTGCCGATGTCCACGCTCCTGCAGGCCCCGGCCGTACGAGCGCTGGCCGGCCGCCTGACCGCCGGACACGGTGCCACCGGAGACGCCACCTACGATCCGCTGGTGCCACTGCAGGTCACCGGAGACGGGACGCCACTCTTCTGCGTCCACCCCGGCCTGGGGGAGGTGCTGGTGTTCGTCAACCTCGCCAAGTACTTCACCGGCGAGCGGCCCTTCTACGCCCTGCGGGCCCGTGGCTTCGGGGCGGGCGAGACCCACTTCGAGTCGTTCGCCGACATGGTCTCCACCTACGTCGAGGCCATCCGGCGGGCGCAGCCCAGCGGCCCGTACGCCGTCGCGGGGTACTCCTACGGCGGGGCGGTGGCGTTCGAGATCGCCAAGCGGTTGGAAGCCGACGGCGACGAGGTCGGCTTCGTGGGTGTCTTCAACCTGCCGCCGCGGATCTCCGACCGCATGAACGAGATCACCTTCACGGACGGCGCGATCAACCTGGCGCTGTTCCTCGAGCTGATCGACGCCTCCGACATCGAGCGGCTGACCGCCACCCTCCGACCGCTGCCCGAGGCCGATCAGCTGGCCTATTTGATCGACCACGCGCCCAAGCGGCGCCTGACCGAACTGGACCTCTCCGTCGAACGGTTCACCGCCTGGGTGCACCTCGCGCAGAGCATGGTGCACCTGGGCCGTACCTACGAACCGTCGGGTTCGGTCGGCCAGGTGAAGGTCTTCTACTGCACCCCGCTGCGCGGCACCAAAGAGGAATGGCTGGAGGGCCAGCTCAGCCACTGGGACGAGTTCACCCGTGACCCCAACACCTACATCGAGGTCGACGGGGAGCACTACACCCTGATGAGCCCGCAGCATGTGCAGACCTTCCAGGCGACCTTGCGGCAGGAACTGGCCCGCGCGCTCGGCTGAGACGGGCAGAAGGCAACCGCTGACACCACCAGGAGCCGCCGATCATGCAAGGCAAGAAGATTCTCATCACCGGTGGGACCGGACAGGTCGCGAGGCCCGTCGCCGAATCGCTCGCCACCGACAACGAGGTGTGGTGCCTGGGCCGGTTCGGCGACCAAAGCGCCCGCAAGGCTCTCCAGGAACGGGGCGCCCACACCGCCGTCTGGGACATGGCCACCGATGATCTGGAGGGCCTGCCGCGCGACTTCACCCATGTGCTCCACTCGGCAGTGCACCGGGGCGACGGCAAGGACTTCGAGGAAACCGCGCGCATCAACGCCGTCGGCACCGCACGGTTGATGACACACTGCGCCGCGGCCGAGTCGTTCCTGTACGTCTCGTCCGGGGTGGTCTACAACCGAGCCGATCAAACCCATCGGTACCGGGAGAGCGATCCGCTGGGCGGGGCGGCGCCGTGGCTGCCGACGTACCCCGTCGGCAAGATCACCGCCGAAGGAGTGGTGCGCGGTCTGTCCGAAGCACTCGCTCTGCCGAGCGTGATAGCCCGCCTCAACATCGCCTACGGCCCGTACGGCCACGGCGGTGTGCCCATGATCCTCTTCAACCAGATGCGCAAGGGGCAGCCCTGCGCGGTGCCCCGCGAGGGGCAGAACTACTGCGACCTGCTGCACACCGATGACGTCGTCCGTCAGGTACCGCTGTTGTGGGACGTGGCGCGGGCGCCCGCGCGGGTCGTGAACTGGGGCGGTGACGAGGCGGTCGGCATGACCGATCTGCTGGAGTACATGTCCGCGCTCACCGGAGTGCCGGTCCAACTGGACCGCGGCGACTACAGCCGGGAGACAGCCACCTTCGACCACGGCGTCCGCCGCGACCTGATCGGGGACTGCTCCGTCGGCTGGAAGACCGGTATCGCCCGCACCGTGGCCGACTTGTTCGAAGAGTACCGCGACCGCATCGACGACTACATCGATGCGCACGGAGCCGAGACATCTCAGTGACGAAGAGGAGTGGAGAACGAGCATGCGCAGGTCCGCAGATATCGACGCGCTTCAGCAGGTGCTGTCCGCTGCCCTCGGGTCCCGCGAGCCGGTGTGCTCCCTGGCCCAACTAGGCTGGGACGCCGAGGCGTTCGCCGCCCTGGACCCCGCCGTGCTCGAGCGCCCCACCCTGGTGGGCGGCGGGTCCCCGTACCACCCGACCAGCCCCGTCCCAGCCCCCCACACCCTCGATGAGCTGGCCCGCCGCGCCGATGAGCTGAACGTGGCCCAGATCCTCGTGCCGAATGTGCGCCGCAGTGACGACACCGGCGCGCTGCGGGCGGCAGGTCTCGTGCCCCTCGCCACCGAGAGCGAGTGTGTCGTCCGGTTGCCCGGCGAGGTGGACGAGGTCCTGCGGGCCCGCGTCGGTGCCGGGCAACTCCACGATCTGCGCCGCCACCACCACGCGTTCTCCTGTGACGTCACCTGGGAGCGGATCCCGCTGACCGAGCTCGACGGGAACCCCTGGGCGAAAGACGCCTTCGTGGAACTCCGCCGGCGCCGGACGGAGCGCCACGGCGGCCAGGACAACCTGTACAACGCCGACGCCCTCGACGCCCTCGCACACGGGGCATTGGCGGACCGTACGGAGATGCTCGTGCGCCGTAGCGAGAAGACCGTCGTCCAGGCCGGACTCATCACCACATCCCACAACGGCCGGGGGCTCTACTACCTCACCCAGGCCATTGACCACGACGATCCCGCCGCACGGCACAACCTCCACGTCGCGACCTTGTACGAGCTGTACCGCCACGCCCGGCGCTCCGGCCTGGAGTGGGTCCACCTCGGCCGGGGGGATGCCCACCGCATGCGCCCTCTCGGAGCCGATCTGTTCGTCCCCCTCGACCACTGGCTGCGGGCCCCCGGCCTCGCGGCCCCGGCGGCCGAGGGAGCGGAGCAGGCGGTGTCGGAGTTCGCGGCTCTCCCCGTCACGGGCGTACCGGTCCCGGGCCCGGCCCGCTTTCGCCATGTGCCGCGCTTCGACACGATCGACCTGTCCAGCAACACCAGTCCGTTCCTGGGCGCCGCGGCCGAGTATCCCCACCTCGATACGGCAGAGCTGGCCGAAACCTACCTCACCACGATCTCGACGCTGCCCGGCCACGACGGGGTCGATGCGCTGAGCGCGGATCACCTGCTCTTCACCAGCGGCGCGGTCGACGGCGTCATGCTGCTCCTGGCGGCGCTGGCGTCACCCGGCGAGCGCGTCTGCGTCACGCCGCCCACCTTTCCGCTCTATGCCCACTTCGCCCACCTCCTGCGCCTGCCCGTGGTCGAAGTGCCGCTGTGCGGTGACGACCTGTCCCGGCTCGACACCGAGGCCATCCTCGCGGCCGATCCACGGGTGACCATCCTGTGCGATCCCAACAACCCCGTGGGCACTAGGCTCGATCCGGAACAGGTACAGGACCTGCTGGTCGGGGGCCGCGGGCTGGTGGTGATCGACGAAGCCTATGTCGAGTTCAGCGAGAAGCCCTCGTACGCCGGGCTGGTCGAAGAACACGGCAACCTCATCGTGCTCAGGACACTCTCCAAGGCATGGGGCCTCGCCGCCGCGCGGTGCGGAATCGCCCTGGCCCAGCCCGGGATCGTCGAAGCGCTGCGGCGGGTGCAGGTGCCCTTCGGGTTCACCAATGCCTCCCAGCACGCCGTGCGGGATCGGCTGACCAACTCGCGGCCGGTGCTCGACGGCATTCAGCGCATCCGCGCCGAGCGTGACCGGATGGCCTCGGCGCTCGCCGAACACCCGGCGGTGGACCGGGTGTTCCCCTCGGAGACCAACTTTCTGTTCGTCAGACTGCACAAGCACGAGCGCGTCATGGAGCAGCTTCGGGACGCGGGGATAGTCGTCGCCGACACCGGGCGCGCGATCCCGGACACCTGCCGCATCACCATCGGCGATCGGCGTGCGAATACCGCCCTGCTCGACGCACTCTCCTCCGCCGTGTGAGCCACATCGTTCAGCCGAAAGGATCCGATTCGTGGGTAATGAATCTCGCTCCGGTCTCTCTCTGTCGAGCACCGTAGTCGCCGAAGCGTTTGCTCGCTGGAGTCCGGAGCTGCGGAAGGAATTCGACAACAATGCCCATAACGGCTGGATCGGCCAGTCGCTGGTGAAGGAGACCGATTCGCTGCGCATCTGGGAGACCTCCCTTCAACCGGGAGAGCGGATCCCCGTCCATCGGCATGTGCTGGACTACTTCTGGATAGCGCTCACAAGCGGCCGGGCCCGCCAGCACTCAAGCGATGGCACCACTCACGAGATCTCCTATGTCCGAGGACAGTCTCGGCATTTTTGTTGCCCCGGTGGGCGATACCACCTTCATGACCTGAAGAATATCGGCGATGAGGTTCTGTCGTTCCTGACCATTGAGACAAAGGGTGGACCGAACGAGCCCATTCAGCTCTGAAAGGCGTGAGGGGTGGTCGGCCCGCGGGAGGGGGATTTCCCGCGGGCCGGCCGCTCAGCTCTCCTTCTTGGTGACCACGAACCGGTCGATGACCAGGTAGTCGATTTCGGTGGCGAGGAAGCACTCCAACGCGTCCCGCGGCGAGCAGACGATGGGCTCACCGGCCACGTTGAACGAGGTGTTGAGGAGGCAGGGCACATCCGTCCGCGCCGTGAACGCGCGCAACAGCCGAGCGAGCGCGGGGTTCTGCCGCTCGTTCACCGTCTGGGCCCGTGCCGTGCCGTCCACGTGACAGGCACCGGGGATCCGCTCCTGGTACTCCTTCCGCACCGGGAAGACGAAGGTCATATAGGGGGATGAGGTCTTCTTGCCCATCTCGAAGACGCGCGGGGCCTCAGATTCGAGGATGACCGGCGCGAACGGGCGGAAGGGCTCCCGGTGTTTCACCCGGAGATTGATGATGTCCTTGATGTCGGGGAAGGACGGATTGGCGAGGATGCTGCGGTTGCCCAGGGCCCGCGGCCCGAACTCCGCCCGGCCCTGGAACCAGCCCACGACGTTCTTCCCGGCCAGCAGCTCCGCCGTCCTGTCGGCGACCGACGTGGCGTCGGGCTCCTCCTGCCACTCGACGCGGTCCGCGTACTCCGCGAGGGTGTCCAGGACCTGCCTCTCGTCGTACGAAGGCCCCAGGTAGGGGGTGGTGACCGCGTCGGCGGGCCGGTTCCTGAGACCGGCGGCGTACACGGCCGCGCCCATGGCGACCCCCGGGTCGCTGGCCCCGAAGCTGACCTCCATACCGGTGAACGGCGACCTCTCCAGCATCTTCGTATTGGCCACGCAGTTGAGCGCCAGACCGCCCTCGAAGAGCAGGGTGTCCAGGCTGGAGGCCGCGGTCAGCGTCCGCAGCTGATGAGCGGTGATGGCCTCGACCATGTGCTGTGCCAGCCCTGCGACCTTCACACGGAAGTCGAACTGCTCGCGCTTCTCGCTGTCACCGCCGAACAGGCTGTCGAACAGCGCGTAGTAGGCCCCGATGTCCCGGGGGATGGAGATGGTGTACGAGCCGTTCTCGTGCAGCCGCACCACGCGTTCGAGCAGTGGATTGTGGTGCGGCGGCGGGCCGTACGCGGCCAAGCCCATCACCTTGTACTCGTCGTTGTTCGGTACGAACCCCAGGTAGCGGGTGATCCTCCCGAACGCCACCCCGAGCGAACTGGTCATGGGGACCGCGCTCTCGTCGAACAGGCGGACCACACCGTTCCGCAGCTCGCCCATGACGGCGGAGAGGGTCTCCGCCCGGCCGTCGCTCACCAGGAAGGCGGCGTCGCCCCCGCCGGCCAGGTAGGCGCCGCACATGAGATGCGCCAGATGATGGGGCACCAGGGTGAGCTTGTTGGGATCCAGCTCGTGCCCGGTGCGCTGGACGAAGTCGTTGTACACCGCGTCCCGGCCGAGCATGTCGGTGTAGAGCTCGCCCGTGCTGCGCAGAGCGTCGAACTTGGCCGTGACCGGCATGTCGGAGTCGCATATCTCCGAAATCATCTGCTCGGCCACGGTCGGCGAAAACCGCCAGGGGAAAGCGAAAACATCCACCTGGTCGATGTCGACGCCAGCCGAGTTCAGACACCAGGTGATTGCGTCCGCCGGAAAATCGGAGGTCTTCTTGACCCGGCTCAGCCGCTCCTCCTCGACCGCCGCAACCAACTCGCCGTCGATCACCAGAGCCGCCGCGGCGTCGTGACCCACCAAGAGATTACGGCCGACACCAGTTGCCCCGTAGAGACGCCCGAAAAGTTCCGCACCTCTGCTGAATCCGTTGTAACCGAGTACGATCACTGGCTCTCAGCCTCCCAAGCACGACAGTAGCGTCAGGAAGAACAGGCTACTGGGCCCGCATACTTGAGGGATAGGCGTGATGCACAAGCAGATTGTGGATTTCTTTCCCCGGGCCCGACCCCCGGGGAGAATTCCCCACCGAATGTCCCGCGGCTCGATATCCGCACAGCGCGCGCTTGGATCTGAGGGGCGGAACTGGCCCGGTTTCCACGTGGTTTGCCCCTCGGGCGCGCCCGGGCCGTGGCTGAACGCGGCCACGGGTACGTATGCTTTGGGTCATGTTGAGGTTGGAACGGCTCCGGGCAGACCACGCGCCTGCCCTGCTGGCCTTCGAGCGCGAGAACCGCGAGTACTTCGTTCGGTCGATCTCCGACCGCGGGGACGCGTACTTTGCGGAGTTCGCTTCCCTTCTCCGCGCCCGGCTCGCCGAGCAGGACGCCGGTGTGTGTCACTTCCATGTCGTCATGGACGACCAGGGGGAGTTGGTCGGCCGCGTCAATCTCGTGGACGTCGAGGAAGGCGACGCCGAACTCGGCTACCGGATCGGCGAGCGCGCCGCGGGCCGTGGGGTGGCAACCGCCGCGGTGCAAGAAGTGTGCCGCCTGGCCGCCACGGAGTACCGCCTCTCCACCCTCACCGCGGTCACCACCCTCGACAACGTGGCCTCGAAGACCGTGCTCGAACGCAATGGATTCACCGTCGTGGGGAACGTCACCGTGGCCGGGCGCGCGGGTATGCGCTATCGCCGCAAGCTCGTTGCGGGGGTGCTGATTCCACCCGCGGTCGTCTTGGAACGGTAAGTGGCGTTGACGGGGGGTCAGGTGGTGGCCAGCAACAGGTCCTCTCCGCTGGACGGACGAAGGCCGTCGGTGCGACCCGCGAAGTAGCGCTCGGCGAGCGAGGCTCCCGGCAAGTGCCGGGCGTCCTCGAAGCCGGATGCGCGGGCCAGCGCCAGCATGTCCTGCGGGGTATAGAAGCTGATGAACGGCGTTCCGGCCGCTTGCGCGCCGTCCTTGCTCGCCTTGAGGCCAGGGCGATCGGCGTCGTCGAGGAGCTCGGCCGGCAGCATGAAGGTCATGGCGAGTGCCGAGCCGGGTGCGAGTCCGGCGATCTGACGGAGGGTGGCCGCGGTGGCGTCCTTGGTGAGGTACATGGTGACGCCGGTGGAGACGATGACCGCCGGCCGGCCGGAGTCGAAGCCGGCAGTGGTCAGCCGCTCCAACCAGGACTCGCTCGCTTCGAAGTCGACCGGCACCAGGTGCAGCCAGTCGGGGATGCCGTAGCCGAGCTCGACCAGGCGGTGGCGCTTCCACTCCTGGGGGCCGGGCTGGTCGACCTCGAAGAGCTGCAGCCGGGAGGCGATCTCCGGCTTGCGCTGGGCGAAGGTGTCCAGGCCGGCTCCGAGGGTGACGTACTGGGTGACGCCGCGGTCGGCCTGCTCGGCGACCAGGTCCTCGATGAAACGGGCGCGGGCCACAATGGCGGCCCGGAACCCGCTGGTGGCGTGCGGATCCATGTCGGGGCGACGGCGCCAGTCGTCGTCGGGGGCCGCCAGCCGCAGGCCGATCTCGTCGTCGAGCACATGCGGCGGTGGGTCGACCTGGACATGCATCGCCCGCCAGAGGGCGACCCGCACGGCGGTGCTGTCCGGCGCCTTGGCCTGCTCGTCTGCCATGATCTTCCCTCTTATCCGCTGCCGGCTTCATTGAATCGCACGATTTCCTCGATCGTCCGCTGCAGCTTCAGCTCATCCTGGTCGGATACGATGGCCTGTCCAACACGGCCATACGGCCCGATCGGGGCATCAGGTGACGAAGAATACTGGATCTCATCGAAAGTGAAGTGACGTTCGAAATCTCTCTGCGTCAGACTGCCGCTTTTCGGGCGACGGAGAAGGATGTAGCCGTAGAATCGATCCGGGTCACCGCTGTCCAGTGGCTGGGTCACCTCTTCCCCGAGCGCGAGGCTGATTTCGGCGTCGAAGAGATCGACGCCGAATGTCAGCTTATTGACCTGAGGGGAGAGGGCACCCGGGAGACGGATGGCGCATTCACCGAAAGTCAGTCCCGAGTCTTCCGTGAACGCTTCCAGGTGAAACACGCAATCCGGTGCGTCGAGGTTTGTGAGTGCCTGCCTGGCGAGCGTCTCCGCTTGCTGGAACAGTGGTGAATACCGCTTTCTGTCCAATATGTGGGCGGCCAGCACGCCGCCCTGTACGGCACTCAGCGGTGATATGTGGTTGCGGCTCATGGACGACCATTGGAGATCGCTGTTCTTCCAGATGCCGTCTATATAGACTTCCGAGGCGTCTATGAAGGACTCGGCGACGATCTCGACATCCGACTGCCCGGAGAACGGCTTCACGGCCTGCGCGTACTCGTACGGGGACCGGACGACGCTCGTGCGAAGGGCGCCGGCTCCGGTCGCCGGCTTGATCACGAAGACGTCCCCCAGATCGTTGGCAAGATCCGTGAAGGACGTACCGATGGGCACATATCGGCAGCGCGCTCGCTTGACCTGCGGCGGCAACTTGCTCTTCTGCAGGTGCTTGTCCCGGAAATAGAGAGTAGTCTTCGAGTCTATGTTTCCGGGAAGGCTCAACTGCTGCCGCAAATAAGCTGCCCCGAAGACGCCCATTTCATGGACGGTCAGTACTCCCGCTACATCATCAAGATGCGCGGAGAGCGCTGCTCGCAATATCTCCTGGGCGTTCTCCATGTCGGCGACACACCTGAAGCGTCGACCCTCTGGTGTGTTCGCCGGCGCCTGTACGATATAGAAGGGGTCCAAGCCTCGGTGCCGCAGCGCCTGGTCCAGACCGTCCCTATGTCCGATGACAATCATCGTCGGCAATTTTGTCTCCCCCGGTTACGGCTGGCCAAAACATTGAAGAAGTGATGCGCCATACCGTCATCCGATGCCAATACGGGTGGCATCATTTCACAGGGGTGCGGAGATGTTGCCTGTGATGTAAGTCACAAGTAATCCTTGTGGTGGAGGGCATGGATCGTCTATTCCTTTTCTTCTCACCGGCGAATCAAACGAGGCATACGCCACGAGATCCTTGGATCGGCTCCGTTCATGCGTGGTGTCCGGCGTGGTCCGGGTCGAGACCGGCGTCGGCGGACGCGATGACGGCACGCTCGGCGTCAACGTCGAGCGAGCGGCACAGCACCAGATAGAGCAGGGACGACACGGCGAGTCCGACCAGCATGGTGACGTCGGCGCCCTTGACCCAGTGCGCGAGCGGCCCCTCCATATCGCCGATCACGGCGAACGGCAGCATCGAGACGAAGCCGACGCCATAGGCGGTCAGCCCGCGCCAGTTCCACCGGCCGTAGATGCCACGGGGGTTGAAGATCTCGCGGATCGAGTAGCGGCCACGCCGCACCACATAGAAGTCGATCAGGTTGACCGCGGTCCACGGTGTGAAGAGGTAGCCGAGGACGATCAGGAAGTCCCCGAAGGTGGTCAGGAAGTCGTCGTTGGCACTGAAGGCGAGCCCGGTGGAGACCACGCCGATGACCACCAGTGTGGCGATGCGGGTGCCCAGGGTCAGCGGGATCCGCTTCACCGAGTCGATGCTGGAGAGCAGTGTGAGGCTGCCGCCGTAGAAGTTGAGGGTGCCGATGGTGAACAGCGGAATCACCGACAACAGCAACAGCACGACACCGAAGCCGGAAAACAGCTGGTCACCGGCTTTGATCACGGCATCCACCAGGCCCAGCTTCGGGAACAGCCCCGCGGCCACCGCCCCCACCAGCATCATCCACGCGCCACCGAAGCCCGCACCCAGATACGTCCACCAGAACGAGGAGCGCACCCCCACCGTCGGCGGAAGATAGCGGGAGTAGTCGGAGACGTAGATGGACCACGAGAGCTGGTAGACGGCGGCGTGAAACAGCTGGATCAGAAACGGAGCGAGAGTGAAGGCGCTCAGATCGAGCTGGTCCGCGCTGAAGGGGGCGACCACCACGATGCCCACGGAGAAGACGGCCAGGCCCGCACCCGTCAGATACGTCAGCCACCGGGACGCCTTGTGGATGAAGTCATATCCCACGACGGCGAGCACGATGCCGATCACGGCGTAGGCGATATAGCTGACCGACGGGGGAGTGTCCGCCAGGTGGTCCATCGTCGAGCCGACCAGCACCTGGTTGAAGGCCGTGTAGCCGATGTACGTCACCAGTGCCACGACCCACACCAGCAGCGCGCCGACGAATCCGAACTGGGGCCGGGACTGGACCATTTGGGGCAGCCCCAGCTGCGGGCCCTGGGTGGAGTGGAAGGCCATGAAGAAGGTGCCCAGAGCGTTGCCGAGCACGATGGCGATGGCCGTCCAGATCAGGTTGCCGCCGAGCGTCACACCGATCGCGCCGGTGGCGATGGTGGCGAGATGCGCGTCCCCGGCGAACCAGACGGGGAACAGATGCCAGACTTTGCCGTGGCGTTCGGCGAGGGGCACATAGTCGATCGACCGGCTCTCGATGACCGGCCGGTGCCGGGCGTCGCCCGGTGTGTCCGGTGCCTCGGTCTCCTTGGTGGTGCTGACTGCCATACGGTTTCTCCTCGGCGCGAGCGTGGATGGGCGTGTGGTTGCGGATCCCCCCTGACGGTCGTGGTCGCGGCGGACCGGTTCAGCCGCTTCGATTGAGCGCGGCGTACGCGAGCTGCTCCAGCAGCAACGCCGCCTCGCGCGGAGCATCGGCGGCCGCCGTGATCACCTGCTTGGCGACCGAGACGGCGAGCCGCGGCTGCCCGGCCAGCTCCGCGGCGATCTCCACCGCCTTCTCCCGCACGGTGCCCCCTTCGGCGATCTCGCCGATCAGCCCCCAGGCGTACGCCTCCCGCGCCCCGAAGCGGCGGCCGCGCAGCACCAGATCGCGGGTGCGGGCCGGTCCGACCTCCCGCACCAGCCGGGTCACCCCGCCGGAGCTGGGCAGAATGCCGATGCCCACTTCGGGCAGGCCGAAGACCGTGTCCGGGGCGGCCACCCGGATGTCCGCGGCCAGCGCCAGTTCCAGGCCGCCGCCGAGGCAGTAGCCCGACAGGGCCGCCACCGTGGGCTGGGGGAGGGCGGCGAACGACTCGTACACGGCGCCGGAAGAGCGGTAGTAGTCGGCGATCGCCTCGGGGGTCATCTCGCGCAGCTCGCCGGTGTCCGCCCCGGCCGAGAAGGCGCGCGGCACTCCGGTGACGACCACGGCCCGGCTGGTGCGCACCTCCTGGCTGCGCAGGGCGTCGAGCAGGACGGATTCCAGATGAGTGGAGAGCGCGTTGAGCTTCCGCTCGCGCCGCAGCGTGAGCACGGCGATGTCGTGGTGTTCGCCGGTGCGCTCGATCTCCACGGTGCCGGCGTCCGGGGAGGCGGCGGGCGTTGTGTCGGTGACGGTCATGGCGCTGGTGCTTCTCCTGCCTGGCTGCTTGACGGTCGTTGCCGCGCCGGGTGTTCGGGCGGCGCGACAGTGGGGTGGTCGGCGGCAGGGGCCGTGGGCGTGGCCGTACGGCCCCTGCCGCCGGATGGCGCCGGTCAGCTCCCGGCGGTGAAGGACAGCAGGTCGTCCAGGCCGCGCTTGCCGACCTCGTTGGCGATGACCAGCCGCTGGATCTCGGAGGTGCCCTCCCAGATCCGGTCCACCCGCAGCTCGCGCCACAGCCGCTCGACCGGCATGTCCCGCATATAGCCGCGGCCGCCGAAGATCTGCACACAGCGGTCGACGATCCGGTTGGACGCCTCGGAGGCGGCGAGCTTGGCGGTGGCGGCCTTGGCGTGCAGGGTCTTGCGGTCGCCACCCTGGTCGAACTCCCAGGCCACCTGGTGGGTGAAGGCGCGGTTGGTGGCGATCTCGGTCACCGAGTCGGCGATCATGCCCTGGATGAGCTGACGGTTCATCAGCACATCCCCGCCCTGCTCGCGTTCCTTGGCCCAGTCCACGGCCAGCCGCAGCGCACGCTCGGCGGCGCCGATGGTGCGCGCGGCGATCATCAGCCGCTCCTCGGTGAACCAGTCGCGGGTCAGGTCGTACCCCTCGCCGATCCTGCCGAGGACGGCGTCCTGGCCGACCCGGGCGTCCTGGAAGAGGAACTCGGGGTGTTCGTAGACGAAGGTGTGGGTGTAGCGGGGGGTGCGCTTGACGGAGACGCCGGGAGTGTCCTTGTCGACGAGGAACATCGTCGGCTCGTTGTCCGGCCGCACATAGGCGAGGACGATGAGGAAGTCCGCCGCGTCGCCGACCGTCACAAACCACTTCTCGCCGTTGAGGACATAGCCGTCGCCGTCCCGGGTGGCCGTGGTGCGGATGCGGGAGGGGTCGGAGCCGGCATGTTCCTCGGTGATGGCCACCGCGTCGCGGCGGCGGCCCTTGATGTCCGGGACGAGGTAGCGCTCGCGCTGCTCGGGAGTACAGGCGCTGAGGCAGTTGGCGGGACGCCATACCGCGTCCCACAGGGCGTTGGTGAGCTTGCCCAACTCGTCCTGGACGACGACCTGTTCCAGGATGGTGAGGCCCGCGCCGCCCCAGTCGGCGGGCATGTTGATGGCCTGCAGGCCATGGGCGAGCACCTCGTCGCGGATGACGGCGTGGGCTTCGGGCGGCAGACCATTGTTGGCCTCGCACTCGTCCTCGAACTGCATGATCTTGCCGGTCAGGCTGACGGCACGCTGCTTCAGTTCGGCCAGACGGGGGCTGAGGGCGAATTCCACGGTGATTCCTCCTGTTGATGTGGCGCGAGCGAGTTGATGTGGCGCGAGCGAGCGCTCTTACGTGTGGGTGTCAGCCGGTGGGTGCCAGCCGGTGGGTGTCAACCGTGTGGTGTCAGCCCAGGACGATGCGGGCGTCCAGGCCCTGGCATCCGCGCGGAGTGGCGAGCAGCGGGTTGACTTCCAGCTCGGCGATCTCCGGGTGGGCCGCGGCTACTTCGGTGATGACGGCGATGGTGTGGGCGAGCGCGTCGAGATCGACCGCGGGGCGGCCACGCACGCCGTGCAGCAGGGCGGCGGAGCGCAGCCGGCCCAGGAGTTCACGGGCCTGCCCGGGGGTGAGCGGGGCGAGCGCGAAGGCCACGTCGCGCAGCACCTCGGTGGTGACCCCGCCGAGGCCGAGCATGGTGACGGGCCCGAACCGGAGGTCGCGCCGGACACCGACGATCAATTCGACACCGTCGCGCAGATCCGCCATGGCCTCGACGCAGTACCCCGGCGGAGACAGTCGCTCGGCCATGTCGGCGACGGCACCGCGGACCGCCGGATCGCCCTCCAGCCCGAGCGCGACACCACCGGAATCGGACTTGTGCAGCAGGCCGAGCGCCTTGACCACGACCCTGCCGCCGATCTCGCGGGCCGCCTCCACGGCCTCGTCCACGGTCGTGACCAGGCGCGCCGCCGGGAAGTGCACACCCGCGGCGCGGATCAGCTCGCGTGCGCTCCAGTAGCCGTCGTCCGCTACGGGCCGCAGCGGGTCGGGCAAGGGCCGCAGCGCGGGGTCGGCGGCGGTGCGCCGGGCCAGCATCCCGAGGCTGCGTGCCGCTTCCTCGATGGCGCGGAAGACGGGGACACCGCGTCGCTGCAGTTCCTCGGCGGCGTCGCTGTAGGGATACATGGTGTGAACGGCCACCGGTTTGCAGCGGTCGCGCACCAGCTCGCCCATCTCGGCGGCGGTCTCGATCTCGGCGGCGGCCAGGGCGGCGCTGTACTCGCCGTAGCCGCCGAAGTAGCCGGTGATCAGGACCGAGTCGGTGTCCGGCGCGTCGAGCAGATCGCCCAGCACCCGGGCGAAGGAGGTGACGTCCCGCTCACCCATGCCCGCGAGGTCCACCGGGTTGCCCACCCCCGCCGACGGCGTCAGATGGCCTCGCAGCAGCCGCGACAGCTCGGCATCGAACTCGGGTACGGACAACCCGTACCGCTCGGCCAGGTCACAGGCGACCGAGGCATGGCCGCCGCCGTCGGCGAGCACCGCCACCCTGCGGGCGGGGGCCGCGCCGAACAGATGCAGTGCCTCCAGCAGGCTGGCCATCTGACGGGGGCTGGCCACCCGGTCGATCCCGGCGGCCCGGCAGGCCGCGTCGATCACCGAGCTGTCGCTGACCAGCGCCCCGGTGTGCGATTTGGCCCCGCGTACGGATGCCTCGCTGGCGCCGACGGTGAGCAGCACCACGGGCTTGCCCATCGTGGTGGCCTCGGCAGCCGCGGCCACGAAGTCGCGGCCGTCGCCGAAGTCCTCGCTGTACACCGCGATCAGCTTGGTCTCCGGGTGCACGGTGTAGGCCCGGATGAGGTCGGCGACGGTGAGGTCGGCCTGGTTGCCGAGGGAGGCGAAGCGGGAGAAGCCGAGCCCCCGTTCGGCCAGGATCCGGCTGAGCTCCAGGGCCATGTTGCCGCTCTGCGAGATCAGGCCCACCGGGCCGGGCGGCAGCGGATTGGAGGACAGATACAGTTCGCTGCCGCTGTCCAGGACACCCAGGCAGTTGGGGCCCAGCAGCACGGCACCCGCCTCGCGCACCCGCCGGGCCAGCGCCGTCTGCCGCGCCTCGCCCTCGGTGCCGAGTTCCGCGAAGCCCGCGGTGATGCCGACGATGGCGCGCGCCCCGGCGGCGAGCGCGTCCTCGACGGCCGACTCGAACCCGTCCGCCGGGACGGCGATCACCGCGAGGTCGGCGCGCTGGGGGAGTTCGGCCATGGAGCGGTAGGCGCGCTCTCCGAGCACCGGTTCACCACGGCGGTTGATCAGGTACACCGGGCGCCGCTGCCACATGCGCAGCGCCTGCACACTGATCCAGTTGCCCCACTTGGTCTGGTCGTTGCTGGCTCCGACGATGGCGACCGCGTTCGGCGAGAACAGCGGTCCGAGGTCGCGTTCCGGAACGCGCCGCTCAGTGGCGGAGAGGGTCATGGGTGGTCCTTAGGGGACGAGTCCGGCGTGGTGAGGTCGGGTTCCGGCGCGGCGAGGTCGGGTACGGGGTGCCCGGCACCCCAGGCGTCCGCTCCGCCGTCGACCACAACGGTGGTGCCGGTGATGTAGGAGCCCTGGGGGGAGGCGAGGAAGGAGATGAGGCCGGAGACGTCCTCGGGCCGGCCGAGCCTGCCCAGCGGCACCGACCTCTCCCAGCGTGCCCGGTCCTCTGAGGTGTAGTGGTCGTCCAGACCTCCGGTGGCGATGGTGCCGGGGGCCACGCACACGGTGCGGATGCCGTACCGGCTCCACTCCAGGCTGAGCCCGGCCGCCAGGTTCTCCACCGCGGCCCGCGCGGAGGCGGCATGGGCGAAGCCGGGAATGCCGCGGCGCGGAGAGAAGGCGATGAAGAACACGGCGCCGGAGCGCTGCGGAATCATCGCCCGGCGGGCGACCTCCCAGGTCATCGCCCAGGTGGCGTCGACGGCGAGCCGGTGCACGGCCCGCCAGCCGCCCGGACTGATCTCCTCGGCGGGCGCCGAGAACTGCCCGCCCGCGTTGTTGACCAGGACGTCGATACGGCCGAACGCCTCGAGTGCGTGGCCCACGACCGTGGTGACGCTGCCCTCCTCGCGGATGTCCGCGGACACCGTGACGCAGGATCCGCCGAGGGCCTCGACCTCATCGGCCACCTCCGCCAGGGGCTCCGGGCGGCGCCCGCAGATCACGACGCGCGCCCCGCCTGCGGCCAGGTCCAGTGCGGTGGCCCGGCCGATGCCGGTGCCTCCGCCGGTCACCAGCGCGACCTTGCCGGTGTGGATATCCGGCCGTAGCCCGCTGCCCGGCGGCACGGGTTGATCAGTCCGCACAGAGCCTCCTCGATCGGTGTGCCAAAGGTTTGACTGATGCGTCAGTTAGCCCTTCGTCCGAGACTGGAGTCAAGGGGGTGCAGCGAGAAAATTCCTATGGAGGGAAGGGAGTTCACCGTGGTCACGGGGGTTGCTGAGGAGTTGACGCGTCAGTCAGAATGACCGGACGCTGAGTGCCATGACCAGAGGCTGAGCGCTGGCGCGGACGGGGAGCCAGGACCGAGGAATGGAGAGACGATGTGAGCACCGGCACGAAGACGGAGCCCAGGACCGATGAGGACCGCAGGGCGAGGATCCTCGACGCCACGTGGCAGCTGATCGCCGAGCGCGGCTTCCACGCCGTGCGCATCTCCGACATCGCCAAGGTCTGCGGCACCAGCACCGGCACGGTGCACTACTACTTCCCGGGGAAGAACGACGTACTGGCGGAGGCCCTCAAGTACTGCGTCGACCGGGCATTCGCCCGCCAGTCCACCCAACTGCGCGCCGTTCACAACGCACACGAGCGGCTGCTGAAGCTGATCGACATGCAGTTGCCACGGGTCGGCCAGGTCCGGGACGAGTGGGCCATCTGGCTGCAGTACTGGGCCGAGGCCACCATCCGCCCCGAGTTCCGCCCGGCCCACAACGAGTACTACGCACGCTGGCAGGAGACCGTCCGCCGGATCGTCCAGCGCGGCCAGCGGCAGGGAATCTTCCGCGCGGACGCCGATCCGCACGTCGTCGCGCTGCGGCTGACCGCACTCACCGACGGCGCGGCGATCCAGGTGCTGACCGGAGTGCCCGGCATGACCATCGGCACCATGCGCGAACTCCTGGTGGACTTCGTCCACCAGGAGCTGGTGGCCGGCGCACGCTGAGCCGGACTCGGCAGGACGCCGCGCGGCGTCGGCGGGGGAGGGACCGGCCGGGGCGGGATCACTGGATCAGTGTGCGCAGGACGGGGCGCTTCTCGCCACCGGAGGTGGCGACCGCACGGTGCGGTTGTGGGACCCGCATGCCCGCACGCCGATCGGCGATCCCCTCACCGGCCACGCCGACTGGGTCCGGTCGGTGGCGTTCTCTCCTGACGGCACTCTCCTCGCCACCGCGAGCGGTGACGGCACGGCGCGGCTGTACGAGCGCGAGGCGCTGAGCGACATGAACACCCGCCGACTCGAGTTCCATCACCGAGTCGGCACGGCCATGCTCAACGTGTACCGGGGAACGACAGGAGGCAGAGCGCCCAGTGAGGAGCCGTTGGCGGAGGTCTACCGCGACGTGCCCAGGCCATTGCCAAGGCGCAGGCCCACCCCGCCGGGACGCGAGCGGCGCTTGAACCTGTCGAGCCCACCGATCTCAGCTCTCCCACTGGAAGGTGACCCGGCGATGCCCCTTTCGAGCCTCCTCGCGGTTTTCGCGCACCCGGACGACGAGTCCCTGTCGGCGGGTGGCGTGCTCGCCCAGCACGCGGCGGCGGGAGCGCGGACCGCCGTCGTCACGGCGACCTGGGCCGAGGACACCCAACGCGCCGCGGAGCTGGCCGATGCGCTCCACATCCTCGGCGCCGGCGCGCCACGGATGCTCGGCTACGCCGACGCTCGGGCACCACAGTCGGCCCCGGGCAGCGTCCGGTTCTGCGACGCGCCGCTCGATGAGTCGGTGCGTCGGCTGGTCATGCACATCCGTGCGTTCCGTCCGGACATCGTCGTCACCCATGACGCCTATGGCGGGCTGACCGGCCATCCGGACCATCTCCACACCCACAGGGTGACCACGCTCGCAGTCGAGGCCGCCGGGCTGGACCGGCTCTACCCGGACACCGGAGCGCCCTGGCAGCCGAGCGCCCTCTACTTGGCCACGCACCCACACTCGGCAGCACAGGCGCTGGGCGCACACCTGGTCCGGCAAGGCACGCTCAGCTCTGCGGTCGCGCCGGTCGCGCCCCGCCCTCCTCCGCCACTGCGTAGCCGGGCACGGACGGCCATCGAACAGTCAGCACCACCGACTCTTCCTCCGCGAACCATGAGTGGTCGACTCCGCGCCCCCACACGACGTAATCGCCCTGCTCTTCCAGAAGAACGCTGCGGCCAGGGAGTTCAACGCGGAAACGGCCGCTGATGAGAACCAGGAGCGCTGTGCGTTCCTCGCCCTTCACCCACTGCGATCGCTCGTCGCCTCGAGGGTGGACGCCCCATTTGATCTCTACGGCCTCGCTGTGGCGCGGATCGCCAACGTCCTTGAAGTGCCCGAGGAGCCACCCCCGGTCCAGCGCCGCATCCTTGCCCGCATTGCCCACGTACACACTGTCGTTCACACGCCGGACGCTAGCAGTTGCTCTTGTGGACGCGATCCGCGCCTGATGCGCGCCGACCAGGCCCTAGTGTGCTGCCATGCGCGACGACACGCCTGACGAAACGCGCCGTGTCCACCTGAGCCGGATCTTCGACGAGGACGCGGAGCTGTACGACCGGGCCAGGCCCGGGTATCCGCCCGAGCTGTTCGACGACCTCACGGAGGTGGCCGGCACCGGCCCCGGCTGTCGTGTCCTCGAGGTGGGGGCAGGCACGGGCAAGGCGACCTTGCCGCTCGCCGAGCGCGGTTGCCGGATCACGGCCGTCGAGCTGGGCGCGGACATGGCCGCGGTCGCCCGGCGCAATCTGGCCGGGTTCGAAACGGTGGAGATCGTGACGGCGGACTTCGAGACGTGGCCGCTGCCGGAGGAGCCGTTCGACGCGGTCGTCTCGGCGACGGCGTTCCACTGGATCGATCCGGCGGTGCGGATGGTAAAGGCCGCCGACGCGCTGCGCCCCGGTGGCGCCCTCGCCGTCGTCGCCACGCAGCATGTGGCGGGCGGTAGCGAAGAGTTCTTCGTCGAGGTCCAGGACTGCTACGAGCGCTTCGATCCGGCCACCCCGCCGGGGCTGCGGCTTCCGGCCGCAGCGGACGTCGACACCTCGGATCACGCGGATGAGGTCGCACGCAGCGGCCGGTTCGGACCTGTCGACTTCCGGCGCTACGAGCGGGACCTGACGTACACCACGGCGGAGTACCTGGCGGTGCTGCGGACCTACTCCGGCCACCGGGCGCTGCAGCCTGAGGCCAGGGAGGGGCTGCTGGAGTGCATCGCCGGGCTGATCGACAGGCGGTACGGAGGCCGGGTCACCAAGCGGTATCTCACGGAGCTGCGGGTGTCGCGAACGGCCCCCGCACGTCGGTAGGCGCAGCTCCGGCCGTGCCCACGGCACACACATCTGACAGCTCGCCCCTCAGGTGATGACTCGGCCGCGCAGAATGATGCGACGGGGATGGGCCAGAACCGAGCTGTCGAGGGTCGGGTCGGTGTCATAGGCGACGAGGTCAGCGGGGCCTCCATCGACCAGTCCGGGCAGCCCCAGCCAGGCTCTGGCCGCCCACGATGCCGCCCCGAGAGCTGCTTCCGCCGACAGGCCGGCGCGTACCAGCCATTCGACCTCTGACGTGACCCTGCCGCAGGGGAAGCTGTCAGTGCCTGCCAGTACCGTGACGCCGGCTTCGCATGCGGCCCTGACGTTCGGAAACATGCCTTCCCAGCCGGCCAGCCACCAGTCGCGACGTGCGCTCGGCTCCTCGGCGCGCCTCCGGTCGGCTCCGGCGCCGAAGACGCTGAGCGTCGGAACGAACGCGGTGCCCTGGGAAGCCATCTGGTCGATCAGGGCAGGGTCCAGGTGCATGCCGTGCTCCAGGCTGTCGGCGCCTGCTTGAACGGCACGGCGACTGCCATCGGCGGTCTGGCAGTGGGCGGCTACACGGCCGCCGACCGCGTGTACGGCTTGCACGACGGAGGTGAGAACTTCCTGGGGCAGCGCCGGTTCGTCGTACTTCCAGTCGACGATGACCTTGCACCAGCCCGAGGACGCCTTGGCTTCCTCGACGGCCGCCCGCACCAGATCCGCTTCACTCACATCACGCCCGAAGCCGGGGAAGAAGCGGCCTGGAGTGGCCAGCCACCGTCCGGCTGAGCGCACCCGCGGCATCCCCGGCTCCTCGTCCACCCAGCTCGGTATGTGCGCGGCGGACCCGGGTGTCCGGACCAGCAGTACGCCGGAGTCGCGATGATCGGTCAGGTGCCGGCGAAGCGTGTCGTCGCTGAACGGGACATCGATGTCCTCGGTGCCCGGGTGCGTATGCACGTCCACCAGGCCAGGCAGCAGCCATCCGCCGTCGACGACGAGATCCGCGCCGGGGACGGGTTCGGTCCGTAGCCGGTCCCCGTCAATCCAGAAGGACCGCTCTTCCCGCTCCGGCAACACGACGCCGCGCACCTGGAGTACCACCGGGGAGCGCCTCCTCGAATCGGCACGGGCCGATTCGTTGATCTTACTGGCCGACTCATATCAACGCACCCTGCCCGAATGGCCGTTGGCCCAACGGCTGCCGCGGCTCCGGACTCGGATGACTACTTCGGAACCTCACCGAAGATCGTGCGGTGTCCGCGGGCTGTATCCATGTACTCGCGGACCCGATGAATCAGCCCGTCCCGGAGCTCGAAGACGAAGCAGTAGTCGTTGGCGTAGTGGTTGCCGTTGGCCAGGGTCGCCGTCATGGTCTCCTCCACGATCACCCGCTCGCCGTCGGCGTAGAACCCGTGAAAGGCGACGGTGACGTCGCGCACGAAGAAGCGGGGAAAGTCCTCGGCGAGGAAGTGCACGATCGCCTTCCTGCCGACCAGATGGCTGGGAGTATCCAGCGCGACAGCAGTAGCGTTTCCCGTGGGCGCCAGCCACTCGGCGTCCTCGGTGAAGACCGCGGAGATCCGGTCAGCGTCGTGACTGGCGAACACTCTCCAGGCGTTCTCAACGATGGCGCGGCTCTGCTGTGACATGCCAGCGACCCTAGGCGGCCGAGGACGAAGGGGCTGGCGGTTCTCCGACACCATCCCCTGGGATCTCGGGGCTTGTTGCTCCCGGCTCTTGTGGAACCGCTTGCGGGGCTGGAGAGCGAGCATGGGTGCGAGCTGGTCGATGATCCGGTCCGCCGCAGACTTCGAGCCACCGGCAGGCTCCGGGGCCGGCCCCGCCGTACCGCGTCGGCTCCCTCGCGCAGCAGTGCGATCACCGCCCGCCGTCATCTTCACCCCAGAACCGGACCAGCGATCCGACTATCCGTCACCACCGAGGAATTCCACGTAGTCCGGCCGCAACCAGCGGCTCGGCTGACGGAGGGTGAACCCCGAGCCTTTGCCGGGAAGGCTGATGAGGATGAGTTCGGCCACCTGAGCAGTATGACCACCCCTCAAGGGTGTCCACATGCGGCTTTACGGGGCAGCCCTCCGGGCGCCATGCCGTACGAGGCAGAAGTCGGCCAGGACGTCTCATCGTCCGTGGGGCGCCCGCGCGATACGCAATTCCGGCGCGGTGTCCGGCGTACGGGTCTTCTGGCGGAACAAGCCGCGGCCGCCGACAACCAGCGCCCACGCCAAGAGGGGAAAGGCAGCGACCCGCTCCATGCCTCCCATGCCGAGGCCGAGATAGTGGCGGGAGAGAAAGAGCCCGAAGGCCGTGAGCGCGGTGATTCCCGGCAAACTGGTCACCCGGCGCAGGGGACCCGGAACGTCATCCGTCAGCCTGGCTCCCGCCAGAAGAAGTCCGACATTGCCCGTTCCCATGATGAGCAGGGCGCCCAGGACGTGCTGGTTCTCGCGGACGTCCGCGGGCGCCAGCCCGGCCAGGACGAAACCTACGCCGGCACCGGCCAACAGAAGTCGGGTCACGGTCGAGGCGGAGCCTCGGCGCCACAGGGTGCCGGTCAGGGCGGTGCCGACGACGAGCAGCGTTCCCAGTGCGATGAACGATGCGTTCATCGCGGCGTGTTCAGGTGAGCAGACATAGCGTGGCTCGGGATCGGGCTGCAGAGCGCAGTGAGCGTTTCCCAAGTCGCTGATGTTGTTCCATGCCCAACTGTACGGTCGTGCCCAGGCTGACTCGACGAACCAGTGGACCGCGAAGAACTGCACCACACCCGCCACCCATGCGGAATATCCGATTCGAGCCTTCACCTGTCCGCCTTCTCTCGCACGATGTTCGTGCACACAGCGGATCATGCGGCGTCGGCCTCAAACACTCCGACAAGCCCCCGGGGCAAGGTGGGGCAGCCCCTACCTGTGTCCGCGTCTCAAGGGGTTCACGGAACTGCGAGCAGAGCGGAATTGAAGCTTCAGCACCGGCTTCCGGGGGCCGGGAAACGAAAGTGGCCCTCACCGACGGGGGATGCGGTGAGGGCCACCCTCAGTGTGGCACGGCCGCAGCGCGGAAGCACGCGTTCCGCGCGTCACAGTCGCATATATCTACAACCGGAACGCGCCCGGCCGCCCCGGTGCGGTGGTCCCGACCGCCCTGACCTCCTACGTTGTGTCTCGCGAACTGGTGCCCGGGTCTCTCTGCCCGTCGTTCCCGGCGACCGCCGGCCGCAGGCGCCACCGGCCCCCTGCCGCCTCGCCATAGTGAAGAAGTCTTCCTTCTGGCGGTGAGGCCCACTCAGGCCAACTCCGTCGACGTGGCTCCTCCCGGGAACAGCCAAGGGGGCCAACTCATCGTCAGTGGGGACCTCTTGCGTTCCACCGTCACGGTGGGCCGATTCGACGAGGCATGCACGGTGACCCGCACCAGCCCCATGGATGCGAGTGACCTGCAGTGTCAGATCACTCTTTCGCTGTCCGAGGGGCAGATCACCGTGCAGGGGGTGTTCGCCGTCACCGGCGCCGGCCCCGGTGACATCACCCCGGCCATCACCGGAGGCACGGGGCGCTACCGCACAGCCCACGGCTTCATCCACGCCGTCAACACCAGTAACACCGAAACACAGCTCACCGTCCATCTCACCCGCGGAGCTGGACCCGTGGTGGTCTGAGCCTCCGGCAGCGGGAGTTTCATCCGCTTCGTCGCTCTTCGGTGAAGGGTCCGTAGTGGACGAAGTGGTGGAGTTGGCGGGCGAAGGTCCGCGCCTCGCCGGGTGGCCAGGAGGCGAGAGAGTCCTCGATGTGCGCGGCGAGGCGCTGCCGGGTGGTCTCGATGGCCTGTCGCCCTGTTTCGGTCAGGGCGAGCAGAGTGGCACGCCGGTCGGCGGGGTCTGGTTCACGGCGTAGCAGGCCGGCCTCCTCCAGGCGGGTCGCGCGGCGGGTGACGCCGGAGCGGTCCAGGCCGATCTCGTCGGCGAGGCCCGCGGCGCTGCGTGGGCCCGTGCGGGCGAGGCCGCTGAGCACGGGGTAGGTGACCTCGTCCACGGCCTCGCCCAGGCCCTCGGTCAGGCGTCGGTAGATCTGCTCACGGGTGCTGCGCCTGAGCAGCGTGCCCAGCGCGTCGGCGATCTCGTGTCCCACATCGTTCGGCATGACTCCCAGATTAGCGTGCGCTGCGCACGCAATATGCGGTACGGTGTAGATGCGTGCTCGGCGCACGCAGTTTTTGATGCTTCCAGCTACCGAAGGACACCGTCATGGCCACCGCCACCTCTCGCACCGACATCGCCGCAGCCCTCACCGACCTGCTCTTCACGCCCGGCTTTGACCTGGCCGAGGCTGCCGACCGGCACTTCACCCCCGACTACCGCCAGCGCACCGACGGCCGCTGGGACGACCGCGGCGAGTTCATGGCCCATATCGCCCACCTGCGCACGATCGTCGCCGGCGGATCGGTCCAGGTCCTCGACGAACTCGTGCAGGGCAACCTCTACGCGGACCGTCATGTCATCGACGTCGCGAAGACCGACGGCTCCACCGTGCGCACGGAGGTCTACCTCTTCGGCGAGTTCGCCCCGGACGGGCGCTTCCGCCGCATCGAGGAGACCACCCTCATGCTGCAGGGCGCCGAGACCGACCGGAACATGGGCAGCGCTCGCTGACGCCGCGCGGCGCCGGCGCTCGGGAGCGGTGCCGCGTTCCCGCGCGCCCCCACCGACTACCCTGATCTCCCACTGCGCCCCATGGGGCACGCGTCCTGCGAGAGAATGACCCGAGCCCGAGCGAAGGTGTCTCGACTGGGGCCGCAGAACGTCACACCCGATGCGGGGAAGGGAAATCGGAGATGAGCGCACAGCCCGAACACCCCACCGACCGCAGGATCCCGGCGATCCCGAACACGATCAACGGCATCGGCGATGCGCTGACCGGAGCGAACCGGGCCCACTTCTATGCCGAGGTCCTTGCGGCTGAAGAGGAGACCGTTCCCGGCATCATGCGCAAGTGGTGGAAGGCGGCCATGCTCGACAGCGCCCCCGGCGCCGCGGAGAGCCGTTCCAACGCCGCCGCCGGCAACCGCCTGGTCTCCGTAGAGGCCCTCGCCGACCAGCTCGAGGGAATCAGCCGATGACCGCCCAGCCGCGCCGCGGCTGGGCGGTGTGGACCGAGGAAATCCCCGCACAGACGCTGCTCGACATGCCACCGGACCTTTCCAAGAAGGTGGTGAACTTCCTGAGCGCGTTGGCCCTCGAAGTCGGCGGCGCGATCGACCGCGACCGGCGGCCGCCGGGCGACCCGATGGACGACCTCGGCGCCCGGTACAGCCTGCAGATCGGCGGGGAGCCGATCGTTTTCGAATACGTCGTACTCCCCGAACTCCGTGAGATCCGCGTCCCCGTACTGGTCTGGTTCCGCTGACGTCTTGTCCGCCCCGGTGCGAGGTGGTCAGGAGGCCGGCGTGGCGAAGTAATCGCCGTGCTCAAGGTCGTCGAGCAGTGTCGGGTGGGTGGGCGACCAGCCGAGCAGCTCCTGGGTGTGAGAGCTGGAGACGGGCGCGTCGATGCCGTAGACGGTGGCCATGAACGGGCTTACGAAGTGTCCGGCAGCCTCGGCCGGGGTCAGTGAAACCGCGGGCAGATCGAGGGCGCGGGCGATCGTCTCCGCGATGCTCTTGAAGGTGACGCCGCTTTCGGCCACCCCGTGCAGCACGCTGCCCGCGGGAGCCTTCTCCAATGCCAGGCGGAACAGGCTCGCCGCGTCGAGCCGATGCACCGCGGGCCACCGGTTGCCGCCGTCGCCGACGTAGGCCGACATGCCGGTCTTTCGCGCGGTGGCGACGAGTATGCCGATGAAGCCGTAGTCCCTGGGGCCGTGGACGGTGGGAGCGAGCCGGACCACGCTCGTGCGTACTCCCCGGGCGGCGAAGCCCAGACACGCTCGCTCGCCCGGGATCCGGAATCCGGCGATCCCGGCCGGGTCGGGCTCGTCCTTCTCGGTGGTCTCCCGGCCGAGGGGCATGACCAGCGTGCCGGAGGTGCTGACGAACGGTTTGCCCGAGTCTTCCAGGGCTCGGCCGAGCGTCTCGATCGCGGTCCGGTCGCGCCGCATCATGTCGTCGGGGTCGGCGAAGTCGCCGCCGAAGGCCATGTGCAGGACGCCGTCGGCGGCTTCGGCGCCGCTCCGCAGGCTGTCGAGGTCGTCCAGGGAGCCGGGGTGCGGTGTGGCGCCCAGCGACTCCAGTCGAGCGGCGGCGGCATCCGAGCGCGCCAGACCGGTGACGGTGTGGCCGGCCGCGACGAGCTCGGCGACGATGGCGGGGCCGGTCAGGCCGGAACCGCCGGTAACGAAGACATGCATGACACTCTCCCACGTAACGTCAGTGACTGGCACTACTTAGCGCCAGTCACTGACTCTACGCGTACCGCCAGTCGCTGGCGCAATGTGGTGTCGGTCACTGACATAACGCGATAGGCTGGGGGCGTGCCACGGAGCGGACTGGAAGCGCGCCGCCGTCTTCAGCAGGCGGCGCTGGAGCTGTACCGGGAGCGGGGGTTCGACCAGACCACCACGGCTGAGATCGCCGCCCGGGCCGGCGTCAACGAGCGCACGTTCTTCCGGCACTTCCCGGACAAGCGCGAGGTGCTCTTCCATGGCGAAGCCGACCTGCGCGCGGAGCTGATGCGATCGGTGGCCGAAGCGCCCGATGGTCTGCAGCCCCTCGAGATACTGCTCCGCGCCTTCCGGGAAGCCGGACGGATCCTGGAGGAGAACCGCCCGTTCTCCGAACCGCGGCTGGAAGTCATCGCCAAGACACCAACGCTCCGCGAACGCGAGTTGGCCAAGGCCGCGTCGCTCACCGAAGCCGTGGCGGAGGCGCTGCGGCAGCGCGGTGTCGCCGACCGGCTGGCCGGTCTGGCGGCTCAGACCGGCTGGGCCGCCTTTCACCAAGCGGCCGGGGCCTGGATCGACGACCCCTCACAGAGCCTGGAGGCGCATCTCTCCCGAGCCTTCGACGACCTGCGCGCCCTCTCGGCGACGTCGGGAAGCTAGGCCGGGAGAGCAGACGCTCATCGCTCCGTCGACCAAGCACACAACCCCCCGGGGGCAGACCGAGCGGCCTGCCCCCGGGGCGCCACCGACGTCAGGTCCGCCGTGCGGCGACGCAGCGGGCGTGGGCCGCCAGGAGGTCCGGCATCGTGAGCCGCGGGCCGTCCGGATCCTTTGCCGCGTCGTCCCAGCGGCGCAGCGCGACCGCGTCCGCGGACAGCGGATGCGCCGCGAACTCCGCCGCCTCGCGCTCGTCCATCGGGCCGCCCTGGACCTTCAGGGAGGCGATCGACGCCGGGCTGAGCAGGGCGTGGTACGCCGGATCGGTCGCCATCAGATAGCGCTTGGCCGGTACGTGCTGGGCGATGACCCATGCCGCCCGTTCGCTCACCCGACGCCGGGCGAACTCGGCGCCCGCCACCTCGTGCGGCAGGCCCGGGTGTTCGGCCCGGACCGGCCGGGCCCGGCCGATGTCGTGCAGCGCCGCGGCCACCACCAGCTCGTCGTCCGCGCCCGCGTCCCTCGCCAGCCACGCCGTCTGCAGCGCGTGGGTCCGCTGGTCGACGGCCTCCCCGCCGTAGGGCAGGCCCGCGAGGCCGTCGACGAGTGCGGTCAGCTCCTCGCCCGTGAGCGGGACAGCGGGAATACCGCTGGTCATCGGTCCTCCGTTCCGCGGATGGTCTCCGCCAGTTCCTCCGCGAGCCGCGGGGTCGCCGCCACCACACCCGACCAGCGGCGGGTGAGGTCGGGATCGATCTCCAGCGGTCGGCCGTGCACATCGATCACCGCGCCGCCCGCCGCGGGGACCGTCACCATCGCGGCCGCCAGGTCCACGATCCGGTGGGTGTCGGAGCCGGCGTCGGCGAACGCGTCCGTCGACCCCTCGGCCACCAGCACCGCTTCCAGACAACTCGTCGACAGGATGCGGATCCTGGCCGCCCGTGTCGCCACCCGCCACCACGCGTCGGCGATATGCGCCTGCGGCCGCAGCAGACTCACCGCCGCGCCGTCCAGCTCCGTACGGCCGTTCGTGCGGTACGGCGACGGCCGGCCCGCCACCGTATGCCAGCAGCGCCCGGTGTCCAGCCAGCTGGTCAGCGCCTCCGTCGGCACTCCGTCCACCGCGACGACACCCGCGAACGCGGACAGGGGGACACCGGAGGCGGCGTTCGCCGTGCCGTCCACCGGGTCGGTGACCAGTGTGACGGCTGAGCCGTTGTCGATGTGGCCCAGCTCCTCGCTGAGCAGATTGATCCGGTGGGCGTTCACGACCTCGGCGATCGCGGTGTCCACCATGATGTCCAGCCGCATCGTGGGCGTACCGTCCGCGCCGACCTGCACCTTCTCGGCCAGCTGGGCCCGGTCGTACGCCTCGCGTGCGGCGCGGAACGCGTCCGTGGCGGCGCGGGTCGCCGCGGCCAGTGCCGGGTGGACGCCGGAGGGCAGGTGCGGTTCGGGCACCGGCCAGGGGATCCGGCCGCTCATGCCGCGTCACCTCCCGAGGATCCCGAGGATCCCGAGGATCCCGAGGCCGGGCGCAGGACGGCCGCGACGACGGGCCAGGGGCGGCCCGGTTCGGCCAGCACCAGGTCGGCCCGCAGACCCGGCGCGAGCCGGCCGCGGTCCGGGAGACCGGCCACGTCCGCGGCGCCTCCGGTGACCAGGCCGACCGCCTCGGGCAGCGACGCCGGCCCGTCCTCGGCGAGCAGCAGTGCCGCCGAGAGCAGCCCCGACGGCAGATAGTCCGAGGCGAGCGCGGTGACCAGGCCGCGGCCGACCAGTTCGCGGCCGGACGCGTTGCCGTTGTGCGAGTGGCCACGCAGGACGTTGGGAGCGCCCATCACGACCGGCATGCCGTGCTCGCGTGCGGCCTTCGCGGCCGCCGTCGTGGTGGGGAACTCCGCGACCGAGCCGCCCCGGTCGCACAGCTCCTCGATCTCCTGCGGCGAACTGGGGTCGTGGCCGAGCAGCCGGATCCGGCCCGCCCCGGCCTGCTCGCCGAGCCACTCCAGCGCCTCCTCGCGGACGTCGAGCCGGCCGTCCCGGTCCTCGATCAGCCGGTCGACGTAGGCGCGGGCCTCCTCCTCGGTGACCCCGCGGGTGCCGACGAGATACCGCTCGTAGTAGCCGCGGTCCGCGTACTGCCCCTGGCCCGGGGTGTGGTCCTCGTGCGACACCAGGACCGGCCCCCGGGCGGCGCCACCGATCTCCGCGAGCCGCTGCCGCAGCCCGGCCAGACCCTCCGGGCAGCGGATGTCCAGCCGGTGCAGGACCCGGTGGTCCACCAGACCGTCGTCGCCGCGGCTCTCCACGGCCGCGCAGATCCGCCGCGCGCTCTCCAGGGTGCGGCGCATCCCCCGGCCGCCGCTCTCCTCGAACGCCGCGCCGTGGAACGCCGTCGTCACACCGGCCGCGCGCAGCTTGCCCTCGAAGGACAACAACGCGAACTCCATGGGCAGTTCGGCCCCCGGCCGCGGCAGCAGCTCCTTCTCCAGACCGTCGCTGTGCACGTCCACCAGACCGGGCAGACACAGCATCCCCTGGCCGTCGACATCGGCCTCCACACCGGCCGGGTGCGGTTCGACCGCCGCGATCCTGCCGTCCCGGACCGCGACCAGCGCGTCGTCCAGGAGCCGGTCCGGCAGCACCGCCCGTACGTGCCCCAGCACATAGTCCTGGGGCGGGCCGCCCAGCGTCCAGCCCTGGGCCGGCGCCCCGGCCGGTCCCCTGCTCACCAGTCCCGTGTTCATGCCGCAGCCTCCAGCATCTGCTCCGGCGCGCCCTGCCGGGCGATCCGTCCGTCCCCGACGAATACCACCCGCGACGCCAGCCGCCGGATGGCGTCCATGTCGTGGAAGACGGCGAGGACGGCGACGCCCTGCCCCGCCAGCGAGTCGACCAACTCCAGCGCGGCCTCCCGGTTGGCCGGGTCCAGCGCGGAGACCGGCTCGTCGAGCAGCAGCAGCCGGGGCGGCTGCACCGTGCCCGCGGCGAGGTTCACCCGCTGGCGCTCACCGCCGGAGAGGACACCGCAGTCGACGTCCCACAGCGTTTCGTCGAGGTTCAGCCGGCGCAGCGCGGCGGCAGCGGCCTCCCTCGCCTCGCCCCGGTCGAGCCCGCGCCGCCGGGCGGTCGCGGCGACGACCTCCAGCGGGCCGGTGCGCGGCGGTGCGGCGAGGAACTGCGAGACATAGCCGAAGTGCCGGCCGCGCAGCCGGGCCATCTCCCGGTCGGGCAGCGTGGTCAGCTCGACCGTCCCGGCCGGTGTGCGCAGCCGTACGGAACCCGAGTCCGGCAGGTAGGTGCGGTACACACAGCGCAGCAGTGAGGACTTGCCCGCACCGCTGGGGCCCGCGAGGGCGACGTGCTCGCCGGTGTGCACATCGAGGTCGACACCGCGCAGCGACGGCACCGTCCGCCCGTCGATGCTGTGCAGGGTGAAGGACTTGTACAGGGCGCGTACGGACAGCACGGTGCCCTGGTTCTCGGACAGGGAGTGGGTGGTGTCGGCGGTGGTGTTCACCGGGCTCACCTCCGGGCGGCGGCGACGAGCCGCTGGGTGTAGGGGTGGTGGGGATCGTGGAAGAGCTGGTCGGTCAGGCCCTGTTCGACGACCCGGCTCATCTGCATGACCAGCGTGCGGTCGGTCAGCGCCTCGATCACCGAGAAGTCGTGGCTGACGACCACGGCGGCGACGTCCCGCTCGGCGAGCAGGCTCCGCAGCAGATCGAGCACACCGGCGGCGACGGAGGCGTCCAGACCAGTGGTGGGCTCGTCGAGCAGCAGCACCGGCGGTTCGGTGGCCAGGGCCTTGGCGATCTGCACGCGCTGCCGCATGCCGCCGGAGAAGGTGTGCACCGGGTCGTCCATACGGGACAGCGGCACCTCGACCCGGTCCAGCAGCTCCGCCGCGCGGCGCCGGATGGCGTGATAGCCGCGCCAGCCCGCCGCGGTCAGCCGCTCGGCGATGTTGCCGCCCGCGGAGACGCGCAGGTCGAGCCCGGCGGCCGGGTCCTGGTAGACCACGGCCATCGAGTCGATCCGCAGCCGCCGCCGTACGGCCGCGGGCAGCGCGAGCACCTCGGATGCGCCGTTGTCCACCGAGGCCAGGTGGACCTGTCCGGCCGTGGCCGGTTCGTCGCCGATGACACAGCGCAGCACGGTGGACTTGCCGGAGCCCGACTCGCCGATGAGGCCCAGGGCCTCGCCCGGCGCCACGTCGAAGGAGACGTCCCAGGCGGCCACCACCGCACCGGTGGACGGGCTGATCGCGGTGGAGTGCTCGGGGCCCGTGCCGGGTACGGCCGATGCGCCACCCGCGCCGTGCACCTTGCCGATGCCATCGACACGCAGGGCCCAGTCGGGGCCGCCGGCCCGGATCCTGCGGGCGGGCGCCGGTGTGTCGTCCGCCTCGGCGGTAAGGGCCACGGGCGCGCCCCGGCGTCCCGCGCGGGATGCCGGATCGGGCAGCAGGGCCAGCGGCGCGCGCTCCCGGTGGGCGCCGGTGTCGGCGTCCCCCGCCTGGACCCGCGCGCACCATTCGGTGTCGCTGCAGGCGAAGGCGCCCTCGGTACCGGCGTTGACGAGGTAGACGTCGTCGCTGCCGCAGAACTTGCAGCGCCCGCCCGGCTCGTGCTCGACCTCGAAGGGCACGTCGTCGAAGGTGAGGGGCCGCACTTCGGTGTGCGGGGGCACCGCGTACATGCGCTTCTCCCGGCCGGCGCCGAAGAGGTTGAGGTGCTCGGCCTCGTGGAGCCGGGGCACGTCCCACCGTGGGATGGGGCTGGTCGCCATCACATAGCGGCCGCCGACCAGCACCGGGTAGCCGGTGCTCGCGGTGATCACGCCGTTGCGGACGATGTCCTCGTAGAGGCTGACCCACATCGCGGAGTAGTCGTCCTCGGCGTGCATCCGCGCGCATTCGGCCACCGACTTCCGCACACCGCGCAGCGGCTCGGGCACCGGCACCTGGTAGACCAGCACATGCTGGGCGCCCAGGGCCTCCTCGGGGACGCGGTGCCGGGTCTGTACGACCGTGGCCTCCCGGGTGTCGGCGGACTCGCCGCAGCCGGTGGTCCCGGCGATCATCCGGCGCAGGTTGGTGGCGTTGACCCCGGCGTCATCGCCCTGGTCGATCACCTTCACCGTGTCCTCGGCGCCGATCACCCCCAGGGTGACCTGCAGTCCGCCCGAGCCCCAGCCGCGCGCCACCGGCATCTCCCGGGAGCCGAACGGGACTTGGTAGCCGGGCACGCAGACCGCGGCGAGCGCGGCCCGGCGGATCTCCCGCTTGGCGTCCTCGTCGAGGATCCCGGCGGGCGGGCTGCCCGCGTCCGCCTCGGCGACGAGCGCGCCGATCCCGGACACCCGTGGTGTGTCGTACGTCGTGCTCATCGGCAGTCCTTTCCGGCGGGCTCGGCGACCCGTGCGAGCGGGTCCTCTCCCGCCTCGGCGGCGGCCCGCATGGCTTGCTTGCGCTCGACCATCGAGCGGAAGGTGACGTAGTGGGGGAGCTTCAGGTGCTCCAGGAAACCGCCCGAATCGAGGCCGTCGATGGTGAGCAGCAGCAACTGCTCCAGCGGCCCGCTGCGGCCGAACCGGCGGTTGGCGATGTCCAGGTTGGCCATGGCGATCGCCTTGCGCTCGTTGTGCCCGAAGCACAGGCCGTAGCCGATGTCGAAGCGCGTACGGTCCTCGTCCGCGCCGTCCAGGTCCTCGATGGCCTCGGCCTCGGTGACCCGGAACTCGCCGACGGTGACGGGGTTTCCCGTGTGCGGGTGGCGTACCCGCAGCGGCAGCCGCCCGTGCCGCAGTTCGCCCAGGGTGATCTCGTGCACATCGCCGTCCGGCCCGAGGATCGAGCGGTACCACAGCGCCACCAGCGCACCGGACTCGGCGCGGGCCATGGCGGCCAGGACGGCGGACCGGTCGGCGGGCGGCCGGGCGGGCTTGCGGGTGATGTCGTGCGGCTCCGGATCGTCGGCGGTCCGCCCCTCGGCGAGCAGTTCCATCTTCCGCAGGAGGTCCATGAACCGGCGGGGGCTGCGCTGCTCCTCGGTGCGCTCCGCGCTGTCCGTGGCCTCCGCGGTGGCCGGGTCCTCCGGCGCCGGCTCCGGCGGGCCGTCGGGCCGCTCCAGCAGGCGGCCGGTGTAGTCGGACGTACGGCCGAGCAACTGCGGGCCGTCGGGCTCGCGGAACGCGGGCACGATGCGGCGTATCACGGTCATCTCGCCCGGGTCGACGGGTTCGCTGACCGCCAGCCGCGGCAGGGTGGACCGCTGCGCGCGCAGCAGGTGCGATGCCTCCAGGGTGTCCCCCTCGGCCTGCCGGAAGGCGTCGGCCGCGGTGGGCTCGTCGTACAGGCCGGCCTCGCCCATCACCCGGTCGACGGCCAGCCGGAACCGGGCGGTGATCTGCTCGGTGGACGACCACGGCGCGGGCGCGTGGTCCCGCTTGCGGCGGACCAGGTCCTCGGCGGCGAGAATCGCCTCGAGTCCTCCGCGTGCTCCCGAGTACCCCATCAGTCCTCCTTCTCGGCCACGGCACTGGACGTGGCATCGGCCACGGCACTGGTCGCCGCATCGGCCACGATCGTGACGGTCGTGCTGCGCGGCAGGCCCATGACGCGGCCGTCGGGCGTGGCGAGCAGCAGATCGGCCCCCGCGGGGAAGCCGCCGACGGCCTCGGCGCGCGCCGCCACGAACCCCTCCGGCACACCCTGCGGGGCGATGTCCCGTTCACCCGGTACGCCGGGCCCGGACAGCCGCCAGGTGGACGGCCCGCCCTCCAGCGCGGTCACCGGCAGACACAGAACGGCGCCGTCCTCCGGCGCGTCGGCGGTGCCGCGGGCCAGCCGCAGGATCTCCTCCGCCGCGACGGGCCGTACGGCGGCGGCGAGCCGGGCCTTCTCCAGCGGCGCCGCGGGGGCGTTGGTGGCCACGCTCACCACGTCCGACCAGCGGTGCGAGCCATCCTCCTCCAGGACGCGGACACCGGTGCCGAGGTCCGCGAGCGCGAGGACCGGCAGCAGCGCGGACGGCACCGCGCCGGGGACGTCCGAGGGGAACCGGGCCACCGTGCCCGGGCGCGCCAGGGCGTCGAGCACGGCGCGGAAGACGCCCTGAGCCTGGGCGGGGCGCAGCTTGGCCGCGGTCACCAGTTCGGCGGTTCCGGAGGCGCCCGAGGCGGGTGCCGGCTCTGTTTCTACGGCGGTCACGTCAGCTCCTCGAATGCGACGACGGTCGGGGCGAGCTCCGCCCACTCCTGGCTCTCCCGCCGCTCGCGGCGCTCCGCGACGCGCTCGCACAGCAGGTCGATCTCGGCGGCCCGGGGGCGGCCGGACTGTGCCTCGGCGTCCAGCACCGCGGCGGCCAGCGCGGCCGCGCGGTCGTCCCCGAGACGCATGGCCCAGCCGCGGTGGCCCGCGAGCTCCACCTCGGCCCGGCAGGCCAGGACGTCACCGAGCAGGAACCGCTGCTCCAGGACCGGCTCGCGGACCTGCGCGGTCACGCACCCGACCTCGGGCCCCACCAGCACCCGTACCTGCGCGCCGTCGGCGATGCAGGCATCGGCCAGTTCGATCAGTTCGGCCCTCTCGGCCTCGGCCAGCAGGGCACAGCGATGCTCCCTGCTCATGACGTATGTCACTGCTTCTCCTGGTTCTCCTGGTTCATTGCGGTGTGACAACTCTCTGCGGTGTGGCGGCCTCGTCACCGGTGGCCGCCCGCTCGTCGAGTTCGACCACGACACGGACGGCGTCGGCACGGGTCCAGGTACGGCTGCACATCAGGACGTTGCCGATCGCCTCGTCCCGGCTGACGCTCTCCACCAGCCAGGCGGGCTGGCTGCTCTCCATGCGCAGGATGTGCAGGACCTCCGCCGGGGGGACGTCGATGCTGACCCGGCACCAGGCCCGCATCGGCCGCGCCCGCACCGTCTGGCGGAGTACGAGATCGACGGAGTCGACCGCGTGCAGTGCCAGATCCAGGTACGGCACCTCGTCCACCGGGATCCACTCGTGGGTCCAGGAGGCGAGGAGGTCGTCGATGTAGAACTCGCGCACCACCTCGTGCACCGGCGACCCGGCGGGCCGCTCGAACCTGTCCGTCAGCCCGGCGGGCAGGGGGATCGTGCGCACCGACTTGACCAGTGCGCGAGGTGTGGCGCCCGCCGCGGCGATCGTGGCGGACCACGACGGCGGGACGCTGCGCGAGATGACGTAGTCGATGCGCCGGTTGACGAACGTGCCCGAACCCTGGGTCCGGCGGACGACGAACCGTCGCTCCAATTCCTGAACGGCCGCCCGTGCGGCGGCCCGGCCCACGCCGAACCGCCGGGCGATCTCGGCCTCGCTGGCGACCCGTGTGCCACGGGCGCACTCGGCCAGCTCGGCGGACAACTGCTCCGCGATCTCCAGATACCTGGTCGCACTCACACCGGGAACTGTGATCGGCCCGCTCGTCCGGACAACCTGCCGATGGCCAACGAGTCAGGCCGGGAACGTGAACAAACGGGACAGTTGTTTCACGATTCGAACCGGCCTTCTTCCTTGGAAACCAAGGTGTGCAGCCATCCGGCGGTCAGTGGATCGGTCAACCCGGGCCTTCGCACCCAAGGCTGCGGGCCACCTCACCGGGACGGCGGCTCACTGCGCGCGAAAGTCGTGATCAATCTGGTCTGGTGGCCCGCCGGACATCTGCGCAAGCATCAAGCTCTCACCCATCGGCGGTGAACATCGCACGGCAAAGAACCACGGCAAGGAACGAGGAGCACTCTTGTTGACGTCCCTGTGGAAGCGACACGGCCTGGTCTTCGCCATCGGGGCGGTGTGCATCCTGGTGAACAGACAGGGGCTGGGCCCGCTCTGGTTCGCAGGCGTCATTCTTCTGGTGCTCGGCGGGCTGATGCGCTGGCACCTGTGGCGCAAACAGCGCCCGCCACAAGGACAGACACCGGTCCCGGTCGAGGTGCCCGTCACCGGACGCTGGCAGGCCCTCAACGGCCCGGGCACGAAGGTGCCCAGCCACACGCACAGCCATGCGCAGACCTACGCCATCGACCTGACACACCACCCCTCGGCAGAGGCCACGCCCCCGTTCCGCCGGTTCTGGCCACTGGGCCACCGCCCGCACCATTACCCCGCCTTCGGCAGTCCCGTCCTGGCCCCCGGCGACGGCGTGGTCGTGGCAGCCACCGACCGCCAGCGCGATCACTTCTCCCGCACCTCGCTGCCCGGCATCGCCTACCTCTACCTGGAGGGCTTCGTACGCAGTCTGGGGTGGCCCCGCCATCTATGGGGCAACTACCTCGTGCTCGAGCTGGACCAGGGCGCGTATGCGGGCTTCGGGCACCTCAGGCGCGGATCTCTCCGTGTGGCCGCGGGCGACCGGGTCACGGTCGGCCGGCAGTTGGCCGAGTGCGGCAACTCCGGCAACTCCTCCGAGCCACATCTGCACTTCCAGCTCATGAGCGGACCCGACTCCGAGACCGCCCACGGTCTGCCCTTCGCATGGCGCTACCGCGATGACGACGGCACCGAACATGATGGAGTGCCGAGGGACGCCACGTACTTCACCCCGCTGAAACCCTCCGCTCCGTCCCAGTGAGAGTTCGCCGACTGGGTTTCCACAGGTCACGACTGAGATTGCCCGGTGGGGGAGTGGGGCGTTCTCCGATTACCCGGCCGTCCAGGCGGTGAGGATGCGCAGGGCATCGTGCGACGGACTGCCGGTCTCGGCGGTGAGGACCATGAGGCGCTGCCCTGAGCCGTCGGGGCTGCTCCAGACGTCGCAGTCCAGTGTCAGGTCACCGACCAGCCGATGCCGGTAGTGCTTGGTGCCGTAGCTGAGGTTGTTGACGCGGTGCTCGGCCCACCAGGTGCGGAAGTCGGCGTCCTGGACGGACAGCTCGCCGACGAGCTGGGCCAGCTCGGGGTCGTCAGGGTCCGCCGCGGCTTCCATGCGCAGCGCGGCGACGGCGTCGCGGGCGTCGTGTTCCCACTCCCGATGCATATCGCGGACGACCGGGTCCGTGAACAGCAGGCGCACGTAGTTGCGCCGCCCCGGTGGCGTCAGCGAGAAGTCTGTGAACAGGGCGGAGGCGGCAACGTTCCAGGCCAGGATGTCCATCCGCTTGCCGAGAACGACGGCGGGAGACCCCGTGAGCTGGTCGAGCAGGCGCCGCATGGCGGGCCGCATGCGCTGCGCGGGCCCCCGCCGACGGCGCGGCCGCGCGTCGGACCTGCCGGCCAGTTCGTAGAGGTACTTCTGCTGGTCGTCGTCGAGGCGCAGCGCGCGGGCGAGGGCGTCGAGCACCGATACGGATGCTCGGACGCGGCCCTGTTCCAGTCGTGTGTAGCCGACGCCACGGCACCGGGTCCGCGTCCGGCGATCGTCGTCGGCCACCCCGGCAGCGGTGTGAAAGAGCAGGCCGCCGGTCTGTACGCGCGGCGCCTGGCCGAGAGGGGCTTCATCACGCTCGCCTTCGACGCGGCGCACCAGGGCGAGAGCGGCGGCGAGCCGCGCGGTCTGGAGGACCCCGCCCACCGCGTCGAGGACCTCAAGGCGGCCGTCTCCTACCTCACCACCCGCGGCGACGTCGACGCAGAGCGCGTCGGCGCACTCGGTATCTGCGCCTCCGGTGGCTACGTACTGCCCGCCACCGCGAGCGATCACCGCATCAAGGCCGTCGCCACGGTCAGTGCCGTCGACATCGCCCGCCAGTTCCGCCTGGGAGCCGACGGAACCCAGGACCCGGCGGTGTTCCAGGGCATGCTGGACGCCGCGGCTCTAGCACGCACCACCGAGGCTCGTGGTGAGGCGCCGCCGGTCCTGACCCTCTTCCCCGACACCGCCGAGCAGGCCCGCGCGCTCGGCGGAGAACACGGCGCCGAGGGCTTCGGCTACTACCGCACCCCGCGGGCCGGGCACGCCCGCTCGGCGCGTTTCTTCACCTGGACCAGCATCGACAAGATGGCAACTTTCGACGCCTTCGCCCCGATCCCGCTGATCGGGCAACGTCCTCTGCTCATGATCGTCGGCACCCGCGCCGTCACCTCCTGGATGAGCGTCGAAGCGTTCCAGCGGGCCATCGGACCCAAGGAGATCCACTGGATCGACGGCGCAAGCCATGTCGACCTCTACGACAAGAAGCAGTACCTGGACCCCGCCGTCGAGAAGCTCGCCGGTTTCTTCAGCGAGCACCTCGGCCAATATTGAGTTCCAAGGCCGGGTCAGATCACGCGGAAGAGGTCGGCGGCCGCGTGGACGTCGGTGAGGTCCTCGATGGAGCGGAGGTTGTCGCACAGGGCCTCCAGGACCGAGCCGGTTTCGGCGGCGCGCGGGGCGCCGATGGCCACGCCGAAGACCCGGAAGCCCAACTGGTGTTTGGCGTCGTTCCAGCCGCGCATCCATTCCTCGGTGACGCCGCATTCGTCGTCGGTGATCATCACGATGTCGCCGCGCGTGCGGGCGGTGTCGTTGAACTCCTCCTCCAGCAGCTCGCGGGCCGCTGTCAGCGGCGCCTGGTAGCTGGTGCCGCCGCCGAGGAAGGTCTCCGCGAAGTCGAGAATCCGGGCGATGCCGGCGCGCCGGCCGGACGGAAAGCGGAAGACCTGGATCTTGTCGGCGGCGGAGAACAGGACGCCGACGAAGTCACGCCCCGCATGGCGGGCCTGATCCAGCAGCGCCAGGGCGCACGCCTTGGCCCACGCCTCCCGAGTGACGCCGCCGGGCCCCGCCTCGTACATGGAGTGCGAGGTGTCCACGCACGCGATGATGGCGCCCTGGCCGGTGGCCTGCTCTCCCTGGCTGTCGTAGAGCATCAGCTCCCCGGCGGCGTAGCGCGCGGCGAACACCGCACGCAGCTCGGGCAGGCCGAGGTTGGCCAGCTCGGAGGGGATGACGCGGGATAGGTCATTGCCGAGCGTGACGCCGACCAGCTCGCCGGTGGCGTTCTCCACCTTGCGGGCGCGCTCACCGCCGGCCATCTGCCGGAAGCGACCGATCAGCTCGGCCCACTGTGCGAGACGGCCACTGCCCAGCCGCTCGGCGAGCCGGGCGCGCTGGTCGAAGGGCATCCGCTCCAGCTCGCCGGGGCCAACGCCCCATGCCCGCATCAGCGCGGCCTCCTCCCGCACCGCCCGGGCGGCCTTCGCCGCCGCGTTCCGCGCGGCGGCACGGATGCCGGGAGCCGCCGCGAGGGCCTGCGCGGCGTCCTGGGCGCCCTGCCGCGCAGCGGCGTCGGCGGTCTCGGCGGCCTCGATCGCCTGTTGTACGGCGTCGGCTGCCGGGGCCGGTACGGTGCCGACCCCGTTGGGCCAATCCGCCTCGTCGGCGGCCTGCTGGAGCGCCTCGCCCACGGCGTCCGCCGCGCCTTCGGCGTCCTGCTGGGCCTGCTTCGCCCGCTCGGCCCGCTCCTGGGCCGACCGGGAGCGCTCCAGCATCCCGCGCAGCGCGGCGGCCTGGGCGAGCACGGCCATGGCGGCGGCGTAGGGGTCTCCGGCCGTCTCCCGGCGCAGCTCGGCGAACTCCAGTGACTCCACCAGCGAGGTGATGACCTGGTGGTTGACCAGCCGGGAGGGGTCCATTTCCGCGCGCTCGCGCAACCGCGGGCCGACCTTGTAGGCCGCCAGGAACACGTCGGTCAGGAGGTCGGTGGTGTAGCGGTAACGCTCGTTCAGCTCCGCGGCCACATCGCGCAGTCCGGCCGACTGCTCGTAGGTGTCGCGCCATGTGATCCGGTCGAACCGGTCCGCGGCCACGACCGCCGTGTGCCGCTCGGGAGCGGCGGCGGACCGGCCCAGCCACTTCCCGGCCCGGCTCGCCAGCTCGTCGAGCCGGCCCGGTGTCCGGCCCGGTGTCTCGCCCATGGTCCTGATCCCCCCGGTGTTCAGAGCTGGGCCTGCACCGTGCTCGCGTCCACGCCGAGGGCCTCGGTGAGTACGCGGGCGCGGACGGCGCGCTGGCGGCCGCTGACCCGGTCGATGGCGGCGGTGGAGCGGCCCGCGCTCGCCGCGTCCTGGCGCAGCTTCTCCAGCCGCTTCCCCGCCATGGCGAGCTTGTTGTGGGCCTTTTTGATGACCCACTCGCTCAGCGCCTCGCGGGACTGCCCGGCCATGGCGTCGAGTTGGGCCTCCAGTTCCTCGATGGCGTCGGCCAGGTCGAGCGCCTCCTTGGCGTCGGGGTTGACCAGTTGCAGCACCTCGCGCTCGACGGTCGGACGCTGGGCGGGGGAGTCCCACAGCACGTGCGTCAGCACCGACAGATCGGTCTCGGCGACCGCCGGACGGCCGTCGAGGTACGCGGACGCCTGGAGCAGGCCCACCGCCTGCCGCCAGCGGCGGTCGGAGGCGATGAGTTCCTTACGGCGCAGGGCGGCCCGCAGCGTACACACCGCGTCCACGATCGCGTCGGGGACGTCCACGGCCGGGACGGCTTCGGTCACGGCGTGCCGCAACGCGGCCAGCTCGACCGTGGTCCGGGCCGGTGCCGCAGGGCGGCTGACGGCGGAGCGGACCAGTGCGGCGAAGTTCGAGGGGTCTTCCAGGTACCCGACCTCGATCCGCACCAGCAGCCGGTCGTAGATCGCGGCCGAATCCTCGCCGCTGGGCAGTTCGTTGCTCGCCGTAATGGCCCCGATCAGTGGGCAGCGGATTGGCTCGCCGCCGCTCTCGGGGTGGTAGATCCGCTCGTTGAGGTAGCCCAGCGTCTCGTTCAGCGCCGCCGTGGAGCACTTGAAAATCTCGTCGATGAACGCGACATGCGCGGTCGTGGCGCGGCCGTCGTAGACCTGGCGGTACTCACCTCGGGCCAGCGCGGCGACGTCGATGGGACCGAACATCCTCGTCGGCGCGGTGAACTTCGACAGCAGGATCTCCCAGTAGGCCGCCCCCTCGATCCGGCCCGTGAGCTCCCGGGCCATCTCGGACTTCGCCGTTCCGGGCGGGCCGAGCACCAGCGAGTGCTGCCCGGCCAGCAGCGTCACCACCAGCGTCCGCACCACGTCGGCCCGCTCGTAGAAACGGTCCGACAGCTCGTCGCCGATCGCCCGCAGCCGCTTGGCCGTGTCCTGCGCGTCCTGTGCGTCCCGTGCGGTGTCCAAGTCAACTCCCTGCCTGCGAAGCCTGGTTGAGCTCACGAGACGGCCCTTCCGTGACCTGCGCTCGATACCGCCCCGGTGTCGTGCCGAACTCCCTCTCGAAGGCGTGTGAGAGTGCGTACGGGCTGCCGTAGCCGACTCGGCCGGCGATGGTGGCCAGGGTATCCGGACTGTCTCGGAGCAGGGTGGCGGCAAGGATCACGCGCCACCACGTGAGGTACGTCATCGGAGGGCGGCCGACCCGGGTGGTGAACCGGCGCGCCAGGGTGGGACGGGAGACGCCCGCCTCAGCCGCCAGACGGTCATTGCTCCACGGCGCGGCCGGGTTGGAGTGCATCGCTCGCAGGGCGGCGGCCGTCACCGGGTCGCCCAGCGCGCCGGGCCAGGCTCCGCAGGTGGTCTCGGCCATCCAGGAGCGGATCATATAGACGAGGAGGAGGTCGAGCAGGTTCGGCAGCGCGACGCAGGAGCCGGGCCGGCTCTCGTCCAGCTCACCGGCGAGCAGGTCGATCGCGGCACGGAGTTCGAGGTGGCTGCCTACTCGGCTGGGAAGGTGGACGACCTCGGGCAGCTCCGCCATGAGCGGGTGCATGCGGCTGCAGTCGAGCCAGTACTTGCCACAGAGCAGCTCCGTCGTGTTGTGATCCGGCCGGGCTCGCGGCCCTTCCTCCACGAGCCATTGCTCGAACGGCACCGCTTTCTCCTTCGCGACCGCTGCATCGACCGGGGAGTCGGCGATCACATGGCCTGTGCCATGGGGCAGCAGCACCGCGTCCCCCACGCCGAGAGGTACCAGGGTGCCGCTGTCGGTCAGCAGCCAGCAGTTGCCCTTCAGGACGACGTAGAAGCCCGCACCGTCGTACGGGTCCAGCCGTGCGCACCAACTCCCACTCGTCCGCACCCGATGGGACCAGGGGTGGCCGAGGTGCACGGCAGAGATCGCGTCGCTCACCACATCCATGTGCCGAGGATATCTCCCGTATGAGGCATGAGACGGATGCGTATTTCCTTGAGCTGGACGCGCATTGAGAGGATCGTTCGGCCTCTTTAAGTTCGAGCACATGACGAACGAGAACGAGCGTGTGCAGAGCATGGTGCTGGGGGATGTCGAGGTCATCCGGGTCATTGAGTGGCACAGGCCGTTCCTGCCCACCTCCGGCATGTTCCCGGGAGCTACCGCCGACATATGGAAGGACAACGAGGACTGGCTGGCACCGGACCACTGGGAGCCGGACAGCGACCGGACGGTGCTTGCGCTGCAGACCTGGGTGCTGCGCAGCGGTGGGCGGACCGTCCTGGTCGACACAGGAGCGGGCAACGGGCGCGAGCGGCCGGGCATGGCGCCGTTTTTCCACCAGTGTCAGGGTGATTTTCTCGGCCTTCTGGCGAGGGCCGGTGTGCGCCCGCGGGATGTCGACGTCGTCGTCAACACCCACCTCCACGTCGATCACGTCGGCTGGAACACCGTCGACGCGGACGGGGAGTGGGTACCGACGTTCCCCAACGCCCAGTACCTCATTCCGGCCGCCGACGACTCCCACTACGGTCCCGGCAATGCGAAGGGGAACGGTCTGCGGGAGGTCGACCGCCTGATCTACGAAGACAGCATCGCGCCCATCCACCGGGCCGGACAAGCCGTGCTCTGGGATGGCCTCCACCGCATCGACGAACACCTCACCCTGGAGTCCGCGCCCGGCCATACTCCCGGTTCGTCCGTGCTGCGACTCGCCTCCGGGAGCGACCGGGCGGTTTTCGTCGGAGATCTGCTGCACAGCCCGGTGCAGATTCTCCAGCCCTGTTGCAACAGCGACGCCTGCCTGGCCCCGGAACAAGCGGTGGCCAGTCGCCGTCGGATTCTCGGGCGGGCAGCCGATGAACGAGAGTTGCTCGTCCCGGCGCACTTCGGTGGTGCGGGTGCCCTGGAAGTCCGACGGAAGAGTGGCGGGTTCGCCCTCGGCCCATGGGCGACATTCAGCCCGAAGAAGTAGAGCGGGTCAGCTCTGCGGGACGTCCTTGACGAACGCGATGCCGTCAGTGCCGGCCAGATGGGCCGGGTCGAGCGGGGAGTAGCCGAACCAGGGGGATACGCGGGGCGCGGGCACCGTGTCGCCGAGGGCGGTGGCCAGCCGCGGGGCGTCGATGACGCAGCGGTCCTCCGGGAGCGCGTACAGAAGTCCCTCGATGGTGTCCGGCGGCGGAGTGTCCACTCCCTGGTGCCGGATCGTGCCCAGGGCCGTGGCCACGAAGGCGTACTCCTCGCCTAGCCGGGCACTCACCAGGGCACCGGCGCTCCACCACTCCAGCGGCATCCCGCCCATCCGCATCGTGCTCTTCTCCCGCTGGAGATGGCCGTTGTGGGCGTGGACCAATGCCGGGCCCTGTTCCGCGAGGGTGAGGAGGTTGTGGGCCATCATCTGGTCCCGCAGGCTCACCAGCCAGGTCATGCGGGCCGGTGAGGTGTCGGCCATCCAGTAGTGGTAGCGCAGCAGGCCGGTGGCGGTGCGCCCGTACAGGCGCGCCCGGTCCCAGTCGTCCCGCGAGGTCGCCGCGAGCAGGTGCGGCGTCTGCGTGTCGAGCAGGGCCACCAGATCGTCGGCGAGCAGCCGCAACTCCCCGGCCTCGGCCGACTGCCCCACGGACTGGGCCGGGTCCATCATCGCGGCGGGATCGGTCCACCGGTCGTCGGCGCCGAGCAGGCGGTCGAGCGTTTCCCCGGTGCAGGGGAGCAGGTCCGCGTCCACCCGGTCCGCGAGGTAGCCGTGGAGTGCGGTGAGGGCCTGCCGGGGGCTGGCGGCGCCGGTGATCTCCAGCGGTCCGTCGAAACCGGCGAAGCGGAGCCGCTCGGACGCGGGCCTGCCGTCGTTGTAGACGCGCATCCAGCGCACGAGTTCGCGGTTGGCCGCGGAGGTGCCCCAGCCATGGCTGAATCCGTGCTCCATGACCTCGTCGAGCGTGCCTGTGCCCGAGGCGACGTAGTCGTCCACGACCAGGCCCATCATGCAGTCGCTCTCGATCGCGATCGTCCGGTAGCCCTCCTGCTCGACGAGCTGTCGGAAGAGCTCGTTGCGCAGGTCGAGCAGAGTGTCCTCGCCGTGGGTGGGCTCGCCCAGGGCGAGCAGCCGGGGCCGGGCCGGAAACAGCCTCATGACGGCGGGGGCCTCGACGGCATGGGCGGTGTCCTCGATGTCGGTAGCCATGCCTTCAACGGTATCGTTGAACCTCCGGTTGAAACTTCTCCGCGATATCGGCAGAACCATGGGACGAAACCTTCAAAGCAGTGACCGGCTCAGGCCGGTTGATCTGGCGCGCGGACACGGTCTGTCCACGCAGGCGATCAGGAACTACGAGGAGACCGGCATCCTTCCGGCCGCCGGTCGCACACCCCACGGCTACCGCACCTACACCTCGCTGCACGCGGCGGCCCTGCGCGCGTTCCTCGCCCTGGTGCCCGGACACGGCCACCAGACGGCGACGTCGATCATGCGGGCCGTGAACCAGGGCTCGGCCGAAGAGGCGTTCCACCTCATCGACGAGAGCCACGCCCAGCTCCTCGACGATCGCCGGACCCTCCAGGCCGTGGAGAGCGCCCTCCGCGACCTGGAGCGCACCGAGGCGTCCGAGCCCGGTGTGGGGTCCGACGCGGTGTCCGGGCCCGGCGGCACGTTCATCGGGCCGCTGGCGGAACAGCTCGGCATCGGGCCCGCGACGCTGCGCAAATGGGAGCGCGCCGGGCTGGTGTGCCCGCGCCGCGACCCGCTGACCGGTTACCGCGTCTACGACGAGGCCGCCGTACGGGACGCCCGGCTGGCCCACCAGCTCAGGCGCGGCGGCTACCTGCTGGAGCAGATCGCCCCGCTGATCGCCCAGGTGCGGGCGGCCGGCGGGCTGGAGCCGCTGCAGGCCGCCCTGTGCGACTGGCACGGTCGGCTGTCCGCCCGCGGGCGGGCGCTGCTGACCGGGGCCGCGGAGCTGGAGGCGTACCTGCGCGAGCGCGGAAGCGGACTCCTCAGAGCCATCCCCGACAACTGAAAGGTCACTGATGAAGAACCATCAGCTCTGGCCTCTCGAGGAACCGGGCGATGTCGCGCAGGACGAGTGAACCGAGCTCGCCGTCGACGAGGCGGTGGTCGAACGACAAGGCGAGGGTCGCGGTGTCGCGCAGCCGTACGCGTCCCTTGTGTTCCCATGGTGTTCGCCGCACCTGGCCGAAGCAGAGGATCGCCGCTTCACCAGGATTGAGGATCGGGGTTCCGCCGTCGATGCCGAACACACCGATGTTGGTGATCGTGAACGTCCCGTTTCTCATCCGCTCGGGTGGCGTCTTGCCGGCGCGGGCCTGATCGATGAGGTCGGTGAGCGCCAAGGCGATCTCATGCAGAGAGAGCCGCTGGGCCGCGGCGATATTGGGGACGATGAGCCCTCTCGGTGTCGCCGCGGCGATGCCGAGATTGACGTCGGGGTACTGGACGATCTCACCGGCCGCCGCGTCCCACTTCGCATTGATCTCGGGATGCCGCGCGATGGCGATGAGCGCTGCCTTGATGACGAGACACAGCGGTGTCAGGCGCACATTCCCGAACGCCTTGTCGGCGCGTGCCCGCTTCAGCAGTTTGAGGGACCGCTGCACGTCGACGGTGACCCATTCCGTGACGTGCGGAGCGGTGAAGGCGCTCGTGACCATGGCCTCCGCGGTGTGCTTGCGCACTCCGCGAATCGGCGTGCGCACCACGTCGTCATGGGGGAGGTCCGGGGCGTTCGACGCGGTTGCCCGCTGCTCGGCGAGGCGGTGGACATCCTCGCGCGTGATGCGTCCCGACGGGCCTGTGGCGGCCACGAGGCGCAGGTCGACTCCGAGGTCGCGGGCGAGCTTGCGTACCGGCGGGGTGGCGAGGGACGTCCGGGCGGCAGGTGTGACGGCCGGTTGCTCGGGTTTCCTCTTTCGCGGGCGTCGCGCTGTCCTCGCGTGCGCCGGCCCATAGCCGACCAGGACGGGCTCGCGGGCGGGGGTGGACGGCTGCTCGTCCTGGGCGGGCGGATCGACGGGCCCTTGGGGTGTGGCGTCGACTCCGGGCCCCGCCTGCGGGGCGCTGTCGTCCTCGACCTCGAACGTGATGATCGGCGCACCGACGGCCACCGCCTCGCCGGCGGCACAGAGGATTTCGGTGACGGTCCCGGCATACGGGCTGGGCAGCTCCACCACTGCCTTCGCGGTCTCGATCTCCACGAGGGTGTCGTTGACGCCGACCGGGTCGCCGGGTCCCACGCGCCACTCGAGGATCCCGGCCTCGGTGAGACCCTCGCCGACGTCGGGGAGATGGAAGTGCTTGGTTACGAGCATCGTGTCCTCCAGGAGAGCTCCGCCGGACGGTTTACGGGGCACACACCCGGTCGACGGCGTCGAGAACTCGATCGAGATCGGGCAGGTAGTCGTCTTCCGCGCGCGCCGGCGGATAGGGGACGTTGTAGCCGCCGACCCGTTCCACGGGGGCCTCGAGGTCGTAGAAGCAGTGCGCCATGACCGTGGCGGCGATTTCGGCGCCCAGGCCGACGTTGACGGGCGCCTCGTGTACGACGACGACGCGCCCCGTCTTCGACGCCGAGCGGCACAGCTCGGCGGTGTCGAGCGGCGACAGCGAGCGGAGGTCCAGGATTTCCAGCGAACGGCCTTCGGCGGCGGCGACCTCGGCCGCGCCCAGCGCGACCGCGACCGTGGGCCCGTAGGCGACCACGGTGACGTCGGCGCCTTCGCGCAGGACCCGGGCGCGCTGCAAGGTGTCGCCGTCCACGGGGCGACCGAGGCAGACCTCGGCCCGGTCCCAGTATCGGCGCTTCGGCTCGTAGAAGATGACGGGGTCGTCGCACGCGATCGCGGCGCGGAGCATGTCGTACGCGTCCTGGGGGTGGCCGCACGCTACGACGCGCAGCCCGGCCGTGTGGCAGAAGTACGCCTCATTCGACTCGCTGTGGTGCTCGACCGCGCCGATCCCGCCCCCTACCGGGATCCGGATGGTGACGGGAAGCCGCAGCAGCCCGCGGGAGCGTGCCCGCATCTTCGCCAGCTGGCTGACGATCTGATCGAAGGCGGGGTAGACGAAACCGTCGAACTGGATCTCGCACACCGGCCGGTACCCCCGCAGGGCCAGGCCGATCGCCGTTCCGACGATCCCCGATTCGGCCAGCGGGGTGTCCACCACGCGGTCGCCGAATTCGGCGACCAAGCCATCGGTCACCCGGAACACCCCGCCCAGGGAGGCGATGTCCTCGCCGAGCAGAACCACCCGCTCGTCGTCGCGCATGGCTTGCCGCAGTCCCTCGTTCAGTGCGCGTCCGAGCGTGGTCGTGGCGGCCTTGTCCTGGGCGTTCTTCTTGGCCGAGGTGGCCGAGGTGGCCGCGGCGGTGATGGTCACAGGAAGGACTCCTTGAAAGTCTCGAAGCCTTCGCGCTCACGTCGCAGAGCCTCGGTCTCCTCGGACAAGGTGTTTCGGAAGGTGTCGCTCAGGGACGGCTCCGGAAGGGCACGGCACTCCCGGCGCGTCCGCGCCGCGAGCTCCTCGGCGTCGGACGCGACTGTGGCGAAGTAGTCCTCGTCGGCCCAGCCGCGTGCCGTGAGCAGAAGGCGTACGCGCTCCACGGGGTCGTGGGCCTCCCACTGGGCGAGCTCGGCGCTGTCGCGATAGCGCCCCGGATCGTCGGACGTGCTGTGTCCGGACATGCGATAGGTGTGCGCCTCGATGAACCCAGGTGCTCCACCGGCCCGGACTCGCTCGACCATGCGGTGTGTGGCGGCGTGGACGGCCAGGACGTCGTTGCCGTCCACGGACACCGCGTCGAGTCCGAAGCCCTTCGCACGTTCCGTCAACGGGGCGGCGTACTGCTTGCTCGCGGGTGTCGAGATCGCCCATCCGTTGTTCTGGCAGAAGAACACGATGGGTGCCGACGCCACCGCCGCCCAGTTGAGCGCCTCGTTGGCGTCCCCCTGGCTGGAGGCGCCGTCACCGAAGTAGGCGAACACGACGCTGTCGACGGCGTCGTACCGGACGCCCATCGCATAGCCGACTGCGTGCAGTGTCTGCGTCGCCAGCACAAGACTGTAGATGTGGAAGTGATACCGCTCGGGGTCCCACGAGCCATGGCTGGCACCGCGCCACTGCGACAGCAATTCCGCCGGTGAGACGCCACGGCAGAGGGCTGCCACGTGCTCGCGGTAGGCCGGGAAGACCCGGTCGTCCGCTCGAAGAGCGCGGATCGACCCGGCTTGTGCCGCTTCCTGCCCGAGGGACATCAGCCAGAGCCCGAGCTCACCCTGGCGTTGCAGGGAGTATGCCTCCTGGTCGAAGCGGCGCCCGAGCACCATGTCGCGGTACAGCGTACGGACCAGTTCACCGGTCACCTCGAGCATGCCCGCGGCCGCCTGCTCGTTCAGCCTTCCGGCAGGATCGACCAACTGCAGGACGTCGTCGGAGTGGGCCGCCGCGGACGTCGCAAGGGAGTTCGTGCTCATGGCCGCCTCCAGGTGTGCGCGCGGTCCACGGCGGTGTGGCCCTTCCGCAGGAGGCGCGGCATCCGCAGCGGCGCCGCCATCACGAGCTCCCGGATGGTGAAGCCGGAGAGCGCCTCGACGAGGGCATCGACATGGGCGGACTCGGCCGCGGCGAAGACGGTGCAGCGAGTCCGGCCGGCTTCCACGACCTCCGCGGAAAACGCCCGAGCGATGGCGACGACTTCGGCGAGACGGCCTTCGGGGAAGGCGACCGCCACGAATGCCCCGCGCCGATGGTGTGACGTATCGTCGGAGAAGCGGACGACCTTGACGACGTCGGGTGCCCGGTTCAGGAACTTGACAAGCCGCTCCAGCTTGAGCTCGTCTGCCGTGTCCACCTCGATGGTGATCCTCCGCAGCCCGTCGACGGGCGCGGCGACGTCCATGGTGAGCACGTTGAACTGGCGATGCGCCAGGATCGACGCGATGCGAGCGAGCGCCAAGGGCATGGCCACGACATCGAGTCGCAGCACGGCACCACCATGGCGCGTGTCCGGTTTCATGGCTTCAGAGGGGGCAGCGCGTGTTGCTGCTTGTATCGCGACTGACATGAGGGACACAGTTCCAAGGGCCCGGTGCGTCCACAACAAAAGTGCGCACAGCGATGCGAAGCAGGCGCATGTGAGCAGTCCAACCGGGTCGGGAGTGACCGCCCAGGGAAGTACTGCTTACAGTTGCGGTATGTCAGCACCGGTACATCTCGACTCGGTCGATCTGCAGATCTTGGAGTTGTTGCGAGCCGACGGGCGGCGCACCGTTCGCGACATCGCACGCCTGGTGCAGCTCTCGCCGGCGCCGGTCCGTCGGCGCATCACACGCCTCGAGGAGTCGGGAGTCATCACCGGCTACACGATCACGACGGATCAGGCCAAGCTCGGTCAGGGCCTTCAAGCGGTCACTGAGCTGCGTTTCACGGGCGACACGGACATCCATGACATCGTGGAGTTCGCGTCGACTCTGCCGGAGGTCGACGAGGTGTTGACGCTCACCGGCGACGTGGACGCACTCGTCCGGTTGCATGTCGACAATGTCGATGACCTGCAGAAAGTGGTCAATCGACTGCGTCGTAAGGGTGTCGGCGTGCTGCAGACGAAGACGCTGATCGTCATCGCCTCCTGGCAACGCGGAACTTCCGTGCCCTGAGATCGAGGTGGCCGACGAGCCGATCGCTTCGGCTCGCACGCCGCACACGGGTCACGGGTGCTCGCCACCGGCGAGCACACCGATCCCCTCTCGATCGTCTACGGCAGAGTGGTTGACGTCTCCTCGTCGTCCACGAGCGCGAGCAGCGGCCCCTGTTCGTTCTCGGGGACGTAGCCGGCGTAGTAGTCGTAGAGTGTGCGCCGCGAGATGCGTGCTGCCGCCTGGCCGTCCCGTACCCGGATCGCCTCGAGCACTTCCTGGTGGTGGCGGAGCGACTTCCGCATGAGCGCCGTGCTGTTGCGTGCGTGGGCGACCTTGTCCGAGATCAGCGAGAGGACGGCGCCCCGGACCACCTGATTGCAGACCTCGATGAGGGAGTTGCGGCTGGCCACGGCCACCGCCTCATGGAATGCGACGTCTGCCTTGCTGAACTCCTCGTACCCTGCCTCGATCGCGTCCGACATGACGGCGAGCGTCCGCTCCATGGCGGACAGCTCCTCCTCGGACCGCAGCCGAGCCGCCAGCAGGCTCGCCGACCCGTCGAGGATCATGCGGAACGAGATCAACTCGGCCATCGACACGTTGTCGAACTGGACGAGCCGGGTCATCTCCTTGGTCAGGCCGGCCGGCGAGAACGGCAGGATCTCCGGGCCGTTCGGATCACCCGGGCGCGAGCGGACGAGGCCGTTGCTCTCCAGCACGCGCAGGGCCTCCCGCACCGTGGGCCGGCTCGCCCCGAACTGCGTCACCAACTCGCGCTCGCTCGGCAGCCGTTGGCCGGGCTTCAGATCGCCTCGCGCGATCGCCTGCTCGATCTGCTCGACGATGCGCTGGTAGAGCCGTACCGGTGAGACCTGCCGGAACTGTGCACCGTCACTCACGGCTTCTTCCCTTCGAGCGTGGTACATGTCGACTTCTCCCCGGTGGGCGCACCCGGGGCGCTGTCCGGCCAGTGCGGGACCGCCTCGGCGGGCCGGTTCCGTTCGTACCACGCCGCCGCCCTCAAGACGCCGAGATCGTCGAAGCGGCGCCCCGCGATCTGCACCCCGATGGGCCGACGGTCCGCCGTAAAGCCGCAGTTGACGGTCGCCGCGGGCTGTCCCGACATGTTGTACGGCGCGGTGAAGCCGATGTGGGCCATGGTCTTCGCGTCCCCCGCGAACGGCATCGGCTGCTCGGCGGGAAACGCCGCCACCGGAGCCACCGGCGAGAGCACCAGATCGTACGGGCCCGTCGCCGCCACGGTCCGCGCCTGGATGCTCATGATCTGCTGGTAGCACTGGAGTACCTTCGTGCCCGGTACGTCCGCGCCTCCCTGACACCACCTGATGATGTGGGGGTGGACGCGCAGCCCGGCCTCGGGCGTCAGCGCGCGGAGGTCGTTCCAGGACCGCACCCGCCAGAACAGATCCAGGTCGTCCAGGAGGTCCTGGCTCATAAACGGCTCGACGGGCTCCACGACGGCGCCCGCCGCCTCGAAGGCCGCGGCGGCGCGGTTCACCGCGGCGAGGATCTCGGCGTCGCACGGCTCCCCGCAGCCGGCGTCCAGGTGCACCCCGACCCGCAGTCCGCGTACCTCGCCGGCCGGCGCCGACCAGTCGATGTCCTGCGGCGGCAGGCTTGTCCAGTCCCGGGGATCCGGCCGACTCAGGACACCCATGAACAGGGCCGCGTCCGCCACGGTACGGGTCAGCGGACCGGCGGCGCGCCCCAGGTACGGGGCGTCCAGCGGGATCCTCCCGTAGCTGGGCTTGAGCGTGGCCAGCCCCAGCCAGGTGCCCGGCAGCCGGATCGATCCCCCGATGTCGGTGCCCACGTGGAGCGGACCATAGCCCCCGGCGGCCGCGGCCCCCGCACCGGAGCTGGAACCGCCCGTGGTCCAGGCGGCGTTCCAGGGGCTGCGCGAAATGCCGTGCCGGCTGGAGACTCCCGAGGAGAGCATGCCCCAGTCCGGCATCACGGTCGACCCGAGGATCACCCCGCCGGATTCGAGGACCCGCGCGGTGATGGGCGCGTCGGCCTCGGGGACGACCGGATCGGTCCCCGCGTTGCCCGAGGGCATGGGGACGCCCCTACGGGCGACGTTCTCCTTCAGCGTCACGGGCACGCCGTCGATGGGCCCGAGCGGTTCCCCCAAGGCCCATCGGGACTCGCTGGCCTGGGCCGCCTTGCGGGACTCGTCCGGATCCCGCACCCAGAACGCGTTGAGCACGCTCTCGCGCGCCTCGATGACCGACTGGACGGCGTCGTGGACCTGGACCGGTGACAACGTGCGGTCAGCGAATCGGGCCACCATCTCGACGGCCGGCATGGTGGCCAGGCTCTGTTCCGTGAGCACCCGCAGTCTCCCTTCTCCCCCAGCTACCGCTGGGCGGTGCCCCCTGGCGATACCTGGGGGATTCGAACCCTTGACAAGAGCAATTTAAGTCGTCACGGTACCTGGCAAATGAGCTTACTGGTCAGGCCAGTCACAATGAAAGGTGTCGTCCATGACGCGGGACCCCGAGGTCGTGCGGCTTGCCGTCATACCGGGTGACGGGATCGGTCCTGAGGTCGTCGCGGCGACCGTGCCCATGCTCCGGACCGCGCTGGAGGCCGAAGGCCACCGGCTTGATGTGACCTCGTACGACTGGGGAGGCGAGCGGTACCTCCGGCAGGGCGCGGCGATGCCGGCCGATGCGGCCGATCTGGTCAAGAAGGCGGACGCCGTGCTCTTCGGCGCCGTCGGACGTCCCGATGTGCCGGAGCACGAGCTGGTCTGGGGCCTGATCATCGGCCTGCGGCAGCAACTCGACCTCGCCGTGAACCTTCGCCCGGTGCGCGCGTTCCCCGGCGTTCCCACCAAGGTGCGCGACACCGATGGGGTGGACCTGGTGATCGTGCGCGAGAACACCGAGGGCGAGTACGTCGGCGCCGGCGGGGTGGCGCACGCCGGCAGCGGACACGATCTTGGCATCGAGGTCGCCGTGCACTCCCGTCGCGCCATCGAGCGGGCGGCGCACCAGGCGTTCGCCCTGGCCGGCCGGCGGTCGGGACATCTGTGTCTGGTGACCAAGTCCAACGCGATGCGATACGGCTATCCGCTGTGGGACCGGGTGGTCCGCGAGGTCGGCGAGCACTACCCGGCGGTGCGGCTGGAAACGGTGCTGGTCGACGCCATGGCCGCCCGCATGATCCAGGCTCCGCGATCCCTTGACGTGCTGCTCGCGAGCAACCTGTTCGGCGACATCCTGTCCGATCTCGCCGCGGTGCTGGCCGGCGGTATGGGCATGGCGCCCAGCGCCAATGTCCTTCCGGGCGCGGACGTGCCGGGTATCTACGAACCCGTGCACGGCTCCGCACCCGACATCGCCGGGAAGGGCGTGGCGAATCCGGTGGCATGCATGCTCTCCGGCGCGATGCTGCTCGACGACCTCGGACACGACGGCGCGGCTCGCCGCGTCCACGACGCGGTGGCGGTCACCCTGCGCGACGTCAGGTACCACACGGCCGACCTCGGCGGCAGCGCCACCACGGCGGAGGTGGCATCCGCCGTCCTGCACACCATGGAAAGCCAGGGGTAGTACATATGAGACATACCAGGCGGCTGGTGCGGGGGACCGGGACCCTCGCGGCCACGCTCGCATGCCTGCTGCTGGCAGGCTGCTCGGCAGGGTCCACGGCATCCGGCGGTACCGGGAAGAACGCCCTGAACATCGGCCTCACCGCCGAGCCGGCCAACTTCGACTTCACCAAGACCGAAGGTGCCGCCATTTCACAGGCACTGCTCTACAACGTCTACGAGAACCTGGTGAAGCTGGACCAGTCCGGGAAGATACGGCCGCAACTGGCCACGTCATGGACCCTGTCCAAGGACCGCGAGACGTACACGTTCCACCTGGTGAAGAACGCCAGGTTCAGCAATGGCGCACCCTTCACGGCCAAGGACGCCGCATTCTCCATCCAGCGTGTCAGCTCCGACTGGACGATCGCGCAGAAGGCCCAGATGGACGTCGTCGATACGGCGCGGGCGGTGTCGCCCACCGAACTGAAGGTCACCCTGAAGCGGCCGAGCAACGACTGGCTGTACCGGATGACCACCCGCGTCGGCGCGATGTTCAGCAGGACCGGCGTGGACAAGCTGGCCACCGAGCCGGTGGGCACCGGCCCGTATGTGGTGAAGAAGTGGAACCGCGGCGACTCGATCACGCTCGGCCGTCGTCATGACTACTGGGGGCGCAAGCCGCACTTCGCGTCGGTCACCCTCAAGTACTTCAAGGACCCGACGGCCATGAACAACGCGCTGCTCACGGGCACCATCAACGTGATCGGCACGATGCAGTCCCCGGATTCCCTGTACCGGTTCGCGAACAACCCGAAGTACAAGGTCATCGAGGGCACGACCAACGGCGAGGTGGTCCTCTCCCTCAACAACGGCTCGGGCCCGCTGAAGAATCCGAGGGTCCGCCAGGCAGTCCGCTACGCCATCGACCACAAAGCCCTGATGGACACCTGCTGGGCGGGCCGCGGCAAGCTCATCGGCAGCATGGTCCCGCCCACCGACCCGTGGTACCAGAACCTCACGAACGAGTATCCGTACAACCGTGACAAGGCCAAGAAGCTCCTCGAGGAGTCCGGCCAAGCCGGTCGTACGCTGCGGCTGCGGCTTCCGACGCTGCCCTATGCCACCGCGTGCGGCACCGTGGTCAAGAGCCAGCTCGAACAGGCCGGGTTCAAGGTCAAGCTCGACCAACTGGAGTTCCCCGCCGCCTGGCTGACCACCGTGTTCAAGAACGCCGACTACGACATGTCCATCATCAGCCATGTGGAACCCCGCGACATGCAGGCGGTGTTCGGGAGCAAGACCTCCTACACCCGCTACGACAGCCCTGAATTCCGCGCGCTGCTGAAGGAGGCGGACCAGGGCACCCAGAAGGAGCAGGTCACCGCCATGCGGGCGGCTGCCCGGCTGCTGTCCAAGGACGCCGCGGCCGACTGGCTGTTCCTGCTCCCGAACCTGATGGTGGCGAACAAGGACATCACCGGCCTGCCGGTGAACACCGTCTCCGAGTCACTGGATCTCACCGGCCTGGGCCGGTCATGAAAGGCGGCCTCAACCCATGATCGTCCGTCTGGCGCAGCGGATCGCGATCCTCCTGGCCAGCCTTGCCGTGAGCTCCGTGCTGGTGTTCGCGTTCATGGCGGTCCTGCCGGGGGATCCGGCGCGCGTCGCACTCGGCACCAGCGCCTCGGACACCGCGGTGACGCAACTGCGCGAGCAGTTCGGGCTCAACCGGCCGCTCGTGGAGCAGTACCTGAGCTGGATCCACGGACTGGTGACCTTCGACCCGGGCAACTCCTACATCTCACACGCGCCGATCGGCCCGCAGATCTCCGACCGCCTCCAGGTCACCCTGTGGCTCGTCGGCACCGGAATGGTGATCGCCTGCATCGTGGCGATTCCCATGGGCATGGTCATGGCCGTGCGGCACCGCAGGCCGTCCGGGCTCATCCTCTCGGCCCTGTCGCAGATCGGCGTGGCCGTCCCGGCCTTCCTCGCGGGCATCCTCCTGATCACCGTGTTCGCGGTGGGGCTCGGGTGGCTGCCGGCGAACGGCTGGACACCCCCGGTGGAGGATCCGGTCCTGTTCCTCAAGCAGCTGGTGCTGCCCGCGCTGTCCCTCGGCGTGGTGCAGGGGGCAGTGCTCACCCGCTATGTCCGCAGCGCCGTGCTCGATGTCCTCAGGGAGGACTATCTGCGCACCGCTCGCGCCAAGGGACTCCGTCCGACGCAGGCGCTGCTGCGGCACGGCCTGCGGAACGCGGCGGTGCCCGTGGTCACCGTCCTGGCGCTGCAACTCGCCACGCTGCTGGTGGGCGCCGTCGTCATCGAACGGGTCTTCGTCATCCCCGGGCTCGGGAGCCTGCTGCTGGACAGCGTCTCCAACCGCGACCTCATCCTGGTGCAGGACGTGGTCATGATCATCGCAACGGCGGTGCTGCTCGTGAACTTCCTGGTGGACATCATCTATCTGCTGATCGACCCGCGACTGAGGGTGGGTGCGTCATGAGTGCTCCGAACGCGGAAGCCGCTGTCGCGTCCGCGGCGCCCGAGGGCCGTCGGCGGCGCCGCCCGGTGCCGGGCAGCCTCCTGGTGGGCGCTCTCATCGTCGTGGTCGTACTCGGCATGGCGCTGCTGTCCTTCGTGTGGACCCCGCACGATCCGACCCTGGTGAACCCCGCGGCGCGGCTGGAGACGCCGTCGTCGGAGTACTGGTTCGGCACGGACAAATTCGGCCGCGACGTGTTCAGCCAGATCATGATGGGCTCGCGCACCACCCTCTTCGTCGGCTTCGTGGCGGTGGGGGTCGCCGCCCTGGTCGGAGTGCCCCTCGGGATCGTCGCCGGAATGGCGCCCGGCTGGTTCGGCGAGCTGCTCATGCGCGGCAACGACCTGATTCTCGCCTTCCCGGCGCTCCTGCTGACCATCATGTTCTCCGCCGTGTACGGCGCCGGCACGCTGGTCGCGATGATCGCCATCGGCATCGCGTCCATCCCCCATTTCGCCCGGCTGATCCGCGGCGGCACGCTGCAGGTCATGCGGACCGAATACGTCATCGCCGCGCGCGCGGCGGGCCGCGGGCCGTTCGCGATCGCGCTGCGGCATGTCCTGCCCAACGTCAGCGGTCTCGTCATCGTGCAGGCGTCGGTGGGCTTCGCCATCGCCGTACTCGCCGAAGCCGCGCTGTCCTTCCTGGGCTTCGGGACCCCGCCACCCACACCGTCCTGGGGCCGGATGCTGCAGGAGAGCCAGGAGATGCTGTCGATCGCCCCCCGGCTCGCCGTGTTTCCGGGCATCGCGATCGCGGTGGCGGTGCTCGGATTCAACCTGCTCGGTGACGGCCTGCGCGACCGCTTCGACCCCAAGATGGAGGACCGCCGATGACCCCGGCACCTGACACGGCACCGGCCTCCGCAGCGGGCTCACCCGACTCTCCCGACTCGCCCGATGACGTGTTGACCGTGCGGAAACTCGACGTCGCGGTGGGCGGCCGCAAGCTCGTCGAAGACGTCGACTTCACCATCCGGGCGGGCGAACGGGTCGGCCTGATCGGCGAGTCGGGGTCGGGCAAGTCGCTGACCGCGCTGAGCGTCATGGGCCTGCTTCCCGAGGAGCTCCGGGCCACGGGTTCGGTGCGGCTCGCCGGAGTCGGCCACGACCTGGTGGGGGCCGACGAGGCGCGGATGTCCCGGGTGCGGGGCAAGGAGATCGCCATGGTCTTCCAGGAGCCCATGACCGCTCTGAACCCCACGATGAAGGTCGGGCGGCAGATCGCCGAGGTACTGCTGATCCACCGGACCAGGCCCGACCGCGCGTCCGCTCGCGCCGCCGCCGTGGAACTCCTCGCCCAGGTGGGAATTCCCGATCCCGCGGTCGCCGCCGACGCCTACCCGCACCAGTTCTCCGGCGGCCAGCGGCAACGGGTGGTGCTGGCCATCGCCCTCGCGAACGACCCCGCGCTGCTGGTCTGCGACGAACCCACCACCGCACTCGATGTCACGGTGCAGGCGCGGGTGCTCGACCTGATCGTGCGGGGCGTAAAGGACCGCAGGTCGGCCATGCTCTTCATCACCCACGACCTGGCCGTGGTGGCCACCGCCTGCGAGCGGGTCATGGTCATGTACGGCGGGCGGGTGGTCGAGTCCGGCCCGGTCCGGGAGGTGTTCACCCGCCCCCGGCACCGCTACACCCAGGGCCTGATCGGTGCCTCCGACCTGACCGTGGTCGACGACCGCGGCCGGCTGGTCACCATCGGCGGGTCGGTTCCGCCCGCGGGACAGTTCCCCGCCGGATGCGTCTTCAGAAACAGATGCGCCCAGGCGACCGAGGTGTGCGCCTCCCGGCCGGAATGGGTCGCGACCGGCCCGGATTCCGGCTACGCCTGCTTCCACCCGGTGTCCGAGAGCGGCGCACCCGGGACCGGCACCCCCACGAACCAGGAGGCCGGCCATGGCTGAGCAGCCGACCAGCGCCCCCCAAGCCCCCGGGCCGCGGACCGGCCCGGCGGATGCCATCAGCGTCCGCGACGTCACCCGCGACTACCGGCGGCCTCGTACCTCGCTGCGCCACCCCAGCCCGGCGGTGCACGCCCTGCGCGGCGTCAGCTTCGACGTCTCCGCGGGGCAACGGTTCGGCATCGTGGGCGAGTCGGGGTGCGGCAAGTCGACCCTGCTGCGGATTCTGGCCGGGCTCGACCGCCCCACCAGCGGTAGCGTCGCGATCGACGGCCGGGACATCACCGGGCTCCGGGAGAGACAGCTCCGGTTTGTCCGCGAGCGGCTCCAGCTCGTGTTCCAGGACCCGATGAGTTCGCTGGACCCGCGCATGCGCGTCGGCGACATCGTGGCCGAACCGCTCGTCGCACAGGGTCACGGGAACCGCCGCGAGCGGGTGGCCGAGCTGCTCGAGGCCGTCGGCCTGCGAGCCGACGCGGTGGACCGGTATCCGCACCAGTTCTCCGGCGGTCAGCGGCAGCGCATCTCGATCGCGCGCGCTCTGGCCCCCCGCCCGAAGATCATCGTGGCCGATGAGCCGGTGAGCGCCCTGGACGTGTCCGTACGGGCCCAAGTCCTCAACCTCATCGCCGACCTCGTCGACGAGTTGTCCCTCACGCTGGTCTTCGTCTCCCACGACCTGTCCGTGGTCCGCCATGTGTGCGACCGGGTCGCGGTCATGCACAACGGGCAGATCGTGGAGACCGGGGCCACCGAGCAGGTGTACGAGGACCCGCAACATTCCTACACACGCAGGCTGATCTCCGCCGTTCCGACTCTGGGCAAGGCACTGTCCGGAGTGTCGGCGGCCGACCTCAACCGGGAGTACCAACCGTGACGACCCATGCCGAACCCGCCGGCGAAAGCCCCGTGGCGAGGGAGTTTCCCGAGGGTCTTCCCATCGGCGACACCTGGGTGGAGGCACCCGCCACCGAGGACGTCCGTTTCCCCTACGACGGGACGCTCGTCGCACGGGCGCCGATCGGGGACACCGCCCTCGCCCGCCACGCGGTCGACGCGGCCCTCGCGATCCGCGAGCGCGTCGGCCGGCTCCCCTCACACGTACGAAGGGCGGCGCTGCTCGCGACGCACGAGGCGGTCGCCTCCCGGCGCGCGGACTTCGAGCGGCTCCTCGTCCTGGAGACCGGCAAGCCGCTGGTCGACTGTCGCGTCGAGGTGGACCGCACCCTGCTGACCCTGCTGACGGCGGCCGAGGAAGTGGCCCGGCTGCACGGGGAGACGGTGCCGCTGGACCTGCTGCCGTCGGGGGAGGGGCTGCTCGGTTTCTGGACCCGCAAGCCGATTGGCGTGGTGGTGGGCATCGCGGGCTTCAACTACCCGCTGCTGCTCGCCGCGCATAAGATCGCGCCAGCGCTGGCCGCCGGCTGCCCGATCATCGCCAAGCCCGCCCCGCAGACCCCGCTGGCCACGCTGTGGCTGGTGCACCTCCTCCGTGAGGCCCTGCGCGCCGGTGGTGCGCCACAGGCCGCGGTGCAGCTGGTGACCGGGGGCCCCGAGGTGGGCGTCGCGCTGACCACCGACCGCCGGATCGGAGCGGTGTCCTTCACCGGTTCCGCCGCCGTCGGCCACCAGATCGCCCGGGACGCGGCACCCACCAAGGTGCTGCTCGAACTCGGCTCCAACGCCGCCCTGGTGGTGGCCGCCGACGCCGACCTCGACGCCGCCGCCGACGCGGTGGTGCGCGGCGGGTACTACGCGTCGGGCCAGGCGTGCATCAGCGTGCAGCGGGTCATCGTGGTGGACTCCGTGCGAAAGGAGTTCGTGGCCCGCCTGACGGAGCGAGTGGCCCAGGTGACCGTGGGCGATCCCCGTGATCCGCAGACGCGTGTCTCGGCACTCATCGACAAGCGGTCGACCGAGCGGGTGCGCGCGTGGCTGGCCGAGGCGGTGGAGGCGGGGGCGTCGCTGGTGGCCGGAGGATCGGTCACCGATGGTGTGATTGAGCCCGCCCTGCTGCTCGATGTGGACCGCGCCCTCGCCGTCTGGGACGAGGAAGTGTTCGGCCCCGTGGTCGCCGTACGGTCGGTCCCCGATCTGGAGACCGCCTTCGACCTGGTCAACGACTCGCGCTACGGACTGCACGCGAGCGTCTACACCAGCGCCCTCGACACCGCGTTCGCCGCTCTGGACCGCCTGGAGGTGGGCGGAGTGGTCGTCAATGAGGTTCCCGGTTTCCGTTCCGATGTCATGCCGTACGGAGGTGTGAAGGACTCCGGGGCCGGACGGGAGGGCCCGAGGTTCGCCATCGAAGAGCTCACCGTGACCCGTATGGCAGTCATCCGCCCGACGACGAAGAAGCCGTGAGGACCATGCAAGAGAACGACCGCACCGATGCGGTGAACAGCTACTCCCGTCTGTTCCGGCTCGACGGCCGCAAGGCCGTCGTGGTGGGTGCCGGCAGCGGCATCGGCCGCGAGAGCGCCCTGGCGCTCGCCGCGCACGGCGCCACCGTGGTGTGCGCCGACCGTGACCTGAAGGCCGCCGAGGAGACGGCGTCGATGGGCCAGGAGATGTCGGCATACGCCCTCGACGTGCTCGACGGCGAGGCGGTCGCGCGTGCCGCCGAGGAGCTCGGCGCCGTCGACGTCCTCGTCTTCACCGCCGCGACGAACGTGCGCAAGCATCTGCTCGACTACACGGCGGACGAGTTCGACCGGGTCGTGGGGCTCAATCTGCGCGCCTCCTTCGACCTGGTGCGGGCCTTCGGCCGCGGCATGGCCGAACGCGGCCGCGGGAGCATCATCGGCTTCAGCTCGATCCGTTCGGTGGCCGTCGAGCCGGGCCAGGGCGTGTACGCGGCCACGAAGGCCGGCCTCGTGCAGCTGCTGCGCACCGCGGCGGCCGAGCTGGGCCCGTCGGGCGTGCGGGTCAACGCCGTCGCTCCGGGCGTCGTCGACACACCGCTGACCGCGCAGATCCGGTCCGTGCCGGAGTGGTCGGAGGCCTACGCGTCCAAGAGTGCCCTCGGCCGCTGGTCCCGGCCCGACGAACTGGCGGGCGCCGTGGTCTATTTGGCGTCGGACGCGTCGTCCTTCGTGACGGGCAGCCAGCTCTTCGTGGACGGAGGCTGGACGGCGATCGACGGACGTTATACGCCGCCCAGCTGACCCGGCAAAGATACGAGGGCCCGCCACCGTTCCTTCCGGTGGCGGGCCCTCGCGCGTGAGCGCGTCAGTCGACGCGCTCGAAGGGCTCCGTGCCCTCTTCGTCCGGCGCGACGTCGAAGACGACCCTCTCGAGCTTGCCGGTGAACGCGAACTCACCGTCGTAGCTGGGCGAGGAGGGCGACAGGGTGTCCCGGCCGACGTCGAGGCCCTGCCATCCGAAGAAGTGCGGCAGGACCTGCGGCATGTCCGTCTCACCGGCCGGCATTCCGGACACGTACAGATGACCGACGCCCTGCACGTCACCGGTCTTGATGAATTCGAAGGTCAACTCGGCCGGGCCGAGCGGGAGTTCGTCCTGCGACGTCACCGTGTAGCGGGTGCCGAGGAAGTTGTACTCGTAGACGAGCCGGTTGTCCTTGACGTACAGGACGTAGCCGCTGCTGATGTTGCCCAGGGACACCAGAACGCCCTCGTCCGACGCGGCGGCCCGGTCGACGAACGCGGTGATGCGGTGGGCGCGGTTCATCACCGGTGGCACCGCGGCGCCGGGCAAATGCGCCATGCCCGGGTAGTACGTGAAGGTGGTGCGCCTGCGCGGCGACCCGGGGCGCGGGATCTTCGCGCGGAGGGCGAAGCCGTTGTCGTCCAGCGGCAGCACATCGTATTTCCCGGCCTCCACCCAGAAGCGGGCGACCATCTTCTGCAGTTGCTCGGGCTGCGTCTCCGCCAGGTCGTTGCACTCCGAGAAGTCGGTGTCGTGGTGGTAGAGCTCCCACTGGTCGTCGTCGAACGACGACCCCCGCTGATGGAAGGAGACGGCCTTCCAGCCGTCGTGCCAGATCGCGCGGTGCCCGAACATCTCGAAGTACTGGGCCTCCTTGCGCGTCGGCGCGGTCGGCTCGTCGAACGTGTAGGCCATGCTCGTGCCGTGGATCGGCATCTGCGGGATGCCGTGGTAGACCTCGGGCGCCTGCAGGTCGAGCAGTTCGAAGAGGGTCGGCATGATGTCGCTGACATGGTGGAACTGCTGCCGGTTCTCGTCGGTGCGCGACAGCCCGCGGGTCCAGTTCACGATGAGCGGGCAGCGGACGCCACCCTCGTGGGTGTTCTGCTTGTAGCGCTTGAACGGCGTGTTGCCCGCCTGCGCCCAGCCCCAGGGGTAGTTGGCGTGCGCGCGCGTGGTGCCGATCTCGTCGATCCGCGCGAGCATCTCGTCGAAGTCCTCGGAGAGGCCGTTCTGGAACGCGGTGGGGTTGAGGGACCCCTTCTGCCCGCCTTCCTGGCTGGCCCCGTTGTCCGAGAGCAGGATGGTGATGGTGTTCTCCAGCTGCCCTATCCGCTCCAGGAATTCCATGAACCGGCCGATGTGGTGGTCGGTGTGGTCGAGCATCGCCGCGTAGGCCTCCTGGAGGCGCACGGACAGCTTCTTCTCATCGTCCGACAGCTCGTCGAAGGGCTCGACTCCGGGGTTGCGCGGGGCCAGTTCGGTGCCGGGCGGCAGGATGCCCCGTTCGATCTGGCGGGCGTGCCGGGTCGCGCGCTCGACGTCCCAGCCGTGGTCGAACCGGCCCCGGTACTTCTCCAGGTACTCCTGCGGAGCCTGGTGCGGGGCGTGCGCCGCACCGAAGGCCATGTACATGAAGAAGGGCTTCTCGGGAGTGACCGACGTCTGGTCCGTGACGAATTCGATCGCCCGGTCCACCAGGTCCTCACTGAGGTGATAGCCCTCTTCCGGGGTCGTCGGCGGATCCACGGCGTGGTTGTCGTAGAACAGTTCCGGATAGAAGCTGTCCGTCTCGGCTTCCAGGAATCCGTAGTAGCGCTCGAACCCACGGGAGAGCGGCCACTGGGTGTACGGCCCGGACGCGGTGGTCTGCTCCATCGGCGCCAGGTGCCACTTGCCCACGGCCATGGTGTTGAAGCCGTTGTCGCGCAGCACCTCGGGCAGCATCGCGGCGGCCTTGGTGACCCGTCCGCGGCCGCTGGGGAAGCCGGTGTCGAAGTTGGACAGCATCCGCATGCCGACCGAATGGTGGTTACGGCCGGTCAGCAGGGAGGCCCGGGTCGGCGAACACAGCGTGGTGGTATGGAAGTTGGTGTAGCGCAGGCCCCCGGTGGCGAGGGCGTCCATGGCCGGGGTCTCGATGTCCGAGCCGAAACAGCCGAGGTCGGAGAAGCCGACATCGTCGAGCACGATGACCACGACATTGGGCGTGTCCTCGGGCGGCGCCGGCTGCTCGGGCCACCACGGCGTCGACTCCTCGTAGGTCGTGCCGATCTTGCCTTGGAAAGTGCCGCTCGCGGACGGCGGATACGGAGAGGCGTTGGTCATCCAGGACGCTCCTTTGTATGGACATGGGTGCGTTGTGCCGGCGGTCCGTCAGCGCGACGGGGGCGGGTCCGCCGCGCAGCGGAACCCCATGTGCCCGGTGCTGCTGTCGGGCGTGTTGGAGGTGCGCGCGGCGACGCGGTAGCGGTTGCAGTACGACGCGTGGCACAGGTAGGAGCCGCCGCGGATCACCTTCGCCTCACCGGCGGGAGGTCCGGCCGGGTCCTGGCGGGTCTCCGGGCGGTCGGCCGCGTGCCAGGTGGTGCTCCACCAGTCGGAGCACCATTCCCACACATTGCCCGAGGTGTTGTACACGCCGAGGTTGTTGGCCCGGTAGGACTTGACCGGCGCGGTTCCCAGATACCCGTCCTCGCCCGTGTTGACCTGCGGGAACTCCCCCTGCCAGATGTTGCAGCGGTGCTGCCCCCGGGGCAGCAGCTCATTCCCCCACGGGTAGCGGGCGCGCTCCAGACCGCCACGCGCCGCCATCTCCCACTCCGCCTCCGTGGGCAGGCGCTTGCCCGCCCATGTCGCGTAGGCGGACGCGTCACGCCAGGAGACATGGACGACAGGGTGGTTCGACAGATCGGTCCATGACGACCCCGGCCCGTAGGGCGCCCGCCAGCACGCCCCGTCCACCGCGAGCCACCAGGGTGCCTGCGCCACCGTGCCGTCGCGCACCAGATGCCGGGCGTCGGGGTGGACGAGTGCGTAGAACACGAAGGACCAGCCGTAGCGCTCGGCATCGGTCCGGTAGCCGCTGCTGCGCACGAACGTCGCGAACTGTCTGTTGGTGACAGCGGTCGCGTCGATGAGGAACGGCGACAGCCGCACCGCCCGGACCGGGCCTTCACCGTCCTCGGGAAACGCGTCGGCGTCATCGCCTCCCATCAGATACGTCCCCGCGGGGATGCGCAGCATGGCGCGCAGCCCCTGCGCCCGGTCCCGATCCGAGGCCTGGAGCCGCACGGTGGACGGCTCGGGGATCTCCCGGTCGCCCCCTGATGTGGGGGCGCAACAGGCTCCTGACATCGCTCCTCCAACCGCGGCCGCTGTTTCTCGCCCGTCTCAAGGTCTACTGAGGTGACTGGTCTGGCCAGCATCATATTCTGGCTAGTTGAAAGAGTGTGTTTCGGTCCGAATACCGCTGTCAAGGGAGTCATCGAGCCGCTGGGACGGCACGTGGAGCGGTACGTTCGGCTACCCGTAGCGGAACGAACCGGCCAGAAAGGTGGATCGTGTCAGAAGAGCAGTACTTCCAACCGGTGCGTCCGACCCGTGCCTATGAGGCGATCGTCGAGCAGGTGGAGGAGACGCTCGCTCGCGGCGCCCTGCGCCCCGGCGACCGGCTGCCGGGCGAACGGGAGCTGATGAGCCAGTTCTCGGTGAGCCGTTCCACCGTGCGCGAGGCGCTGCGGGTGCTGGAGAGCGCGGGCCTGATCCGCTCACGACCGGGCGATCCGCGCGGCGCCGAGGTGCTGCCGTACTCCACGAAGAACCTGCGCAAGCCCCTTGAACGGCTCGCCGGAAGGGACGGTATTTCGCTGAGCGAACTGATCCAGTTCCGCATGATCCTGGAGGGCTCGGCCAACCGGCTTGCGGCCCGGCTGCGCACCGACGAGCAGGTGGCGGCCATCGAGGCCGCGCTGGAGCGGATGCGGGAGGCGATCGACGAAGGATATGCGGCCTTCAGCGCCGCGGATGTCACCTTCCACGACGTGGTGGCGCAGGCCGGCGGGAACAATCTGATCCAGGTCTGCGGTGAGGTGGTGCGCGGCGCGGTCCTCGCGCTCATCGAGGACAAGCTGCAGCGGGCACCCGACAGCGTCGCGCTGATGCGCGAGTCCGTGGCCCACCACGCCGAGGTTTTCGAGGCGGTGCGCCACGCGGACCTCATCCAGGCCGACCGGCTCGCGCGCTGCACCCTCTATGAGTACTACGCCTCGTATGTGGCCGAGGAGAGCAAGCCCATGCTTCAGGCACTCATCGAGGAGTAGCAGCACCGCGTGTTCGCGGCCTGCTCCGCGCTCATCGCAGGGCCGTTGTCCGGGGGATGTGGTCGGTTTCGCGTTGAGCGGCGTACCAGCCCAGTGCGCGCACCATGGCCTTGTGCGGGGTGGGCGGGAGCAAGGGGGCGAGGGTGTCCCAGGTCTTGTCGACGAGTTCGCGGGCCTCGGCCATGCACGCGTCGAGGGCTCCGCTGCGCATCAGCAGGTCGGACGCCTGGAGCGCACCGGTGTCGGAGCACTGCCGGAGGGCGTCGCGCAGGCGTTGGCGGTCGGCGGTGTCGAGGAGGCGGGTGGCGTGGGCCACGGGGTAGGTGACCTCGCCGTTGTGGAGGTCTTCGGCGGGGGAGCGGGTGGTGATGCCCTGGCGGTGTTCGTCGGGGGTGCACTGCCCGTACAGGTCGAAGACGTCGTCGGTGATCTGGTAGGCGATTCCGACGGCTTCGAAGTATGCGCAGATCGCGTCGAGTTGGGTCTCGTCGGCGCCGCCGAGGATCGCGGAGACCTCGGCGGTGCTGCGGACGAGCATGCCCGTCTTGAGCCGGTGGGCGGTGCGGATCTGGTCGAGGAGGGGGCGGGCGTCACCGGTTGCCACGGCTTGGTCGAATGCGGTGTGGTGCCCGGCGAGGTCGAGGGCCTGACCGGCGTGGGCGGCGCGCAGGTCCCGCAGATAGAGGCGGTAGATGCGCAGCATGGTGGCGGGGTCGGCCTGCGGGACGCGTTGGATGAGGGCGTCGAAGGTGTAGTAGCCGAGGGTGCCCGCGGTGATCGCCGGAGCGGTGCCAAAGATCTCGTGGACGCTCGGACGGCCGCGCCGGGTGGACGAGTTGTCCTGGATGTCATCGATGACCAGCGCCGAGACATGGAGCAGCTCGGTGACCGCGGTCAGCGGCCGGTAGGGCTCGGGGTCGGCGCCGAGAAGGCAGAGGACGGCCGCGGCCACGTAGGGGCGCCAGGAGCGTCCGGGGTTGTCCAGCAGATGCAGAAGGGGAGCGGCGACCGCCTGGTGGAGGCGGATCCGGGCGGCGGCGTCCAGGTCCGTTCCGCCGCTGGTTCCGGTGAGCAGACCCAGCGCGGTCTCGTCGGTGGCATCGGTGGAATAGAGCGCGGCGGCCTCCGCACGGGCGATGTCGTGGGTGCGGCGCATGTAGTGCTCGATATCGCCGATGGTGTTGGTCGGGAGGGTCTGCAGGAATGCCGTGCCGACCACGGACGTGTTTCCCATGACGCCGCGCACGGTGGCGGGGCTCTCCCAGAAGGCGCGTCCGACGATCAGGGTACGGACTTCGCCCTCCGCCGCCGGAGCGATCACCTCGACATCCAGGCCGAGGTCGGGGACGCGCACGCGCACCGCGGTGGGGTAGGTGTTGAGGGTGGCCAGTGAGGTCCAGTGGCGCACGGGCTGCCAGTCCACGTCGTGGTAGCCGACACTGCCGTCCGGGGCGACCACCGTGGCGCGGGTGAATTCCAGCGTGGCGGCGCCCGTGGCGGGATCGGTGTTGCGCGCGTGAATGCAGCTGATCTCCCAGCCGTTGCCGAGCTGGATGCCGGCCCACTCCCAGGTGTGGTCCGGCGTTCCCGGGGTCCGCTCGACGTCGTAGTAGGTGCTGCCCCAGTCCTGCTCGAACCAGGCATGCCCCTCCACCCGTCTTTGGGTGCCGTCCGCACGACGCAGGGTCCCGTGGGCGCGCAGCCGGGGCACGAAGTACGACGTCATCGCGTCCGCGTCGGTCGGAAGCCGCCCCGGATAGCGCCCACGGGCGTCGAACTGCGGGACCGCCGCCTTGACGGGGGTCAGGAGAAGCTCGAAGCGTTCCCTGTCCTGGAAGGCCAGGCGGTATCCGCCGTCCTCCGCACGGCGCAGCGCGGCCACGTCCCCGAAGGACATGTCCAGTGTGTCGGCCGACTCCACCACCGGCTCGGTCAGCAGCCGGTCGGGCAGCAGCGGGCCCTCGGCGAGGGCCTCGGCCAGCGCCTCGCGGACCCGGTGATCCTGCGCGGTGTCGCCGCGAAGCGCCTCGCGGACCGCGCGGTGCATGGTGGGCGTGAGCCAGGCGCCGTGGGAGACCCCTGCCGGGCCCGAGCAGGTGGACACCACGCCGTACCCGGGACCGGCCGTGCGGTCCCGTACGTCGTGGTGTTTCAGGATGCTGACCATCCACGTGTACTCGTCGCCGCTCTCATCCCGCAGATGCCCGTTGAGATACCACCCTTCGGCACCGGCCGAAGGGTGCGGCAGGCCCATGGGCGCTGAGCCGGCGGTGTGCTGCGGTGCGGCCTGCGAAGGGCCCTGCGCCGGGGGACGGGACGCGGAGATGGTCATGCCGGAAACCTAGACGTCCGCACCCCGCTCGCCGGGTGCTGTCGTAACGGCCCCACCTCATCGGATGACAACGCGGCCCGCATTTCGGGTCGTCACCGTGCCCTCGACGCCGCCCGCTCGTTATAGCGGAACGCCAAGGGGAGGAGGCCCTCGATGGAGGTGACCGGCGTGTACCACGCCTATGGCCGGCGGGCGGTGCTGGGCGGTGTCGACCTGCGACTGCGCCCCGGTGTACTGGCCGGAATCGTGGGGGAGAACGGCGCGGGCAAGACGACCCTGCTGAGGATTCTGTCAGGCGAACTGGCTCCCGACCGCGGCACGGTCCGCCACTACGGCGGTTTCGGGTACTGCCCGCAGGCCGCCGTCCTCAACGACGCGCTCACCGTCCGCCAGCACCTGAAGTACTTCAAGGTCGCCTACGGTCTGAGTGACCTGGTGCGAGCCGAAGAGGTCATGGAGGCACTCCAGTTCAGCGAGTACGCCGACGAACGGGCCGGAGTCCTCAGCGGCGGAACCCGGCAGAAACTGAACCTCACCCTGGCCCTCATGCACAACCCGCGGACACTGCTGCTGGACGAGCCCTACCAGGGCTTCGACTGGGAGACCTACCAGCGGTTCTGGGACCTGGCCACAAGGCTGCGCGAGGACGGCCGATCGGTCCTCGTGGTCTCCCACCTGGCCTACGACGCCGAACGCCTCGACACCTTGTGGCGCCTGGACGGGGGCCGTCTCCACGGGCAGATCGCGGAGCCCACCGCATGACACCTCCCCGAGCCGTACGCCGCAACCGCGCCCTTTTCATGACCGCGGCCCGCTACGCGCTGATCGAGCACCTGCGCAATCGCTTCGCCATGGTCCTCATCGCCCTGTTCATCCCCGTGTGGACCGCGCTGGCGTTCTGGTCCGTACCCAGCACCCCCACCCGCTTCCGGCTGCGTGCGACCGGTGACCCGCTCACCCCGCACGGCAACCAGCTCACCGAGATCACCGGCGCCCTCAACGCCGTCACCCTGATCGTCGGCTTCATGATGTTCGCGGCCTCTTTCGCGGGCGGCCACTTCGACCGCCGACTGGCCCTGGCCGGCTACCCCCGCACCCATCTCGTCCTGGCCAAGCTCACCTCCTTGACGCTGGCCTCCGCCGCCGTGGCCGCCTACGCGACCGTCCTCACCCGCACCTTCTGGGCACCCGAGCAGCCCGCCCTGCTCGCCGCCGCCCTCTTTTGCGCCGGCATCACCTATGGCGCCCTGGGCGTCGCCTTCGGCTCACTGCTGCGCCGTGAAGTGGAGGGCATGTTCGCCATCGTGATGACCAGCGTGATCGACCTCGCCCTGCAAAATCCCCTCTACAGCTCCAGCTCCGACGGCGGCGTGGTGCGCTACCTGCCCTCCTACGGTGCGATGCAGGCTGCCACCGGTGCCGGGTTCTCCAGCACTCCGCTTCCGAAGTACCTCGCCATCCAGGCCGGCTGGTTCACCGCCGCCGCACTCATCGCCCTCCTTGCCTTCCACTGCCGCACCCGCAACACCCTCGGCAAGAGCGGACGGCCCGCTCGTGGCGACTCGTCGAACTCGTCTAGTCCGCGCCCTCCCCGGGTGGGACTCGCGGGGATTCCCACCCGGGGGACGAGCTGGGCTCAGGCCCGAGGAGCTGGGCTCAGGCCGTGGAGACGGCGGCGTTCATCTCCCACATGAGCACCTCGGCGCCGTCGGGGCCGCCGGTGACGCGCTGGCCCTCCGCGCCGGTGACACGGACCGCGTCGCCGGTGGCCAGTGTTCCGGCACCCTCCAGCTCGGCGCTGCCGCGCGCGACGAAAAGGTGGACGAAGGGAGCGGTGACGATCTCCAGGGTCTCGGCGGGGCGGATGCGGGCCACGTGCAGGGCGGCGTGCTTCTGCCGGATGCCGATCGCTCGGTGGTTGCTGTGCTCGGGCATGCCGGAGGCGAGAGTGGCCCAGCCGCCGAGAGCGAGTTCATCGTTGATGTCGAGCTGCTCGTAGCCGGGCCGGATACCGGACTCGTCGGGGATGGTCCACATCTGGATGAAGTGGACGGGGTCATCGTGCTCGGGCCGGCCGGTAAGGGTCCAGGAGTCGTTCTTCTCGCTGTGAAGGATGCCGGTGCCGGCGCTCATCCGCTGGGCGAGGCCGGGGTAGATCACCCCGTTGTGCCCCTCGGAGTCCTGGTGGACGAGGCCGCCGTCGAGGACCCAGGTGATGATCTCCATGTCCCGGTGGGGGTGGGTCTCGAAGCCGGTGCCGGGGGCGACGACGTCGTCGTTGGAGACCAGCAGAAGCCCGAAATGGGTGTTCTTGGGGTCCCAGTGGCGCGAGAAGGAGAAGGAGTGGTGGGAGTCGAGCCAGCCGGCGCGGGTGTGGAAGCGCTCGTTGGCGCGCCGGATGTCGAGCAGGGAGGCCATGGTGGTGGTGTCCTTTCTGTCCGTGCGGCCGGGGGTGTCGACCCGGTGATGTAGTTGAACGTTATACAACATCGCGAGCCGAATCATTCCCGTCGCTCCCAGTCGGCGGCATCATCGTCGCCCCCGGCTACACCGACCCCTGCCAAGTTCACCGACGGCAACCCGTACGGCACCTCCGGGCCGGCCGCGTCGGCGGGCATCCCAGGTTGGGCCGTCCGCGGGCGGCCGGGGGCGTCGTTGCGCCCGTCGCCCGCGTGAGGCGCCCGGTCTGCCGCAGGATGGCGCCCGTATGCCTATGGCGCCCCCGGCATGGTGAGGACAATGACCACCAAGACCACGCCGCCGACAAGCCTGTCCGGCCAGGGCCGCCTGCTGGGCGAAGCGCTCGACTCGGCGAGCATGTCGCGCCTGCATGTCCTGTTCTGGCTGCTGTGCGCGGTCGCGTGGGACGTCTGGTCGCTGATGGCATTCCGCTTCGCGCTGGGTGTGGCGGTGGGCCTGGACTACCCGATCGCCGCGAGCTACATGGCGGAGATCCTGCCCTCCAAGAACCGCGGCCGATGGCTGATGGCCGCGTTCAGCCTCCAGGCGGCGGGCATCCTGCTGGGTGCGGTGGTGGCGGTGGTGGTCCTCGAAGTGCGGCCACAGGCCGACTCGTGGCGGATCATCCTGGGTTTCGGGGCGGTGCCGGCCCTGGTCATCATCTGGCTGCGCCGTATGGCTCCGGAGAGCCCTCACTGGCCGGCGCAGAACGGGCGGGAGCGGGAAGCGGGCGAGGTCGGCCGGGCACTGGTCGGTGGCCCGGTCCAGGTGACCGACGCCGACCGGACGCGGCGGGAGGCGCCACCCGAGGGGCTGAAGGCGTTCATCCAGCCACGGCTGTTCTCCGCCCGCTGGCGCCGGCGCACCGTCTTCCTCGACGAGCTGTCCGGCGCCCAGGTGACCGCGGTAGCCCCTCGTGTCACCCCGCCATGAGGTGGCCCGCGCCCGGCTCGCCCCGCCGCGGGCTGCGCGCCCGGGTGGCCGTAACCCGTTCGGCGGGGCACGTCCCGGGGCCCGGTGGCTCGGGGGAGCCACCGGTGACAGCATCGTCACGGGCAGACCGGCGTGGCAGGAATCGAGAGCATCGAGAAAGGTCGCGTCATGGGCGTGTGCATGGTCGGTGACTACCTGCTGCGTCGTCTGCGGGAGGTCGGGGTCAGGCATGTCTTCGGGGTGCCCGGCGACTATCAGCTGGAGTTCCTGGACCAGGTCGAGGCGATGGACGGCCTTGACTGGGTGGGGAATTGCAATGAGCTCAATGCCGCCTATGCCGCGGACGGCTACGGCCGGTTGAACGGGATCGCCGCGCTGGTCACCACCTTCGGCGTGGGCGAGCTGAGTGCCCTCAACGGTGTCGCCGGCGCGTACGCCGAGTCGGTGCCCGTCGTGTCCATCGTGGGGACGCCCGCCACGTTCGTCATGGAGGGCAAGCAGAAGGTCCACCACACGGCCGGTGACGGCGACTTCACCCGTGCCGCGAAGTGCGCCGGTGAGTACACGGTCGCGCAGGCGATGCTGACCCGCGACAACGCCGCTTCGGAGATCGACCGGGTACTGCGCTTCTGCTGGTTGCTCAAGCGCCCCGTATACATCATGCTGCCGTCGGACGTCGCGTACGAGACGGTCGAGGCGCCGACCGAGCCCCTGGCCCTACTGGAACCCTCCAGCGACCCCCGCAGACTGGAGAAGTTCGCGGGCCAATCGCGGGATGCGCTGCGCGCGGCCCGGTCGGTGGCCGTGCTGGTCGGCCCCGAGGCCGACCGTTACCACCTCGCCGGCCAACTGGTGGAACTCGTCGAGAAGATCGGCTGCCCGGTCGCCTGTCTCAGCAACGCCAAGGGTGTCTTCCCGGAGGATCACGACCAGTTCATCGGCGGATACGCGGGCAAACTCAGCGACACCTACGTCCGGGAGTCCATCGAGAACGCGGACTGCCTGCTGGCCGTCGGCACTCAGTTCACCGACTCGGTCACCGGCGGATTCTCCCAGAACATCGACCCGTCACGGGTCATCGCGCTGCATCCGAGCACCGTCGCCGTGGGCGAGACCCAGCACGCCCACGTGTCCATGAAGGACGCGCTGCTGGCCCTGATCAGTAAGGGCCCCCATAAACCCGCCGACATCACGTCGCTCTTTCAACGCCGCCTCATGGGGCAGGCGTACGAGCCCGTGCGCTCGGCCCGGCTGGTCCAGGAGCGCTTCTGGCCGCAGCTCCAGGCGTTCCTCGAGCCCGGCGACGTGGTGATCGCCGACCAGGGCACCTCGTACTACGGATGTGCCGAACTGCCGCTCCCGCACGGCTGCACCTTCGTGGGCCAGCCGCTGTGGGGGTCGATCGGCTACACGCTTCCGGCGCTGCTGGGAACCATGCTGGCGGCGCCCGACCGCCGCCACATCCTGCTGATCGGCGACGGCTCCTTCCAACTGACGGCGCAGGAGCTGTCCACGGTGCTGCGGAAGGGGCTCACCCCCGTCATCATCCTGGTCAACAACGACGGCTATACGGTCGAGCGCTGCATCCTCGGTGCGGACGCGAGCTACAACAACATCGCCACCTGGCGGTACGACCGGCTGGTCGAAGCATTCGACCCCCGGAACCTGGCCATCACCGCCAAGGCGGACACCGAAGACGCCCTCGCGGCCGCGCTCGACACGGCCAGGAGCAACCGCGACCGGCTCGTCTTCATCGAGGCAGTCATGGAACGCCTGGATGCCCCGGAGTCTCTCGTCAAGCTGGGCAAGGCGTTCGCCGCCGCGGACTACCACCACGCGCCCGTCTCCTGAGCGCACACCACAGGGGTGCGTCCCGTGTGCCCGTGTGCCCGGGCGGACCGCCGTTCTGCTGTACGGCCCGCCCGGACACAGTATCTAGCGCTATTGTCTAGAAGTGGAATTTTAGTCGATGATGTGAGCGGGACGCGGACCATGCCCCAGGGCGACGGTGTGCATGCGATCCGGGCGACGAACAACCTTCGAGAAAACGGACCTCACCCCATGACCACCACCACCCCGTCCACCAGTACCAGGACGCTCGCCGACCCCGACACCCCCTTCGCGGTCGTCGACGTACACAAGGCGCTGCGCAACATCGACCGCCTCGCGGCCAGGGCCGACCACCTCGGCGTCGCCTTGCGGCCGCACGTCAAGACGGCCAAGAGCCTTGACGTCGCCGCCCTTATGCACGGCGGCGCGCCCCACCCCGTCACCGTCTCCACGCTCGCCGAAGCCGAGGCGTTCGCCGACGGCGGCTACACCGACATCACCTACGCCGTCGGCATCGCCCCCCACAAACTCCCCCGTGTGATCGCCCTGTTGCGCCGCGGCGTCACCCTCCGCGTCCTGCTGGACAGCACCGAGCAGGCCGACTTCGTCGCGGAAGCCTCCCGTCGGGAGGGCATCAGCATTCCCACCCAGATCGCGATCGACTGCGACGGCCACCGCGGCGGCCTCAAGACCGATGCCCCCGCCCTCGTCGACATCGCTCGCACGCTGCACGACGCCGGATGCCTGGACGGTGTGCTGACCCACGCGGGCGAGTCCTACTTCGCCTACTCCGCGGAGGAGCAGCGGCTGGCGGCGAAGAACGAACGCGACACCGCCGTCGCCGCCGCCGAGAATCTGCGCGCCGCCGGGCTGCCGGTGGCCACCGTCAGCGTCGGCTCGACGCCCACCGCACACGCCGCCGAGGACCTCACCGGCGTCACCGAACTGCGCGCGGGCAACTACGTCTTCTTCGACCTGGTGATGGCCGGTCTCGGAGTGTGCCAGGTCGACGACCTCGCGCTGTCGGTCGTCGTCACCGTCATCGGGCATCGTCCCGAGTACGGCTGGATCGTCACCGACGGTGGCTGGATGGCGATGTCCCGCGACCGCGGCACCGCGGCCCAGCCGCAGGACCAGGGGTACGGCCTGGTCACCGACCTGGAGGGGCATCTGATCCCCGGCCTGGTCATGAGCGCCGCGAGCCAGGAACACGGCACCATCACCGCCCGCGACGGCGCCACCCTGCCCGACCTGCCAGTCGGCACCCGTCTGCGCGTCCTGCCCAACCACGCCTGCGCCACAGCCGCCCAACACCGCGGCTACCACGCCATCGACAGTGGCCGGACGGCGACGGACGCACCCGCCGTCCAGGCCGTCTGGCACCGCATCAGCGGTTGGTGACCAGTCGGCAACGGGTCGGCCGGGCGCATGGCTCGGGCCGACCCGCTGGCACTCATCGTGTCGGAGGCGTCCACGATCCGTCGACGACCGCGATACCGACGGCCGTGGCGATCCGTTCGCGGGACTCGAGCGGCCGGGAGTGAGACCGAGGGATCAGCGGCGGGCGAGGTCGGGGGAGCGGTGGCGGACGGGGCTGACCGACTCGAGGGCCGCGCCCAGCCGCAGGACGGTCGTCTCGTCGAACCAGCGGGAGACGAGCTGGACACCGATCGGCAGCCGGTCGCCGGTGGCCCCGAATGGCAACGACAGCGCGGGCAGCCCGGTGAGGTTGAACGGCACGGTGGCGCGCATGATGCCGCTCGCCGGTACCGTCCGCTCCCCGACACGGAACGTCCGCTGCGCATGAGGCGGGGCCGGTACGGGGCACACGGGGCACAGCAGCGCGTCGTAGCGCTCGAAGTATCCGGCGAACAGCGAACTGAGTGCCTCGACTCGCTGTTGCGCGGCGATGTAGTTGTCCAGCGCCACCTCCGGAGCGTCGATCGTGTGTTGCATGACGGTGTGCAGTTCGGACTCGCGGCCGGCGGCCACTCGCCGAAAGTACGGTCCCGTCTCCGCGGCGAACAGGATGGCGCTCAGCTCGGTCCCGTCCACCGCCTCCAGGGCTTCCAGGGGAGCGGGTTCGACGGTGCAGCCGGCTTCGCGCAGCGCATCGGCCGCGGCCGAGACCGTGGCCGCCACCTCACCGTCCACGGGACCGAATCCGGGCTCGGCCATCCAGCCGACGCGCAGCCCGGCCACCTCCTTCGGGGAGTCGGTCTGGGGCGGTGAGTGCCGCACCTCACCATCCGCGCCGTCGGGTCCGGACAGAAGGCGCAGCGCGGTCGCGATGTCCCGCACGCTGCGTGCCATCGGGCCGACGTGCCAGTAGCGACGGGGAACGTCCGGCCAGTGTCCGGTGATCGGAATTCGTCCCCGGGTTGCCTTCAGGGCGACGATCCCCGTGTCATGCGCCGGGCCACGCACCGAGATGGCGACATCGCTGCCCAGCCCGAGCGGTGACATCCCGGCGGCGATCGCGGCCGACTCGCCGCCACTGGAACCGCCGGGTGTTCGTTCGACATCCCAGGGGTTGCGGCACCGGCCGACGAGCAGGTTGTCGGTTTCGGTCCAGTAGGAGAACTCGGGCAGGTTCGTCTTGGCCAGCGGAATGGCACCGGCTGCCCGAAGCCGCGCCACCGCGGTCGCGTCCGCCGCCGCGACATGGTCGCGGAACAGCACGGAACCACGCGTGGTAACGACGCCCTCGACGTCCAGTGCGTCCTTGACCGTGAACGGCACACCGTGGAAGGGCCCGAGAGGGGTACCGGCCGCGACCGACTCATCAGCGGCGTGTGCCGCGGCGAGCGCCTGCTCGGCGAGCACTGTCACCATCGCGTTGAGCTCTGGGTTGACCTCCTCGATCCGGTCCAGATGCGCCCGCACCACCTCGGCCGCCGACACCTGTCGTGTCCTGATCAGCTCGGCCAGCTCGGTCGCGTCCCGGTAAATGGACCTGTCCATACTCATCCAACCTCCACGTGCTACTTGGGATATCAATACTGCGTCTGGTCAGCTCATGCGCTTCTCGAACCGAGGGGTGGGCGCGGCCGGATTCGACGCGGGTGGGATCGGCGGCTGACCGAACACCTTGTGAGGACGCCGAGTTGGGCGTCGATCGCGGCGAGAGTCCGCACGGCTACGGCTACGGCCACGGCCACGGCCACGGCCGCTTCCGGTCCCGGTGGACTGGCCTTCGCCAGTGGAGTCGGTCCGGGGGCGCCGTGTGGTGCCGGGCGGCGGCCGATGGCGCGGCGTATGGCGAGCGCGTGCGCCGCCACCTCCTCGCGCCGCCGGCCCAGGCTCGGGTCGTCGGCGACAGCACAGCCGTGACGCAGCCCGCCCAGTACGCGTAGCTCAACTCCCGCAGCCAGGTGGCCACCGTCAGCACTGCGAAGATCAGCACCACCACGGCGTCCGACCGGGGTCCGAACGATCCGGCGACCGCCCCCGCCACCACCGTCCCGACCGACGCGCCGACCGTTCGCCACACCCCCTTCACCAGCGCATCCGCGCGGCTTCGCGCACCGCTGCAGACGAGGAACGCCGTGAGGACCACCCAGGCCCAGTGGTCCGGCCACAGCATCCGGCCCGCGGTGAACGCCGCGGCCGACGCGGCCGCCATCTGCAACGCCATCCGAGTGCCGGCCGGCATCCCGCCGCGCGCCGGCCCGGCCGCTGTGACCACATCGGCCGCCGGTGGCCTGCGAACGAAACCGATACGTTGCGCCACCCACATCAGCGGCGTCCCCCAGGCGACCGCGACCAGTGCCGTCACCGCCGCCCACCCGGTTCGCTCGTGCCCGCCGACGGCCTCGGTGCCACCGGGCACGACCAGGACGGCGATCAGCGGCCAATACGACGAGAGTGCCCACCCGTGTGGCGCGGAGCCCGAACCGCCGCAACCAGATCGACCCAGCCATGGCCAGGACGAATGCCACGTCACCCACCTGGGGATGACGCTGGATCAGCGTGGTGAGCTCCGTTCCACCGGCCGCCGCGCATGGCAGCACGGCGCACGCCAGCAGCCGGTCGGTCCGGTCCAGGACACGCTGTATCGCCATGGTCATGGCGGTTGCCCGCAGGTGCATCCACCTCGGGCCGAAGTGCAGTGTCCGGCGCAGCGGCATCGAAAACGTAAGCATTACGTAGCATCATCGCCGATGGAATACGTGCGATCGGGGCCTTCGGTTGAGCCCTCCTCTGGATATTTAGTAAGTGGTACCTTAGCAATATGCTGTCAGAGCAACCAGCACACGAGGACCGTGGGCAGAGCGACGAGCGCGGGAGCCTGGATGGCCGAGTGGCCGCCGAGATCCGGCAGGGTGCCGTCCGATTCGCCCGCAGGCTGAGCGCGGAGCGCCCCGCGGAAGGGCTCAGCCTCAACAAGTGCAGCATCCTCGGCCACTTGCTGCGCAACGGCCCCATGTCGGCCGGTGCCCTCGCCACCGCCGATCGCCAGCAGCCGCAATCCCTGACCCGGGTCTTCGCCGAGCTCCAACGCGACGGCCTGATCAGCCGTACGCGTGACACCCACGATGGCCGGCAGCAGGTGCTGGAGATCACGCAGCCGGGCCGCGAGGCCCTCGCCCACGACCTGGCACAGCGCGACGCATGGCTCGACATCGCCCTGGCCGACCTCAATGAGACCGAGCGCCAGGTCCTGCTGCTCGCCGCCCGCCTGATGGACCGCCTGGCAGGCTCCCCGGCCGTGCTGCCCGACCGCCCGACCAGCCCCCGCTGACCGGTACTCGAGCGAGTGCGCCTGCCGAGCGATGACCTGAGCGGTACTTCGCGAGCCGAGCCGCGCGTATCAGCTTCATGTGATGTGTCACGAGCCGGTATCCGTCTCGCAGTGGGTCGCCCACGTGGGGGACGGGCGGCAACGCGGCTCGCTTAGAGTGCCGATCATGTCTCACTCAAAGATCATCGAGCCCATCACTCAGCACCCGCAGTCCACCCGTATATCGTCCCGGCGAATGAAGAAGACCCTGATCGCGGCCATCGGCATCGGCATGGCCGTCGCTTTGAGCGGGTGCAACGACGACACCGGCGAGGCCACGGACAAGGACACCAGCGCCGCGGAGTCGAAGGCGCCCTCGGCGGGGTCGTCCCAGTCCGCTGCCCCGTCGAACCCTTCGGGCGACCAGCCGTCGGTCGCCGGATGGCAGACGCAGACCGCGCAGAAGCACCACTTCCGCTATGACGTGCCGGCCAAGGCCAAGAAGTGGAGGGTCTTCGATGAGAACACGGCCCTCTCCTACACGGACAAGAACGGCCAGCCGATCGTCGTCATGACCGCGGCCGCCAGCTACCGTGAGGGCGGCTGCTCCTCGAGTCCCAATCCCAAGGCCATCGGTGAGGCGGGCAAGGGGCAGCTTGCCACCGTCGGCACCACAGGCGGTGGCAAGGACGGCACCCTCCAGGAGAACGCTCGTAACTGGGCAGGAAACTGGGGCTTCGCCGCGTACGGGGGTGCGGACCACAAGCCCAAGATCAAGGTCAGCGAGGCCAAGCCATGGAAGCAGGGGAATATCGACGGCTACACCGCCACCGCCCAGGTCACCGTCACCAACCGGCCGAGCTCATGCGTCCCGTCGAAGGCGATCGTGCACAGCATCGCGCAGAAGCTCCCCGACGGCACCATGCACGGCTGGGTGATCTACGCGGACCAAGGGGTTCCGAACGCGCTGACAGCCGCCGAGATCGAGAAGGTCATGGGCACCGTCCGGTCCACTGGTAGCTGACACCATTCGGCCGGTGAGGCGGCGACGATGCGCGGGCACGGCGGGAGCGAGCATCGCGGGGGTGCTCAAGTTCCCTCTCCGTCCCCGCTCAAGTCCCTTTGCTCCAGCGGAAGTTCTGTAATCAAGATCGAATAGCTGCTTTAATTGGGGTAGCTGATCGTGAGTCCCGGCCCTCGGAAGGCAGCGTTGATGTCCCCCGTCCTCTACCAGTCCCGCTCCCGTTCCGATGTCCCGTTCGAGGCTGCTGCCGACGCCGGCGTTCTCCGCGTCATGTCCGACTCCCGTACTCCGGTGTTTCTCACCGTGCATGCACGTGGACGACGCCGGTACGGCTACTGGCAGCCGTACGACCACGTCGCCCACAGGGGAGGCTGCTACGTCGCTCTGCCCACCCCCGTATGCGACAGGCTGTACTCCCAGGGGCGGATCGCCCTCGGTGATCCCCTCGTGGACCCGGGCAAGACCACGTACCGCGTCTGGCCCGCCTATGACCCGGTCGCGCCGGTACGCATCCCGGTGGCACCCCTGCCCGCGGTGGCGGCGGCACAGACGCTTGCTGCGTGAAACTCCAGCGTCTTCCCTGTCGGCCCGCCCGGTCGGAAGCGTTGGTCGTCAGGCTTGCACGGTGGGCCGTACGACCACCTCGCTGATGTCGACGCCGGCGGGCTGCTCGATCGCGTAACCGATCGCGGACGCGATGGCGGACGGTGGGATGGCCATCTCGTCGCGCTGTCGGGCTGCCGCCGCCGCTGCCTCGGGACTCGCACCCTTGCCCACGCCCTCGGTGTTGGTGAACCCGGGCGAGACCAGGGTGACCCGCAGGTGGGGTCCCGACTCCTGTCGCAGTCCCTCGGTCAGCACCTTCACCGCCGTCTTGGTGGCCGCGTAGACGGCCTGCGGGGATTTCACGACGTAGGCCGCCGTCGAGGCGATGTTGACGAACTGGCCGGAGCGCTGCCGCCTGAAGACGGGAAGTGCCGCCCCGATACCGTTCAGCAGGCCGGTGATGTGTGTCGCGACCATCGCGTCCCAGTCGTCCTGGCGTAGCTCGTCAAACGGTGACACCGCCATTGTGCCGGCGTTGGAGACCAGGACATCGAGCCGGCCGAACCGGTCGACCGCCGTGTCCGTCAGGCGCTCGAGGTCCTCGCGGCGCGTCACGTCGATGACCGTCCCGACGGCCGAGCCGCCCTGCGCCGTAATCTGGTCCACTACCGCCTGCAACCGGTCTTCCCGTCGGGCCCCGAGCACGAGCCGGGCGCCCTTCTCGGCGAGATAGATCGCCGTCGCCGCTCCGATGCCGCTGCTGGCACCTGTGATCGCTACGACCTTGCCTTCGACACCTGACATGGTCAACGTCCTTCCAAGGGGGATGTGTACAGGTCGGACCATGGCCTACAGTGAAATTGGGGGCGCCCCCACTTACGTGACGAGAGGCTAAGTGGGCGGCCCTCCGTTTAGCAAGTGAAGGGGACCGGAGGAGAATGGCGACCGCTGATGGCCGACAGTGCACAACGCCCGTTGCGAGCTGACGCGCGGCGTAACAGAGACAAGATTCTCGCGGCTGCGGTGCGCGTGTTCGCCGAGGAGGGGCTGGACACGCACCTGGAGCGCATCGCCAAGGAGGCGGGCGTGGGCAGCGCGACGCTGTACCGAAACTTCGCCACCCGTGAGGCTCTGATCGAGGCGGTCTACCGCAACGAGGTGGCTCAGCTGTGCGACGCCGTCCCCGATCTGCTCGAGGAGAGGCCACCCTACGAAGCCTTGCGCGCTTGGACACGCCTCTTCCTGGACTACGTCACCGCGAAATTCGGCATGGCCGACGCCTTGCGTGCCATCGCCGCCGCGGGAAGCAACCCTTACGGCCACAGTCGGGACATGATCCAGGCTGCCATCACCGCCCTGATGGACGCGTGCATAGCCGCCGGGGCGATCCGCACCGACATCAGCCCGACCGATATGGGCGCCGCCCTCGAAGGCATCGCCGTCACCTCGGCCAAGCCCGAACACCGGGAACGGGCCGAACGACTGCTCGACCTCACGCTGGACGGGCTGAGGGCCCGTTCGTGATGCCGTCTCCGCGGCGGGGCCGTCCGGGCCTGTGCGCGGCTGCGGCGGCAGCGACGTGGAAAGCCGAACGAGTTGGCCGGCTCGGACGCTGGGTCACCAGGCCGGAACCGGGGTAGCCACCGTCGGCGATCGTCGTCGTGATCACACCAGCCACACCGTGATCATTCCACTGCGGCCGATCCCTTCAAGCGGGCGAAGGACGAGAATGTCGGGGACTCCTTCGCGCAGGCTCCCGAAGTGACGGTGCACGCCGCCCACCGCAACCGCGGCGTTGACCCCCCACACCGTCATGCCAGACCGCAGCCCTGCCTCGACTCCGGCGGGGGCGTCCTCAATGACCAGGCAGTCCTCGGGTTTGGCACCGAGCTGCTCGGCGGCCAACAGGTAGGGCACCGGCGACGGTTTGCCCTCCTCTGCTGCGGCCGCGTCGACAATGACGCGCGGGAGTGGCAGGCCCGTCCGGGCAAATCGCCCGCGTACCCGGTGCTCATAGTTCGACGTCACCAGCGCCCACGAGGCCGCCGGCAGGGTGTTCAGCAGCTCCGATGCACCGTCGAAGGCCGCATAGACACCGGACCGGACGTCCTCGTCCTCCCGTTCGTGCAGCGCGGCCAGGCACTCCGTTGGATCCTGGTCCGCAGCTACCCGCGTTCTTCCAGGCCCGGCGGCAACTTGAACGTGATAGCCGCCTCCTGTGCGGCCAGGGAGCCCGCCCCAACATCCACCCTTCCGGACAACTACGACAGTTCACCAACGGTCGGGAGGCGTATGTCCGCCACTCGGAACGCTGGAGCGAGGTCCCTGAGACCGTCTTGAACCCTTCACACAACTCGTGCCGGAGCCCAAGCTTCGACAGCACAGATCCATGCCCTAGGGTGCAACGCTGCGCCCTGGCGCGAATAACATTCCGACCCACCATCACGGGGATCTCTCATGCGTTTGGCAACCACACTCTTCCTGATCGGCGCCCTGCTCGGGGTGGCACCCACCGCGGCCCACGCGGCGCCGGCGCGTGACTCCGTCTCGTACGTCGCGCTGTCGTCGAAGCGAGGCGGTGGCAGCGGCGGTGGTGGCGTCAGCAAGGTCGGCGGCAACAAGAAGTCGAAACGCGGCGGCTACTCCTCCAGCAGCAACGACGGCGACTCGTCCACCGGAAAGAAGAAGATGCCCCTGTGGCAGGCGATCCTGTTCCTGCTCCTCCTGGGCGGCATCATCGTCTGGGCCGTCGTCAAGCTCGTACGCAAACTCCGGAAGGTCGTCAGCGCCTGACGGGCATTCGGCGGGGCCGTGGCGCGGATCAGATGCCACCGCCCGGCTCCGCCCGGCGGCCGCACGCCGCCCTACGAACTGGTCGACAAGCAATGACGTGTCGCCCTGCAGGTTCATGGCCAGGGCCGACGGTGGCGCACTCCGGGCGGGCGCAACGCCCTGCCGGGGCCTGCGGGGATGCGGTCGCAAGCATGACCCATAGGGGGCTCAAAGCCTCCTCCTGGCTGATCGGCGCTTTGGCCAGGGGTGATCGGGCGGCGGAGCCGTGATGTCGGCGGCATATGGGGGGCTGTCGGTCCGATGTCGGTGGGGTCCGGCACCTTTCGAGAGGTTCCGACGGGTACCCATATCGCCGGAGTGTCACCGTTCTCCTCCGTTTTCCTCTCCTCACCCGAGTTCAAGGAGCGCACATGACGATCACTGTCCGACCGGGAAGCACCGTGATGTTCACCGGCGATTCGATCACCGACTGCCAACGGCTGGAGAGCGAAGACGGTCTGGGGTTCGGATACCCGCTGCGCGTCGCGGGCGAGTGGGGACTCCGGCACCCGGACCGGCCCGTGACCTGGCTGAACACCGGGAACGGGGGCAACAAGGTAATGGACCTCGAAGCTCGCTGGCAGATAGACGTACTCGACGCGCGCCCGGACGTGGTGTCGATCCTCGTCGGGGTCAACGACATGGGCTGGCACACGCTGGACCCCAAGGGATACGTGATCCCCGTGGAGGAGTTCGAAGCGGGCTATACCGCCTGCTCGCGCCCCTCGCCGAGGCGGGCACGAAGCTGATCCTCATCGAGCCGTTTCTCCTGCCGATCCACGGCGTCGTCGAGGCCGGTGCCGGTGTCGTGCGCATCGGAGAGAAAGAGCGCATGGAATGGCGCACCGACCTGGACCCGAAGATCCAGGTCGTGCGCGACCTCGCCCGCAAGTACGGCGCGCAGCTGCTCGCCGCCGACGGCATGTTCGCCGAGCTCGCCGCGACCACCGGGCCGGAGTACTGGGCCGCGGACGGCGTACACCCGACGCCGGCCGGTCACGCCGCACTCGCGGCGGCCTGGCTGCGCCTGGTCGTGTGACCGGGCCTCGCGATCACCCGCGACACCGGCGATCGCGAGGAGCTTCGCCGCCTGACGGCAGCGCTACGGCCGGGTCTTGCTCGCGAACACCCACCGGTTGCCCGCCAGCGCGTCGTTCTGTTCGGGCAGTGGGCAGTGGGCAGCGGGCCGCGTCCGTGTTGGCGGGTGTAGTCGAAGGGGGTGTGGATCGATGTGGACCAGCCCTTGGCCGCCAGGTCACCCGCGGAGAGGTAGAACAGCAATCCCTCGGCCAGCCAGACGCTTGGTGCGGCCGTGTCGAAGCCGGCGTTGGTCAGTGCTCCGGCCCAGTCGGCGCGCAGATCGATCGGGATCGGTACGCGTGCCGCCTTCGGGGTGGCCGACAGTCCGCCGAGCACCTGGTACTTGAACGCTGGCACGCCTTCCCTGTCGATCTCGAAGATCAACACAGCCGGGAGGCCAATCGAGTCGGAACGCCCGTCAGTATGGACGAGGGGCGTCGGCCGCAGCGGATCAGCAGGACCGCGAAGGACCCCGTCCGGCCGCGGCGGGCGATCGTGTGCTGATGTCCGCCCAGGGCCAGACAGTCAGGGACATCACCTCGCTGATGCAGGTCGGCGAGGACTACGTCCGCGATTCATCCACGCCTTCAACGAGCGGGGGTTTACCGCGCTGGACCTGAAATGGAGCGGGGGACGCCCGAAGGCGATCAGTGAGCGGGTACATGAGCACATCCGCCTGATCGCCCGGACGTCCCCCGTGGACTGGAAGATCGTCGCCTTCTCCACCTGGAGCCTGGCCTAACTCGCAGCCCATCTGGTCGAGCGGCACGTGGTTGCGACGATCAGCCGGGATACCCTGCGGCGTATTCTGCGCGACGGCACGGTCTCCTGGCAGGCCACAACCACCTGGAAGGCGTCCACCGATCCGGATTTCATCGCCAGGATGCACCGGGTGTAGATGCGGTGCCACGCGGGGAAGTCGGCGGGCGTCGCGCGCCAGGTGATACCGCCCGCGACCAAGCCCTGTCGTCCCAGTTCAGAAGGCGCCTTCGCTTTTCGGATCAAGATCTGGACACTGCGGCAGGTGAAACGCGCAGGTTAGGCCGTCGCGGCGGCGCGCTCGAGGAGCTGAAACTGAATCCCCTCCGAGGTGTCGGGCCGGGAAAAGGCATTGAGGTTGCCGTCGATCGCCACGGGCTGAGGAGCGACGAATTCGACGCCGATGCCACGAAGAGTCTGCATGATCTTGGTGATGCTGTCGTCGACCTCGACGGCGATGTGCTCGATGCGAGCCTGGTTGCCGTCGCCGAGACGGCGCTGGCGGGCCTCGCCGGTGGTGGGTTCGATGAGCTCGATACGGGCCCCGTCACCCACCCGGTAGAACGCGGCTTTGACATGCCGTTCGGGCACCTCGCGTTCGAACTCGAGGGTGAGACCGAGGCTTTCGAGGAATTTCTTTGCGCGGAACAGGTCGTTGACGACGACACCGATATGGTCAATGCGCTTGAGCACGAGCGTGTCCCTTCAGGAGGTCTGCGATGCGATGGGGTTTGGGGCGGCCTGAGTGCGGTGCAGTTGGGCAGCCGTCAGGACCAGAATGACCACCAGGAAGAGCCAGCCGACCGTGTAGCCGGTGGCGCCGACGAGCACGCCGAACAGCGGTGGCAGGGCGGCGGCGATGATCTGGTTCAGGGTGATCGCGAAGCTGATTGTGGAGGCGACCGCGTGCTGGGGGGCGACGTCGGTGACCTGTACGAGGTAGAGCGGGTACCAGCCGACGCTGAGCAGGCCCAGCAGCGTGCAGAGCGCGTATGCAAGCACGCGGGGCGAGCCGGGGGTCAACACACTGAGCGCAGCGATCGGGATCGCGGAGAAGGCGAGAAGCCACTTCAAAGAGCGCATCCGCATGCCGGGCCAGAGACGGTCACTGATCCAGGCGAGACCGATCCGGCCGGCGATCCCGGCAGCCTGGGCCACCGAGTACATGAAGCCCGCCGTGACAATCGGGATGCGCAGGTGATCGTTGAGGAAGATCAAGATCTGCACGGAGAACACGTACTGGAACGCGGCCAAAGCGAGTCCGGCGATGAGAAGCGAGCGGACGGCTCTGTCGCGTACGAGGCCGAGGATCAAGCGGCGCAGGTTTACCGGTGTCTTTCGCGCACTCGTAGTGGCGTCACCCGCCTTGCGGTGGAAGGTGGCGAAGACCACGCCCCCGAGAATGCCGGCCACTCCCTGGACGATCATGGCTGCGGTCCAGCTGCGGTGCAGGGCGACGGCGGGCAGTATTGCGCCGGCGATGGAGGCGCCGATCGGCAGACCGGCTTGGCGTATGCCGGTGGCCATACCTCGTAGGCCGGGTTCGAACCAGCGGGTGATGGCCCGCTGCCCGCCAGGCAGAATAGATCCGTAGAAGGCGCCCATCACCAGGATGAACAGCAGCAGCACAGGGTAATTGCGACCCGCGGCCGCGGCGATGAACGCCGTGATGCCCATGGCGATCATCGTAAGAGAGACGACCCAGCGCTCTCCGTAGCGGTCGATGGCCCGCCCGATGATGAGCATCGAGGTGATCGGCCCAGCCTGGATCGCCGTGGCCGCGAGAGCAGCGGTGGCAGCGGACAGGTGGTAGGTGTCCTTCCAGAACGGCAGCAAGACGCTGACGCCGGAGTAGACGATCGAGCCAGAGGTCAGCGCGGTAACGGCGACGGCAAGCACGACCCACTTGTACGGGCCCGCTGAGTGGGCAGCCGTCTCGGCGGGCGCCGCCTCGTCGACCTCTCGCGCGGTCACGCGCCGGGCTCCGATTGCCTGGAGGCCAGGTTCCCCAGCTGGGCCAACAGCGGGATGTTCATCAGGTTCAGCAGGACGAGATTCTGGCTGGTGGGGTTGTTGAAGTGGTGCAGCGACCAGGCCGGGACGAGCAGAAGGTCCCCGGGGTTCAGATCGGTGGTCTCGCTCGTGTCGTGGAAGGTGACAGTGCCGGTGCCGGCTTGCACGACGAACAGGTGGTACCAGGTATGCGCGTGCGGGGTGGTGTTCTTCCCAGCGGAGATGACCTGGTAGGCGACGGCGACATCACGGATGATTTCGGCGCTGCCGTTCGGCAGAGACAGGGCGAGCGTGCCGCGTTCGGGGTGCTCTGTGTCGCCGAGTCGGCCGGAGGTGTCCGCCCACCGCCACACCACTGGCTCGGGCAGCGGGATGTCGTAGCGTTTTTTGAAGTCAGGGTATGGAAACTGGCTGCCGCTGCCGATCGGCACGGGAATCATCCTCCTCGACGGTCGTGAGTTGCTGCCACATGTCGCACACGGCGGCGTTCGCCTCGTCCGTGAACCGCGACTTCTGCCCGTCCCTGGGCAGGTAGTACGTGTAGTACCGCGGCCCTTCGACGGGGTATCCGAGAGCCCATACACCTGTGAGCGGCGTCCCGGTCTTGGCGATGACGCGGCCACTGGGTGTGATGTCCACACCGCCCGGCTCGTAGGAGCCGTTGCCATAGGGGCGGATCAGGCCGCGTGCCAACAGGCGGGCGGTCAGCGGGGAACTGTCCGCCTCGGGGTGGAACAAGTCCAGGCGCGCCGCCACCAAGGCGTCGGCGTGTCGGATGGTCGGGCCGTTGGTGAACTCGGTTTCAACGGTGAACCGGGAGGTCTCAGGGTCGGGGACGATACGGCAGCCCGGTCCTCCAGCCAGATCGACCACACCAGCGTTCATCAGGGCAAGAAGTTCGTAGTTACGGCGGCGCGGTGGCCCGAACGCGATCCTGTTCATGAGCGGCACCCAGCGGGTGTTGAACACCCGATGCGAATCCGGTGTCAGGCCGGAGAATTCGACGGCCTCGCGCAGGCTGGCGCGCACGTCCCGGATGGCGTCCGTGGCAGCTTTGACAGGGCTCGTCCGGTTGCCTTCCTCGGCGTGCTCCAGGTCCTCGGTGACGAACGCCGTGAAGAAGGCGCGGAAGGCGTCCAGATCCCTGAAGCTCTTACCAGCCAGCGGGTCGACGATGGCGTCGACAGCGGCCTGATCGGCCGCCGTGAATTCGTACTGGTCGGGCCGGATATGACGTTGCTCCAGCGTGGAGCGGTAAACGTAGCCCATCTCTCGAAGTAGTAGCGGCACGGCTTCCGCCTCGAAGTCGACCTGCGTGCTGCCGCGCTCCCGCTCCGCGTGCTCACGCAAACCGCGTATGGCCTCGGGGGTCAAGAAGTGCGGCTGGTAGGCGCCGGCGATGCCTTTCTGGTTGATGCCGCGTGCGGCGGCGGGCAGGCACTGACGGGAGAACAGCAGCATGCTCGGCTCGCGCCCGGACGGTATGTAGCGCATGCCGTGGCCGTCGCCCTCGAAACGTCCGCCCCGACCGATGGTGAGGTGAGCGATGACGTCGTGGGCGGTCAGCCCGAAACCCTGCACGGCCACCGTGGCCCCGGGAGCGATGCGCCCGAGCTTGTCGACCGGGTAGCAGTCCGCCAGGTAGGCGAGGCGGTCGTTGCGGCCCTGGTGTTCGCGGACGAAATTCTCGAACCGAAGATCCTCGTCGGTGGGAGTGCGCTGGCAGTGCCCGGTGGCGAGGAACAGGAAATCGGAGGGAATCTCGTAGCTGTCCTCGGTCCGCACCACGTACCTGCCGGGCGGGGAGAGCGGCTCCATGTCGATGGCGCGGGCCCGGTGGTGCACCACTCGCACGCTCGCGGGCAGCGAGCTGATGGTGTGGTCGGACGCGAAGGAGAGATACTCGCCGAGCAAGTTGCGCGGCAGGTAGTCGTGTGGCCCGATCGGCTCCCCACATGCCTCGCCAGTGCGGTAGTAGCCACCTGCGAAGCGGCGGTAGCCAACCTGCCGGGCCCAATCGGTGAACGACTGGCCGCTACCGTCGGGGAACATGGTGAGCTGGCTGGCGAGCGTGTTGGTGAGCAGATACTCGGGCTGCCGGTTGGAGTGTGCCCCTTGCCCGGTGTCGCCGGGGTCGACAAGGTGGACGTCCAGCTCAACGCCCTCGGGGAGCTGATGGGCTCGCTGGGCGATGTGCTGGAGGATGCCGAGGCCGCGCGGCCCCATCCCGACAATCGTGACCTGAACAGCCCTCACGAGATCACCCGCTCGCTCAGCTTCAGCTCCGCCGGGTCGGTGTACGGGGCTATGGGCTCCTCGTGCAACTGCACCCAGCGGGGGGCGTCCTCTACCCGGGGGAAGCGGGTGGCGACCTGAGGATCATGACCGGGGATGATGTGGTCGACGCCGTCCGCCAGAGCTTCGACGGTCTCGTACGCCTCGACCATGGAGGCGAGGTGGTCGAGGATCGGGAACGGGGCCCGGCGACGGATGTTGGCCCACAGGTGCGACGAATCGCTCGCCAACACCACCCAGCCACGCTTCGTGTGAACGCGCACTACTTGAAGGCCGGGGGTATGCCCAGGGGCCGGGTGCACCTCGACGCCGGGCACAATCGTCGCTGGGCCCTGGTGCAGGGTGAGGCGCTCGTCGAACAGCAGCCGAATCACCGCGTTCACATCCTCCGCCTCGAAGGGGCGGCGGGGTGCGGCATGGCGCATGGCGCGGCCGGTGCAGAACGCGAGCTCCCGCTCTTGGAGATGAACGCGAGCTGTGGGGAAGGCGGCGAGGTGACCGGCATGGTCCCAGTGCATGTGCGTGATCAGCAGATGCGACACGTCGGTGAGGTCGATGCCAAGACCGGCGAGGGCCTCGACGGGGTGATGAAGTTGCTCGCGGCCACGCCGCGCACCCGTGTGGGCGGCAAACCCGGTATCGACGACAATCACCTGATCCTGACCTCGGATGACCCAGATGTAGAAGTCGAACCCAGCCGGAGTGTCGGTGGCGCAGCGGTCGTCGGCGAACAGGAAGTTCTCCCGCGCGAGTCGCCCCGTCTGAGTCCCGAACCTGAGCGCGAGGAGTTCGTGGGTTGGCGGCCGACTCATGCGCCCACCACCGTCAGTTCACGAGCCTCGGGCGCCGGGGGCGGAAGTTCGTCCTCAAAGAAGAACTTCTCCGCCCCGAACGCCGGGATGAGCTGGTCGAACCAGGTCGCGTTCGGATCGTACGCGGCGTAGAACGGTCGGCGGGCCCAGTCCGCGTTGCGCCCCTGAAGGAGCTGAAGGGCGAACACCTTCTCGCCACGGATGGTGGGGGTGCCGTCGATGAGAACCTTGCCCGGAAACGCGCTCATCGAGGGGCCGCGCACGGTACGGGCAAGGCCGGAGACCCGCTGGTATGCGTCGCGGAAGATCTCGTACGCCCTCACCAGGGGAATCTCGAAGTAGGAGCGGGCGCCGGTATCGCGTTCGACGAACATGTAGTAGGGGATGGCGCCCAGCCGCACCCCGGTCGTCCACAGCTCCCGCCACGCCTCGGCGTTGTCGTTGATGTGCCTGAGCACCGGCGACTGTAGGCGCGTGTTCGCGCCTGTGGCGATGATCCGCTTCAGGGCGGTCTGTGCGATGTCGGGGCGCAGCTCGGCGGGGTGGTTGTAGTGCCCCATGATTGCCAGGTGCTTACCAGCGGTGACGACCCGCTCGAACAGCCGCATGAGTTCGTCGGCATCCCGGTCGGTGACGAACCTCTGGGGCCAGTAGGCGACCGATTTGGTGCCGATCCGGATGTTCTGGATGTGCTCGAACTCCGGCGTCAGGAGTGGTTCGATATAGCGGGCCAGAGTGTTTGTCCGCATGATCAGCGGGTCGCCGCCGGTGATCAGGACGTCGGTGACCTCCCGGTGACGGGCGAGGTAGGCGGTCAGACCCTGGGCATCCTTGGCGGCGAAGGCGAGCTCGTCGTCGCCGACGAACTGCGGCCAGCGGAAGCAGAACGTACAGTAGGCATGGCAGGACTGCCCGGCTTTGGGGAAGAACAGCACTGTCTGGGAGTACTTGTGCTGGATCCCCGAGACTTCCCCGCCGTCCAACTCGGGTATGTTGTGGGTTTGCTGGCCGGCAGGGTGGGGGTTCATCTGCTCACGGAGCCTCCCCACGTGAAGCGCGATCTGCCCTTTGTCGCCGGCAGCGATGACATCCCGCAGGGTGGCGTAGTCGGCGTCGTCCAGCATTGCCCGGTGGGGGAAGTTCAGCCGGAAGATGGGGTCGTCCGGGATGCTGTCCCAGTTGATGAGCTCATCCAGCACGTACTGATTGGTACGGAACGGGAGAACCTGGGAGACCACCGTGACGGCCTCGCGGAGTTCCTCGGACACCCGCCCCCACTGCGGGGCGCGTTGAATTGTTTTTCCATTGTAGGGCGTGAACTTGCCGACATTCAATTCGAGTCCCTTTCCCTCTTCGAAACCGAGCGGTGTGGACGAGCGTTAATCCGAGCCCCTCACCAATGAGTGGAGTGGTTACTCGTCATGCCGTCCGACGCACCGCGATCCTGCCTGAGCAATGAGACACCTGTCGCGGCCGCAAGGGATCGTGCATACGACTGACGTAAACCCGCCACAGGGCAAAAGGAATAATTCAACATTAAACGGACCGCCGCCGTCGACGTAAATACAACAAGGCCGGGCATGGCCCGGCCTTGTTGCGCTCGTTGTCGAATGTGATCGCGGGGTCAGTTTTGCTGGGCGATCAGCCTCTCGTAGTCGGCGCGCCGCACGCACACGGTGATGCCGTAGGGGTGAGTGGCCCCGGCCGGCGTGGTGGCGATGCCGGCCTCAGCGGCCAGGCGCACCACTTCGCGGGCGCAGCCGTCGAGGAGGCTGAGCGCGATGAAGCAGCCGCCATTCGGCCGTGCCCACGTGGCGAGACCGGTGCCATCGAGCTGCTCGCCGAAGATGCGGGTAGCGGTGCAGTCACGGCGCGCTTCATCCAGGCGTGAAGGGCGGACGTAGGGCGGAACGGTCGCTGTCATGGTGTCCTTTGTGCGAACGATTGCGGGTGGCCTGTAAGGCATTGCGACCTCGTCGAGCTAACAGACAACTACCTTGCGACCCGCCGATTTTGCTGTCGGGTGCTTTTCTCTTGGAGTATGCCGAGATCGCGCAGCAGGTAGCCGGCGTGGAGCCGGTTGCGGGCCCCGATACGGCGCAGTACCTCGGCCAGGTGGCGCTGGAAGGTGCGCAAGGAGATGCCAAGACGCTTGGCGACAACCTTGTCGTCATGGCCTTCGACGAGAAGTTCCACGATCGCCGTCTTCATCTCCTCCGAGCTGAACAGCATCTGGTCCCGCTCGTAGGCGAGCGGGAAGGGCAGGGCTTTACCCCAAGCCCGCTCGAAGGCGCCGACCAGGAAGTGGATGACGCTCAGGTCACGTATGAGCAAGGCGCCTTTGGGGTTGCCAACCAGCTCGACGAGGGCGACTTCGCGGTCGAAGACGATGAGCTGCATGAAAACATGCGTAACAACACGGACTTCAGCGCCGTTTTCGACAAGCAGCGAGGCGTGGTCGACAGTGGGCTGATGGAACTGCGCCGCGTACTGATAGAGCGTACGCATGCGTACGCCACTCTCAAGCACGCCTACGGCGCGGTCCGTTGCCTCCTTGAGGACGGGTTCGGGGCGAGGGCCGCCGGGTTGGGAAATGAGGATCTCTTTGGTGGCGCGAGCCGAGAGTTCGGACAGGGTCAGGCGGACGGCATCCACATTGTCGAGACGATGCAGTAAGTGTTCCCTTACGCCTTCCATGACGCTTTTCTCGTAGACAGGAAGCAGATCCACTAGTTCCGCGCTCACTTCGTTGATCATCATCTGCCGTTCGCGCAGTTCACGGATCGCCGGCAAAAGAAGTTGGGCGTAGGCGGTGGCCGGCGCCACGGGTATGAGACGATCCGGGTCTCCGGGCTTGCTGGTGAGCACCTTGAGTCGGAGCAGCCTGTCGATGGCCTGTCCGGCCTCATCGGGCGCGGTGTCCGCAAGTCGCAAGAGTTCGTTGCGGGAGACGCTGTCCCGGGCTGCCGCGTAGGCATACAGGACAACCATCAGACGACTGTCATCATTGGTGGTTTTGTCGGCTTCCAGGTTTGTATAGCCCGTAGACATGGCTATGTTCCCCTTTCTGGAAATTGAAGACCATCCCGATAAACCAACAAGATCGCCAACAGGTACTAACGGCGCAAGAGCGCGAAACCGTCACTGCAAAAAGCCTGAACGGCCATCACCACGTCAGTTCGCCCGCGTCGCCCGCTACCCGCACCCATCGCCCAACGCTGCGCGGATGATTATTCGGCACCCGCAATGCGGGCCACGGCCGAGCTGATCGAGGAAATCGAGCGGTATTGCGGATCGGCCGAGGTCCAGCCGCTCGACGAACGCCGGTCCCAAGTGGAGGAAGCGCTCTTCGGCTCACGGTCGGCGGCCCCGCTGCGGAAGGATCTATGAGCCCAAGAGCGGACTGATGGTCGTCCCGGGGTCGGTGGCACCCGACTGGTCCAGCAAGGCGTCGCCGAAGGGCCACTTCAGCTCGATGTGGGTCGCCTGATTCGGCGGGGTGATGAGCACCGTGACCGGCTCGAACCTCTGGGGTCGGGACCGCGTGCACCCCGCTACGACGTATGCGAGACCGTCCGCCGCGAGAAGAGGGCGCCCGCCCCGGTCATAGCAGCCGCCGGATATCACCGCGGACCCGGTAGAAGCCGCCCGCCGCCATGTGCAGGGCGTCCACGACATAGCGCGCACCGGGCGCCCGTATCGCGCTTGGGAATTGGACGTTCCAGGACGAGTCGTAGCCCTTGGACACCACGTGCACGCGGAGGCGGCCACCCTCCTGGACGCACTCGACGACCACCGCCCCGGCGGGAGGAGCTTCCACAGGCGGGTGCCGTCCCGGTCGAAGCAGTAGACGGAGGACGCCGAGTCACCGGCGAAGACGAACCGTCCGCTGGGCGAGGTGGCGCACGAGTACACCGCGCTGTCGCAGGCGTAGGTGGCCTCGATGGCGCCGGTCGCCTTCGACAGCCGTTGGACCACCCGGTGCGCGATGCCCACGTACCCGGCGTCGTCCTCTTGCCAGCCGAACGCCGCCGTCGGGCGCGTAGGCGGTGACGCCCCGATGGTGACCGTGGCAAATGGCCCGGTCGTCGGCGCGGATCAGCCAGGCGTGCTCGTCCTGGCTACGGCGGGCCCACGGGTGCTCGTCCTCGTGGTCGATGACGGTGAGCCCGCCCGCGCGGTCCGAGACGTTCAGGATGCCCTCGTGGATGTCCAGCCAGAAGGTATCGACGTCCGCTGCCTTCCTGTGACAACTCCGGATACGTCGTCGAAGCCGTGGACCCAGTAGACAGGGCGGCGGCTGTCGCGAGCGCCGCGCGGACGGTGGCCTTGAGCGTCTCCAGACCTCCTGCGGAGACGGCAACGCGCAGGGGGGTGGTGGGGGAGCCGGGAGAGCATGTGGATGGCGAAGCCCGGGCTGCCGTGAGGGCCGGGTATGGCTGGGCCGTCTGACGGCGGTGTTACGGCCGGGGTTTGTTCGCGAACACCCATCGGTTGCCCGCCAGCGCGTCGTTCTGCTCGGGCAGCGGGCCGCGCCCGTGTTGGCGGGTGAAGTCGAAGGGGGTGTGGACCGATGTGGACCAGCCCTTGCCCGCCAGGTCACCCGCGGAGTCGGGCCGCGGTTCGCTGTCGAACAGGTTGAGCAGGTCGATGCCGATCTGGTGTTTTGTAGAGGTGTAGAGCGGGCTGTCGCGGTATGCCAGCAAGTCCTTCTCGAGCTTGACCTCGAACGCCAGGGCGCTGCCACCCGTGCTCAACTGGTTCACCGTGTCGATGAGATACCTCTCGGAGGCGCCTGGCAGGTAGAACAGGAGCCCCTCGGCCAGCCAGACGCTCGGTGCGGCCCTGTCGAAGCCGGCGTCGGTCAGTGCTCCGACCCAGTCGGCGCGCAGATCGATCGGGATCGGCATGCGTGCCGCCTTCGGGGTGGCCGACAGTCCGCCGAGCACCTGGTGCTTGAACGCCAGCACGCCTTCCCTGTCGATCTCGAAGATCACACAGCCGGAAGGCCAATCGAGCCGGAACGCCCGCGTATCCAACCCGGCCCCGAGCAGGACCACTTGGCGGGCGCCTCCCGCCTGTACCGACCGGAGGAGAAAGTCGTCGAGGACCCTCGTCCGCAGCCCGAAGTAGCGCGCGAATCGCCCCCACAGCGGATCCGCGTCTCCGGCCGGAACCTGTTGTATGCGGACGGGCCAGCCCGCGGACGCCGGTGCGGCGAGCACGAAGTGCTCCGCGAAGACGTCCCGTGCCAGGCTGTCGTCGCGGTGGGTCTCGATCGCCCGTGCCGCGGCGACCAAGAGAGCGGTCAGACCCACACCCCCTTCCACGCCTTCCACACCGGCGCTCCGATGCGCTGTGCCGACCATGTGTCCTCCCTTGGTGCGAGCAGAGACTACGAACAGCGAGGAATACGAAGTACGAATGATGTGGCGGTCGATCGGATGGGCAGTGGCGTTGAACGCCTCGCTCATCGGCCCGTCCCCGCCGGAATCAGGACGGGTTTGACCACGCGGCCCGCGTCGCAGTCGCGTTCGGCCTCGTTGATCTCGGCGAGCGGGTACGTACGGATCAGCTGGTCGAAGGGAAACCGCCCGGCCTGCCACAGCCCGGTCAGTCGCGGAATCAGCAGCCCCGGCACCGCGTCCCCCTCGCAGATGTGGGAGATCCTCCGGCCCCGGTCCAGCGTGCCCGGTTTGAGCGGCAGCGCGGTGTGGAGCCGTGCCACCAGGCCGAGGTGGCCGGTCGGGCGCAGGGCCCGGAGCGCGTCGTTGATCAGTTGGGCGGAGCCCGTGGTGTCCAGCGCGTACTGCGGGCCACCGTCGGTGAGTTGCCGAATGCGCTCGGGGAGGCCGGCCGATGCGGCGTGCAGCGGGCTCGCGCCGAGCCGCTCGGCGAGGGCCAGCCGTTCGGGGTGCCGGTCGGCGGCCACGGTCACCGCCCCGGCGGCGGTGGCCGCCATCACCGCGGCCAGGCCCACAGCCCCCGCGCCGAAGACCGCGATGGTGTCGCCGGGGCCGGCACCGAAGGAGTTGAAGACCGCTCCGGCGCCGGTGAGGAAGCCGCAGCCGAGCGGTCCGAGCAGTTCGATGGGCAGCGAGGAATCGACCCGGACGGCGTTGCGAGCCGGGACCATCGCGTACTCGGCGAACGAGGACTGGCCGAACCACCGGGGGGCCAAGGCGATGCCGGCCGCGTCGGTGAACCGTGCCGCGTTCTCCGTGCGCTCTCCGAAGAGGTTGAGCGAGGCGAAGGAGTCACAGTAGGCGGGGGCCGCGCCCAGACAGCTCGGGCAGTGTCCGCAGGAGTCGAAGCTCAGCACGACATGGTCGCCGACGCTGAGCCCGGTGTCCAAGCCGCCCGTCTCCACCACGACCCCGGCCCCCTCGTGGCCGAGCACCGCCGGCAGCGGTGAGCGGCCCGCCGAACCCCGGACCGCGAGATCGGTCCGGCACATCCCGCAGCCCGAGATCCTGACCAGGATCTCGCCGTCGGCCGGCCCCGCGTTCAGGATCACCTCCTCGACGGCGAATGGGCTCTCGTACGAGCGCAGTACCGCCGCACCGAACCTCTTCGTCACGCCTCCTCCGGACGGTGCACGACGAACGGCCTGAGGTTTCCGTAGAGCCCCCACGGCCCGCCCGCGACGCCGACACCGCTGTCCTTGATGCCCGCGAAGGGCTGGGCGAGGGACAGTTCGGCGTGGTGGTTGATCCACGCCGTCCCGCACTCCAGCCGGCCGGCCACCGCCTCGGCCCGGTCGAGGTCGGTTCCCCATACCGAGCCGCCCAGCCCGAAGCCGGTGTCGTTGGCCGCCTCGACGGCTTCGTCCAGGCGGCCGTACGGCAGCACCGGCAGGACCGGGCCGAACTGCTCCTCCGTCACCACCGGGCTGCCGGAGGGGACATCGGCCAGGATCGTCGGGGCGAAGAAGTAACCCGGCCCCTCCAGCCGGTGACCACCGGCCACGGCTCTGGCACCGTCCGCCAGCGCCTGGGCCGTGCAGCGCTCGACCCGGGCCAGCTGCGGAGCGTTGCTGACCGGCCCCAGCTGCGACCCCGGGTCGAGACCGGGTCCGACGACGACGGTCTTCGCGCGCTCCGCGAGGGCCTCGGCCACCTGGGAGTAGAGCCGGGCCGGGGCGTAGACGCGCTTGACCGCCATGCAGACCTGCCCGCAGTTGCGGAACGCCGCCCAGAACAGCCGGTCCGCGATCCGCTCCACCTCCACGTCCTCCAGCAGGATGGCGGCGTCGTTGCCGCCCAGCTCCAGGGTGACCCGGGCGAGCGAGGCCGCCGCGCCCTTGGCGACGGCCCGTCCGGTGGCAATCGAACCGGTGAAGGTCACATGGCGGATCCCCGGATGGGACGCGAGGCGGGCACCGAGGGGCTCGCGACCGGTGACGATCGTCAGGACGTCCGGGGGGAGGGCGGCGGAGAGGACGGACCCCAGCAGCCGTGTGGCGAGGGGCGTGAACGGGGAGGGCTTGAGCACCATTGTGTTGCCCGCGGCGAGCGCGGGCGCGAACTTCGCCGACGCGAGCTGGAGGGGAAAGTTCCACGGGACGATCGCGGCGACGGGCCCGAGCGGTCGCCAGCGGACCTCGGTGCGTACCGGCCGACCGTCTGTGATCGGCTGGGGCATCGGGTCCAGTTCGGCGAAGTAGCGCAGGCGGGCCGCCGCGCGGGCGATCTCCGCGTACGACTCGGCCAGGGGCTTGCCCTGCTCACGGGTGAGCAGCGGAGCGAGGTCGGCCCCGGCCGCCTCCACGGCGTCGGCCGCCGCGAACAGCGCGGTGGTGCGGGCGACGGGGTCGGCCCGCCAGTCGCGCCAGGCATCGTGGGCCCGGTCGACGATGGCGTCCAACTCGCCCGGCCGCTGGTCGGGAGCCTCGTCGAAGACCTCGCCCGTCGCCGGATCGAGGACGGCGAAGGGCTCGCCGCGGGGCCCCGGCCTGCGACGGGGCTGAGGTGTCGGCATGCCCGCGGTCAGCTCGCGGTGGCGACGGTGGCCGCGTATTCCTGGGCATGCCGGTCCATCTCCGCCTTGAAGGCGGCCACCAGCCGCGGCTGAATCCTTCCGGCGTTGCGGTCGCCCCCCTCGCAGACCGCCCCGCGCACCCCCACGATGTCCGTGCCGATGCGGGTCAGTTCACCGAGGTCGCCGACCTTGACGCTGCCCGCGAGGGCGGCGAGCAGATCCGCCTCGTGGGCCAGCCGGACGAACTCCGCGCAGACGTCCGGCGGAACGTGGTCGAACAGCCGTGTTCCGTCCTTGATCGCGGTGTCGAGCATGGCCGCGTCGGAACCGGAGCGGCGGGCGATGTCGGGCAGCGCGAGCGGGTTGACACAGCCGATCCGGTGAGCGTCGGCATAGCCCGAGGCGACGACGAACGCGTCCGGCCGGTAGTCCTTCACCGCCCGGACGACCCCGCACATGACATCGATGGCCTGTTCGGGCGTCGTGCATCCGTAGAGGCCGACCTTGATATACGTGGCTCCGGAGACAGCCGCACCGAGCGCCGCCTGGGCCACCGTGCCGGGCTTGTACGGCACGTCTCCCACGGTGGCGGACACCGGCTTGTCCGCCGGGACCGCGTCCCGGATCTCCCTGATGACCCACGGGAAGTTCGCACCGAGCGAGCCCTCGTCGGGCTTTTTGACATCGACGATGTCGAGGTGCTCGGCCGCCTTCGCGCAGTCGAGGGCCTCGTCGACGCTGTCCGGGGAGATGAGAAGCAACAACGTACATTCCTTCCACCGCATGTCCACCCGCCACAGGGCAGGTGTGCGGAGTCGTGGATTACGTGCGGTCCGCTCATCATTGCCGCGGCCCGTGGCCACCGGCAGGGCGCGCGGAGTCCGAACGGGTCATTCCATGACGCATTCGCGCCCCCAACGCACCGTCTACGCCGCTTCGAACCAGCCGAGCGCGGATGCCCCGTGGTCCGGTGACCTCGCCGATCAACGTCGTCCGCACGGGTAACGCGCCCGTTATGCACGAGAGTCCGCCAACCGCGAGCGGGGTCGGGACGGTTGTGCCCTCGTGACGCCTCGGCCGGTTGTGACATGACGCACTGGCGGCCGCCTCGCCTGAGAAGATCTTCAGAATTTACGCGATGTTCCCCGAGTGGATAAAGCCGGTGAGCCACCGGAACGACAGATGTCCGACCGTCACGTCCACGGGCAAGACCCGGCGTTGGCGGCGGGAAGCGGTACGGCGGAATGAGGGTAAATCGGATATCCCCCCGGGGGGCGCGCTCCCTCCATGCGGGCGGGCAGCGGCATGATCCGCCATGACCTGCTGCGGGCCATCGCGAAGAAGGTGGCCACCACCGCGGGCTAGGACGGCCTGGCCGCCGGCCGACCCGAGGGGCCACCCACCCTCGCCAAGGGGCCCGTCAGCAAGCCGACGGGCCCTGGTGAGCAGCGACGCTAGGCCCGCTCCTGCCCGTCCGCCACTACCACGCAGGCGCTGAGATGCCAGGTCTCGTCCTCCTTCGCGGACAGCTCCAGGTCCACCTCGCGTCCGGAGGATCCGCCGTCCAGCGGGATCCGGAGCCAGGTGAACTCCCGGCCGTCGAGCTGCTCGCTCCGGGCCTTCTCGATCCTGTCGACCCGGACGATCAGCGACCTGTTGAGGGTGTTGGGGTCGCCGGTGAGCAGATGGGCGGTGCAGCGTCCGGCGGGCAGCTTCAGCCGCAGCACGGTCGGGGCGCTGTCGCGTACGTAGTCCCGGCGGACGACATCGAAGAGTCCGGTGTCCGTGGCGTCGGGCGTGTTGGCGACCCAGCCGAAGCCGGCGCCCTCGTGCCAGCCGCTCGACGGTGAGAGCCGGGTGTAGTCCTTCAGCAGCGGCGCCGAGTCGGGCCCGGCGTCCAGCGCGTGTACGCATCGCGCGGCGGGTGGGACGACGACGGCCTTGGCCAGGCTGCGCAGCGAGGAGTCGAGCACCGGCACCGCGCCCGACCTCGGTCGCGCGTGCAGGGTGGCGAGGGCGGGCGTCGGCGGCGGCACGACGGGCATCTTCACCGTCTCGCCCTCCCGCGAGGCCACGTAAGCGGTCGCCTCCTCGGACCGCCAGCCCTCGGGTACGTCCAGCGTGGTCACCGTGCGCAGCCCGGCGCCCGTCGCGTTGAGGACCTGCACCGGAAGCTCGTTGCGCACCCCGCCCAGCAGCACCGTGTCGGCCGGGGCGACGATCGCCTGGAGCCAGGCGCGGCGCTCATCGCGGATCCGGCTCAGGTCGAACCAGTAGGCGACCAGGGTGTCCCGCCACTTGGCGGCCTCGGTGATCTGCTCCCCGAACAGGCGGTGCACATCGGTGAACCGGCGGTGGTCGACGCGGCGCCGCAGCCCCTCCCAGTCCGTGCGCATGTCCGCCACCCGCGCCGCGCCGGAGAAGTGCGTGTCGTAGATGTGCTGGATCACGGTCGTGCCGCGCTCCAGCCGGTGGGTGTACGGGACATGGTGGAGGAAGAGGACCAGTTCCTCGGGGCAGTTCTCCAGCGACTCGTAGGTGTCCCGTGTCGGCGGCGCGTACAGCTCGGTGTAGCCGTTGCCGGTGGCGGCGGTGCGGTCGTAGCCGATGCCCGCGCGGTCCGACTTGTGGAACTGGGTGGTCGTCGTCGGGCTGGGGTCGAAGTGCCCGGTCACCGAGGCGTCCGGCGGATGGGTGAGATATCCCGTGCCCAGCGGCGAGGTGTAGTCCTCGTAGGTGCGCCAGGAGCCCAGCAGCAGTGCGGAGACCGTCTCGATGACGTGCGGGTCGTTGCCGAAGGTCATTCGGGTCCACTCGGCGGCCAGGTCCTGCGCGGACAGGTCCGGGTTCCAGGCCAGCCGTCCGTAGCCGTGGGTGTTGGCGGCGGCCAGGTGTGAGCCGGTCCAGTTCCTGGCATCGCCGAAGTTCATCACGCCGGCGAAACCGAAGTGCGTGTAGGAGTGCACCCGGCCGGTCACCACACGGGCCACGGTGCTGCCCTCGCCGGCCTTGAGCGTGTCGAAGTCCAGGACTTCCCTCCACTGCGGAACCAGATAGCACAGATGGGTGGCGTGTCCCGTGTACTCCTGCGTCACCTGGAGTTCGATCATCGAGTTGGTATGTGGCAGCGAGCCGAAGAGCGGGTGGGCGGGCTCGCGGACCTGGAAGTCGATCGGCCCGTTCTTGATCTGCACCACGGCGTTGTCCGCGAACTTCCCGTCCAGTGGTGTGAAGTCGAGGTACGCCTGCCGGTCCCACTTCTCGTCAGTGTCGTGCACGAACGCCCGCCACATCACGATCCCGCCGTACGGTCTCAGCGCGCCCGCCAGCAGGTTGGCCCCGTCGGCGTGGGTGCGTCCGTAGTCCAGCGGCCCGGGGCGGCCCTCGGAGTTGGCCTTCACCAGGAAGCCGCCGAAGTCCTCGATCTTGCCGTAGATCTCCTCGGCCTTCTTCGTCCACCAGCCGCGCACCCCGGGGTCGAAGGGGTCGGCGGTGTCCAGTCCGCCCAGGTCGATGGGGGCGGCGAAGTTCGCCGTGACGTACAGCGCCACGCCGTAGCGGCGCAGCACCCCGGCCAGCGCGGCCAGCTTGGTCAGGAACGGCTCGGCGAGGTAGTCCGCCGGCGTGTTGACATTATTGATCACGGCGCCGTTGATGCCGAGCGAGGCCAGGACCCGTGCGTAGTCCGTGTACCGGCTGTCGAGTTGCGGCAGCTTCTCCCAGTCGAAGAAGGACCGGCCCGCATAGCCGCGCTCGATCGAACCGTCGTCGTTGTCCCAGTGGTCGGCCATGCGCAGCGGGGCGGCCGGGCGCTCGGTGAGATCGACGTGCTCCAGCGGCCGCCGGGTCTGTACGAGCCGCAGCAGATGGAACGCACCGTAGAGCACACCGCGGTCGGCGTGGGCCGCCACCACGGTGAAGTCCCTGCCGCGCCGGGTGACCCGGCGGACGACGTAGCCCTCGTCGCCGAGCTCGGCCAGGTCGGCCGCGGGCACGAGCTCTCGGATCAGTGGAGAACTCGTCGGGGTGCCCACCACAAGTGCCGCGGGTAAGGGGGCGCTGGTGCGAGGCGCCACCCGGGTACCGAGCAGCCCGGTGAGCCCGCGGACCAACTCCTCCACCGCCGACCGCTGGAGCGGGCCGCCTCCTTGCCAGACCAGGCTCCCCAACGCGGCCCGGTACCGCCCCAGTTGACCGGGATCCTCCACCCGCCGGTAGCGCAGCCACAGGTCGTACCCGTCCTCGGCGGGCAACGTGGCCGCGGACGGTCCGGCGCCGTGGACCGGCTGTGCCGACGCCGGGACGGAGAGACCGAGCGGACCGGCTGTGCTTCCCAGAGCGGCCGCGGACAGAAGGCTGCGGCGCCGTATTCCTGAGCTCATGCGTCTCACTTCCGTTGAAGAACGAACAGTGCACATCCAGGCCAGGACCAAGCTCCGCAACCGTCACACTCATCACGACACGTGTCAACACAACAAACCACAAGGGAACATGGCGCCCTTGTCACCTATCAAAATCCAACAAACCTGAGCCTGAGTCAGGGCGCGTCCGTTGTGCGGGCGAGCGCTGCCGCGTGGTGGTGGAAGGCGCGGCGGACCGCCGGGAAGCGGCGGGGCTCGCGGCTGGGGTGGACGCGGTTGGTGAGCAGGACGTAGTAGCGGCCTCCCGCCCCGTCCGCCCCCGGTTCCACCCACAGGCTCGTCCCCGTAAAGCCCGTGTGGCCGTACGAGGACGGGCCCATCGCCGTACCGACCGGCGAGCCCACCGCGTCCTGCCCCTGCCAGCCGAGGCAGCGGCGCAGCGGGAGACCCTCTGTATGGCAGGCGGTCATCCGGGCGAAGCCGACCGAGCTCAGCAAACCCTCGCCGCCCGCCGCGAGGGCCCGGCCCAGCCGGTCCACGTCGGACAGCGACGCGAACAGGCCGGCGTGGCCACAGACTCCGCCGAGCACCACCGCGTTCTCGTCGTGCACCTGGCCGGTCACCAGGCGGCCGCGCCAGGTGCACAGCTCCGTGGAGACCGCGCGCTCGCGGGCCGCCTGGCCGGGCGCGAACACCGTCTCGCGCATGCCGAGCGGCTCGCACACCTGCTGTGCGACCAGCTCGTCCAGGCCGGTGGCGGTGGCCCGTTCGAGGATCAGGCCGAGCAGGATGAACCCCGCGGACGAGTACTCCACCACCGTGCCCGGCGCCCCGCGCAGCGGCAGCTCGCGGAGGGCGGCCAGCAGCCCGTCCCGGTCGGAGTGCGCGCGCCACAGGGGGGTACCGCCGGGCAGTCCGGAAGTGTGGGCGAGCAACTGCGTGAGGGTGATGTCCGCCTTGCCGGGCACGCGGCGGTACTCCGGCAGGTACGCGCCGACCGCCTCGTCGAGGCGCAGCGCTCCCGCCTCCGCCAGCCGCAGTGCGGCCAGGCCCACGATCGGCTTCGTCACCGAGGCCAGGTCCCACAGCTCGGTGCCGTTCAGCTCCGCCCCGCCCCAACTGCGGGTGCCCAGATGCCCGTGCACCGTCCGCCCGGCCGCGGTGCCGACCGACCAGGCGGCCGCGGAGTAGATCCCGGTCCGGCGGCCTGCTGCCAGGAGCCCTTCGAGCAGCGCCGGTTCGTCTGCCGGGCGCGGTCCGGCTGTTCCCGTCCGGTCCGCGCCCGGGATGGTCCGGCCGCCCGCGGCCCCGCTCATTCCTGCCCCCGCACGATCCCCAGCGTCCCCGCGCCGCCGCGCAGCGCCGCCGACACCGCCCCGGCGGCGGCGCGCACCATCGGCCCCAGCATGGCCACGCTCCCCTCGTCCAGCGTGAACGTCAGCCCGACGATGCCGACCGCGCCGGCGACCTGGCCGCCTGGTCCCAGCACCGGGGCGGCGATGGCGCGGACGTCCTGCTCCGCGTACTCGTCGTCGACCGCGTAGCCCTGTTCGCGCACGGCGGGCAGAGCCGCGAGCACGGCCTCCGGGTCCGTCGCCGTCCGCGGCGTACGGGCCGGGAGGGGCACGCTGCCCAGGAGCTCCGCCGCCGTCTGCGATGGAAGGGCCGACAGCATCGCCCATCCCACCGCCGAGCAGTACAGCGGGACTTCGCCACCCGCGGCCGGCGCCATGTGGTACGCGGACGACGGCTCCGAGTGCGTCACATGCACCGCCACGGCCCCGTCCCGTACCGAGAAGTGGGCCAGGTGGCCGGTGCGCTGCCGCAGGTCGTCCAGGACCGGGCGGGCCAGCCGCAGCTCGCGGCTGGAAGCCATCGTCGTGGCGGCGAGCCCGAGCAGACGCGGTCCGGCCTGGTAGTTGCCGCCGGGGCCCGGGACCGCGTATCCGGCGTCGGCGAAGGTCTGCAGCAGACGGTGGACGGTCGGCTTCGGCAGCCCCGTGCGGGCGGCGAGGTCGGCCAGGCGATGCGGGGCATCGGGCTGGACCAATGCGTCCAGCACCTCGAGTGCCTTGTCCACAGGGCCCTTTGCGGCGGCACGCGGCTCTTCGCGGTGGCTCGCGGGGGTAATGACCGGCTTCGGCATGTCACTCAGCCTAACCCATCGCCGTTCCATTATCCGGAACGGATAGACGATTCATCGGAACGACCCGTCCGTGCCCGGTACGACGGCCACCACGTCGATCTCCACCAGGATGTCCATCAGATCCGACCCGACGGTGGTGCGCACCGGACAGGGCTCGCTGAAGAACTCGCGGTAGGCGGCGTCGTACCCGGCGAAGTCCCGCTTCAAGTGCTGCAGATGCGTCGTCACCTTCACCACGTCCCGCAGGGTCAGCCCCTGTTCGGCGAGCACGGCGGCGACATTGCGCAGTACCTGTGCGGTCTGTGCCCCGACGCCTTCCGGAATCTCGCCCGTCACCGGGTCCTGCGGGCCGAAGCCCGCCGTGTACAGGAACCCGCCCGCCACCACGCCCTGGGAGTAGGCACCCGCGGGGCGAGGGGCCCCGGACGTGTGCACGGCCCGCTTGCTCGTCCGCTCGCTCATCCCGTCAGATCCCCGTCCCGCTCGTTGGCCGCGGCGTAGTGCCGGAGCTTTTCCTCGTCCACGCTCATGCCCAGCCCCGGTCCCGTGGGCACCCTCAGCCGGCCGTTCTCCAGGTGCAGCGGCTCGATGATGTCGTCGGCGTGCAGGTAGTACATGCTGTCGATCGCGCGCGAGAGCACGGGTGTGCTGGAGACGACGGCCAAGTGCGCCGCCGTGGCGATGCCGAGCTCGCCTCCGCTGTGCAGGTTCATGCCCAGGCCGAAGGTCTCGCAGTGCGCGGCCAGCGCTTTGGTCGCCGCGATACCGCCCCACTTGTAGACGTCACCGTGGATGACATCGACGGCGTTCAGCCGCATCGCGGGGGCGAACTCCTCGAAGCGCACGACGCACATGTTGGTGCACAGCGGGATGCGCACCTTCGCCTTCACCTGGCTCATGCCCTCGATGCCGACGCAGGGGTCCTCCAGATACTCCAGGTCGAGTTCCTCCAGGGCTATGCCGGCGCGTATCGAGTCGGGGACCGACCAGGCCGCGTTCGGGTCGACACGCAGGTTCACCTCGGGCAGCGCCTCGCGCACGGCGCGCAGGATGGCGACATCGCCCGCGCAGTCCTTCGTGCCCTTGAGCTTGACGGCCTCGAAGCCGCCCTCCGCCACGACGCGTACCGCGTGCTCCGCCATCGCCTTGGGCAGGCCCGCGCCCTGCGCGCCCGGCGCGTCGGCGCGGGTGATGAGCGCGGTGATCGGGACCTCGTCGCGGACGGCACCGCCCAGCAGATCGGTGACGGACTGATCGGTGGCCTTGCCCATCGCGTCCCAGCAGGCGACATCGAGGGCGGCGATCGCCGCGTAGCCGAGGTAGCCGTAGAAGAACGGCACCATGTGCTGCTTGCGGTGAAAGCTCTCCAGCGCGAATGGGCTGGTCCCGATCAGGTCCGGGGCCATCGACCGGACGATCGCGGCGACCGGCGCGCCCCACATCGTCTCGCCCCAGCCCTCGACACCCTCATCGGTGCGAATGCGCACCACGGTGCGCGTCTCGCCCGTCTTGGTCTCGAACGAGCTGGTGAAGGGGTTGACGAGGGGGAGGTTGACCACCCATACGTCGACGTCAGTGATCTTCATTGCTACTCCTCGCATCATCGGGGTGACCGGCTCGCCGCGTCGAAGGCATGGATCGCCCGGGCCAGTCCGTGCGCCCGGTCCTCCAGCAGCCGGTCGCCCCGGGCGGCGTCGGCGTCGCAGGCGTCGTCCGTGGAGCCGCCGACCCGCTCCCATTCCCCGTGGCGTTCCACCGTCAGGCCCGGGTAGGGCGGGGTGTCGAACAGGGGCGGCGGTTCGATCGGAGCGCGGGCGGGCACGGGTGTCCGCACCAGCTCCGGGTGGGCCGCCAGCATGAGTGACGTCTCGAACCATCCGGCATGCCCCGGGGTGACATCCGGCCGCCCCGCTCCGTCCTCACCCGCGGTGAGGGTCCAGTACGAGCAGGCGGCGACCGTCACCGGGGAACGCAGCGCGAACCGCTTCACGGCGAGCCGCATGATCTCGTCGTTGCCGCCATGGCCGTTCACGACCATGATGCGGCGGTATCCGCTGGTCACGAGCGAGTCGAGGATGTCGTCCAGGACCGCGCCCAAGGTCGCCGCGGAGAGCGAGACGGCCGCCGCGAACAAGTGGTGCGGACTGTGCCCGAAGGGCAGCACCGGCAACCGCACCACGCCGGGCCCGGCCTCCCGGACGAGCATGTCCAGCGCGCGGTCCACCACCTCCTCGACCAGGAGGGTGTCGGTGCCCATCGGAAGGTGCGAGGCGTGCTGCTCCTGCGAACCGATGGGCAGCAGGGCGATGCCCTCCTCGCCGGCCCGGCGCACCTCGCGCCAGGTGAGTTCGGTCAGTCTCGATTGGCTCACGGTGCTACCTCTCCGAAACGGGGCCATGGCAGAGTCGGCGCATGGCCCACAAACGTTCTCCGTTGCGACTGGTCCCCGAGGCCGCGTCGCAACCGGCCGCTCCCCAGGCGCCTCGGCGGCTGGGGGCCGTCGAGCTGGTCCCCGGTCGGGTCAGGGCGGCCGTACTGTCCATGGCGGGCCGGATACTGGACCGCACCGAGTCGTCGTACGACGCGGCCACCGCCACCCCCGCGGACATCGACACCGCGCTGGCCGGGGCGGCCCAGGTCTTCGCAGGCCATGAACTCCAGGGGATCGGGGTGGCCGCCGCCGGGCTTGTCGACCCCGTCACGGGCCTGATCATGGAGGTGAACGACGCCCCCGGACTGCACGGCTATCCGGTCACGGAGCGGCTCGGCGCGCTCACCGGGGCGAGCGTGCGGGTGGAGCATCGGGCGCGACTGCAGGTGCTCGGCGATCGCTGGTTCGGCGCCGGTCGTGGGCGGCGCACCTTCGCCTCGGTCTCCACGGGTGAGGTACTCGGCGTGGGGATCCTCTACGACGGCGAGGTGATGGCCCCGCCCGGCGGGCGCAGCGGCGCGCATATGACCGTGTCGGCCAGCGGCGAGCGGTGCACCTGCGGGAACCGCGGCTGCTGGAAGACCGTGGCCACCACCGGCTGGCTGCGGGCCCGGGCCCGCGCCGCGGGGCTCGGGGGCGAGACGTCCCTGGAGGCACTGGTGCACCGCGGGGACGCGCTCGCCGGGCGGGTGGTGGAGGAGTACGCGCAAAACCTCGCGCTGGGGCTGGTGAACGTGCAGCAGCTCTTCGCACCCGGCCTCTTCATCCTGCACGGCGAGGCGCGCGAGGGCGGTGAGCGATTTCGCACCGTGGTGGAGGAGCGGCTGCGGGACGCCGTCGCCTTCTCGGGCGCCGAGCAGCCGCGGGTGCTCGTCGGCACGGCCGCCGTCGACGATGGCGCGCTGCTCGGCGGCGCCGGACTCGTCGTCTCGCACCTGTAGCGCGTGGCCGGTCATCGGCTCTCGTCGCTCGTCAGGGACACGCGGTCCGCGGCGCGGCGGCCCCTGCGCGGGTCGAGGACCGGCACCGCGTCGAGCAGTTGCCGCGTGTAGGGGTGCTGGGGGGTGCGCAGCACCGCGGCCGTCTCGCCCACCTCGACCAGCCGCCCTCGGCGCATCACCGCGACCCGGTCGGCCACCTGCCGTACGACGGCGAGGTTGTGCGAGACGAACACATAGGTGAGGCCCAGCCGCCTCTGGAGATCCGCCAGCAGGTCGAGGACGGTGGCCTGCACGGAGACATCCAGCGCGCTGGTGGGCTCGTCGAGCACGAGCAGGCGTGGCCGGAGCGCCAGGGCCCGTGCGATCGACACACGTTGGCGCTGACCGCCGGAGAACTCGTGCGGGTAGCGGTCCTGGATGCCGGCGTCCAGGCCCACGGCCTCCAGGAGTTCCCCGACCCGTTCCCGGGTGCGGGCCCGGGCGCGCCGCCCGCGCGCCTCGGGATCGTGGGTGACCAGCGGTTCGGCGACGATGTCGGTGATGCGCATCCGCGGGTTCATGCTGGAGTACGGGTCCTGGAGGACGACCTGCATCTGGCGGCGTACGGCACGCAGTCCGGCGGGGGAGAGGGCGGCGAGGTCCTGTCCGTCGAAGCGCACGTTTCCGGCGGTGGGTTCGACGAGCTTCAGCAGCAGCCGGGTGAGGGTGGTCTTGCCGCAGCCGGACTCGCCGACCAGGGCCAGGGTCTCCCCTTCGTGGACCTCGAGCGAGACGTCGTCGACGGCCACGTTCACCGTCCTGGTGCCGAACTCCTTGCGCAGGCCCACGAGTTCCAGGAGAACCTTTCCGGCCGGGGGCGCGGGCGCAGCGACTTCGGTGGTCATGCCGCCTCCAATCGCGGGGTGGCGGCGAGCAGTTTGCGGGTGTAGTCGTCGGCCGGACGGTCGAAGACGTCGAGCACGTCGCCGGTCTCGACGACCTTGCCCTGGTTCATGACCACGACGCGGTCGGCGGTCTCCGCCACGACCGCGAGGTCATGGGTGATCAGCACAACCGCCATGCCGTGCTTGTGCTGGAGGGTGACGAGCAGGTCGAGGATCTGGCTCTGCACCGTGACGTCCAGGGCGGTGGTCGGCTCGTCGGCGATGAGCAGGCGGGGCCGTCCCACCAGTGCCGTCGCGATCATCACGCGCTGCCGCAGGCCCCCGGAGAGTTCGTGCGGATACTGCCGGTAGCGCAGGGCCGGGTCGGGTATGCCGACCTCGTCCAGCGCGTCCAGCGCGGCGTCCCTGGCCTCGGCGCGGGACATGCCGGTGTGGTGCCTGAGCACCTCGGCCACCTGTGCCCCGACGCGCTGCAGCGGATCGAGGCAGGTCATCGGGTCCTGGAAGACCATGGCGATGTCGCGGCCCCGGATCCGGCCGAGTTCCTTCTCGGAGAGCGCCAGCAGATCACGTCCGTCGAAGAGGATCTCGCCGCTCGCGTAGACGCACGGCGGGCTCGGGTTCAGACGCGGGACGGACAGTGCGGTGGCGGTCTTCCCGCTGCCCGACTCGCCCACGACGGCGAGCGTCTCACCGGCCCGGACGTGGAGGGAGACGTCCCGGACGGCGTGCACGACGGAGGTCTCGAGCCTGAAGTCGACGCTGAGGCCGTTGATTTCCAGCAGCGGCTGCTCGTCCGCCGGCCGCTGGGACGGGTCGGTTGTCGGTCGGTCGATGGTCATCGGCGGTAGGCCTTCGGGTCCGCGACGTCCCGCAGGGCGTCGCCGGTGATGTTGATGGCGAGAGAGGTCAGCATCAGCGCGATGCCGGGGAATACGGCGACCCACCAGGAGGTGCCCAGATAGAGCTGGCCGTCGGAGAGCATGGCGCCCCAGGTGACCGTCTCCTTGGGCACCCCCAGGCCCAGATAGCTCAGGGAAGCCTCGGCGACGATCGCGGCGGCGACGTGCAGGGTTCCGATGGTGGCCAGCGGTGCCATCACGTTGGGCAGCAGATGGCGGCGCATGATGGTGACGTCGGTGACGCCGATCGCCCGGGCCTCGGTGATGAAGTCGCGCGTGCGCAGCGACATCACCTCGGACCGCACGACGCGGGCGTAGGAGACCCAGCCGGTGAAGCCGAGCACCAGGATCACGTACCACAGACCCGAGCCGAGGAAGCCGACGATGGCGAGGGCCAGGAGCAGCGAGGGGAAGGCGAGCTGGACGTCGGCGAGCCGCATGAGCACCCGGTCCGCCCAGCCGCCGAAGTAGCCGGAGGCCAGTCCGACGACGGTGCCGATGACACCGGCGAGCAGGGCGGCCCCCGCGCCGACGAGCAGGGAGACCCGGGCGCCGTAGATGACGCGCGAGAGCATGTCGCGGCCCAGCTGGTCGGTGCCGAGGAGGTGGGCGCCGCTGCCGCCGTCCTGCCAGGCGGGGGGCCGCAGCCGCAGGAGGAGGTTCTGCGCGTTGGGGTCGTAGGGGGCGACGAGCGGTGCGAACAGGGCGGCGATCAGCAGGACGGCGAGTACGGCGAGGGCCAGGACGGCGAGCTTGTTGCGCAGCAGCGCGCGCAGGACGACGGACCGGGAGCCGCCGGCCGGTGCCGCCGCCGGGGCGTGGCCGGTCGCGGCAGGTGACAAGAGGGTCATCGGGACGTCCTCACCCTCGGGTCGAGGAAGCTGTAGGAGAGGTCGACGAGCAGGTTCACCACGACGAAGGTGGCGGCGAAGAACAGGACGGTGGCCTGGACGAGCGGAAAGTCGCGATTGGAGATCGCCTCGACGGTCAGCTGTCCGACTCCGGGCCAGGAGAAGACCCGTTCGGTGAGGATCGCCCCGCCGAGCAGGTTGCCGACTTCGAGGCCGATGACGGTCACCACCGGCAGTGAGGCATTGCGCAGCCCGTGCCTGAGCACCACCTTCAGCGACCCGAAGCCCTTGGCGCGGGAGCTCCGGATGTGGTCGGAGGACAGGACGTCGATCAGCGAGGAGCGCAGCAGCCGCGCGACGACGGCCACGGAGTAGACGGCGAGGGTGACGGCGGGCAGGACCAGGTTGGCCAGGGTGCCGTATCCGGAGGCGGGCAGGGCGTGCAGCCAGACGGCGAAGACCAGGATGAGGAGGATGCCGACCCAGAACGGCGGGGTGGACTGGCCGAGCAGGACACCGGTCATCACGGTGTGGTCGGAGCGGCGGCCGCGGCGCATCGCGGCGAAGATGCCCGCCGGGATGGCGATGACGAGGGTCACCGCCAGGGCGGCGGCGGCCAGTTCGATCGTGGCGGGAAGCCGGTCGGCGAGGATTTCGCTGACGGGCTGGCCGTAGACCAGGGAGTCGCCGAGGTCGAGGCGGGGCAGTCCCCAGAGGTAGTCGAGGTATTGCGTGAACAGCGGCCGGTCGAGTCCGAGGGACGCGCGGAGCACGCTCTCCTGGTGGGCCGTGGCGTCGGGCGGCAGCAGGATCTTCACGGGGTCGCCGGAGAGCCGTACGAGGAAGAACGAGACGGTCGCCGTGCACAGCAGAACGAACAGTGCCGTGCCCAGGCGCCTGAGAACGGTGCGCAGCAGCCTTCGCGTGTCCCGGTGGCGCGACGGGGTGTCCGCCGGGGTGGGTGGCTTGTCGAGGGTGAGGGCGCTCATCAGGAAACCTCCGCGCTCTCCATGGCGAGGACGCCTGCGGATCCCGGCGTCCAGCGGGGGCGGTCGTTGCGAGCGAAGATGTTGTCGAGCTGGTAGAGGAAGACGAAGGGTGCTTCCTGGCGCATCAGCCGTTGCAGGTCCGAGAAGGCCCGTTTGCGCTTCGCGGGGCTTTCGGAAAGCTCTTCGATGTCGATGAGGCGGTCGGCCTCCTTGGAGTGCCAGCGGCTCTGGCGCCGGTCGCTGCGTACGTTGGACTGGACGATGCTCTGGCCGTCCATCGTCCAGACGGTGCTGGCCGCCAGGTAGATCGGGCCGAGTGCTCCCCGGTTGTCGGAGGTGAGCCGGGCGGCGTAGGTGCCGGGGTCGAGCAGGTTGACCCGGGCCCGTACCCCTGCTCTGGCGAGCAGTCCCGACAGGGCCTCGGCGACGTTGGAGTCGACGTTGGACGCGGTGAGCGTCGTGGAGAAGCCGTGCGGGTGGCCGGCCTCGGCGAGGAGGGTGCGCGCGGTCTCCAGGGAGCGGGCGAAGGGCTTCACCGTGGGGTCGAAGCCGAAGGCGCCACGCGGCACGAGGGCGGGTGTCTCGGTGGCCTTGCCGCCGAGCACGGCCTTGATCAGCAGGGGGACATCGATCGCGTGGTTGAGCGCCTGGCGCACGCGACGGTCCTGGAGCGGGCCCCGTTCCAGGGTGTTCAGGGACAGATAGGACGTGCGGATCCCCGTGTAGCCGTCCAGCGTGACACCGGAGTAGCCGTCGAGCTGCTGGGCGGCGTCCGGGGTGAGTCCGGCGACGAGGTCGACGCCTCCGCTCTGGAGGGCGGCGAGGGAGGACGAGGCGTTGGGCGCGGGGCTGAAGACGAGGCCGTCGACGCTCGGCCGTCCGTTCCAGTGGTCGGCGTAGGCTCGCATGCGCAGTTCGTGATCGCGCCGCCAGCTGACGAAGGTGAAGGGGCCGGTGCCGACGGGGTGTTCGGCGAACGCGGCGTCGCCCGCCTCCGAGAGGTGGCGGGGTGGCAGGACCACTCCGCCGAACAGGGAGAGCTTGGCGGGCAGGATCGGGTCGTGCACGGTGGTGTGCACGTCCACGGTGAGCCGGTCGACCACGGTGACGCCCTTGACGTAGCGCAGTTCGACGATCGGTGACTTGGTGGCGGGGTCGAGCAGCCGCTCGATGCTGAACGCGACGGCCCGTGCGTCGCACGCCTCACCGTTGTGGAAGGTCACCCCGGGGCGGAGCGCGAAGCGCCAGGTGCGCGCGTCGGTGGCCTTCCAGGAGAGGGCGAGCCTGGGGTGCAGCTGGTTGTCGCGGCCCCGGGTGGTGAGCGTGTCGAACATGTTGATCAGAACGTTCATGGACACCATGTCGCCCTGTTTCTGCGGGTCCAGCGTCTTGGGGTCCCCGGGCTGGGAAACCCGCAGGACGTTGCCGGCCCCGTCCGCGGCGGCGTTCGTGCCGCACGCGCTCAGGAGCGCCGGAGCGCTGAGGGCCCCGAGCAGCAGACCACCGGTCCGCAGGACGTCGCGTCGGGTGGGACGGCCGCGGTCCACCGTGCGCCCCTGACGAATTCGTTCCATTGAACAACACCTCCGTTCCGTCAGATGGAATGCGGTTGGGTTAAGCTAAGCGACATGGCGAAGGTGGTCAACACCTGGTCGGTCGGCCAGGAACGCGTGAAGGGCCCGGAGGGCGGCGGCTACCGCGCGGGCCCCGGCTGCTGGGCCTGGCAACCGGGGCCCTGAACGCTCAGCTGTCGGCGAAGGGAACCTTCGTGAGCTCTTCGGAGACCTGCCAGACGCGCTGGGCCTCCTCGGTGCCGCGAAGGCGCGAGTAGAGCTTCTGCTCCCCGGGAGGGCCGCCCAGGTGCCCGAGTCCGCGCGGCCCATAGAACCCGCCACGCTCGGCGTCGGGGGAGGTGGCGGCGTAGAGGGCGGGAAGTCGCGCGGTGTGGACCGTCCCGGCGAGGATGCCGCGGGCGGACAGAGCCCGGATCATGCGCACGCTCCGGGTGTCCTGGTCGCGTCCGACCTCGGGGCGGGCGGCGAGCAGGTTCGTCGGAGCGACCCCGGGATGGGAGAGGTTGCTCGTGACGCCCCAGCCATTGGCCCGACTGCGCCGGTCGAGTTCGAGGCCGAAGAGCCCGAACGCGATCTTCGACTGGCTGTAGGCTTTCACGCCGTCGTAGGAGCGTTCCCAGTTCAGGTCGTCCCAGTTGAGGGCGCCCTGATTCGCCGCGACGCTGACCTGTGAGGTCACGCGTGCGTGGCCGGCGCGCAGCAGCGGCAGCAGGTGGGCCACCAGGGCGAAATGACCGAGGTGGTTGGTGCCGAATTGCAGCTCGAACCCGTCGGCGGTCGTCTGCCGGTCGGGCGGGGTCATGACGCCGGCGTTGTTGATGAGGATGTGGATCGGCCGGCCCTCCTCTCGCAGGGTCTTGCCGAGGGCTGCGACGGAGGCGAGCGAGGACAGGTCGAGCTCGCGGAGCGACACGTTCGCGTGGGGGGTCGTCCGACGGATCGTGGTGAGCGCGGCCTCGCCCTTGTGTGGGTTGCGAACGGGCAGGAGCACTTCGGCCCCGGCCGCGGCGAGCCTCGTGGCGATTCCGATGCCGATGCCGTCGCTTGCTCCGGTGACGACGGCGCGCCTGCCGGACAGGTCGGGGACGGTGATGTCGATGGGTTTGCGTGGCATGTGTCCACTCCTGGGTTGTGTCGTTGCCTCCACCGTCGTGGAAGACGGCGGCACTATTCAGGGCGGCTGGATCCACTGATCAGGAAGTCCAGGCTCCGGCAGGATCCGCGGCGGTGTGTGCTTGGTCGGCGGTCGGATGGCGCCGTAGCGGCGGCAACTCGTGAAGGGGGGATTGACAAGCCGTGGATGTCGCGATGCGCGGGCGGTAGAAATGAGCCCCGAAGGAGGCACGCACGGTGACGGAGGCGCGCATGGTGATCGATCGGACCGGACTGGCGGATGTCCGCGTACTCGTCTGAGTGCACCACTGCGTACGAAGTTATGTGCACCACTGCTCAGGCCACGTCGGTCTCCCGCTCGATGGCCTGGAGGCGGTTCTTGAGCCGGTAGCTGTTGCCGTTGATCGA
>NZ_JAGFNO010000039.1:0-75462 GCF_017592595.1 Streptomyces sp. NEAU-YJ-81 | reverse complement strand
TCGCTGTTCGAGGAGCATGGTTTCCGGGATATCAAGATCTCGGTGAAGCACAACGATCCGGTGGTGATGGTCAATGCCTACCGTCAGCTCGCGGCTCAGTGTGACTATCCGTTGCATCTGGGGGTGACGGAGGCGGGTCCGGCGTTCCAGGGGACGATCAAGTCGGCGGTGGCGTTCGGTGCGCTGCTGAGTGAGGGGATCGGGGACACGATCCGGGTCTCGCTGTCGGCGCCTCCGGCCGAGGAGGTCAAGGTCGGGATCCAGATTCTGGAGTCGTTGAATCTGCGGCAGCGGCGGTTGGAGATCGTCTCGTGTCCGTCGTGTGGGCGGGCGCAGGTGGATGTGTACAAGCTGGCGGATGAGGTGACGGCCGGTCTGGAGGGCATGGAGGTTCCGCTGCGCGTGGCGGTCATGGGGTGTGTGGTGAACGGCCCCGGTGAGGCGCGTGAGGCGGATCTGGGTGTCGCTTCGGGCAATGGCAAGGGGCAGATCTTCGTCAAGGGCGAGGTCATCAAGACGGTGCCGGAGTCGAAGATCGTGGAGACCCTGATCGACGAGGCCATGAAGATCGCCGAGCAGATGGAGAAGGACGGCATCGCCTCCGGCGAACCCCAGGTCTCCATTAGCTGATTTTTTCGAGGCTTGGTTCGCCTTCGGGCGCTTCGGGCGCAGCATTCTTCCCGGCGGGGGCAGCCTGCCCAGCGGTGGCCGGAGGCGACCGAAGCGCCCCGGAGGCGAACCGAGCCCTCGAAAAACCCCCTTCTGGACCTGCGCGATAGAGTCTGGAGAATTGACGTCCCCGGCCCGCAGGCCCGCACCACGTGAGGCAGACCGACACGTGCTGACCACGTCCACCACCAGGGTCCTCGAGCCCCATGAGCTCGACGCGGCCCTCGCGGTGCTCAACCGCGACCCCGTCTCGAACGCCTTCGTGGCCGCCCGCGTCCAGGTCGCCGGACTGGATCCGTGGCGGCTCGGCGGCGAGATGTGGGGCTGGTACTCCGGCGGACGGCTGGAGTCGCTCTGCTACGCCGGAGCCAACCTGGTGCCCATCTGCGCCACCCCCGAGGCCGTGCGCGGCTTCGCCGAGCGTGCCCGCCGGGCCGGCCGCCGCTGCTCCTCGATCGTCGGCCCCGCCGAGACCACCGCCGGGCTGTGGTCCCTGCTTGAGCCAAGCTGGGGCCCGGCTCGTGAGGTCCGCGCCCGGCAGCCGCTGATGGTCACCAACGCGATGCCCGCCGACGTCCCGCCCGATCCGCTGGTGCGCCGTGTCCGTCAGGACGAGATGGACGTGATCATGCCGGCGTGCGTGGCGATGTTCACCGAGGAGGTCGGCGTCTCGCCGCTCGCGGGCGACGGCGGGCTGCTCTACCAGGCGCGGGTCGCCGAGCTCGTCACCGCCGGGCGCTCCTTCGCCCGGGTCGAGAACGGCCGGGTGGTGTTCAAGGCCGAGATCGGCGCGGCCACCCCGCACGCCTGTCAGATCCAGGGCGTATGGGTCGCCCCCGAGTACCGCGGCCGCGGCCTCTCCGAGACCGGGATGGCGGCCGTGCTGCGCTATGCGCTGGGCGAGGTCGCCCCCGTGGCGAGCCTGTACGTCAACGACTTCAACACCGCGGCCCGCGCCGCGTACCGCCGGGTCGGCTTCCGGGAAGTCGGCGCGTTCATGAGTGTGCTGTTCTGATCGACGGCCAAGTAGGGTGCCGCCCATGCTGCATCTTGCCGGGGGGCGCACCCCGGAACCCGAAGACGTCGTCGTCGGGTCGCTCGACCTCGCCGCACGCGTGGACGAAGCGCTCGCCGTTCAGGCCGTCGCCTTCGGGCTGACGGGCGAAGAGATCGGCGTACGACGCCACATCGTGCTGCGCCATCTCAAGAGCCCCGGCGCCCACGCGCTCGGCGCGACCACCCCCTCCGGCCGGCTCGTCGGCTTCGTCTACGGCATGCCCAATAACCGCACCCACTGGTGGTCCACGGTCGTCCAGCCGTATCTGCGCGCGGCCGGGCAGGACGACTGGCTGGACGACTCGTTCGTCATCACCGAGCTGCACGTCCACCCCGACTTCCAGGACCGCGGCATCGGCCGAGAGCTGATCACGACGATCACGGACGGCGCCGACCAGCCGCGCTCGATCCTCTCCGCCATCGACACCGAGAGCCCGGCCCGCGCGCTCTACCACTCACTGGGCTACCGCGACCTCGCCCGCCCCGTGCTCTTCCCGAGCGCCCCGAGCCCGTACGCCGTGATGGGAGCCCCCCTGCCGCTGCGCCGCCGCTAGGCACCGTCCGTGCCTTACGCATTTCCGGGAAACCGACCGGTGCGGCTAACCTCCTGAACATCCCATCGCACGCAGGAGAGACCCCATGGCCCACGCCGTCAACGTCCAGCGCTTGTCCACGACAATGCTGAAGACGCTGCGCGAAGACCCGGCGGACGCCGAGACCGCCAGCCACAAGCTGCTCGTCCGCGCCGGCTACGTCCGCCGCGCCGCCGCGGGCATCTGGACCTGGCTGCCGATCGGCAAGAAGGTCCTGGAGAACGTCTCGCGGATCGTCCGCGAGGAGATGGACGCCATCGGCGCCCAGGAGGTCCTCCTGCCCGCGCTGCTGCCCCGTGAGCCGTACGAGGTGAGTGGCCGCTGGGACGAGTACGGCGATCTGCTCTTCCGGATCAAGGACCGTAAGGGCGCCGACTACCTCCTCGGCCCGACCCACGAGGAGATCTTCACCCTGACGGTCAAGGACCAGTGCACGTCCTACAAGGACCTGCCGGTCATGCTCTACCAGATCCAGACCAAGTACCGGGACGAGGCCCGCCCCCGCTCGGGCGTGCTGCGCGGGCGCGAGTTCCTGATGAAGGACTCGTACTCCTTCGACACCACCGACGAGGGCCTCGCCGAGTCCTACCGGCTGCACCGCGAGGCGTACCAGCGGATCTTCCAGCGCCTCGGCCTGGACTACCGCATCGTCTCCGCGGTCTCCGGCGCGATGGGCGGCTCGGCCTCCGAGGAGTTCCTGGCCCCGGCGGCGGCCGGCGAGGACACCTTCGTCGACTGCCCGAACTGCGACTACGCCGCGAACACCGAGGCGGTCACGGTGGCCGTATCGCCGGTCGAGGGCGCCGAGCACGGGCCCCTGGAGGAGCTGGACACCCCCGACACCCCGACCATCGAGACCCTCGCCGACTACCTCGGCGTCCCGGCCTCCGCCACCCTGAAGAACCTCCTGGTCAAGGTCGACGGCGAGATCACCGCGGTGGGCGTCCCCGGCGACCGCGAGGTGGACCTGGGCAAGCTGGGCGAGCACCTCGCCCCCGCCGTCGTCGAGCTCGTCACGGCCGAGGACTTCGAGGGCCGCCCCGAGCTGGTGCGCGGCTACGTCGGCCCGCAGGGCCTGGCGGGCAAGTCCCTGCGCTACATCGCCGACCCGCGCATCGCCCCCGGCACCGCCTGGGTGACCGGCGCCAACAAGCCCGACACCCACGCGCGCAATGTGGTCTGCGGCCGTGACTTCGAGGTCGACGACTACCTCGACGTCGTCGTGGTCGAGCCGGGCGACCCCTGCCCCCGCTGCGGTACGGGCATCGAGCTGGACCGGGCGATCGAGATCGGCCACATCTTCCAGCTCGGCCGCAAGTACGCCGACGCCTTCCAGCTCGATGTGCTCGGCCAGAACGGCAAGCCCGCGCGGGTCACGATGGGCTCGTACGGCGTCGGCGTCTCCCGAGCCGTCGCCGCGCTCGCCGAGCAGACCCACGACGAGTCGGGCCTCTGCTGGCCCCGCGAGGTGGCCCCGGCCGATGTCCACATCGTCGCGGCGGGCAAGGCCCTCCAGACCGAGCTGGCGCTCGACATCGCCGAGAAGCTGGGCACGGCGGGTGTGCGCGTCATGGTCGACGACCGCGCAGGCGTCTCCCCGGGCGTGAAGTTCACCGACGCCGAGCTGATCGGCGTCCCGACCATCCTGGTCGTGGGCCGTGGCGCCAAGGACGGCGTCGTCGAGCTGAAGGACCGCCGTACGGGTGAGCGCGAGGAGCTGCCGATCGACGAGGCGATCTCTCGCCTCACCGCCACCGCCTGACGGACGGACCCGCACCGGCCGGGCCCGCACCGGACGATCCGGGATCCCCGGTTCCCGCGCTTCCACGCCCGGGAGCCGGGGATCCCGCGTGCTGGGTGCTTCGGCCCCCAGTTACGGAAGCCGCCACCGGCGCTCGTCCCCACCGGCCCGGCGGACCGGCGGTCGGCGACGCGGCTCGGCACCCCCTGCTCCGCTGCTCGATTGCGCCGCAGGCGCGAGACGAAAGCCGCACTCGGCAAGGGGGTTGGAGGCGGAGCCACCGTTACAGCCAGGCCCCGTTACAGCCAGCCCGCGAACTCCAGCAGCAGCTCCGCGCGGCGGCGGTCGCCCGCGGCGGCGTGGCGCAGGCCCGTCTCGACGGCGCGGTAGAAGGACCAGCCCCGCAGCCGGTCGCGGTCGACCTCCAGGGCGTCCGCCAGCTTGCCGACCCGGCGGCGCGCGGCCGCGGCGGGGCCGGGGCCGGCGGCCAGGTCCTCGCAGCGGTCGAGCACCAGCCGCGCCAGGTCGTACGCGCGCTCGCCCACGACCGGCGCCGGGCCCACCGCGAGCCAGGGCGTGCGCTCCCCGGCCAGCACCTTCCCCTGCCGGAAGTCGCCGTGCAGCAGCACCTCCTCGGGCGGCTCGGCGGGCAGTGCCTCCCGCAGCTCCAGGGCCTCGTCGGTCAGCGGGCGGGCATCCGCCGCCCAGCTCCCGGCGCCGAGCGTCCGCAGGGTTTCGCGCTCCTTCTCCGTACGCCCGGTGACCGACGCGAAGGGATGTCCCTCGGGCGGCGCCACCCACAGCCGCCGCACCGTGCCCGCCGCCTCCAGCACCGCCTTCGCCTCGGGCAGCGAGCGCAGCGACACCGTGCTGCGCAGCCGCTCGAGCAGCAGCGCACCGGTGTCCGGGTCGGCGCGCAGCAGCCGGGCCGCGCCCCAGCCGTCCCAGTGCGCGAGGGCGGCCCGCTCATGGTCGGCGTCCGGGCCGGGGACCGGGAACTTCAGCGCCGCCGGGGTGTCGTCCGCCTGCCGTACGAGCGCGACGAGTCCGCGGCGCCCGCCGGGCGCCGACACCCGCTCCAGGGTCAGCTCCCATGCCGCGAGCTGCCGCTCGACCGTCTCGGGCAGGGCGTCGAGCCAGCTCCGCACGGCGCTCGCCGGGCTGTCGCTCAGCGCGTCCAGGAGCCGCTTCGGCACATGGACGCGGGCCGTATCGCGGCCGCCGGGCTGTGGTGCCGATGCCATTCCTGAGCTGTCCCCTCCACCATCAATGACTTCACAGACCCCATCGGTCTCACACCCCGTCCGCCCCACCGCTGGGCGATGCCGACGGAGTGGCCGGTGCGGCGCGTTCGGTGAGTCCAGGGAAGGCTACGCCGCCGCCCCGCCAGCGCACGGCCCGGACCGCCGCCTCCCGCAGCGCGCCCGCCGCCTGGCGGCGCAGGGAGCCGGTCGAGGCCCGGACGAGGTCGGCGTAGACGGCGGCGACCCGGTTCTCCAGCTCGGCCGCGAGCCGCACCGCCGCGGGCGCGTCCGGCACCGCGAAGGGCAGGGCGTAGGCGGGCGCCGCGGCCTCGGGGTCGCCGCCGAGGTCGCGCACGGTGCGGGCGAGGTCGTCCCGGCGCGCGCGGTGCGCGGCGTAGCCTTCGCGCGCCTCCGCGAGCCGGTCGTCGCCGATCCGCCCGCCGACGACGCCGTATCCGTACACCGCGGCGTGCTCGGCGGCGAGCGCGGCCTGTGCGGCCCTGAGCGCCGCGGCCCGTTCGCCGACGGCCGATCGGCCTGCTCGAGAGGCCATGTCAGTACCCCTTCCCGGTGGTCCCGAGCGTGATCACGAATCCGTGTCGCGCTGCGTGAGGAGATACACGTGGGCGGCGCCGCAGGCCGCGACGGAGGCGAGCAGCCGGGCCAGCTCGGGCGGCGCGGTGGCGAGCGCGGCGGTGCGGGTGTCGGCGGTCCGGCGCTCGGCCTGGGCGAGGGCGGAGAGGGCCTGTTTCTCGTCCTCGGGCACCTTCGGCACCCGCTGCCCGCCCGCGGAGGGCGAGCGCGACGCGGTCGCGGAGGGGGAGGCGGACCGGTCCTTGGTGGTGAAGACCGCGGCATGCCGGGCCGTCTCCTCCCGCAGCGGCGCCAGCCGCTCCGCGAGGTCGGGATGCGCGTCCACGGTCGCGTCGTAGCGCGCGAGGAGTGCGGTGGAGTCCCGCGCGCCCCGCGCCCGCAGCAGGGCGACGGCCGCCTCGCCGCCCGCGTCGCGCCGGGGCTCGGCATCGTCGGAACAGCCGCTCAGCAGCGCGACCGCCCCCAGCGCTCCGCAGCCCAGCAGCAGACTCCGCCGCCGGGGCACCGCGGCGGCGTCCGCCGAGGACTCGGCGGACGCCGGGGAGGCCGAAGACATCGCGTCGGATGCGGGTGTGGGAGGAGGTGGGGGAGTCGTGATCGACACGTTCCTCTTTCCGGGCTGCGGCCGCTCCCGGCCGCCGGTAGTGATCACAGCAGGCGAGCGTACCCGCGCCGAGCCCGTCTGCCCGGCAGCGGCCACCGAATCGTCAGCCCGCCGCCGGAACAGATAGGCTTTGACCTGACACGCGACCTTCCCACAACAGCACACGCGGCCGAGGAGTCACCCGGATGAGCACGACCCAGAGCGAGAGGCTGCGCGGACTGCTGGAACCGCTCGTCAGCGCGCGAGATCTGGATCTGGAAGAGGTCGAGGTGACACCGGCTGGGCGGCGGCGTGTGCTGAGAGTGGTCGTGGATTCCGACGACGGCGTCCAGCTGGACACGTGTGCGGAGCTGAGCCGGGACATCTCCCAGACCCTCGACGACACGGACGCGATGGGCCAGGTCCCGTATGTCCTCGAGGTCACCTCTCCCGGCGCCGAGCGCCCTCTGACCGAGCCGCGCCACTACCGCCGCGCCACCGGCCGCCTCATGCGAGCGCGGCTCACCGACGACGGCGAGCTGGTCGCCCGGATCGTCTCGGTGGACGACGAGGGGCTCGATCTGGAGGTCCCCGGTGTGAAGGGGCGCAAGCCCACCGCCAGACGGCTTGCCTTCGAGGAGATCTCCAAGGCCCGCGTGGAGATCGAGTTCAACCGCAAGCCCGACGAGAAGACCGCGGGCGAGGACGACGAGAGCAAAGAGGAGGCGTAGCCGTGGACATCGACATGAGTGCCCTGCGGGGTCTGGTGCGAGAGAAGGAGATCTCCTTCGACCTGCTGGTCGAGGCGATCGAATCGGCGCTCCTCATCGCCTACCACCGCACCGATGGAAGCCGTCGCCGCGCCCGGGTGGAGCTGAACCGCGACACCGGCCATGTGACCGTATGGGCCCGTGAGGACGCCGAGGATCTGGAGGAGGGGCAGGAGCCCCGCGAGTTCGACGACACCCCCTCCGGCTTCGGCCGGATCGCCGCGACGACCGCGAAGCAGGTCATCCTGCAGCGGCTGCGGGACGCCGAGGAGGAGATCACCTTCGGCGAGTACGCGGGGCGGGAGGGCGATGTCGTCGCCGGCGTCGTCCAGCAGGGCAAGGACCCCAAGAACGTGCTGGTGGACATCGGCCGTCTCGAGGCGATCCTGCCCGTGCAGGAGCAGGTCCCGGGCGAGGACTACGCGCACGGCACCCGGCTGCGTACGTACGTCGTACGAGTCGTCAAGGGCGTGCGCGGCCCGTCGGTGACTCTTTCGCGTACGCATCCCAATCTGGTCAAGAAGCTCTTCGCGCTCGAGGTGCCGGAGATCGCGGACGGTTCGGTGGAGATCGCGGCGATCGCCCGCGAGGCGGGCCACCGCACCAAGATCGCGGTCCGGTCGACCCGTTCGGGGCTGAACGCCAAGGGCGCGTGCATCGGCCCGATGGGCGGCCGGGTGCGCAGCGTGATGGCCGAGCTGCACGGCGAGAAAATCGACATCGTCGACTGGTCGGACGACCCCGCTGACCTGGTGGCGAACGCGCTGTCACCCGCGCGGGTGAGTAAGGTCGAGGTGGTCGATCTGGCGGCCCGCTCGGCCCGGGTCACCGTGCCCGACTATCAGCTGTCCCTCGCCATCGGCAAGGAGGGGCAGAACGCCCGGCTGGCGGCCCGGCTGACCGGCTGGCGGATCGACATCCGGCCGGACACCGAGCAGTCGGGTGATCAAGGCTGATTCAGGCCGGATCCCGCGGGACCCGGCCTGAAATCGAGTGACGATTCGATCACTCCCCCCAAGGGGTGAGGTCGGTACGGGGAGGTAGACTTAAGCAGTGTCTGGCCGCACGCGAGCTGGTGCCTGCCCTGAGCGAACCTGTGTGGGATGCCGGGATCGGGCGGCCAAGAACGATCTGCTGCGCATCGTGCTGGTCGAGGGTGTTTGTGTCCCCGACCGGCGCGGTACGCTCCCCGGTCGGGGTGCTTATGTTCACCCCACACGGGTCTGCCTTGACCTGGCGGTTCGCCGCCGGGCCTTTTCCCGGGCCTTCAGGGGGCCGGGGGCGCTCGACACCACGGCGCTCCGCCGGTTTGTCGAGAAGGGTGAGCAGGCGACACCCTGAGTAAGTAGTTGGAAGAGAACGGCACGGGACACCGTGCGGTCAGGTACCTCGCGAGTCGGAAGTAGGTCGAGATTGCGATGAGCACTCGATGAGTACGCGATGAGTACGCCCATGAAGTAGCGACGGTCCGGCGACAACCCGGACCTAAAAGGAGCGAAGTGGCTAAGGTCCGGGTATACGAACTCGCCAAGGAGTTCGGAGTTGAGAGCAAGGTCGTCATGGCCAAGCTCCAAGAACTCGGTGAATTTGTACGTTCGGCGTCCTCGACGATCGAGGCGCCGGTTGTGCGCAAGTTGACTGACGCATTCCAGGGTGGCAACGGCTCCGGCCGTGCCGCCGGTAAGCCTTCGGCGCCGCGCAAGGCGACGCCCAAGCCGCCGACCCCCGGTCCGGCGGCTGCGGCCCGTCCGGCCGCCCCCAAGCCCCCGACGGCGCCCGGCCCCAAGCCGGCTGCCGAGGGCCAGCGCGGCACCCCCGGTGCGGCGCCCACTCCGGGTGCGGCGCCCACTCCGGGTGCGGCGCCCGCGCCGGGCCCGCGTCCCGCGCCCGCCGCCCGTCCGGCGGCCCCCGGCCCCAAGCCGGGCCCCGCGCCGGCGGCTCCGGCGCAGCCCGAGTTCACCGCGCCGCCGGCGGCACCGAGCCCCCCCAGCCCCAAGCCCGCCGCGGCCAAGCCGGGCGCGTCCGCCAAGCCGGGTGCCACGCCCGGTCCGCGCCCCGGCGCCCGTCCGGGTGCACCGGGCCAGGGCCAGGGCCAGGGCGGCCAGGGTCAGGGCGGCCAGGGTCAGGGTGGCCAGGGCGGTGGCCGTGGCGGTCCGCGTCCGGGTGGTCAGGAGCGTCCGCGTCCGGGTGGTCCCCGTCCGGCCGGTCCCCGTCCCGGTAACAACCCCTTCACCTCCGGTGGCTCCACCGGTATGGCGCGCCCGCAGGCGCCCCGTCCCGGCGGCGCCCCGCGTCCCGGCGGTCAGCCCGGCGGCGGCCCGCGTCCGCAGGGCGGCGGCCAGGGTGGTCCCGGCCGTGGCCAGGGCGGTCCCGGCGGTCCCCGTCCCACTCCGGGCCAGATGCCCCGTCCGCAGGGCGCCCAGGGTGGCGGCCCGCGTCCGGGTCCCGGCGGCGCCCGCCCGAACCCGGGCATGATGCCGCAGCGTCCGGCTGCCGGCCCGCGTCCGGGCCCCGGCGGTGGCGGCGGCGGTCGCGGTCCCGGCGGCGGCGGTCGTCCCGGCGGTGCCGGCGGCGGTCGTCCCGGTGGCGGCGGCGGTTTCGCCGGTCGTCCCGGCGGTCCCGGTGGCGGTCGTCCCGGTGGCGGCGGCGGTTTCGCCGGTCGTCCGGGCGGTCCCGGTGGTGGCGGCGGCTTCGGTGGCGGCGGTGGCCGTCCCGGCTTCGGCGGTCGTCCGGGTGGTCCCGGTGGCCGTGGTGGCACGCAGGGTGCGTTCGGCCGTCCCGGCGGTCCGGCGCGTCGTGGCCGTAAGTCGAAGCGGCAGAGGCGCCAGGAGTACGAGGCCATGCAGGCCCCGTCCGTCGGCGGTGTGATGCTGCCGCGCGGCAACGGCCAGACGGTCCGGCTGTCGCGGGGTGCCTCGCTCACCGACTTCGCGGAGAAGATCAACGCCAACCCGGCGTCGCTGGTCGCCGTGATGCTCAACCTCGGCGAGATGGTCACCGCGACGCAGTCCGTCTCCGACGAGACGCTGCAGCTCCTCGCCGACGAGATGAACTACAACGTCGAGATCGTCAGCCCGGAGGAGGAGGACCGCGAGCTTCTCGAGTCCTTCGACATCGAGTTCGGCGAGAACGAGGGCGGCGAGGAGATGCTCGTCGCGCGTCCGCCGGTGGTGACCGTCATGGGTCACGTCGACCACGGTAAGACGCGACTGCTGGACGCGATCCGCAAGACGAACGTCATCGCGGGCGAGGCCGGCGGCATCACCCAGCACATCGGTGCCTACCAGGTCTCGACCGAGGTCAACGACGAAGAGCGCAGGATCACCTTCATCGACACCCCGGGTCACGAGGCGTTCACCGCCATGCGTGCCCGTGGTGCCAAGTCGACCGACATCGCGATCCTCGTGGTGGCGGCCAACGACGGTGTGATGCCGCAGACGATCGAGGCGCTGAACCACGCCAAGGCAGCCGATGTGCCGATCGTGGTCGCGGTCAACAAGATCGACGTCGAGGGCGCGGACCCGACCAAGGTGCGCGGTCAGCTGACCGAGTACGGCCTGGTGGCCGAGGAGTACGGCGGCGAGACCATGTTCGTCGACATCTCCGCCAAGCAGGGGCTGCACATCGACGACCTGCTTGAGGCCGTCGTCCTGACCGCGGACGCCTCGCTCGACCTGCGCGCCAACGCGGAGCAGGACGCGCAGGGCATCGCGATCGAGGCGCACCTCGACCGTGGCCGCGGCGCCGTGGCCACCGTGCTGGTCCAGCGCGGCACCCTGCGGGTCGGCGACACGATGGTCGCGGGCGACGCCTACGGCCGCGTCCGGGCGATGCTCGACGACAACGGGAACGCGCTGGAGGAGGCCGGCCCGGCGACCCCGGTCCTGGTGCTCGGTCTGACCAACGTGCCCGGTGCGGGCGACAACTTCCTCGTCGTCGACGAGGACCGCACCGCCCGCCAGATCGCCGAGAAGCGTGCCGCCCGTGAGCGGAACGCGGCGTTCGCCAAGCGCACCCGCCGGGTCTCCCTGGAGGACCTGGACAAGGTGCTCAAGGCCGGTCAGGTCCAGCAGCTCAACCTCATCATCAAGGGCGACGCGTCCGGTTCGGTGGAGGCACTCGAGTCCTCGCTGCTCCAGCTCGACGTCGGCGAAGAGGTCGACCTGCGCGTCCTGCACCGCGGTGTGGGTGCGGTCACCGAGACCGACATCGACCTGGCGACCGGCTCCGACGCCATCGTCATCGGCTTCAACGTGCGCGCCGATGGGCGTGCCACGCAGATGGCCGAGCGCGAGGGCGTGGACGTCCGGTACTACTCGGTCATCTACCAGGTGATCGAGGAGATCGAGGCGGCCCTGAAGGGCATGCTGAAGCCGGAGTACGAAGAGGTCGAGCTCGGTACGGCGGAGATCCGCGAGGTCTTCCGCTCGTCCAAGCTGGGCAACATCGCCGGTGTGCTCATCCGCTCCGGCGAGGTCAAGCGGAACACCAAGGCCCGCCTCGTCCGCGACGGCAAGGTCATCGCGGAGAACCTCAACATCGAGGGCCTGCGCCGCTTCAAGGACGACGTCACCGAGATTCGCGAAGGCTTCGAGGGCGGTATCAACCTCGGCAGCTACAACGACATCAAGATCGACGACGTCATCGCGACGTACGAGATGCGCGAGAAGCCGCGCGGCTGACAAGCGGCTGTCCTACCGGGGCCGGTCGGCGGAGAAATTTCCGTCGATCGGCCCCGGCCCTTGCGTGTACGGTGCGAGATGCCCGCATTCACAAAGGCCCCACGGGTGGCTTGACCCGGACCGCATGTATGTAGGGACGTTGTCCTTTGATCTGCTTCTCGGCGACGTACGGTCGTTGAAGGAGAAGCGCTCCGTCGTCCGCCCGATCGTCGCCGAGCTGCACCGCAAATTCGCGGTGAGCGTGGCGGAGGTCGGGGACCAGGACCTCTACCGCAGGGCCCAGATCGCCCTGGCGATGGTCTCCGGGGACGCGGGCCATCTCACGGACGTGCTCGACCGCTGCGAGCGGCTGGTGGCGGCGCGGCCGGAGGTGGAGCTGTTGTCGGTGCGACGGCGGTTCCACGGTGGCGATGATGTATGAGGGCCGGATCGGCGGTGGCAGACCGCCCCGGCCATCGATGACTGACGCGAAGAAGAGAGAAGAAGACGCATGAGCGACACCGCGCGGGCACGCAAGCTGGCGGACCGCATCCGGGTCGTGGTCGCGGAGACTCTGCAGCGGCGGATCAAGGACCCGCGGCTGGGCTATGTGACCATCACCGACACCCGGATCACCGGTGATCTGCGGGAGGCGACCGTCTTCTACACGGTCTTCGGCGACGACGAGGAGCGGGCGGCCTCCGCCGCGGCCCTGGAGAGCGCCAAGGGTGTGCTGCGGTCGGAGGTCGGACGCCAGACGGGGGTGCGCTTCACCCCGACCCTGACGTTCGTCCCGGACGCACTGCCGGAGAACGCCCGCACCATCGACGACCTGCTCGCCAAGGCCAGGGAGGCGGACGCCCAGGTGCGCGAGGCGTCCTCGGGCGCCAGCTACGCCGGCGACGCCGATCCGTACCGCAAGCCGGGCGAGGACGAGGACGACGAGGAGCCCGGCACGGACGACGGGGAGCCCGGCGCGGACGGCAACGGGCCGGGCACGGACGGCAAGGGTTCATCGGACGCATGACGCGCAAGGGCAGGGCCGCTTCCGGGGCACCGGACGGCCTGGTGATCGTCGACAAGCCGGCCGGTTTCACCTCGCACGACGTCGTCGCCAAGATGCGCCGCTTCGCCGGCACCCGGCGGGTCGGCCACGCCGGGACGCTGGACCCGATGGCCACGGGCGTGCTCGTGGTCGGCGTGGAGAAGGCGACCCGGCTGCTGGGTCATCTGGCGCTGACCGAGAAGGAGTACCGGGCCACCATCCGGCTCGGCCAGGCCACGGTCACCGATGACGCGGAGGGCGAGATCACCGCATCGGACGGCGCCGCCGGGGTCGAGCCGGGCGCCGTCGAGTCCGGGATCGAGGAGTTGACCGGGGACATCCAGCAGGTCCCCTCGAAGGTCAGCGCCATCAAGATCGACGGCAAGCGCTCCTACGCACGGGCGCGGGAGGGCGAGGAGTTCGCGATCCCGGCGCGGCCGGTGACCGTCTCCTCCTTCGTCCTCCACGACCGCCGCGAGGCCAAGGCGGAGGACGGCACCACCGTCCTCGACCTGGACGTCACGGTGGTGTGCTCCTCCGGCACCTACATCCGGGCGCTGGCGCGCGACCTGGGCGCCGGACTCGGCGCCGGCGGCCATCTGACGGCCCTGCGCCGGACCCGGGTCGGCCCGTACGGACTGGAGGCGGCCAGGACGCTGGAGAGCCTGGAGGAGTCGCTGGAGATCATGCCCATCGCCGAGGCGGCGGCCGCCGCCTTCCCGCGCTGGGACGTGGACGATCACCAGGCCCGGCTGCTGGGCAACGGCGTGCGGATCGACATGCCCTCGGGGGAGGGGGCGCTGGATCCGAGTTCGGGTCCGGGGCCGGGGCCGGTCGCGGTCTTCGGGCCGGAGGGGCGTTTTCTGGCCCTCGTGGAGGAGTCGAAGGGCAAGGCGAAGAGCCTGGCCGTCTTCGTATGAGGCCATCGGGCCGCGTCGGGGCCAGGGCGCCGCGGTGTGTCGTGACTGACTCCGTGCTGCGTTGCGAGCGCCCGGACCGGCCGCCTACGGTGGCTTTCCGGCCGGTCCGGGCGCTCGTGGAGACCACCGATGCGAGGCGGGCGACCGGGACATGGCAGTCTTAGACCTGCGAAGTCGACAGACAAAGGTTCGGGCGAGGAGCGGGCAAAGTGCAGCGCTGGCGTGGCTTGGAGGACATCCCTGAGGGCTGGGGGCGCAGCGTCGTCACCATCGGTTCCTACGACGGGGTGCACCGAGGGCACCAGCTGATCATCGGCCGTGCCGTGGCACGGGCGCGTGAGCTGGGCGTACCGGCGGTCGTGGTCACCTTCGACCCCCATCCGAGCGAGGTCGTGCGGCCCGGCAGCCATCCGCCGCTGCTGGCCACGCATCAGCGGCGCGCGGAGTTGATGGCCGGGCTGGGCGTGGACGCGGTGCTGGTCCTGCCGTTCACGGCGGAGTTCTCCCGGCTCACCCCCGCCGACTTCGTCGTGAAGGTGCTGGTCGACAAGTTGCACGCACGGGTCGTGGTGGAGGGCCCCAACTTCCGCTTCGGCCACAAGGCCGCCGGGAACGTCGCCTTCCTGCGTGAGCTCGGCACCACCTACGACTACGAGGTCGAGGTCATCGACCTGTACGAGCGCGGTGAGGCGGGCGGCGGCGAGCCGTTCTCCTCCACGCTGGTGCGCCGGCTGGTCGCCGAGGGCGATGTCGCGGGCGCGATGGAGGTCCTCGGCCGGCCGCACCGGGTCGAGGGCGTGGTGGTGCGCGGTGCGCAGCGCGGCCGTGAACTGGGCTTTCCGACGGCCAACCTGGAGACTCCGCCGCACACCGCGATCCCGGCCGACGGCGTCTACGCCGGGTGGCTGACGGCGCGGGACGAGGCGATGCCCGCGGCGATCTCGGTCGGCACCAATCCGCAGTTCGACGGGACCGAGCGGACGGTCGAGGCGTATGCGATCGACCGGGTCGGACTGGATCTGTACGGTCTCCATGTCGAGGTCGACTTCCTGGCCTATCTGCGGGGCCAGGAGAAGTTCGACTCGATCGAGGCGCTGCTGGAGCGCATGGCGGCCGATGTGAAGCGGGCCCGTGAACTCGTCGAGGAGCACGGCAGCAGCCGCTGAGGCGGTGTGCGGTGTGCGGTGTGCCCGTGAGGTACGCCGTGTGGTGAACGTGGATGCGCCCCGTGGGCCCGGTGATCCGGGCCCACGGGGCGCATCGCTTCCGCTTGCTGCTGTAGCCCCTTGCTACTGCTGCGGCCCAGGGGGCTGCTGTTGCCTAGGGCTGCTCCGGTTGCCCGGGCTGGACCTGCTGCCACGGCTGGCCGGGCTGCGGCTGCTGCCCCTGCCCGTAGGACTGCTGCCAGCCTTGCTGGCCGCCCTGCTGACCGCCTTGCTGCGGGTATCCGGGGTACTGCGGCTGCTGCCCCTGCTGAGGCGCGTAGGCGCCCGGATAGGGCTGCTGGCCGGGGTAGGGCTGCTGGGCCTGTCCGGGCATCGGCGGGGCCACCTGCGGCGGCTGAGCCCCGCCGTCGCCCGTCCACAGCCCCTGCTGCTGCTGGGCGCGGGTGAAGTCCTCCGCGACCATGGCCGAGAGGTTGAAGTACGCCTCACGGGTCTTGGGCCGCATCATGTCCAGGTCCACCTCGGCGCCCGCCGACAGATGCTCGTCGAACGGCACGACGATCACCCCGCGGCAGCGGGTCTCGAAGTGGGACACGATGTCCTCGACCTTGATCATCTTCCCGGTCTCCCGGACTCCGGAGATCACGGTGATGCTCCGCGAGACCAGATCCGCGTAGCCGTGCGCGGACAGCCAGTCGAGGGTGGTGCTGGCGCTGCTCGCACCGTCCACGGAGGGCGTGGAGATGATGATCAGCTGGTCGGCGAGGTCGAGGACGCCGCGCATGGCGCTGTAGAGCAGACCCGTGCCCGAGTCGGTGAGGATGATCGGGTACTGCTTGCCCAGGACGTCGATGACGCTGCGGTAGTCGTCGTCGTTGAACGTCGTCGAGACCGCCGGGTCCACGTCGTTGGCGAGGATCTCCAGTCCCGACGGCGCCTGTGAGGTGAACCGCCGGATGTCCATGTAGCTGTTGAGATACGGGATCGCGGTGACCAGGTCGCGAATGGTCGCCCCGGTCTCCCGCCGCACGCGCCGGCCGAGGGTGCCCGCGTCCGGGTTGGCGTCGATCGCGATGACCTTGTCCTGGCGCTCGATGGCCAGGGTCGAGCCGAGCGCGGTGGTCGTCGTGGTCTTGCCGACACCGCCCTTGAGGCTGATCACCGCGATGCGGTAGCAGGAGAGCACCGGCGTACGGATCAGCTCCAGCTTGCGCTGCCGCTCCGCCTCCTCCTTCTTGCCACCGATCTTGAAGCGGGAGGGGCCGGGGGTGTTCTTCTTCGGCTTCTGCTTGCCCTTGATCAGCCGGTCCGAGGAGAGCTCGACCGCGGCGGTGTACCCGAGCGGCGCCCCCGCGCTTCCGCCCTGGCGCCGCTGGTCGGGCGTGACCGTCGGCCAGCCGCCGGTACGGGGATCGGCCGGGGCCGCCGGGGTGGCCGGGGCGGCTGGTGCGGCGTGGGCGTCGGGACGCGGATAGCCGTAGCCGTCCTGCGCCTGCCCCTGCGGCCCGGGCCCGGGAACGCCGTCGCCGGGACGCGGGAAGCCGTAGCCGCCCTGGGCACCCGGACCTTGCTGCCCCGGGAACTGCTGGCCGGGGGGCTGCTGGCCCTGGGCGGGGTCGGTCGGCGCGTACGGTGCGGGCTGACCGGGCTGGCCGGGCTGGCCCGGGTACATCGGCTGCCCGGGCTGTCCCGGCTGTCCGAGGTGGTCGGCCTGCCCCGGCTGGGGCGTGGGATAGGGCGGCTGGTGGTACTGACCCTGCTGGTCCGGGGCGGGCGGCTGCGGGAAGCCGTAGCCGCCCGGGACGGGCATCGGCCCTTGGCCCTGGCCTTGTACGTGACCGGCCGGGCCGGGTGCGGGCTGGCCCCCGGGTTGCGGATAGCCGTAGTGGGGGCCCTGCGGAGCCGGGGGACCCTGGGGACCGGGTCCCGGCACGGCCGTGCCGGGCTGCTGATAACCGCCCTGCGGACCAGGCTCGTTGGCCGCCGGGGGCTGTGCCCCCTGGGCCTGATCCGGCAGCGGGGCCGGACCGGGCTGGCCGGGGATCGCACCCGGAGCGCCCTCACCGGGACGCGGATAGCCGTATCCGCCCTGCGGCCCGGGCCCAGGCGGCGCGGCGGCGGGCTGACCGGGCTGACCCTGCGTCTGAGGCGGGGGAGGCGCCCAGGAGGTGTCCTGGGGCGGGAGCGGCACGCCGGCGCCAGGGGTGGCAGGCCCGTCCGTCCGCTGCTCCGGAACCGGAGCGGGACCCGGAGCCGGAGTGGCGGTCTCGGGCGCGGCGGGTTGGAAGTCCGGCGGCAGGGGCGGCAGCCCCGACTGCGGAACGGGCGGCGGAGCCCAGGTGGCGGCGGGCTGCTCGGAGGAGGGCGTGCTCGGTGGCACGGCGTCCTCGGGGATCGCGTCCTGAGGCTCGGCGGTCGCCTGCCTCAGCTCCTCCATCTCACGCCGCAGCTCGGCCGTGGAGAAGCGCAGCGTGCCCTCGCTGCGCACATCGTCGTCGGTACGGTCGTCGGTGTCCGCGAAGCCGGAATCGTCAGCGGAATCGGACGCAAGACCAGAACCGGAACCGGAAGAAGAGCCAGAACCGGACCCAGACCCGGCCTCGGCGGCCTCGGAGTCCTCACTCCGCCTCTCGGCCACCTCGCGCCGCAGCGCGGCGGTGGAGAACCGCACGGTGGAGTGGCTGACCACATCGCCGTTGTCGCTCTCATCGGAGCCGGACTCGGGCTCGGGCGCGGACTCGGAGACGTCGTCCCGTGGGGCCGCGGCGGGTGCCAGGTTGAAGTCGTCATCGACGGGAGCGGAAGCGGTGAAGGGAGCCGGCGCGGGAGCCGCGGCAGAGAACTCCGCCTCGACATCGGAAGCCCCGACGGAAGATTCTCGGGGCGCGGGTTCGGACTCGGCGTTGTCCGACGCGGCACCACCCGTCACGGCGTCAGCCGCGGGCACACTGCCCCAATCCGGCTCGGAGTCGGGCAAAGGCGGCATGCGGATGCCCGCGTCCGACCCTTCCGCCTCCGCTCCAGACCGTGCCTCGTCCTCCCTCCGCGCGGGGACCTCCTCCACCTCGGAGGCGTCCGAAGCGGCATCGGCGGAGGGCGGCGCGGTCGGCGACGGCCAAGCACCCGGAAAGCCGCTCGGCTCCGGCGCCCCCGGCACGGACACAGGATTACCCGTGGGCGGCGGAGGCGGCGGACTCGGCGCTCCCGCACCGGTGCCCGTCCCGATTCCTCCGGAACCGCCGGTCGACGCGGGGGCCGTGGAGGCCGGCGAGGACGACGACGAAGCGTTCTGCGTGTACCAGGCGGGCGGGGTGTAGTCGATGGTGAACTCGCCCGTGTGCTCGGTCTCCGCGTCGGACCGATCATCGCCGGGTGTGTTTCCGCCCGTGCGGATCTCGTCCCGATCGCTACTCACAATGCCTCCTGGTGTGGTCGAACACCCTTGAAAATCTTGGCGAGGCCGATCTGTTGCCGATCGCTACTGTCGTCCGACCGTTCGGCTTTCCCCTTTTGTGACGCCGGGGATCCCTGAACAGGTTCTCCACCGGGTACCCCAAGACTAATCACCATGAGCGCCACGCGGGCAGGCCTGTCCGCGCACTCAAGGCAGTCCGAGACCTCACCGTGCCTTACGGCGGTACGTACCCGGCAACCACGGGGGGAAGTCCAAGCGTCCGGTGGTACAAAGAATCCCCGCTCGAATGCCGTTGCACAGTGGGACCTGCGACCACGTCGCCCCTTTCCGGCCGGTGCCGCCGACCGGATCGCGGAGAGGAGGCCGACCGGTCGGTGGACTCGCGTGAGAGGTAGGCGCAGATGTCGCAGCCGCCCCAGCCCCCCAACCAGCCGCCCTCCGGCGGCTTCGGCCCGCCCCCGGAGCCCGAGGAGCCTCAGCGGCCTCAGGTGCCCCAGGAGCCCGGCCAGGGCGGCTTCGGCTCGCCGCGGAGACCTCAGGTGCCACCCGTGCCGCCCGCCGCACCCCCGAGACCCCCATCGGCTCCGTCGACGGGCCACACCCCGCCCCAGATATGGGACACCGGCGTCCTGCCGTCGAGCCCGCCTCCACCACCGCCCGGCGCGCCCGGTCCCCCCGGCCCGGACCCCGCGCACCCGTACGCCCAGAGCCCGTACGCGAGTCAGCCGGGGTACGGCGGCCCGCACTCCCCGCCGCCCGGCCGGCCGTACGGCGCGCATCCGCCCAGCGGCGGCGGCCCGGCCCGTCAGCGCAAAGCCCTCGTCATCGGCGCGGTGGTGGCGGCGGTACTGCTCGCGGCGGGGGGCGGGGTGTACGCCGCGGTAGGAGGCGATGACGACGGTAAGAAGCCCACCGCCGGCCCCACGACGACCACTCCGGACCGACCGCGGACACAGGACCCGACCCCCAGGCCGACCGGCAACGGCGACAACACCGGCGGCCGCGGCAGCGGCGAAAGCGATCCCAACGACCAGCGCCGGGCGGGCGAGGCGAAGGTCCTCTACCAGACGCCCGCGCCCGAGCTCAGCAAGAAGAACCTGGAAGTGCCCGGCTTCTGGGCGATGAAGGGCTATGTCGTCAAGGCGGTCGAGAACAAGATCGTCGCGTACCAGGACGAGGGGGGCAGCAAGTGGACCCTCTCACTCCCCAAGGCGGTCTGCGCCGCTCCCCACTCCACGACCGATGGCAAGGTCGTGGTCGCCTATGAGGGCCATGGAAAGGACTCGTGCAGCCAACTCGCCCTGATCGACCTGAACAAGGGCGTCAAGCTCTGGGACCACCACGCCCCCGAGGCCGGCTCCCTGGGCAGCGGCTACACCAGCGTGGGCATGGCGCAGAGCGGCGACCTCGTCGGCATGGCCTGGTTCGGCGGCTCCGCCGTCATCAAGGTCAGCGACGGCAAGGAAGTCTCATCCGAAAAGCCGAGTGCGGGCTGCTCCATTGACGGCTACGCGGGCGGCAAGGTCCTGCTACGCGCCTACTCCTGCACCAATGGCACCGCGAGGCTGCAGCAACTCACCCCCAGCGGCTCGATCAAGTGGACCTACAACGTCCGTAAGGGCTACAAGGTCAACAACATCTTCTCCAGCAGCCCCGCCGTAGTGGCCCTCACCGACCAGAACCGACAGTCCGGCGGCATCCTGGCCATCTCTGACAACGGCGAGGAACGCTCGACCCTCGCACTGGGCAAGCACTCCTACCAGCCGGAGTGCGGCACGGACATCTTCGGCACGAACATGGGCAACTGCGAGGGCGTCGCCGTCTCCGCCGACACCTTCTACCTGCCGACCGAGATGACCCAGGACCAGGGCACCGGCTCGACGAGCGAGATCCACGCCTTCGACCTCGACACCGGCAAACGCAAATGGGCCGTCAAGGTGGCCGAACGGCTCCTGCTCCCACTGAACATGGATGGCAAGACCCTCATCGCCTACGAAAAGCCCTCGTACAGCGAGCCCGGCCAGATCGTCCGCATCGCCCCCGACGGCGGCAAGCCGAAAACCCTGCTACGCCTGCCCCAGGCCACCCAAAGCACCGAGCGCGACTTCTACTCCGCCACTCACACCTACCGCAACGGCAATTTCTACATCGCCACCAACCGCGTCACCGGCAAAGACACCACCCCCGAAAAACTCCTCCTGGCCTTCGGGCCCTGAGCGGCAGGCGAGCGGGAGAACGACCGCGGGGGCGGACACCGACCGGTGTCCGCCCCCGCGCCCGCGCTTCTCAGGTCAGATCGAATTCGCCGTCCCGCGCGCCCAGGACGAAGGCACGCCATTCGGCCTCCGTGTAGCGCAGCACGGTCTCGGGGTCGGTGGAATTCCGCATGGCCACTGCCCCATTCGGCAGGTAGGCGATCTCCACCCGGTCCTCGGAGGTGCTGCCAGGTGCGCTCAGCCACTCGACATCGGAGATGTCGAGGGCGTACAGCTCTTCCTTCTCTTTGGCGTCGGCCATCGGTGGAGAATCCCTTCGGGTACCGCGGAAACTAGCCCGCCTGGTGCTTGGCTGACAGTCTCATCCACGGTGTGCGCGGCGGCAATCGAACACCGTCAGTCCATGCGGCGAGCCCCGCCCAACAGGCCCGACTCGACGTCCGTCGGATGTGTCGCCACATAGAGCCGGGTCTGGCGATCACACCAAAGAGTGACCCCGTCCGGGAGCGTGGACAGTGACTCGACATCCATGGACGGCAGCCCCATGATCCGCCCGACCTGGACGGCCTCCTCGGGGGACACCCGCTGGACGCCCACCAGGTCCGCGTTCTCCATGAGCCGGGGCGCGACCGGGCTCATATAGGGCAGAAGCGTCAGCACGGACTGCCATGGCGCCGAGGAAACCCGCCCGCGCGGCGGCCGCATGCCCGCGTCACGGATCACCAGGACGGGGCTGCCGATCGACGGCCCTTGTGGCGGCACACGTCCCACGTCGTGGAGCGTCATGCTCTGGTACCCGCCGTTCGCGGCCTGCGCCAATGACGCCCACATCTGCTGACGGCCGGTCTCCACGGTGACCCGCGCGCCCGTGGCGACCGCTCGCAACCCGATCACCTGCGCTGTCCACACCCCGCCGACCAGGACGACATTGAAGGGCGTAGGACGGTGCAGGCCCAGTACGGCGGGTTGATCCCGCGCGCCGACGCCGATCATCACCCCGTCGTCGCCGATCGGCAGCGCCAGTGCGTCGAACTGCTCCGGGGGGAGTTCGTGCCCTTGGCGCCGCGGTCCGATCAGCCCGAAACCCCGTCGCGGCCTGCGGGGGGCGGGAGTTCCCGGCTCATCCGTCTGACCAGGCATGGGGCCAGGTGTGGAGGCCGGGGAGTAGGAAGGGCCGCCTGAGACGGTCGTCGGCATGGCCATCAGCGGGTCCCTCCCAGGGGCAGAGTGGCGAGTACGCCGGGTACCTGCTCGCGGTCCAGCCGTGCGAGCCCCACCCGTACCCCACGGGCGGTGCGCTGGAGCTCCCGCCTCATCCCGACCAGGTCGTCCGCGCTATGACCCGTGATCCGGAGATGCCCGCTCACCGTGGGGGCGGGCCGGCCGCCCTGCGTCCCGCCTCGTCGCAAGGTGAGGCTGAACGTGGTCGCGAGCGCGGGCAGCGAGGTCAGCAGCGCGGCCAGCTGGGGAAGGGGCGTGGCGCCCGGCCCCAACTGCGGCCACCGGCTCACCCAGTAGGTGGTGTGCCAGCGGTCGTCGCAACGCCAGGCCCGTGTGCTCTCCACCGTGCGCCGGCTGAGCGTGTTGGTCTGCCGGGCCTGCGCCGTCGCTCGTGGGTTGACGCTCGCGGCGGTGGCGATCGCCGCTGTCACGCCTTCCTCCGTCAGGAGCGTCACGCCGAAACCCGCGCCCTGCAGTCTGCTCGACAGCTGATCCGCGGCCCGCAGCACACACCGCTGCGCACCATCGAGGCCCCCGCCCCTGGCCGCGACGGCCTCCGGACAGAGCTCCGGGTTGAACTTCAACGCCACCCACGTCAGACGAACCGCGGGTGCGCCCGTCTGCTCCTGAAGCGGCCCATAGTTGCGCACGGGCACCGTCTGCGCCGACAGATGGGGTGCGGGCGCCGCCAGCGCATGCTGCACCACCTGGACTGACTCCAGGACGATGCCGTCGACGTCCATGGCGTCACGCAGCAGCGAAAGCGGGAGCGGACGCTGCATACGGTGAGGGCGCAGCGGCGAGTCCGTCGCGTCCACCTGCAGGATGGCGGTCAGGAAGGTGCCGTCGCCCACCAGGCCGACCATGCGCCGCTCACGATCGGTGAACGTATAGGTGCGCAGAGCCGGTTCGCACTCCAGGGCCGGCGTGAACACGTGGTCCGCGCCCGCGTCGATCGACTTCGCCGCTTGCCGCTGGCGCCTGCGCAGCGCGAGCGCGGTGCCCAGCCATTCCGGAATCGGCTGCTGATGACGCGTGACCACGGCCAGCAGAACCAGGACGACGCCCACGACTCCGGCCGGCACGAGCAAGAGCTTGTTGACGACCCCTGCGGCCAGCACGATCGCCGCGGCCACTTCGACCAGCACGAATTGCTGCAGCCGCAGGGGGCCGATGCTGCCGGGCCGGGACGTCGTGCGTGGGCTGGCGGAAGCGATGGGGGCCGCTGTCGGGGGAGCGTCAGCGGGCGCGGGCGGACGCGGTCCGCTCGGTGCTCCTCGGCCGGACGCGCTCCTCGCCGTACGTGCGCGCGTTGCGGCAGCCATCCCCGTCAGCCCCCTCATATCCGAAACCGGCCCGAACGGCCCGGTCGTCGACCGCCAGCCGGTCAGTGTCCCCGGGCGGCATGAGCCAGTTCACTACCGGCATAGTAGAGGGTCGGTACGACACCAGGACCGACGGCAGGCTACCTGACTACCGAGGCCGAAAAGCGGGGAGAAGCGGCTAAAAATGGCATCACGGCGGGATGAACTCAACGCCTATATCTATGCGAAGAAGCGGACAGTCGCCGCGTTCTTGCAGCCCACGCCGAGTGGCACGGAGGAGGGCGCGCCGCGTCCGCTGCGCGCGGTCCTTCCCGGGGTCGTGGTCGGGGCCCTGATTCTCGCCGGCTTCGGCGCCTGGGGCATGTTCAAGCCCGTCGCCCCCAAGGGGTGGGACACGCCGGAATCGCATGTGATCGTCGGCAGTGACTCCACCACTCGATACGTGATCCTGAAGACCGGCGGCAAGCCCCAACTCCACCCCGTGCTGAATCTCGCCTCCGCCAAGCTTCTCCTCGACCCCGAGAAGTCCAGCATCATCAAGGTGAAGGAGTCGGAGCTCGACAACGGCCACATCCCGCGTGGCCCCACGATCGGCATTCCGTACGCGCCTGACCGCATCCCCAGTGCGGACGAGGCGAAGAAGCGCATGACGTGGGCGGTTTGCGAACAGCCGGGCGGCAATGGGAAGACCACTCAGAAGGCCGTCTTCCTCTTTTCCGAACGGGACCCGAAGCTGAAGAAGATGCGGGGCTCCCAGGTGCTCCACGGTGGTCAGGCCCTCTATGTGCAGGGCCAGGACGGCGCTCGTTATCTCGTAGACCCGCGGGGCGTCAAGTATTTGATCGGCGGCCCGGACTGGAAGGCCAAGTCCGCCGAGGACAGCAATCTCCTGCTGCGTTCGATCTTTCACGACGGGGCTCGGCCGCAGCACGTCACCAGGGACTGGCTGGCCACTTTCAGGGACGGGGCACCGATCGACTTTCCGCAGGTTCCCGGTGGGATCGGCGATGACGCCGGGGTGTCGAGCCTCGGCGAGGCGAACCGGGTCGGCATGGTGCTCGAAGCGCCCACCGGAGCCGGCACCCAGAAGTACGTGGTGCTGCAGGGAAAGGTCCAACGCGTCTCGGAGTTCGTCGCCAAGCTCCTGCTCAGAAGCAAGACCTCCATCAATGAGGCGAGTACGGCCAAGCGAGTGGCGGCCCCGTCGTTCACCCCGGACGCCGAGAATGAGTTCTACGGCAAGTACCGCTGGCCCAGCGAAATCCCGAACCAGGCCAACTCCGTCGATCCCGCACTGGGCAGCGGAGCCCGGGACACCAGCTGCAGCGTCATGGACGGCGTGACGGCCAAGAGCGGTGCGAAGGTGGCCACTTGGGCTGGCAGGGACTTCCCTGCCACCATCCCGGACGGTGCCACCAGCGCCTATGTGACTCCGGGCTCGGGAGTGCTCTACCGCCAGGTGAGCGGTCGCCAGATCAAGAACGGACCGGTCTTCCTGGTGACCGACACCGGCCTTCGCTACTCGGTCCAGTCCAACAACGACAGCGATTCCGGTACATCGAAAATCGGCGACGACGGCTCCGGCAAGGACAAGGCCACTGAGACGCAACAGGACGTCAACAAGGCCCAGCGCAGCCTCGGATACCAGGACGTCAACCCGACTCCGGTGCCCGCGGACTGGTCCGAATTCCTGCCCACCGGTCCACGCCTCGACGCCAACAGCGCCAAGCAGCCCCAGGGTTCATAGGACATGAGGAAGCCGAAACACATGCGGCGCATCATCAAACCCTTCGCCCTGTCGGCGGCGACGACCCTCACGGCGCTGACCGCGGCAGCCGGACCATCGCCCTCCGCGGCAGTCGGACCGACATCGCCCTCCGCGGCGCCGAATCTGTCCCTCGCGGGCAGCGGCGAATGCAGTTATCCCGCCAAACAGATCAAGGGCACCCCCTGGTCCCTTCAGCGCGTCATGCTCGACCAGCTGTGGCACGACACCAAGGGGCTGGACCCGAAGGGCCGTCCGGTCAAGGTCGCCGTCATCGACACCGGTGTCGACAACACCAATGCCCAGCTCAAGGACGCCGTCGACGCCAAGAGCGGCAAGGAGGTCCGTAAGGGCGGCAAGAAGGGTCTGTCCAAGGGGAAGAAGGGCGACGGGACGGACGACTCGGTCGGCCACGGCACCAAGGTCGCCGGCATCATCGCCGCCCGCCCGCACACGGGCACGGGGTTCGTCGGTATCGCACCGAAGGCCGAGATCATCCCGATCCGGCAGAACGATGAAAAGGGCTCCGGTACCACCGACACCATGGCCACGGCCATCGACTGGGCGGTCGACGCGGGAGCCCGCGTCATCAATATCTCCCAGGACACCGTCAAGCCGCTCCAGGCAAACAGCAAGCTGCAGCAGGCCGTTGAGAACGCCCTGCAAGCGGACGTCGTCGTGGTCGCCTCCGCCGGCAACGACGGTCTCGACGGCAAGGTCAAGAAGACCTACCCGGCCGCTTACGACGGCGTCCTCGCCGTCGGCGCCTCGGACCGCAACAACGAGCGCGCCGCCTTCTCCCAGTCCGGCGACTTCGTCGATGTTGCCGCCCCCGGCGTCGAAATGGTCTCCACCGTCCCCAAGGGAGGCCAATGCGTGGACAACGGCACCAGCTTTTCCGCGCCCTACGTGGCCGGCGTCGCCGCCCTGATCCGCGCCAAGCACCCGGACTGGAAGCAGCACGAGGTGGTCGCCCAGATCGAGCAGACCGCCGAGCGAGCCGTCAACGAGCACGACCGCTTGATCGGCTGGGGCGTCGTCGACCCCGTCCGCGCCCTCACCGAGGACGAAACCCGCATCGACCACGTCACCCTGGACAAGGGCGCCGCCCACGACGTCGCCGCGCCCGACCCCGCCCCCATGCCCCTGGGCGAGACCCCCGAGGAGCGAAGGGAACGCCTCGCGACGTACTCCGTGGGAGCCGCGGCCGTCGTGGTGGCGGGCATCGCGGGCCTGGCAGCGGTCCTCAACGAACGGAGGCGCCGTCGCTCCGGAGTAGCTGAGTAGGAGTACTCATGGAAGCGCCTGATCATTCTCCTACACTGAGCTATTTGACGTCGCTGTGAATCATGCAAGGCGGGGGAGCGTATGTCGACGTTCGAGGCGGAATGGGCGCAGATGAAGCGCGAGGCGTCCGGTGACACCGGGATGAGTCTCGCAAGCGCCAACGACAAGCCGGCCTGGGATCAGGGCGGCTCCGGCAACTTGAAGTCCAACAAGAACGCCTGGACGACAGCGGGCAGAGGAGTCGGCAAACTCCGGGGGGACATCACCACGGCACTGACGAAGCTGGAGAAGGAGCAGACCGGCCTGGGCGCGGGCAGCGACTCCGGTGGCGGCATCCAGAGCGCGGCGGCCCAACGGGAGCTCTACCGCTCCTGGAAGCGCTACCTGAAGGGCGTAAGCGGGAAGTGTGGCGCGATCCAGGACCGGCTTGAAAGGGCCGGGGATCACCAGTACAAGAACGACGAGGCCACCAAGTGCGCGTTCGACGGGCTGGACGTCCTGTACAAGGACACGAAGCCCGTCGGCGGCGACAGCCGGGGTCGGTGAAGCGGCGGTGGATTACGCGACGCTCAAGTCCCTCAAGCCGTCGGAGTTCGAGGATGCCGCGGGCGGCTATCGGACCGTCGGCGACATGGCCAGTCAGGTCAAGGACGACCTCGAGCAGCAGATAGCCGCGGGTATGCGGAAAACGCTCGAGGGCGAGGCCGTTGACGCCGCCGTGGTGCAGCTCCGGAAGCTGGCGACCAACTTCCACTACACCCAGGTCGAGTGCGCTCTCATCACCACTGCCCTCAACTCTCTGGCCTACGAACTACGAGCAGCCAAGGACAAGCTCGACGCCGCTGTGGAGGACGCCGAGGCAGAAAAGTTCTCGGTAGGCTCGGATGGCTCGGTGAGCTACCCGGCGGCCGGTGACAAGGTCGACGGCAAAGTGCCGGAGGGCGGCACGGTCCATGGCAGCGCGAAGGGCAAGCCGACGAACCAGCCGATCGACCCGACCGGCGACGCGAATGACACAGCCGACGCCCTGAGGCGCCAGGCGGCGAACATTCACCCCAATCCGAACTTCGGCCGTGCGGTGGGGATCGCCAACCGCATCGCTCAAGCCGTCTATGACGCCACTCAGGCCGACGAGAAGTGGTCCCCCAAGCTGCGCAAGCTGAAGGCCGACGACGATCTGACCGTCGCCGCCGAGGATTGGGCCGACGCGAAAGAGGACGCCACAGGAGTCCGTCATGGCGCGAAGGATTACCTCGGCGAGATAAAGCGTCCCCCCGAGCACGGCAGCCCTGAGGACAACACCAAGTGGTGGAGGGGGCTTTCCGATGATGAGAAAGCTACTTACGCCTCTGTGTACCCGGACAGTCTCGGATCACTTAACGGCATTCCGGCAGATGTTCGCGATGAAGCCAATCGCGTTGTGCTTGCGGAGAAGCGTGGCGAATACTCAATGCAACTTCAGGCGATTCCCAAGGAGCCGAACAAGTACGTAGACATACGTGACGCTGTTCCGGGTAACGCATACAGCGGAGACTGGGTCGCTTGGGACAAGAAGTACGGAGACAAAGCGCGAGAGTTGAAGGCGGCGCTGAAGGGTATGGACGCCATTCAGGACCGCTTCGACCGGACGGGGCAGGCTGATCCCAAGCACCCTGGAGAGAAACCATTGCCCAAGGCATACTTGCTCGGCTTTGATACCAAGGGTAATGGCCATGCCATCGTAGCCAACGGTAACCCCGACAAGGCAGATCATACGGCAGTCTACGTCCCAGGGACCACGTCGAGCCTTGAGAAAATAGGGGGAGATGTCGGGCGAATGGAAAAGCTGTGGCGAGCCAGTGACGGCATAGCGCAGGGGCAGGATGTCTCCACTATTACCTGGCTCGGTTACGATGCCCCGCAAAATATCGTAACCGACTCCCCCAAGAGTGGCTATGCTGACGAGGGCGGACCGAAGTTGAACGACTTTGTCAGCGGTCTCCGTGCTTCTCATGATGGAGACCCCGGGCATTTGACTGTCGAGGGGCACAGCTATGGGAGCACCGTTATCGGATCTGCTGCCCGCCAGGGACAGCTGGCGGCGGATGACATCTTTGTGGCGGGCAGCCCTGGTATGCAGGTCGGTCACGCTTCAGATCTCGATGTGGGCGAGGACCATGTCTGGGCAGCCGACGCCGGGAAGAGTGAGATCCCGTGGCCTTCCAGTGATCCGGTTCCTGAAGTGGGCGCCTGGGGACATGCCAAAAAAGACGTCCACTTCGAGATGCCCGACATCATCCCATGGCTCGATGGGGACGGAATGTCCGGACCAGCCGATCTGAACCCAACGGACGAAAACGGAATCAGGCTCGGCGTGATTCGAATTGATCCGCGCGAGCCAACTGATCCCGATTTCGGGGGTAACATCGTCGATACCGACACATCGGGGCACAGTGGTTACTGGGATGAAGACTCGGAGAGTCTTCAGAACCAGGCAAAGGTTGTGGTCGGAAGGTATGGGGAAGTGACACGCAAGTGACAGATTCCGCACAACGCCGATTCGCCTGGCGTGTCGGCCTCGCCATGTCTGCCCTCATCGCCGCGACAGGATGCTCAACGGTGACAAAAGACGACGATGGTCTGGATTACACGCCACAGCGCATGAGCCTGGAAGATGCAAAGGACTTGGTCAGGCGGCAATCCAGCAAGATCCTCGACCTCTCTGAACTGCGAGGCGACGTTTCCCCGGCTGCTCCACACGCCAGCCCCTGCAAGGACGTTGATCACGGCTACCGTGTGAACCATTGGTGGTCGGTGGTGGGGCCGTCCGCGGATGCTCTGAAGGAAGCCATGGACAGGCTTCATCGCGAACTTCCGAAGCATGGCTGGAAGGTCTATCGCTACGGAGAGGCCAACTCCAAGGCACGTCAGCTTCGACTTGAGGTGGAGGACAAGAAGGAGCACCACACGGTGACGATCGAATTGAGTCTTCCTTCCACCTACCCGAACCCATCGAAGTGGGAGAAGAAGATGCGCGACAGTATCTCGATCTCGCTGGCATCGCCCTGCTACGTCGACAAGGCTTACAAGCCCAACGACCAGTAGACGGCGGTGAGCGTGTCCGGGAGCCCGGACACGCGGGGACGGGCGTCCGGACCCTCGACGCCGATTCACCTGCACGGGGCGGGGCAGATGTTGATCTCGGCGGGCCGGACCACCTCCCGCCATGCACAGGCCCCGTGCCCCCTGCTGCATGGTTGCGGCACTTGTGTTCAGGAACCGGCCGTGCCAGGTCCCACACCCGGTACCGATGGGCGTGCGTCTCGTCTTGTCGAGAGCGAAGCGGACGCCGGTGCTGTCGTCCAGGGAAATAGGTATGCGTACTCATGTGCGTCTGTGGTGAAGTCGATAGTGTCGCCGGATGCGACGTGTGCCTCGTATGCGCCGTTTGGGGGAGGGGACCGTTACTGAACCGTCGACGTCCCACAGCTACGGGGTAGTTGGGGCGTCCAAGGCTGACGGATAGAGTGGCTTAGGACATCGTTGGTGTCATACGGGGAGGGACAGCGTGAGGCCCATAGAGCCGGGGTCTGAGCCACAGACGCCGTTCGGTAAGAAGCTGGTCAAGGAAGCCGAGACGCTTGCCAAGTTCAAGACGCGGCTGGACAAGGTCCTGACCGACCTTGAGAAGTCCCCGGCATCGCGCAAGACGATCTCGCAACAGTCCATCACGCGGGACGCGTACGGTTCGGGCTCCGGGTTCACCTCTTCTGACGACCTGGCCAACCTCTACGAGAAGGTCCACGCGCGGCTGGAGACCCTGTGCAAGTCCTTCGGCGACCAGATTGAGGCCATGGGCCTCATGGCGATCGTCGCCGAGCGTGGATACGACGGCATGGACGCCGAACAGGCCCGTCGCATGCGGGAGATCCAGGCACACACGCGGAAGTACTACCGCGAGCCCACCGAGAAGCACGCTGGTCAGACTGAGAACCACGGCAGCAAAGAGGTCGGGGGCGACGCGCTGTGAGGGGGAGAAGGTAGATGGCCGGAGGGAAGTTCGAGAAGCGGTCGCACGACGAGCTCTACAACATGGTCGCGACCGCGAAGCCAGCCGCGCTGACCGACGTCGGGACCGCTTTGATGGCTGCCTTCGACGACATCAACGCCATCGCGGACGAGCTGAAGGCCCACGCCGAGCGGGTGCACTGGGAGGGGGACGGCGCCGACGCATTCCGGAACTGGGGTCGCGAGGTGGCCAAGCAGACTCACAAGATGGCCGACTACACCTTGCTCGTCGGCGTACACATGTCCACTGCGGGCCAGGGCCTGACCGAGGTCAAGGCAGCGATGCCGGCCCCGACGGTGGCCGACGACAAGAAGCACAAGAGCGATGCGGAGAAGGTGGTCGCGGATAAGCACCACCTAGAGGCGCTCCAGCAGATGGACAAGCTGGACTCGTATTACGAGACGGCTTACACGGAGATCAAGGCTCTCGAGGAGCCGAACTTTCCGCCCTTGCCGCCCGGGTTCGCCCCGCGTTACGACCCGCCTGCCTCCGGCTCCTCGGGGACGCCTCAAACCGATGTAGGTACGCCGCTATCCGCTGCTCCTCATCTCGGTGGGAGTCCGGACGCTGCTACTGCGCATCAGCCAGCAGCCATCCCCACAGGACACGGCGACTCGGACGTGGACGTCGTGCCGAATGTTGTGCCGGACGCCAGGACCAGCATCGACTCCACGATGACGCCACCTTCACCTGACGCCATCGATCAAAGCAGGCTTCCTGCTTCGCCGCCGCAGAATGCGCCCGAGCAGCACGTAAACCCTGTGGTGCCAAACGGACCCAGGCCGCTCCTGCCAAGTGCCCCGCCGCCCATGCGGGGAGGGGGTAACCCTGCGCGAGAGCCGCTTGGCCCTTACCAAGGCGCCGTGAAGCAGCCCCGGCCGACGGGCATTCCTCGGACCGGCTTGCCTGATGGCATTCACGGGGGGACCCAAGCTCGCCCACCGGGGCAAACCAACGCTCCGCGGATTCCCCGGGGCAGGGTCATCGGAGAAGAGCAAGGGCTGATGAGGCGCGGGCCGGTGGGACCCGCCACGCACGGTTTCGGCAGAGGAACGCCTCCGTCGGCGAACGCCGGGCCGGGCCGACGGCTCGCCTCGGAGCCGGGTGGGACCGTGGACAGCCCGCGAGGGCCGAACAACCTGAATGGGCAACGTTTGCCCCGCGGGACGGTCGTCGGAGACGAACACGGTATCCCTCCAAGGCGTGGTCCTCTGGGCGCGGGCGGTGCGTCCGCCGAGGGCGGTACGCACGCGCCTGGGAGCAATGGCGGCCAGGGCCAGCGGCTTTCGTCGGAATCGGGAGGTCCCGTCAGCGGTACGCGTTCTGCGCGCGGATCGCAGTCGGACTTCACCCCGGGAGGATCCGGGCTTGTCAGGGACGACCAGGCGCCTGAGTCGACGCCGCGCTCCGGCAGGGGAGCACCGAAGGACTCGGAAGCCTCCGGCTCCAGGCCCGATTACCTTCAGGAAGACGAAGAGAGCTGGTCGGGTGGACGGCGGAACACGGTCCCGCCGGTCATCGACTAGATCGGACAGATCCTGTGCAATGCCGAGGAGAGCACTCACCTATGCCATTCCTGAAGTACGGAGCGCGGCGGCGTTCCCTGTCGGCTCTGGCAACACTCGGAGCCGGGCTCATGGCGGTGGGTGGTATCGCGCCCGCGGCAGCCGCACAGGACATCAGCTCGCAGCAGTGGTACCTGAAAGACATGCAGGCGGACGACATGTGGAAGGTGAGTAAGGGCAAGGGGGTCACCGTCGCTGTCATCGACACAGGTGTCAAGGCATCGCTGCCCGAGCTACGGGGGCAAGTGCTGTCGGGTACAGATGCCTCTAACTCACCGACAGATGTGCATAAAGATGAGAACGGACATGGAACTAACATGGCCGCTCTCATCGCCGGGACGGGGAGCGGCGGTGGCGTCCAGGGGCTGGCACCGGAATCCAAGATCCTTCCCATCAAAGCCATTGTCGATGGCAGGACGGATGCCGCTGACCCGCTAATTTCCAGGGCTATAAGGTATGCGGTTGATCACGGTGCACGAGTCCTGAATATCTCTCTCGGGACAGGAGGCACGAGTTCCATGTACTTCACCAAGGCTCGAGCTGCCGTAGAGTACGCGATCAACAAAGGTGCCTTGATATTCGCTGCGACGGGGAACAGCGGAGATAAAGAGAACCATCCCGAGTACCCGTCTTCACTGCCTGGTGTCGTAGGTGTGGGTGCCATCAATCGTGCAGGGAAGGTGGCTGAGTTCTCAACGTCTGGCGATCAAGTGGGGCTGGTAGCCATCGGGGACGAAATCCCCATTCACTGCGGAAGTAATGTCTGCACTTCGCATGGGACCAGCCAAGCAACCGCCATCACCTCCGCCTCCGCCGCCCTGATCTGGTCCAAGCACCCTAAGTGGACCAACAACCAGGTCCTGCGCGTCATGATGCAGACCGCCGCGAAGCCCAAGACCGGTGACATCCCGAGCAGTTACCTCGGGTACGGCTCGGTCCGCCCTCGCAAGGTGCTTCTTGATGGCGAAGGGGATCCGGGGCCGGCCAACACCAATCCGTTGCTCGCTCGTGAAGGAGCTACGAAACCAAAGCCCTCCGAATCGGCGTCTAAGGCTGCGGGGGACGCCTCACAGCCCCCCGCATCGGATGAGCAAGCCGCTAAGAAGCCCGTGGCTGAGGCCAAAGCAAAGGACGACGGCGGTAATACCACGCTCTGGGTCGCCTTGGGCGCGGGCGTTGTCGTTGTCGCCGGGGCCGCGGTCGCCTTCACCATCGTGCGACGTCGTGGTGGAACGATGGCCAGGCCGTAAGCAGCACCAGCACCAACTACAGCTAGACGCTTCCTGCCATGTCCGGTAGGAAACTCCACAGAGTGGTGAGCTGACGAAGAATCCCCAGCTCGGCTCACCAACACATCATGGGGGAAGGTGGAAAGATGTCGGGCTCGCAGCGGATTAGCGACGCACATTTCAGGAAGTTCGAGGGCGACCTCGGCCGCGTCAGCGAGGACCTCTCGCAGAACCTGCGCACGCTGATCAACGCCATCGACACGGTGGAGGCGGCGTGGACCGGTCAGGGCGGAAGCGCGTTCAGGAGGGCGCAGATGAGCCTCAACGAGGACCACGAGGCTCTGCGTCAGCTGATCGTCAACATCCACGAGGCGGTGCAGCTCACGCACCGTTCCGGTGGTGCCAACGACACTGAGATCGCATCCCAGCTCCGCAGCGTTGACGTCAATGGCAGCGCGGCCGGCGGGCACCTCGGCAGTGGTGCGGATGGCCTGGCCCACAGCAAGGTCGACCAGTTCTAGTCGTCTAGGGAAGCCATCAAGGCGCTGGGACAAAAATGATCGACAACCATCAAGACACCACGAGGGGTGGAGCATAAGTGTCCGGTGACGGGATGGACATCAAGGTCACATACAACTCGCTCGAGGACACCGCCGGTGACCTCGAGCGCGGCGCCAGGGTGGTGAGCCAGCAGATCGAGGCCATCATCGCCTCGGTCAAGGCCGTGACCGACGGTTGGGAGGGCGAGGCTCACCAGATGATGCTGGCCGCCGAGAGGCAGTTCAAGACGCGCGCCAACCACATCGAGAGCACGCTCAAAGAGGTGGCGACCAAGGTCAGGACCGGCAGCATGGACTACCACGCGACCGACAAGAAGTCGGCCCAGCTGTTCCAGGACATCAGCATCTGAGAGTCCGGTCGCAAGCACATGGGGGTGGGGCCCCCCCCCCCGCGGGGGGGGGGGCCCCACCCCCATGTTTGCGTTTTACCGCAGCCCCCGCTTCGGTGGCGGTGCCACAACCTTTGGATCCGGGTATTCGGGAGCTTCCCGGCACTTCAACTGCGACGTTATCTGCTTCGCCGAGGCGATGAGCAGCTTGGCGTGGGAGTGGTCGCTGATGGTGAAGTAGTCGCGCATGGCGAACTCCAGGGAACGATCGCCTCCCGATTCCGTCCCGCCGCCGCTGCCGATGTCACACGTGACGAGGAGCCTGCCGGCGTCCTCCGGACCGACGGTGGTCGTGTAGCGCACTGACTGGCCCGACGGGGGTGAGTGGGGAGTCCACGCCACGGTGATGGCGAGCAGCTCCTTCCCCTCAGCCTTGTCCGTCAAGGTGCAGAGGTCCTCGGGCGTACTTCTCCTGGCCGACTCCTCCTGCAGCGCCTTCGCCACGTGACCGGTGCTCTCGGTCTTGACCGGATAGACCTTGCCGGGCCCGTTCGGCTCCCGGGCCTCCTTCGCGATGGCCTCGTCGAACAGGCCATCGCAGGCTTGGGCGACAGGTACGAGCCCGGAGTTGGCGGTCGGCTTCGAGGTCGGCTTCGGAGCCCCGGATTCGTCGCCGCCGCCACAGCCCGTGACGGCGACGACAGACGCGCAGACGAGGGCTGCCAGTCGCCCCAGAGTCAGGCGAAAATTACGATGCACGATCTCTCCTGTCGACTCCATCAACTGCCGCTCCCGGTCAGCTGGGCGTCACCGACGCCACGTATGTAGCCGGCCTTTACGCGCTCGCTGGCCTGGTTGTACCAAGCGCTGTCGTCGAGTTCAGGATGGCCGGCGATATAGGCATCGAGCGGGTTGACCGAACGACGCTGGCTCGTTTCGACGAACTTCTTCTGCATGTTGTGAGCGTCCGCGTCGACCTTCGCGTCGAACTCCTTCTGCTGTTTCTCGATTTCCCGGTCGATGTTGATGCCGGTCTGGGTATCGATGGCACCGGTGGCGGCGTCGACGAAGGGCGTGACGAAGGGCGTCGCCCGCGCCGCCTCGAACGGGACGGTGACAAGGCTGGTGACGGTGCTGATCCCGGTGCTTGTCCGGTACTTCTGCCATTCTCCCGCTTCCGACAACTTCCTCGCCTTCTCCTCTTTGCTGTCGTTCGCGTCGCTCATGATGGCGTCCGAACGGGCCTCGTCCAGGATGCCCTGCGTCTCGGCGCCGGTGCCCAGAGCCAGGGTGAGCGAGTCGTCGGCCTTCGGGTGGGCCTTGAGCACGTCCGTGGTGAAGTCGTGCTGGGCTGCGGAGAGAATCTGATAGCCGCTGTCATCTCTGCCGACCGCCGACAGGAAGTTCTTGGCTGTCTCATTGGCGACGGAGATGTCGGATGGGCCGAGCGCGCCGAAAGCCGCGTCGCGGGTTTTCGCCCCCGATTCGGCATCGCCGTGGTTGGCGGTGGCCCAGTCCAGATTGTCGATGTAGCCGGCGCCCACGCGGGCCAAGCTGTCACTGAGGCCTTGCTTGTCCGCGAGGATGCCGGAGTTGTCGCCGACCACACTGATCAGCTGTGTTGCGACATTGACACTGGCGGGGTTGCGGTGGAGGCCCAGCTCGGGCTGGTCGTACGGATGCCCCAGCGCGGCGGCCTCGAAGGCATGCCCCAGTTCGTCGTAGCCGAAACCCTTACCGTCGTCGGCGTAGAAGTTCCCGTTCAGCCACTTGCGTTCCTTGAGCAGATACATGAGGTCGTCGTTCGGTGGGACGCTCGCATCCTGCTCAAAGCGGTTGCGGTGGAAAATCGTCTGCGCCGCTTCGGGATTGTGCCCCAGCGACTCCATGTAGCCGGCCATGGGGTCGACTCCGTGGTCATTGTCCTCGCCGAAGTTGACGTACGTCTCGTACCCATCGGGCCAGTAGAGATCCTTCAGGTCGTCCTTGTGCTTGCGGTCGAACTCGAACAGGCCGCCGGTGCGGCCGTCCTTGCTGTGCGGATCGGGATAGCCCTTGCCGTAGTCGACGAGGAAGTCCTTGTCGTACTCGCCGTAGCGCAGCAGGCTGCTCATCACCTGAAAGCCGTAGGACCCAGGAGTACTCGTCCCGGCCTCCCAGTCGGTGTCCATGACACGCCGGGGCCCCAGGTTGATGATGTCCTTCTTCCACTGCTTCATCTCATCGCTGTTGGAGTGAGAGGCGGTGGCGAGGGTGTAGCCGAGAGATCTCTGGAGCTTCTCCAGGTTCTTGGTGCGTTCGTCGCCGAATTGCTGGCCGGTCGTGACGTGCTGCCAGAATTCGAGGGTTCCCTTCGGGCCGAGGTCGGTGGCGAACTTCTCGGAGAAGTAGGGGTCACCCTCGTGTCGGGAGAGGAGCGTGTTCGCCCGCGCGATCTCGGTTGCGCTGAGGTTCTTCTTGGACTTCGCCAGCTCCTCGACCTCTTTGAGGTCCTTGCGTGCCTGCTCGCGACCGGCTTTGGCGTCCTTGGTGCTGGTGTACCCGTCGGCCGAGAACCCCTCTTTCCGTCCGTTGCCGTCCTGTGTCAGCGCCCAGGCCAGGATCTCGTCGGTCGTGGTGGCGTTGGCGACGATCTCGTTGATGTACCGGTTGTAGTCCGCCACCACGTCGCGGTAGTTCTTCGCCTGCATCCCCTGTTCCGCCGGCGTAAGGTCATCAAGGTTCGTCGGCTTGTAGGAGACGTGCCCGGTGTCGTCGATCGCCAGTTGCTTCGAGTCCTCGACGTCCTTCTTGTATTCCAGGAGCTTCTTCTTGGCCTCTTTGAACGCTTTGTGCGCGTCGTGCAGGAGGCTATGGACGTCCTCGGCCTCGCAAGCGGCCAATTCGATTTCTTTCGCCGCTTTTTGGATCCTCGTGAAAGCGGCCTCCGCCGCCTCGCCCTCCCAATCCGAGTTGGTCAGGGGCGTCTCCACCTCCGTGCGCAGATTCGTGCCGACCTGCCGGAACTTCCCCGGCAGGGTGCGCCACTTGCCGACCGCTTCGGAGAGTGGGGTGAGGTCGACGGTGATGAGCGAGTGATATGTGACCATGTGTGTTTCCGCCTTGAGCTGGGACCGTCGTTCCGGGGGAGGGGCAGGTGCTACCTGGCGACCTTGTCCTGGCCGCCGCCCGGCTTCTTCCCTCGGTCAAGCCCCTCGCCGACGCCCTTGTCGGTCACCTCGAAGTGCGTGGCGGCGTCCCTCAGCGGCCCCGCCAGGCCCTGCGACAGGAGCCCCTGGGCGTACCGCATCTGGTCCCGCCACCGCTCCTGGAATGTGGCGAAAGCTGCGGCGGAGTCGAAGCCCTTGAGGCTCGCTTTCACCTGACCGGTCTCGGTCATGGTCTCGTTGTCCGCTTTGGCGAAGCCGGTGCTCACGTGGTCGACTTTGCCGGCCTTGTTCCGCAGTACGGAAGCGGTGACCTTCAGCTTCTTCTGCGGAATACCCCGGCCGCCGTTGCCGTCGTCGAGCTGGTTGAGCCGCATATGGGATTCCTGCTGCTTTGCGGCTTCGGCCTTGATATCAGCCCATTCGTCCTCGAATGCCATGATTCCCCCGGTGATTGAAGTCGCAAAGCGAACTCGCTTGATGTCCACGTCAAGCTAGCAGGGGGCTGTGCGGCTCGCAGCCCCTTGCGCATCCGCTTTACTGCTCCGGCAGCCACCCCAACTCGGTCAGCGGCATCCCACGCCTTCGGGAGATGGAGAACCGCGGCCGGGCGGCATCGGACGAGGGCCGACGCCGCCGAAGACGTCCCCTCTAAAGGAGTCCGCACGCGCGCGGAGCGGCCGGGCCGGGCCAAGGAGGCTGAGAGCGTCGACCAGTTGAACCGTCGCCTCGCCTCATGCCGACGCGATCATGACCTTGTCGCTACGGGGCTGAGCGCCCATGATGTTTCGCGTTGTTTGACCGTGCCCGGGGGGCGCGTAGAAATCCCCGGTGGGGGACCTAGGCGAGCTCATATGCAAAGCAGGAGACCTATTTGGTAGGTCGAGCCACTCCCATGGGTCACGAGCGGGCCCTATCTCCATCCTCGCAGGGAAGTATCTTCAATAGCTTCGAGCGAGGCTATTCGGTTCCCAAGAGCGTGAGCTCGCCGTCCGCGTTCGGGTGGCCCTTGCGAACGCTGGTGGTGAAGACGTGCTGCATTGCGGAGCGCATATAGCTACAAGAATAGCTAGCCATGCCAATGAATGACTACAGGACCGTCTGGAAGGCTCTCGGACCCCGGGCACTTGAACCATCCTCGAGACATGTCACGTGCCGCCTGTGCAGCAAATGTAGCGAGCGGACGTATTTCTTTGGTCGACTCGTTCAGCTGCTGCAATTCCGTAGCCTGTTCAACCATGCTGGCACCAACAGAGATGATCAGTCTGGCCCCCGTATCTTTCTCCGAGTTGGTGCCGCACGGTATGTACAGCGAAATGGCTCCATTGCGCTTGCTAATGTAGCCATATGCCTCACCCAGACTTATCGGGATCCCCTGGCTCTGGATGCTTTTGCGTGGGTATTTTCCGCCTGATCGGTAGATGTAGGAGGATCCCACATCTTCTCCTCCGGCCTGTAGCTTGCAGTGTCCGTAGTTCCTCCGCATGTCGAACTGATACGTCTCCTCCTTGAATTCATCCCCCTTCTTGGGGAGGAGGTTTGGGATGGCCTTGCCAGATACTCGCTCGTCGCAGACCTTTTCCGGGATTTTGATGGCTTCATCGCTCGACTGTGATGCGCCAACGGCCCACCAGGTACCCGCGCCGATGAGAAGCAGCGCCGCTGCGGCTGCAATAATTCGACTGCGTGTTGAGCTCAGCACCTTGAGCCTTTCGGTGAGAAGGGGATCTCGTTCATCGGGACCGGCCGTCCGAATGGGCGTAATTGGTCTCCCGATAGACGTCATCGGCCGCACCGGCAGCTGGACTTCCTTGATCGGTGGAGAGTCCTGCCTGCTGGGCTGCGTCGAGAACCGCCTGTTTTGCGGCCTGGGCGGCCGCTTCGCGCTCACCGTTCAGATAGTTCTCTCGGTTTTCCACTATCTGGTCAGCTGCTTCCTGGGGGTCCTTGGTGTAATGATTGAGGGCAGCTTCCTGGATGTCTTCAACTGCCCAACCGACGATATCGCCGCCTACGGGTATCCTTCCTACGCCCATCTCCACGACGCGCGATACCCATTTATCTCCAGTCTCCAGCTTCTTGTTGTATTCATTGATCTTTTCCACGCTGTCGTCAGCTGCAGCTATCGCGTCCGCCCGGCCCGCGGAAGTAATACCAGAAATCTCCCCTCCAGGAGCAGAAGCGCGTGTGGCGACGGCGGAGAGCGTTTCGTCACCAGGGTTCGCCATGGCATCCCGGATAATTTCGGTGGTCACGGCCTGCTGGGCGTGCGTGATGGATGCATAGGCGTCGGGGTCTTCGGCCGTCGCCTGCAGGAATTGTTTGAGCTCGTCGCCCTCTCGATTCAAGTCACCAAGATATGCATCAGCGCCGAAGTGCCCGATGTAGCCAATTTGGTCGCCGCCGGCGAACGCCCTCTGAATGTCGTGCATGTAATCAGCCGACATATGGCCGAGACTGTCGGCGATTGGTGCGAGACTGCCATCCGCCTTGACGAGGTCTGGGTTCGATCCGATTCTTTCCACTACTGTGTGGAAGAGATCCGCCCGTTCCTGAGTGTGCTTCACCGAGGGGCCGTCGCTGTCATATGCCCGGCCGGTCGTGGCGGACTCAAGAGCGTGTCCTAGTGCATCCTTCCCGAACGTCTTACTCTTTTCGTCCGGCAGGACGTAGCCGCTTGTCTTGTCCGCGGGCCATTCGCGGCCGCCCTTCCCGTCCTTGTCGCCCAGGAAGTAGTCAAGGTTGCTTAGCTTCTTGAGGCCGTCGTCGGCGCCTTCGCCGGTGGAGCCGTTGAAGAATGCGGTGGATGCCTCAGGGCTGTGCCCGAAGGCTTCCAGGACCCCCGTCATCGGATCCCAACCGGGGCCGCCCTTTTTGTCGAGGTTGAGGCCGAAGTGATTCTCGCCGTTGAACTGGTCGGGAATGGGCCAGCCGCCACCTTTTCGTTCGATGGTGACCATGTCCTCGGCAACGGGGACGAGGAAGCTCTTGTCGTAGTTTCCGTGTCGCAGCAAGGACGAGAGGGCCTGATATCCGACGGGCTCGGCGTGGTCGAACCCTATGCCCAGCTCAAGTTTGTTTCGGCCGACCCGTTTGAGCTCTGACTGCCACGCCTTACCGAGGTAGTCCTTGTTCTCGCGGAACGCGGTGTCGGGGTTGTCCTTGCCAGTGGGCGGGTCGGTAGCGGTCGCCAGGGCTACACCCATGCTTGTTTGAATGCTGTGTGCCAGCTTGAGCTGGGTCTTGTCTCCCTCCGCCGAGGCGTCGATGGCGATTTGCGCCTCGAAACGGAGCGCGTCCTTGGGCCCCAGAGCCTTGTAGAAGTCGACCGAGAACTCACGATCCTTGGCGTTGTCCGAGAGCAGTTGCTTGAGCTCTGCGAGCTCCTTGGTGCTGAGCTCCTCGCCCTGCTTGTACTTGGCGAGGCTCTTCTTAGCCAGCTGAACCGCTCGCTCGGCCTGGACGTCATCCAGTGAGTCGTACTTCGCGTGGCCGAAGTTGTGGCTGTCGCTGCCGTGGATCTTCTTCAGGGCGCCTGCCACGGAGTTGTCGATTTCGTCCGCCTTGGCGATGAGGTTGTTGATCCGGCTCGCCAGGTCGTCCAGATAGTCGAGTTGCTTCTGTGTGCGCTGGTCGCTGTCTCCGCGCTGATGGAGATAAACGCAGTACACCGTGCCGTCGTCCAAGCCTGTGACCCGGACGTTCTTGCTCTTGGCCTCGACATCTACGAGTTTCTTGATGTCCGACTGGACCGAGACGAGGTCCGAGTGCGCGTCCCGGAGCATGCTCCAGATGCCCTTGGCTTCGGTGTGGGCGTCGCCGAACTCCTTGGCCGTCTTGCGTACGAACGGTTTGGTGACGTCGGAATTGGCGCCTGCCCAGCGGGCGGCGTCGGCCTGCTTCACCATGCCGTCAACGGCGTCGGTGGCCAGCGTATCGAGCTGGTCCACCATCTCCTTCCAGTCGTCGGCCGCGGCTCCGAGACTGCTGAAGGAGACGTGATAGATGTCGTCGAAGGTCAGGCGTGCCATGGCAAGTCCCCTTTACTTGCAGTACTTGGAGATTTCGGAGACCGGCATGGCGCTGCTGTCCCTCCGTGCCATGGACGCAGCGATCTTCGCATCCTCATTGGTATGCGACTTTTTTGTGTAGTCGAGGTGGTTCGAGATATGAGCGCACGCCTGGAGGAGCGTCTTGAGCTGATCGTTCCACACCATCGCTGTCGTCGTCAGGGCATCGCCCATGGTGAAGTGGTGTGAGGAGAGGACAGTCGCCGCCTTGGAGGTTGACCCGTCGTCTTTGGCGCCGCGGGTAATATCGCCGGCTTTCTTGAGACGGCCGTGCAGTGTGTACGCCTCATGGCCCACCCGGCCCAGGTCGTCCTGGTTCACGACCAGATCGCCCTGAGAGGACGTACTGGCCGCGCCTCCGCTGTCCGCGTGGTTGAGGCGCATACGTGTCGACTGTTTGTCCGCGGCTGCGGCCCGAAGCTGGGACCACTCGGCGTCGAACGTCATACTTCCCCCAAAATGCATGAAGCCGCGTGGTCTGCACGGCAGTTGTGCCCCAAAAGCTAGCAACTGCGTGGGGTCTCGCCCACTATGTTCAGTGCTACTGCTCCGGCAGCCACCCCACCTGGGTCAGCGGCACTCCACGCTTACGCGAGACGAAGAAGCCACGACCCGGCGGCATGGGCCGCGGGCGGACCCCGCCGAAGACGTCGCCCTCGCCGGGGTCGCCGGACAGCACCATGCCCTGGGCGCCGAGTTCCTTTACGCGTTGCATAAAGGACTCGAACATCGAACGGGAGGAGCCTGCGGAATTGCGGGCGATGATGAAGCGCATGCCGACGTCGCGGGCGAAGGGCAGGTTCTCGGTGAGGACTGCCAGCGGGTTGCCGCTGCTGGTGGAGACCAGCTCGTAGTCGTCGATGATGACGAAGAACTGGGGGCCGCTCCACCAGCTGCGGTCGCGGAGCTGCTGCGGGGTGATGTCCGGCTTGGGGGCGCGTCGCTCCATCAGGCCGTTCAGCGCACTGGCATGGAGTTCGAGTGCGGACGCGATCGGAGCGTACTCGAGGAGATGGCTGTCCGGGATGACCCCGAGCAGGGAGCGGCGGTAGTCGCCGACCACGATCTTCGCTTCATCCGGACCGTACCGCTCGATGATCTGCTTGGCGATCAGACGGATGAGCGATGTCTTGCCCGACTCGCTTTCACCGAAGATGACGAAGAACGGGTCGGTGTCGAAATCGATGAATACCGGCTCCAGGTTTGTCTCGTCGATGCCGATCGCAATGCCGTGCTGTGGGTATTCGAAGCCCTTGGGCAGCTCGTCCGCGCGGAGCTTACGCGGGAGCAACCGCACGCGCGGGGCGGGCGGGCCGGACCAGGCGGCGCTGACCGCGCGGACCAATTCGGTCGTGGCCTCCGTCATGCTGTTGGGGTCGTGGCCCTTGTCGATACGCGGCTGAGCGCCCATGAAGTGAAGCTTTTCCGGGAGTTGCCCGCGGCCGGGGACGCCGACCGGGACGTTCGCGGCGACCTTGCGGTCGAACTCCGAGTCCATCGTGTCACCGAGACGCAGCTCCAGCCGGTTGAGCAGCTGGTCCTTCAGCGACGCGCGGACCTCCATGTTGCGGGAGGCGGTGATGACGACATGGACGCCGTAGCCGAGCCCTCGGCCGGCGATGTCGGTCACGATGCCTTCCAGCATGTCGTACTCGGCCTTGAAGTTGCCCCAGCCGTCGACGATGAGAAAGACATCGCCCCAGCCCTGATCGGCGTGTTGCCCTGCCGCCCGCTGGCGCCGGTAGGTGCCGATGGAGTCGATGTTCTTGGCGCGGAAGTACTCCTCACGCCGGGCGAGAACCCCGGAGACCTCCGCGACGGTCCGTCGCACCTTCTCCGGGTCCAGACGGGAGGCGACCCCGCCCACATGCGGCAGATCCGCGATGGCACTCATACCGCCGCCACCGAAGTCGAGTGCGTAGAACTGCACCTCGGCGGGGGTGTGGGTGAGGGCGAAGCCCGTGACCAAGGCGCGCATCAGAGTGGACTTGCCGGACTGCGGGCCGCCCACCACCAGCATGTGGCCCGCGGCGCCGGAGAAGTCGCGGTAGAGAATGTCGCGCCGCTGCTCGAACGGCTTGTCGATGAGGCCCAGAGGAACGACAAGCCCGCCCGGCCTGGCGTAGTCCGCCGACTGCAGACCCCGCTCCCGGGTAGGGGCCAGCGGCGGCAGCAGCTCGTCCATGGACGGCGCCTCGTCCAGGGGAGGCAGCCAGACCTGGTGGGCGGGCTGCCCCTGGCCTTCCAGGCGGCTCACGATGACGTCCAGGACCGTCTCGGCCAGTGCGTCGTCCTCGGGCTGGGCCGGGGCGTTCAGCCTCGCCGGATCCGGGGCGGCGTAGGTCACCGGGACCGGGGCGGCCGTGAACAGCACCGGCCGGCGCTCGACGGGCAGGGACGCGCTGTCGAATTGCGCGGGGGCCGTGCGGTACGTGCCGGAGACGTACGCGGCCTTGAAGCGGGTCATCTCGTCGGTGCCGAACTTGAGATAGCCGGAGCCGGGCACGGGGGGAAGGTGGTAGGCGTCCGGCACGCCCAGGGCGGTACGGGACTCGGCGGCGGAGAAGGTGCGCAGACCGATGCGATAGGAGAGGTACGTCTCCAGGCCGCGCAGGCGGCCCTCCTCCAGCCGCTGCGAGGCGAGCAGCAGATGCACACCCAGCGAACGGCCGATTCGGCCGATCTGGATGAACATCTCGATGAAGTCCGGCTTCGCCGTCAACAGCTCGCTGAACTCGTCGATCACCAGAACGAGTGATGCCAGGGGTTCCAGCGGGGCTCCGGCCGCCCGCGCCTTCTCGTAGTCGTGCATGTTCGCGTAATTGCCCGCCGAACGCAGCAGCTCCTGACGACGCTGCAGCTCACCGGTGATCGAGTCGCGCATGCGGTCGACCAGCGTCAGGTCGTCGGCGAGGTTGGTGATGACCGCGGCCACGTGCGGCAGCTCCGACATGCCCGCGAAGGTGGCGCCGCCCTTGAAGTCCGCGAGGACGAAGTTGAGGGTCTCGGACGAATGCGTGACCGCCAGCCCCAGCACCAGTGTCCGCAGCAGCTCCGACTTGCCCGAGCCCGTCGCGCCGACGCACAGACCGTGCGGGCCCATACCCTCCTGCGCCGCCTCCTTCAGGTCCAGCATGACCGGGGAGCCGTCCTCCGAGACCCCGATCGGCACCCGCAGCCGCTCGGCCAGCGAGCGGGGCCGCCAGGTGCGGGAGACGTCCACCGAACCGGCGTCGCCCAGCCCCAGCAGCTCGGTGAAGTCGAGGTTGGCCAGCAGCGGCTCATCGTCGTCGTCCCCGCCCATGCGCAGCGGCGCGAGCTGCCGCGCGAGCGCCTCCGCCGCCTCCACGGACAGCGAGTCGGGTGTGCCGTCGTATCCGGCGACCTGCGACTCCAACTGCAGCCTGCCCGGCCGTACGACGATCGACAGACCGCCGCGCGGCTCGTCGAGTTCGCCCGCCACGACCTCGATGACGGTGACGCCCTGCAGCCCCTCGGCCGCCGCGAACGCCGAGTCCGGCGGCACCATCGCGCCGTCGAGCACGAGCACCAGATGGGGCTGGTCGAGGAGCGGCTGCCCGTCCCTGCTGAAGCGGGTACGGCCTTCCAGCCGCCCCCTCAGCAGCTCCTCCACCTCGGCCAGGGAGTCGCCGAACAGCCGCCGCGAGCCCGCGCCGTCGAAGGACCCCGGCACCTGCGCATGGGGGAGCCACTTCGTCCACTCCCACTGCTCCGCCGCGCCGCGCGAGGCGACCGTCGCGATGACGAGGTCCTCCGGCGAGTGCAGGGTGGCCAGTTGGGCGATCAGTGCCCTGGCGATCCCGTTCACCTGCTCCGGAGCTCCGGACACGGTCATGTGGTAGAAGGCGCGCAGCGACACCGCCATGGGCAGGTTGGCCAGTGACCCCTGGGTCGCGAGAAAACGCTGCATCGCGCCTGCCGTCAGCGGCTCCAGCTCGTCCACGGTGGCGGTCTCGGGGGCGATCAGGGGCGTGGAGAGCTGCTGCGTTCCGAGCCCGAGCCGCACCTGCACGAAGTCGTGGTCGGTCAGCCGCCGTTCCCACACCCGGCTGCCCTCGGCGACGATCGACCAGAGCTGCTCCGGGGCGGGGTGCAGATAGAACTGGGCGTCGCGCTGCCGCTGGGCCGTGCGCCGCACGGTCCGGCGCGTCTGCGCGAGGTACTTGAGGTAATCGCGACGCATGTCCGCCCGCTGGCCCTGAGAGCCCTGCCGATGCCGCATGACCATGGCGATGGTCATGGCGAGCGTGGAGAACATCATCATGACGCCCATGATCTTCATCATCGGGGCGGCACCCGGCATGAAGAAGTAGACCATCGACGAACCCATGCCGAGCGTCGGCAACAGCTGCATGAGCATGCCTTCTTGCTGCCCGCGCGGCAGTTCCGGGGGTGGTTCGAGGCGGAGTTCCTCGGTCGGCACCTCGGGCGGCAGAGCCCTTGGCTGGCGCTTGACGACGACCTGGCTCACCGGATCCCTCATCCCTCCACACGGAGGGACAGTTCTCGTCCGGCACCCCCGTGGCGACGGCCTCCCTCCGCGAGTCAGCGATCCTATCGACGTATCAGCTCCAGAGCCCCGGTAGGGTGGCCGCCGCGCGCATGACACCGGCGATGTCGCAGACCGAACCAGGGGGCCTTACACGTGAGTACGTCCGCAACAACCGGTTTCTGCAGGGTGACCGTCGTCGCGCCCGACAGCCGGATCGATGTCGCTCTCCCGGAGGACATCCCTGTCGCCGACGTTTACCCGGAGATCCTGCGCCTGACGGGGCAGACGCAGCCGACCGGTGCTCCCACCGGGTATCACCTGGTACGACGCGACGGCACCGTCCTGGACAGCAGCCGCTCTCTCCTGGCCCAGCAGATCCTGGACGGGGAACTGCTGGCTCTGCGGCCCTTCGCCGAGTCGCTGCCGCCCGCCGTCTATGACGATGTGTCCGATGCGATCGCCTCCGCGGTCACACGCGACCGCACGCTGTGGAACGACCGGTTCCTGCGGGCCGCGGGGCTGCTCGGAGGGGCGCTGCTCCTGATCCTCATGGGCTTCGTGCTCTGGTTCGCCGATCCCGTCAAGCACGACATGCACGGCCTCCCGGGCATCATCGCCGCCGCCGTCGGCGTGCTGTTGACCGCCCTCGCCGGCGTGCGGGCACGGGTGTACGAGGACCGCGCCTCCGCGATCGCCCTCGGCATGGCCGCCCTTCCTCATCTCATGATCGCCGGGTCGGGGGTCATGGCCCTGGACGCGGGAGAGGGCGTCGGGCGGCTCCAGTTCCTGCTCGGCTGCGTCACCGTGCTCGTCGGCTCGGCCGTCCTGGTTATCGTCATGCCCAGTGGCGACGCTCCTTTCGTCGCGGCCGTGTTCGCGGCGAGTGTCGGGACCCTGGCCACCTTCTGCGAGATCCTCACCGACGCCGGCGCCACCGAGACTGCCGCCGTGTGCGCCGTCGTCGCGATCGGAGTGATCGCCTTCCTGCCGGGGCTGTCGGCGCGTGTCGCCCGTCTGCCCATCGGCTACGCCGCGCCCCGCTCGTCGGCCGATGACCTCGACGCCGGCCCCGACGCCGAGCCCCTCGACATCCACCGCATCGCCGCCCAGACCCGGCGCGGTCACGAGATGCTGCTGGGCATGGTCGGCGGCTGCTCGGCCGTCGTCGTGGGTGCCGCCGCGGTCCTGGGTTTCTCCGAGGGCGTGTGGGCGCAGCTTCTCGCGCTCGCGGCCGGTCTGGCGATGCTGCTGCGTGCCCGCCTCTTCCGGTACACCGCCCAGGTTGCCGCCGTCTTCGGCGCGGGTCTGCTCGCCCTCGCCCTGCTCGTACTCGGGCTGTCGCTGAACCCGCCGGCCGACGCGGTCCTCAAGCTCCTGACCGAGAACGACCGTGGGCCGCTGGACATCCGGACGATCTGGCTCGCCGTGTCCGTGACCGTGGGCGCAGGCTTGATCATCGGCGTCGCTCTGGTCATTCCGAAGAAGGGCCTGTCACCCTTCTGGGGACGTCTGTCCGACCTGGCCGAGAGCGCGTTCCTGCTCTCTCTGGTACCCCTGTGTCTCGCCGTGCTGGACGTCTACAGCTCGGCACGGAGCCTGACCAGTGGCTGAGGCGTGTCCACCGCGCGTCTGTCGGTTCGATGGGGCCCGGCCGCGCGCTGGGCGCGGCTCTTGCGGGGGATACCTGAACGGGCATCAGTACCGCTGAGCCCGTTGGTGTCCCCGATCGTCCACTTTTAATCACACAGAGGACGGCTTCCTCGAAGCGTCCTCAATGTTTCGTCCAGCGCTCCGACGAGACCGGCACTTTCTCCGGTAGCTGCGACTTCTCCGAGCAGCCCAGGGAATCTGCGAGACTCCGCGATACGGAATTCAGAATCGATATTCTTGCGTGGTCAGTGTCCTTCTTGGAAAGTGACGACTTCGAGCTGCGCAGATTACCGTGGACCAGGTCCGGAACGTCCTTGTTCTTGGCGGGGCAAGAGAAGTAAATATCCGCCCCGCTCCCCGACGCACGGGCATGCCGCCCGATGGGGAAGACGATCCATTCATTCGCGTTGCTCGACTCGAAGCTGCTACGTGTCGGATACTCGGTGCGACGCGAGAAGTCGATCTGTATTGCTGGGCTATCCGCGTCCGGAAGGTAGATCTCACAGGCGCTTCGAACAATGCTCGACGATGACTTGAGTTTCTCGGCAACACTCTCGAGCGTAACCTCGTCGGTCTGTTCGAAGGCGTCCGCGCCGGTGAGCTTGCGTAGGTCCTGTGCTGCCTGTCCAGTTATCGACGCGTCACATACCTTCGTGGCCGAAAGACCCTTTGGATTCTCCTCGTTCGCCTTCTTCTGGTCGCCGTCTGAGTTTGAGCACGCACTGGTGAGTACGAGGAGAGAGACCGAAGCGATGAGAAGAGTACCGCGCGCCAGTGGCTTCAGCCGAGGTTCTTGTGAGGACATCAGAGGAGCGTGCACTGGTGGTCAGTCCTTCTTGTAAGGAGGTCGCCCTCGGTATTTTTCCTCGTTCGGCCCGGTCCCGTAGTGCATGTGAGGTCTTGGTGACGAACTCGCGTGTGACGGTCGCATTCTCGCCCGCCCAGTCAGCTTTCTTGGCGCGCCCTTGTAATGCCTCCTCGGCGTCCCACTTAAGTGACTCGAGCTTGTTGATCATTTCGGTCCAGTCGGTCACTGCTGTGCCGAGGGACGAGAAATTTCCATGGAGGAGGGCTTCAAACTTCATGGTCTGCGCTCCTAGCGGAAGTTCTCGTCGAGAGTCTCATAGCTGAACGAGGCGGCGATGTAATGTTCGTCGCCTGCATCCGCCTTCTTGGTGTAATCCCAGATGATTGGAGATATGGGCGCAAGCGGCAAGTAGCGAGTTGACTTGAGTGCGCCAGGTTTCGACGACGTCGCTTAGCGCTCCGCCGATTTCGAAGTCGTCCTTGAGGTCTTTGGCGGCCGTGGCGCTGGTGGTCTGGGCGTGATCGCCGTCCTTGTCGAGCCGCTGGTAGAGCTTGAATGCCGCGTCACCGATTGCCGCCAAGTCCTTCGCCTTGACGCTCAAGTCCCCCTTTTGATCCGCAGGACTCGGGGCGGCACCACCTGGGCCGTCGAGCTGATTGAGGCGCATGCGCGTTTCCTGTCGCTATGCGGCCTCGGATCTGATCTGGGCCCATTCATCCTCGAATGACACATTTACCCCCACGGCTGAACACCGCCAGCGAGTCTGGTGATTGCTGCAAGGCGTGAAGCTACCAGGGGGTGTGTCCGTTTACGGCCCTTCTATGTGCCGTTCTCGTGGCCCGAGTCGCAGGTACGCATGACGCCCTGGGGAAGGACTTCCGGGCTGGAGCGCCGCATGGAACGAGAACTCCGAACCGTTCGTCCGGACGAAGACCTCTGAGGTTGTCCTTGACGATCTTGCTTCGCGCTGCGGAGCTCGCGCGAGTCCGACTCGGCCGCAGGCCAGGTGGTTGGTGCTTAGAGTGCTGTCGGACCAGCCGGGCAGGAGCCGGAGGCGACGACGTCTGCGGCGAGAATCTGCCTTGTGGCGGCTGTGGCCGGAGTAGGTAGGGTGGCGGGGCACACGCTACGGAGCACCTGTGGCATCTGCGGTATCGGCGCAGGAAGTTACTGGAAGCGACCGGACCGCCACCTGACCTTCACCGCCTCCAACAGCTATGTCGGTGGAGTCGTTTCCGAAGGCATGCCCCGGCGGCTGACGGAGGTGCTCTGCATACCGTGGGGGTGGGGGGACATGGAACCGCTGAGCGAGGACGACCCGCGGCGGCTTGGGCCTTATCACCTCATCGCCAGGCTGGCTCCTGGTGATGACGACCCCCAGGCGGTCGCCCGCCTCTTCCTCGCTCGCAGTGCCGGTGGGGTCCGCACGGTGCTGATCAGCACGCCGTCTGCCGAGTTCGCCGACGACGCGGCGTATTGGGGCCGCTTTCTGACGGAGGCGGAGAACGCACGGCGGCTCGGCGGCGCTCGGCCGCTTGCCTGTCTCACCCCCGTAGAGATCTCGGGCAGCGCGTCGGACCTCCCCTGGAGCGCGTTTCCGTACCGCCCGATGCTGCCCCTGCCGGGCGTGTTGCAGGTGTGTGGAGGGCCGCTTCCGATCCGGACAGTACGTGCGGTGGGGGCGGCTCTGGCCGAGACGCTGGCAGAGATCCACGGGGCGGGCCTCACCCACGCGGGGATCACGCCGGGGACCGTGTTCGTGGCGGGTGACGGGCCGTGGCTGGGAGGCTTCGGCGCGGTACGGACAGCGGGGCCGGACGGGCAGAAGCGGGTGGGCCTTTCCGGGCCGGCCGCGGACGTCCTGCCTCCGGAGCAGGCGGCGGGTGGGCGCCCGCGGCCGCTGGGGGACGTCTACTCGCTGGGCGCGGTCCTGGCGTACGCGGTGACCGGGCGGCGGCTGCCCGACGCGGGCGATCTGCCGCAGGAGCTGAGGAGCATCGTGCTCCCGTGTCTCGCTCCGGACCCGGCGGACCGGCCGACGGCGGCGGCGTTGGCGGACGGGCTGACCCGCGGGGTGCGGCTCCCGCCGCCGGCAGGCGTGACGGCGGTCCCCTCAGGACCCACGCCCACGGTCTTCGACGGCGGGCCCGCGCGTCCGCCCGCGCCGGTGCCGTCCGGCGGGCCCGGTTCGACCGCGCTGGACGGGGGCACCTGTGGGGCGGCGGCGTTGCTGAGCCCCGGCTGGCTGCCGGCACCGGTGGTCGTCGCACTGGCCGAGCAGTCCTCGGCGACGCTGGCGGCGGAGGTCGAGCCGGCGGAAGCGGAGTCGACGGCGGACGCGCCGCTCGAGGTGGGGGCACCGGCCCCGGGGGAGGCGCCCGGCGCGTCCGAGCCCATCGCCGCGGGCCGGGGGGACACGCCCGGCGCCCCGCACGCGCCGACCCGCCTGTCCGGCGGCGTGACCGCTGCCAGGAGTCCGTCTCGACAGGACGCCGCACGCCCGTCCAGGCGAACCCTGCTCATCGGGGCGGCCGGTGGCACGGCCGGTATCACGCTCGGCGGTGCTGCGACGTGGATGGCGACTGACGAGGACCCGCCACCGCCCACCACGGCTGAGCGACTGGCAGCGGCCACTCACTCCCGCCGTCGGCTCGTCGGCGCCCCGCCCACACCGCTGTGGCGCCATGACCTGACCGGCGGGCCACCGACACACCCCCCGCTCATCTGGGCGGACAAGGTAGCCGTCGTCGCGAACGATACGGCCGTCACCGGAGTCGACCTCCATACGGGCAAGCGACTCTGGGCGCAGGACCAAATCCGGCCCAAGGGACGGCTTCTGTCCGTCGGTAAGGATTCGATCCTGGTCCCGGGTGACGGACTCGCCGCGCTGTCCGCCGGCACCGGCGACATCCAGTGGTGGCCGAAGAGCTTCCGGCCGGATGGCCACACTCCGTACGCCGCTCTGCTGGCGGCCGAAGGCGGGACCGTCTGGCTCGCTGCTGGTGGCCAGGGGAGCGGCTCAGCCGACGACGGTGTCGTGATCGCCTACGACCTGACCGGGCGGGAAGAACTCTGGCGCAGTCCCCTGCCCGGCGGCTTCAACGAGGGGTATCTGACGCAGGACGCCCTCGTCGTGCGGGGCGACACGTTCCTGGCCTTCGACCGGGAGCGGGGGACGCGGCAGTGGAAGCGGTCCTATGAGGGCGTGACCGGCGGACGGCCGGTGACCACCGACGGCCGCAGCACCCTCATCGCCGCTGTCAGCACCACCCTGCGCGGATACGGCCTGGCGCACGGTGGCGGGCCCGAGTGGAGCGTGCGGGCCAAGGGCGAGGCCGGAGCCGGGCGTACCGCTGACTTCGGCGCTCCGGTCGTGCACGACGACGTCGTTTACGCCTCCGACGGAGGCTACGCGGTCCACGCGCTGTCCACGGCCACTGGAGAGGTGCGATGGCAGCGCACCTACGCCTTCGCGATGAAGACGCTGTCCGGGGCCCGCACACCCGACACGGCCGTGGATCCGTCCGGGCGCACGGTGCTCACGGCGAATGACGTGGAAGTCGACGCTTTCGACGCGGAGGACGGCGCCCTGCGCTGGCGCTTCATGGACCTCGGCGCGGCGGACAAGGGGTCCGTCGTGGCTCGGCGCAGGGTGGCCGTGACGGACGACCTGGCCGTCGTCGTCAGCGGGAGAAGCGTCTACGCCTTGCCGTTGAGCTGAGCCAGGGCGCCAGGGAGGAGTGAATGGAACCGCAGCGAGAGGCCGAACCGACCCGGCTCGGCCCGTACCGCGTCATCGGCACGCTGGACGCCGGTGGGCACGCCGACGACGCGCGCCGCCGTATCGTCCGGGACGAGCGCACCGGCCGCACGGCCGTGCTGATGCTGCCGCACAAAGCCCTCGCCGACGACTCCGGATACCGGGTGCGGTTCCGGTCGGAGGCCGAGAACTCCCGTCGTCTGACCGGGCCTTGGGCGGCTCCCGTGATCGATGTCGCCGGCCCCGACGCGGATCTCCCCTGGGTCGCGTACACCTGCTTCCCCGCCCTGCCGCTTCCCGCCGCGCTGGCCGCCTGCGACGGCCCCCTTCCCGAACCCACGGTGCGCGCGCTCGGCGCGGTGCTCGCTCACGCCGTCGCGCACTGGCATGCGAGCGGCCTCGTGCACGCCGGGATATCGCCGCAGGCCACGCTCGTCATGGCCGACGGGCCCCGGCTGACCGGGTACGGACTGGTGCGAGCGGCGACGCCGCACGGCCCGGACCACGGCGCGCCGCTCGGGGCCGACGCCTTCAGCCTGCCGCCGGAACAGCGAGCGGGTGAACGGCCCAGCCCGGCCGGGGACGTCTACGCACTGGGCGCCGTGCTCTGCTACGCCGCGACCGGCCGCCCGGACGTGGCCGAGCAGACGCGCGCGGCACTGCCGGAACCGCTGAGAGAGCTGCTCGCGGCCTGTCTCGCCCAAGAGCCCGGGCAGCGGCCCCGGCCGGACGCGGTGGCCCGGGAGCTCCGGGCGGCATCGGCCCCCGAAACGGTCGGCCGTCTGCCCGACGCCGTGGCGACGGCCCTTGCCAGGCAGGCCGCCGCGTATCCGGCGGAGGTTCCCGTGAGGCCCCCCGCGCCCGTCGAGGAGGCGGCTGCCACCGCGCCGCCGGGTCGCTCCCGGCGCGCCCTGGTCGTCGGTGGCCTCTCCGGAGCGGTCGGCCTCGCGCTCGGGGCGGGCGGAGTGGCCGGTTGGCGGGCGGTCGGCGAGGGTCCGGGATCCCGCGGGACGTCCGACCGGCGAGGGATCGCGCCCGCTCCGCTGTGGCGCCATGACATCGGGAGCGAGCCACAGCAGACGCCGCTGCTCTGGCGCGGCAGGACCGCCCTTGTCTCGACCACCGACGCCGTGACCGCGCTGAATCTCCGGACCGGCAAGAAGATCTGGTCGCGCGACGATCTCTATCCCATGTCCGCCCTCACGTTGCTCGGCAACGGGACATTCGTCTCCCCGGACACCTCGGCCTTCTCCGTGGTCTCGCTCGCCACGGGCCGCATCAAGGGGGTGGAGCGGCGGTACGACGGAGTGGAAGGCCCGGCGATCTACCAATTCCTCGGGGCCGTCAAGAACATCTGCTGGTTCCTGACCAGAAGGTATGCCAGTGGGGGAGCGGAGAGCGGGGACCATGCGGTGGTCTGCTACGACTCCGTGCGGCGCAAGGAGATATGGCACACGCCGCTTCCCGCTCCCTATCGGGGAGACGGCACGACCACCGCGCTGTGGCTCAGCACCATGCTGCTGCTGCCGAGCCAGGGGGACGACGCCGCCGAGGACACCTCCTCGTACCTGGCACTCGACCGCCGTAGCGGCCGGAAGCTGTGGACCCGAAAGTTCCGTGGGATGAAGGACGAGAGCGCCGAGCAGCGTCTGGTGGCTCCGGGAGATCTCCTGGTCTCCTGCGACGACCATGTGCTGAGGGCGTACCACATCTCCGACGGTGAAGAACGTTGGCGGATCGCGACCAAGGGCAGGGTGTCCGGCGCTCCGGCCGCTCAGGGGCGGTCGGTTTACGCCACCGATTCCCGCGCCACCACCTATGCCGTCGATGCCCGCAGCGGCAGCGCGAGGTGGCGGCGCGGAAGTGCCGCTCCCCTGGAGTCCTCGTGGACGAGGGGCGATACCGCGGTGAGCCACTCGGGCGCCACGGTCTTCCAGGTGACCGATTCGGAGATCGAGGCCCTGGACGCGGCGGACGGTTCGCTGCGGTGGCGGTCGGCGCTCGCCGGAAGGGGCCAACAAGCCGCGGTCCCGGGCCAGGTCGTGGGCGTCGCACCCGGAATCGTCCTCGTCCTGAACGGCACCATCCTCTACGCACTGCCAGTGGACTGATACGGATACCGATGGTCTCTCCTCTCACCCACGACGATCCGCAAGCCCTCGGTTCGTACACCCTTCTCGCCCGGCTCGGCGGCGGCGGAATGGGCACCGTCTATCTCGGCCGCTCGCCCAAGGGACGGATGGTCGCCCTCAAGACCGTGCACACCCAGTACGCCGGGCAGGCCGAATTCCGTGCCCGGTTCCAGCTGGAGACCGACGCGGCACGCGTCATCGGCGGACAGTACGGCGCACAGGTCATCGACGCCGATCCCCTTGCCCCGACGCCCTGGCTCGCCACCGAATACGTCCTCGGCCCGCCGCTGGACGACGCGGTCGCGCTCTGCGGTGCCCTGCCCGAACGGGCCGTACGGGCGCTGGGAGCCGCCCTGTGCGACGCGCTCGCCCAACTCCACCGGTCCGATGTGGTCCACCGCGACCTCAAGCCCTCCAACATCCTGCTGACCGCCCTCGGCCCCAAGGTCATCGACTTCGGCATCGCCCGCGCGGCGGGCGACGACCGGCTGACCCGTACGGGCGCGGCGGCCGGAACACCCGCCTATATGTCGCCCGAACAGGTGGCCGGTGGCGAACACGCCGCCGCGGGCGATGTGTTCGCCCTCGCCGGAGTGCTCGTCTTCGCGGCCACCGGCCGCCCGCCCTTCGGCAGCGGACAGCCCGCGGATCTGCTCTACCGGGTGCGGTACGCCGAGCCCGACCTGTCCGGGCTGCCGGAGGGGCTGAGGGCGACGCTGGCGCTGTGTCTCGCCAAGGATCCCGGAGCGCGGCCCGGCACGCTGGAGCTGGGAGAGCGGCTCGGCGCGGGCACCGAGTACGCCGATGACCTGCGGCGGTTCGCGGACGATCTGCCGGATCCGGTCCTCGCGGAGATCGCGCGGCGCTGCACGGCCGTATGGGAGGTCCAGCCCGGCAGGCTCCCGGCTCCCCGGGCAGAGCCCCGTACCGAAACCGCCGGGCTGCGGCGGGTGGGAGCCGCGCTCTCCCGGCGGAAGCTGATCGCAGCGGTGGGTGGCGGTGCGCTCGTGGCCGGCGGGGCGGCCGGGGCTTGGGCCTGGTTCGGGCCGGACGGGTCCGACGGCGGTACGTCCGCGACGCCCCGCTCCACCCGGCGCCCTGCCGGTGCGGGGCCACGTCTGGTGTGGAAGATGTCGGTCCCCGGGGCGACCACGGACGTCAAGTCCCTGATCGTCGGGGACCATGTCGTGATCGTCCACGACAACGGGTTCCTTTGCGTGGACGCGAAGACGGGCGAAAAGCGGGGCGAGAGCGACCGGACCGTCCCCGTCGTCGTCGACGGGGACCGGCTCCTCGCCTGCGAGGCGGACGACCGGAGCGGCGCCACCACGATCGCTCCCGTCAACCTCGAGACGGGCAATCTCCAAACCCCGATCGCTCGTACCGGCGCGTTGGGCCTCGAACCGAAACTTCTCGCCGTGATGGACGGCACCTTGTTCGCCGAGGGATACGCGAAAGGCGGCGAGAAGCGGCAGGCCATCAGTCTGCGCACCGGGAAACGACTGTGGAGCCGAGCCATCGCCGCGGCTACCAGCGACCCCATCGCCGCGGTACCCGCCGGTGCCTCACTCCTGCGCTTCTCGGGGGAGCAGGCCATCTCCATCGACCCACGCGGCGGGGACCAGCGCTGGTCGAAGCGGATTCCGCTCGGATCGGACGCGGTGATCGCCCTGGACAGGTGCTTCGCCGTCACTGAAGATCGCCTGTTCACCGGTGGGCGGGAGCTTCTCGCACTGCGCACCACCGACGGCGCGACCGCATGGCGGTTCGGCGCCGAACGGACATCCGGGGAGAGCTACGACCCGAGCATGGAGCACTACGGCCCGCCGGTCGTCAAGGATGGCGTGGTCTACAGCGTCGAGCGGAGGAACGGCCTTATCGCCCTGGACGCGAAGAGCGGGCGGCTCCTGTGGCAGGAGAGCGCGGCAGCCGACCAGGCGACCGCCTCCGAGGCCTATGAATCCACCCCGGTCGTCGGTGAGAAGTACTTCTACGGTTCGCCGGAGAAGGACCGATGGGCCAGGGCTGTCGACCTCCGCACCCATCGCGCGGCGTGGACCTTCCAGGGCCCTTCCGGTGACAAGGACGGCGTATCCGCCTCCGTGATGCAGGCGCACCGCCGCGCGGGCCTGGTCGTCATCACCAGCGGCAAGACCGTATGCGCCATCCCGCTGGAATGACCTGGCACTCGGCCCGCCCGGCCGTCCCGCGGCCTCGTTGATCCCGACCAGCCCCCATCGACCAGGAGACCCTTCGTCATGAAACCCCTCGGCACCGGCGATCCGCTGCGCCTGGGCCCGTACCGCCTCATCGGCGTTCTGGGCGCGGGCGGCATGGGCCAGGTCTACCTCGGGCGGGACGGACAGGGCCGGACGGCCGCCGTGAAGGTACTGCGGCCCGAAGTGGCTCACGACCCCCACATGGCCCAGCGTTTCGTGCGCGAGGCGCACGCGGCGCAGGCCGTGCGGGGCGACGGTGTGGCGCGGGTGCTCGCGGCGCAGACCGAGGGCGGGCGGCCGTGGATCGCCACGGAGTTCCTCGCCGGGCCCACGCTCGACCAGGCCGTCGAGCGGTACGGCGCCCTGGAGGAGCCTGCCGTAAGGGCGTTGGGAGCCGCGCTGGTCCGCACGCTCCACGACATCCACGGTGCCGGGCTGGTCCACCGCGACCTCAAACCGTCCAACATCGTGCTGACCTCGCGCGGCCCGAGGATCATCGACTTCGGGATCGCCCGGCCCGAGCACGGGCTGACCCTGACCACCACGGGACAGACCGTCGCCACCCCCGGCTACGCCGCGCCCGAGCAGGTCCTGGGGCAGCGGACCGGCCCCGCGGGTGATGTGTTCTCCCTCGGGGTGGTCCTCGCCTACGCGGCGGGTGGACGGCCGGTCTACGAGGGCGGCCATGTAGCCGCCGTGCAGTACCAGGTGGTGCACGGCGAGCCGGAGTTGGGCTCGGTGCCCGGCGCGCTGCGGCCTCTGGTCGAGCCCTGTCTGTCCAAGGATCCCGGGGGCCGCCCCGGCCTCGACTGGCTCGGCCAGGCGCTGGCGCCGCCCCGGGGCGCGGACCGGGCCTGGAGGAGCGGACCGCTCGCGCAGGACATCGCACGGCGCGAGGTGGATGCCCGGCGCATGGCCGCGCTGCCCGGCGACCGGACGGGCCCCTCCCGGCGGCGGCTCATCGGCACGCTCGCCGCGGGCGGCACCGTGCTCGCGGCGGGTGGCGGAGGCGTCGCGTGGTGGCTGCTGCGCGGCGACGAGGCGGAGGCCGGCGGGCGGCCCTGGGAGGCCGAGCCGCTGGCGCGCTATGACGAAGGAACAGCCCCACAGCCGCTGTGGGGTCCGGTGCGCGTCGCAGAGCCGTCCGGTACCGATCTGCCCGCTCCGCTGCCCGTCCACGACCTCGTGGTCGTCGCGACCCCGAGCGGTGCTCTTCGCGCGTACGACGTGCGGAGGGGGAAGCGGCGGTGGACCTCCGAACGCACTGGCGCTGCCACCGCCCGCGTGCTCGCCGCGTCCGACGACGTCATCCTTACGGCCGACACCAAGGGGGCGCTGCTCGCGCTGGGCACCAAGGACGGCAGGAAGCGGTGGTCGGCGCCGGGTGCCGACGTGGCGGTGCTGCTCGGCGCCGACGAGGGCGCGGCGTACCTCGCCACACGCGGCGGTGGGATACGTGCCGTAGACCTCACCTCGCACAGCACTCTGTGGACGGTCCCGGCGCCCGTAAGGACATCCGCCAAGGCGCCGGCCGAAGCGGCGGTCGCCGAGGGCCGCCTGGTGATCCACGGATCCGACGGCAGCGTGTCCGCCCTCGACACCCGCACGGGCAGGACCGCCTGGGGCCCGCACGAGCAGGGGTCCACCACCGCACTCGCTCCCGCCGTCGCGGACGGCGTCGTCCACCTCGGCGGGAAGAACCTGAGGGCACTCGCCCTGGCGAGCGGTGAGGAGGAGTGGGCCCGCGCCGGACAGAGCGGGAGCGGCTGGAGCGCGCCGGCCGTTCGGAAGGGCGTTGTGTACGCCGTGGACGGAAACGACCTCTCGGCGCGGCGTGCGGATGACGGGGCGGAGATGTGGACGCTGCCGTTCGCGGCCGGCGACCGTCCCCTTGACGCCCCCGTCGCCGAGGGTGGCAGTGTGTGGGCGGCCGTCGACATGCGCGGGGACCAGGGCGTGGTGGCGGTCGATGTCCGCAGCGGAAGCATCGCTTGGCCGTACGCCCCGGGGGCCGAGGGAGGCTGGCGGCTCACGGCAGCCGGGAACCGCGTGTTCGCACTGCAGTCCGGCACCCTGACCGCCATGCCCGTCTTCTAGCCCCACCGCCCCCGGCCCCACCAGCGCCCCCACCCGGCCACCCCCACCAGCCCCCGCCCACCCCCCGCCAAGACGCTGGTAGTCTGTGTGCTGGCCGTTTGCGTACGCGTCCCCGGAGGCTCCGAGTCTCGGGAGACAGCGCCCAGCGGACCCCGCCTCCCGAGTCACGGAAGATCCCCTGAGACAACGACCAGGGGCACTCGGCGGCTGATACGAAAGCAAGGAGTACCGAGTGTCGCTCGACGCCGTTACCAAGAAGCAGATCATGACCGAGTTCGCCACCAAGGAGGGCGACACCGGCTCCCCCGAGGTCCAGGTCGCGCTGCTCACGCGCCGCATCTCCGACCTCACCGAGCACCTCAAGACCCACAAGCACGACCACCACTCCCGCCGTGGTCTGCTGCTCCTGGTCGGCCAGCGCCGCCGGCTGCTGCAGTACCTGGCGAAGAAGGACATCACGCGCTTCCGTGCGCTGGTCGAGCGCCTGGGTATCCGCCGGGGTGCGGCGGGCGCCAAGTAAGACGCCAAGGAGGGAGCGGTTCCCGCTATGGGGGCCGCTCCCTTTGCCATACACGGCGCCGTACGGTTTCAGCCAAAGGTGACCCGTACGGCCTTCGCACCGGTGCGTAGCGTGCTCGCTACGTACCGTAGGGGCCGGAGAGCACAGCCGTCGTGATGACGGCCGAAGCTTTGTAGTCTGGTCCCAACAACGCCATAACGAACGAGGAGGAGCGCCTCATTCCCGCCGCACCGGCGCCACAGGAGCCGGTCCTCGGTAGTGGCTCCCGGAACTGGCAATTCCGGTGGCTTCGATCGAAGACCGGCCCGGCCGCCGGCCCGCAAGGCCAGGGGCGCTGCTCCACCACCGTCCCCCGTCACACGGACGAGGGACGCAGAAGAGGAGATTTCCCTGGTGGAGAACGAGACCCACTACGCCGAAGCAGTCATCGACAACGGCACCTTCGGCACCCGCACCATCCGTTTCGAGACGGGCCGCCTGGCCCGTCAGGCCGCCGGTTCGGCCGTGGCCTACCTGGACGACGACACCATGGTGCTGTCGGCCACCACCGTTTCCAAGAACCCCAAGGACCAGCTCGACTTCTTCCCGCTCACGGTCGACGTCGAGGAGCGGATGTACGCGGCGGGGCGCATCCCCGGCTCGTTCTTCCGTCGTGAGGGCCGCCCCTCCGAGGACGCGATCCTCACCTGCCGTCTGATCGACCGCCCGCTGCGCCCGTCCTTCAAGAAGGGCCTGCGCAACGAGATCCAGGTCGTCGAGACGATCATGGCGCTCAACCCCGACCACCTCTACGACGTGGTCGCGATCAACGCCGCCTCCTGCTCCACGCAGCTGGCCGGGCTGCCCTTCTCCGGCCCCATCGGCGGTACCCGCGTCGCCCTGATCAAGGGCCAGTGGGTGGCCTTCCCGACCCACTCCGAGCTGGAGGAGGCCGTCTTCGACATGGTCGTCGCCGGCCGGGTGCTGGAAGACGGCGATGTCGCGATCATGATGGTCGAGGCCGAGGCCACCCAGCAGACCATCCAGCTGGTGAAGGACGGCGCCGAGGCTCCCACCGAGGAGATCGTCGCCGCCGGCCTGGAGGCGTCCAAGCCCTTCATCAAGGTCCTGTGCAAGGCGCAGGCGGACCTCGCCGCCAAGGCCGCCAAGCCGACCGCCGAGTTCCCGATCTTCCTCGACTACCAGGACGACGTCCTGGAGGCGCTCACCACCGCCGTCCGCGACGACCTGGCCCAGGCGCTGACCATCGCGGGCAAGCAGGAGCGCGAGACCGAGCTGGACCGCGTCAAGAGCGTGGCCGCCGAGAAGCTGCTGCCGCAGTTCGAGGGGCGCGAGAAGGAGATCTCCGCGGCGTACCGCGCGCTGACCAAGACCGTGGTGCGCGAGCGCGTCATCAAGGAGAAGAAGCGCATCGACGGCCGTGGCGTCACGGACATCCGTACGCTCGCCGCCGAGGTCGAGGCGATTCCGCGGGTCCACGGTTCAGCGCTGTTCGAGCGCGGCGAGACCCAGATCCTGGGCGTCACCACGCTGAACATGCTCCGCATGGAGCAGCAGCTGGACACGCTCGCGCCCGAGACGCGCAAGCGCTACATGCACAACTACAACTTCCCGCCGTACTCCACCGGTGAGACCGGCCGCGTCGGCTCCCCCAAGCGCCGCGAGATCGGCCATGGCGCTCTGGCCGAGCGGGCGCTGCTGCCGGTGCTGCCGACGCGCGAGGAGTTCCCGTACGCCATCCGCCAGGTCTCCGAGGCGCTGAGTTCCAATGGCTCGACCTCCATGGGGTCGGTCTGCGCCTCGACGATGTCGCTGCTCAACGCCGGTGTGCCGCTGAAGGCGCCGGTCGCGGGCATCGCCATGGGCCTGATCTCCCAGGAGATCGACGGCGAGACCCACTACGTCACCCTCACCGACATCCTCGGTGCGGAGGACGCGTTCGGCGACATGGACTTCAAGGTCGCCGGCACCAAGCAGTTCGTCACCGCGCTGCAGCTGGACACCAAGCTGGACGGCATTCCGGCGTCCGTGCTGGCCGCGGCCCTCAAGCAGGCCCGCGACGCCCGGCTGCACATCCTCGATGTGATGAACGAGGCCATCGACGTCCCGGACGAGATGTCCCCCAACGCGCCGCGGATCATCACCGTCAAGATCCCGGTCGACAAGATCGGTGAGGTCATCGGCCCCAAGGGCAAGATGATCAACCAGATCCAGGAGGACACCGGCGCCGACATCACCATCGAGGACGACGGCACCATCTACATCGGTGCCGCCGACGGCCCGGCCGCCGAGGCCGCCCGCGCGACCATCAACGGCATCGCCAACCCGACCATGCCGGAGGTCGGCGAGCGCTACCTGGGCACGGTCGTGAAGACCACCACCTTCGGTGCCTTCGTCTCCCTGCTCCCGGGCAAGGACGGCCTGCTGCACATCTCGCAGATCCGCAAGCTGGCCGGTGGCAAGCGCGTGGAGAACGTCGAGGACGTGCTGAAGGTCGGCGCCAAGGTCCAGGTCGAGATCGCCGAGATCGACCAGCGCGGCAAGCTCTCCCTCATCCCGGTCCTCGAGGACGAAGAGGGCTCGGACGCGGATGCGGACGAGGCGAGCGCCGAAGCGCAGCCCCAGACGAAGGACGAAGCCGCCAAGTGACGTCCCGCGACGACGAGACGACGGCCCGCACCTCCTCGGAGGCGCGGGCCGTCGCCCGTACCCAAACGCTTCTCGAGGGCGAGAACGGCATCGGCACGGTCCGCAGGACGACCCTCCCCGGGGGCTTGCGCGTCGTCACCGAGACCCTCCCGTCCGTGCGCTCGGCGACCTTCGGCATCTGGGCGCACGTCGGCTCGCGCGACGAGACCCCGACGCTCGGCGGGGCCACCCACTATCTGGAGCATCTGCTCTTCAAGGGCACCCGGCGGCGCAGCGCGCTGGACATCTCCGCCGCCATCGACGAGGTCGGCGGCGAGATGAACGCGTTCACCGCCAAGGAGTACACCTGCTACTACGCGCGGGTGCTCGACACCGATCTGCCGCTGGCCATCGACGTCGTCTGCGACATGCTGACCGGCTCGGTGATCGGCGCGGCGGATGTGGACGCGGAGCGCGGTGTCGTCCTCGAAGAGATCGCGATGACCGAGGACGACCCGGGCGACTGTGTGCACGACCTGTTCGCCCACACCATGCTCGGCGACACCCCGCTCGGCCGCCCGGTCCTGGGCACCGTCGACACCGTCAACGCCCTGGGCCGCGACCAGATCGCCCGCTTCTACCGGAAGCACTACGACCCGACACACCTGGTCGTCGCCGCCGCGGGCAATGTGGACCACGACGACGTGGTGCGCCAGGTGCACGCGGCGTTCGACGGGGCGGGCGCCCTGTCCCGTACCGACGCGGTCCCGGTCGCCCCGCGCTCCGGCATCCGTGCGATCCGTACGGCGGGCAAGGTCGGGCTGCTGAACCGTAAGACCGAGCAGGCCCATGTCGTCCTCGGCATGCCCGGCATCCCGCGCACCGACGACCGCCGCTGGGCGCTCGGGGTGCTCAACACCGCGCTCGGCGGCGGTATGAGCTCCCGGCTCTTCCAGGAGGTCCGGGAGAAGCGCGGGCTCGCCTACAGCGTCTACTCCTACACCTCCAGCTTCGCCGACTGCGGACTCTTCGGCGTCTATGCCGGCTGCCGTCCGAACCAGGTGCACGACGTCCTCAAGATCTGCCGCGACGAGCTCACCCAGGTCGCGGAGAACGGCCTGAGCGACGAGGAGCTGCGGCGCGCCGTCGGCCAGCTCGCCGGCTCCACCGTGCTGGGCCTGGAGGACACCGGCGCGCTGATGAACCGGATCGGCAAGAGCGAGCTGTGCTGGGGCGAGCAGATGTCGGTGGACGACATGCTCGAGCGGATCGCGGCGGTCACCCCGGACGAGGTGCGCGAGGTGGCGCGCGATGTACTGGGACAGCGTCCTTCGCTGTCCGTCATCGGCCCGCTGAAGGACAAGCAGGCGGCCCGTCTGGACGAGGCCGTCGCCTAGCCCGTGCCGAAGCCTCCCGGATCGAAGGAAACAGGATCGATGAGCAAGCTGCGTGTGGCCGTCCTCGGCGCCAAGGGCCGGATCGGCGCCGAGGCCGTACGAGCCGTGGAGGCCGCCGAGGACCTGGAGCTGGTCGCCGCGCTGGGGCGGGGCGACGGGCTCGAGACCCTGGTCGAGACGGGCGCCGAGGTGGCGGTCGAGCTCACCGAACCGGCCTCGGTGATGGACAACCTCGAGTTCTGCGTCCGCCACGGCATCCACGGCGTCGTCGGCACCACCGGCTGGACGGACGAGCGCCTCGCGCGGCTGGGCGGCTGGCTCGACGCCTCGCCGACCACCGGCGTGCTCATCGCGCCGAACTTCTCCATCGGTGCCGTGCTGACCATGCGGTTCGCCCGCCAGGCCGCCCGGTTCTTCGAATCGGTCGAGGTCATCGAGCTGCACCACCCCAACAAGGTGGACGCTCCCTCCGGCACGGCCGCGCGCACCGCGCAGCTCATCGCCGAGGCCCGGCGGGAGGCCGGCTGCGCCCCGCAGCCGGACGCCACCACCACGGCGCTCGACGGCGCGCGGGGCGCCGACGTGGACGGGGTGCCGGTGCACTCGGTGCGGCTGCGGGGGCTCCTCGCCCATCAGGAGGTCCTGCTGGGCGGCGAGGGCGAAACGCTCACCATTCGCCATGACTCCACCCACCACAGCAGCTTCATGCCCGGCATCCTGCTCGGCGTCCGCCGCGTGGTGACCACCCCCGGCCTGACCTTCGGCCTGGAACACTTCCTGGATCTGGACTGAGGGCACAGCGGTGCGCGCAAAGATCACGTATTTCGCTCTCGCGGCCGTCCTGGTCGTCTACTTCGTGCTGGTCGGCGACCGCGGGGTGCTGCTGATCCGGGAGGGCACCCCGGTCACGATCGTCTTCGGCCTGGCGGTGCTGGTGATGCCCCTCATCGGCGTCTGGTTCCTGTGGCAGACCACGCAGTTCGCGCGGAGCGCGGACCAGCTCGCCCGGGAGCTGGAGGCGGAGGGCGGCCTTCCGGTCGACGAGCTGGTACGGACGCCCGGCGGGCGGATCGACCGGGACTCGGCGGACGCCGTCTTCGCCAAGCGCCGGGCCGAGACGGAGCAGTCGCCGGACGACTGGCGGTCCTGGTTCCGGCTCGCCGTGGCGTACCACGACGCCCGGGACACCGCTCGCGCCCGTAAGGCGATGCAGCGCGCCATCGCCCTGCACGACGGCAAGCCGGTGCGGGCGGCCGGGGGCTGACCCCGGGGCCGCCCGCGGCGGTACGGCTCAGCGGTGGGCGGCGGCCCAGCCCTCGATCGCGTCGGCGGCCCGCTCGAAGCTCTTCGCATGGCCCAGGAAGTCGGCGCCATGGGTGGTGAACACGGTGTCCGGCGCTCCGCCGCGCACCGGTTCGAGCAGCACCGCCTGGCCCTGGACGGTCCGCGGCAGGCCCAGCCACCGGACCGGCTGCTGGACCGTGCGTATCGCGGCGATGTCCTGCCATCGCACGGTGGTGCTGCGGACGAGGCCGATCCGGCGCAGCCCCTGAGCGCTCACCTCGACGCCGATGCGCACCAGCCTTACGGCTGTCACGATCATCAGCGCCCCGACGGCGGCGCAGATGCCCGCCGCGGGCAGCGATCCCGCCATCGCGATGATCATGGCGGAGAAGAGGACGTACGAGGCGAGCAGGAGCAGAAGAGCGGCGCCCCCGACCCTCCAGGGCCCCGGTCGGTAAGGACGGCGCCAGCGGTCCCGGTCTTCGTAGCCGAGCGGGTCCGCTCCGGCCGCCGCGTCTTCATCGTGGGCGCGGTCGGCGGTCAGGAAGGGCAGGGGCACGGAAGGTCCTCACTCACACACATGTCCGGATGGGCCTGTGCTGGGTGAGGCTATCCCAGCGCCGGTCAGCGTCCGTCGGACGCCTCGGGCCGCTGGATCTGTTGGGTGGGGTGCGACTGGCTGTCGAGGGCGGGCATCCCGAACATCAGCGAGCCGATGAACCCCGCGATGATCGTGAGTCCGATCAGAGTCCGCCCGGCTATCTGGGACGGTGTGGCGCGGGGGCGGGACGGTGGGGTGACATTGCTGCGGAAACGGTCGGCTTCGGCGACGAAGGCGAACGGCACGGGCTCTCGCCGGCGGGACATCTGCGGGCTCTCCTTGGAACCTCGAACGTGAGTACTTCAATGTGTAGGACGTGTGAATGAGCGATTGGGTGCCCTGATCCGTCCACTTTCTGTCAGAAAGTTTGGCGGAGCGGGACTGTCGGCGGTGGCCCGTAAGCTGGGCGCCGCCCCGAGCGATGCACCACGGAAGGACCCGCGCGTGACCGAGATCCCCGCCGAGACCGAGAAGGCCGGCTTCCGCAGTGATGTGACCGTCGAGCTGGTCAAGCACAGCGCTGCCGACTCCGATGTGCTGTGGGCCGCGCGGGTGTCGACCGCGGGCGAGCAGTCCCTCGAGGAGATCAACAAGGACCCGGAGCGCTCCAAGGGGCTGATCAACTTCCTGATGCGGGACCGCCACGGCAGCCCGTTCGAGCACAACTCGATGACCTTCTTCATCAGCGCCCCGATCTTCGTCTTCCGCGAGTTCATGCGGCACCGCGTGGGCTGGTCGTACAACGAGGAGTCCGGTCGCTACCGTCGCCTGGAGCCGGTGTTCTACGTGCCGGGGGAGGCGCGCAAGCTGGTCCAGCAGGGCCGCCCGGGGAAGTACGAGTTCGTCGAGGGCACCGCGGCGCAGCACGAGCTGACCGGCCGGGTGATGGAGGACGCGTACCGCCATGCGTACGAGGCGTACCAGGAGATGCTGGCCGCCGGAGTGGCCCGCGAGGTGGCCCGTTCGGTGCTGCCGGTCGGCCTGTTCTCCTCGATGTACGCGACCTGCAACGCCCGCTCGCTGATGCACTTCCTCGGCCTGCGTACCCAGCACGAGCAGGCCGCGGTGCCCTCGTTCCCGCAGCGGGAGATCGAGATGGTGGGGGAGAAGATGGAGGCGGCCTGGTCGCGGCTGATGCCGCTCACCCACGCGGCCTTCAACGCCAACGGCCGAGTGGCCCCGTAGCCCCGGCCGGGCCCGCTCCCCGGACGGATCACCGGGCGAAGTGTCCGTATTGCGGCGTTTCGAGAAGTTCATCTAGGCTGAACAAACGGGCCCGGCACTGCTTGAACCCCCGAGCAGGCAGTGCCGGGTCCCATCTCTTCGCTCCGTCCGCCGCCCCGAGCGAGCGCCGTGAGGCACGCTACGAGTAGCGTGGGCCCCATGGCACCGACATCCACATCGCAGACCCCTTTCGGGCGGGTGCTGACCGCCATGGTCACGCCATTCACCGCTGACGGCGCACTCGATCTCGACGGCGCCCAGCGACTCGCCGTTCATCTGGTGGACGCCGGCAATGACGGCCTGATCGTCAACGGCACCACCGGCGAGTCCCCGACCACCAGCGATGCGGAGAAAGCCCAGCTCGTACGCGCCGTGGTGGAGGCGGTCGGGGACCGCGCCCACGTCGTGGCCGGAGCCGGTACCAATGACACCCGGCACAGCGTCGAGCTCGCCCGCGCGGCCGAGCAGGCCGGTGCCCATGGGCTGCTGGCGGTCACGCCGTACTACAGCAAGCCTCCGCAGGAAGGTCTCCTCCGGCACTTCACCGCCATCGCAGACGCCACCGGCCTGCCGGTCATGCTCTACGACATCCCGGGCCGCAGCGGTGTCCCGATCGGCACCGAGACCATCGTCCGGCTCGCCGAGCACCCGCGCATCGTCGCCAACAAGGACGCCAAGGGCGACCTCGGACGCGCCAGCTGGGCCATCGCCCGCTCGCGCCTCGCCTGGTACTCCGGCGACGACATGCTGAACCTGCCGCTGCTGTCGGTCGGCGCGGTCGGCTTCGTCTCCGTGGTCGGCCACCTGGTCAGTCCCGAGCTGCGGGCGATGCTGGAGGCCCACCTCGCGGGCGACGTCGCGAAGGCAACGGAGATCCACCAGAAGCTGCTGCCGGTCTTCACCGGCATGTTCCGCACCCAGGGAGTGATCACGGTCAAGGCCGCGCTCGCCCTTCAGGGCCAGCCCGCCGGGCCGCTGCGCCTGCCGCTGGTCGAGCTGACCGCCGAGGAAACGGAACAGCTGAAGCGCGATCTCGCCGCGGGCGGGGTACAGCTCTAAGCAAAGAGGCGATTGGTCGCACCTTCATACTTCACAACTGCATACAGACACATCAGCAAGTGCACGAATGTCACGCGCGCCATGTGCCCAGGGGGCATGTGGCGCGTGTGGTGAGGAGAGTCTTTTGAGTCATCCGCATCCTGAGCTTGGCCCTCCGCCGAAGCTCCCCGAGGGCGGCCTGCGTGTCACCCCGCTCGGCGGCCTCGGCGAGATCGGCCGGAACATGACGGTCTTCGAGTACGGTGGCCGGCTGCTGATCGTCGACTGCGGGGTGCTCTTCCCCGAGGAGGAGCAGCCCGGAGTCGACCTGATCCTGCCGGACTTCACATCCATCCGGGACCGCCTCGACGACATCGACGGCATCGTCCTGACCCACGGGCACGAGGACCACATCGGCGGCGTCCCCTTCTTGCTGCGCGAGAAGCCCGACATCCCGCTGATCGGCTCCAAGCTGACCCTCGCCCTGATCGAGGCGAAGCTGCAGGAGCATCGGATCCGCCCGTACACCCTCGAGGTCGAGGAGGGGCACCGCGAGCGGATCGGCCCCTTCGAGTGCGAGTTCATCGCGGTCAACCACTCCATCCCGGACGCTCTCGCGGTCGCCATCCGCACCCCGGCCGGCATGGCGGTGCATACCGGCGACTTCAAGATGGACCAGCTGCCGCTGGACGGCCGCCTCACGGATCTGCCCGCCTTCGCCAAGCTCGGCGAGGAGGGCATCGATCTGCTCCTGGTGGACTCCACCAACGCAGAGGTCCCCGGGTTCGTACCGCCCGAGCGCGATATCTCCGGCGTACTGCGCCAGGTCTTCGGCAACGCGCAGAAGCGCATCATCGTCGCCAGCTTCGCCAGCCATGTGCACCGCATCCAGCAAATCCTCGACGCGGCGCATGAGCACGGACGCAGGGTCGCCTTCGTCGGCCGCTCGATGGTCCGCAACATGGGCATCGCACGTGACCTCGGCTATCTGCGGGTGCCGGCCGGTCTCGTGGTGGATGTGAAGACCCTCGACGACCTGCCGGACGACGAAGTGGTGCTCGTCTGCACGGGCTCCCAGGGCGAGCCGATGGCCGCGCTGTCCCGGATGGCCAACCGCGATCACCAGATCCGGATCGTCCAGGGCGACACGGTGATCCTTGCCTCGTCGCTGATCCCCGGCAATGAGAACGCGGTCTACCGGGTCATCAACGGACTGACGCGATGGGGCGCCACGGTCGTCCACAAGGGCAACGCCAAGGTCCATGTCTCCGGCCACGCCTCGGCCGGCGAGCTGCTGTACTTCTACAACATCTGCAAGCCCAAGAACCTGATGCCGGTGCACGGCGAATGGCGCCATCTGCGCGCCAACGCCGAGCTGGGCGCGCTGACCGGGGTTCCGAAGAACCGTTGCGTCATCGCCGAGGACGGTGTCGTGGTCGACCTTGTGGACGGCATCGCCAAGATCGTCGGCAAGGTGCAGGCGGGATACGTGTACGTGGACGGCCTCTCGGTCGGCGATGTCACGGAATCCTCGCTCAAGGACCGCCGCATCCTCGGCGAGGAGGGCATCATCTCGATCTTCGTGGTGGTCGACAGTTCGACCGGCAAGGTCGTGGGTGGCCCGCACATCCACGCAAGGGGCTCCGGGATCGAGGACTCGGCCTTCACCGCGGTCATCCCGAAGATCGAGGATGCCCTGGTGAAGTCGGCCTCCGACGGGGTCGTGGACGCGCATCAGCTCCAGCAGTTGGCACGGCGCGCGGTCGGTAAGTGGGTCTCCGACAGCTACCGACGGCGCCCGATGATCCTTCCTGTGGTCGTCGAGGTCTGACGTCTGGCCTGACACCTCCTCAGCACCACACCGGCGCTGAACACCCGGCGGGGCTCCTCGATTTGCATCGAGGAGCCCCGCTCCAGTACGTTTACGGCTCCGCCAGAGGGGAACCCCGAGGACGCAACGGTCTCCGGAGGAGCCCACCGGCGGGGGTGGAAATCGACTCAGAGAAATTCTGATAAAGTCGGGGACACCGAAAGGGAAGGCCCTCCAACGGCCACCGGAAACGGAATTCGGACCGGAAACGGAACGGAAAACGGATCTGGTAAGGTTGGAAACACCGAAGGGAAGCGCCCGGAGAGACCGGTGAAACGGGCTCGAGACCCTGGTCGAGACGGGCGCCGAGGTGGCGGTCGAGCTCACCGAACCGGCCTCGGTGATGGACAACCTCGAGTTCTGCGTCCGCCACGGCATCCACGGCGTCGTCGGCACCACCGGCTGGACGGACGAGCGCCTCGCGCGGCTGGGCGGCTGGCTCGACGCCTCGCCGACCACCGGCGTGCTCATCGCGCCGAACTTCTCCATCGGTGCCGTGCTGACCATGCGGTTCGCCCGCCAGGCCGCCCGGTTCTTCGAATCGGTCGAGGTCATCGAGCTGCACCACCCCAACAAGGTGGACGCTCCCTCCGGCACGGCCGCGCGCACCGCGCAGCTCATCGCCGAGGCCCGGCGGGAGGCCGGCTGCGCCCCGCAGCCGGACGCCACCACCACGGCGCTCGACGGCGCGCGGGGCGCCGACGTGGACGGGGTGCCGGTGCACTCGGTGCGGCTGCGGGGGCTCCTCGCCCATCAGGAGGTCCTGCTGGGCGGCGAGGGCGAAACGCTCACCATTCGCCATGACTCCACCCACCACAGCAGCTTCATGCCCGGCATCCTGCTCGGCGTCCGCCGCGTGGTGACCACCCCCGGCCTGACCTTCGGCCTGGAACACTTCCTGGATCTGGACTGAGGGCACAGCGGTGCGCGCAAAGATCACGTATTTCGCTCTCGCGGCCGTCCTGGTCGTCTACTTCGTGCTGGTCGGCGACCGCGGGGTGCTGCTGATCCGGGAGGGCACCCCGGTCACGATCGTCTTCGGCCTGGCGGTGCTGGTGATGCCCCTCATCGGCGTCTGGTTCCTGTGGCAGACCACGCAGTTCGCGCGGAGCGCGGACCAGCTCGCCCGGGAGCTGGAGGCGGAGGGCGGCCTTCCGGTCGACGAGCTGGTACGGACGCCCGGCGGGCGGATCGACCGGGACTCGGCGGACGCCGTCTTCGCCAAGCGCCGGGCCGAGACGGAGCAGTCGCCGGACGACTGGCGGTCCTGGTTCCGGCTCGCCGTGGCGTACCACGACGCCCGGGACACCGCTCGCGCCCGTAAGGCGATGCAGCGCGCCATCGCCCTGCACGACGGCAAGCCGGTGCGGGCGGCCGGGGGCTGACCCCGGGGCCGCCCGCGGCGGTACGGCTCAGCGGTGGGCGGCGGCCCAGCCCTCGATCGCGTCGGCGGCCCGCTCGAAGCTCTTCGCATGGCCCAGGAAGTCGGCGCCATGGGTGGTGAACACGGTGTCCGGCGCTCCGCCGCGCACCGGTTCGAGCAGCACCGCCTGGCCCTGGACGGTCCGCGGCAGGCCCAGCCACCGGACCGGCTGCTGGACCGTGCGTATCGCGGCGATGTCCTGCCATCGCACGGTGGTGCTGCGGACGAGGCCGATCCGGCGCAGCCCCTGAGCGCTCACCTCGACGCCGATGCGCACCAGCCTTACGGCTGTCACGATCATCAGCGCCCCGACGGCGGCGCAGATGCCCGCCGCGGGCAGCGATCCCGCCATCGCGATGATCATGGCGGAGAAGAGGACGTACGAGGCGAGCAGGAGCAGAAGAGCGGCGCCCCCGACCCTCCAGGGCCCCGGTCGGTAAGGACGGCGCCAGCGGTCCCGGTCTTCGTAGCCGAGCGGGTCCGCTCCGGCCGCCGCGTCTTCATCGTGGGCGCGGTCGGCGGTCAGGAAGGGCAGGGGCACGGAAGGTCCTCACTCACACACATGTCCGGATGGGCCTGTGCTGGGTGAGGCTATCCCAGCGCCGGTCAGCGTCCGTCGGACGCCTCGGGCCGCTGGATCTGTTGGGTGGGGTGCGACTGGCTGTCGAGGGCGGGCATCCCGAACATCAGCGAGCCGATGAACCCCGCGATGATCGTGAGTCCGATCAGAGTCCGCCCGGCTATCTGGGACGGTGTGGCGCGGGGGCGGGACGGTGGGGTGACATTGCTGCGGAAACGGTCGGCTTCGGCGACGAAGGCGAACGGCACGGGCTCTCGCCGGCGGGACATCTGCGGGCTCTCCTTGGAACCTCGAACGTGAGTACTTCAATGTGTAGGACGTGTGAATGAGCGATTGGGTGCCCTGATCCGTCCACTTTCTGTCAGAAAGTTTGGCGGAGCGGGACTGTCGGCGGTGGCCCGTAAGCTGGGCGCCGCCCCGAGCGATGCACCACGGAAGGACCCGCGCGTGACCGAGATCCCCGCCGAGACCGAGAAGGCCGGCTTCCGCAGTGATGTGACCGTCGAGCTGGTCAAGCACAGCGCTGCCGACTCCGATGTGCTGTGGGCCGCGCGGGTGTCGACCGCGGGCGAGCAGTCCCTCGAGGAGATCAACAAGGACCCGGAGCGCTCCAAGGGGCTGATCAACTTCCTGATGCGGGACCGCCACGGCAGCCCGTTCGAGCACAACTCGATGACCTTCTTCATCAGCGCCCCGATCTTCGTCTTCCGCGAGTTCATGCGGCACCGCGTGGGCTGGTCGTACAACGAGGAGTCCGGTCGCTACCGTCGCCTGGAGCCGGTGTTCTACGTGCCGGGGGAGGCGCGCAAGCTGGTCCAGCAGGGCCGCCCGGGGAAGTACGAGTTCGTCGAGGGCACCGCGGCGCAGCACGAGCTGACCGGCCGGGTGATGGAGGACGCGTACCGCCATGCGTACGAGGCGTACCAGGAGATGCTGGCCGCCGGAGTGGCCCGCGAGGTGGCCCGTTCGGTGCTGCCGGTCGGCCTGTTCTCCTCGATGTACGCGACCTGCAACGCCCGCTCGCTGATGCACTTCCTCGGCCTGCGTACCCAGCACGAGCAGGCCGCGGTGCCCTCGTTCCCGCAGCGGGAGATCGAGATGGTGGGGGAGAAGATGGAGGCGGCCTGGTCGCGGCTGATGCCGCTCACCCACGCGGCCTTCAACGCCAACGGCCGAGTGGCCCCGTAGCCCCGGCCGGGCCCGCTCCCCGGACGGATCACCGGGCGAAGTGTCCGTATTGCGGCGTTTCGAGAAGTTCATCTAGGCTGAACAAACGGGCCCGGCACTGCTTGAACCCCCGAGCAGGCAGTGCCGGGTCCCATCTCTTCGCTCCGTCCGCCGCCCCGAGCGAGCGCCGTGAGGCACGCTACGAGTAGCGTGGGCCCCATGGCACCGACATCCACATCGCAGACCCCTTTCGGGCGGGTGCTGACCGCCATGGTCACGCCATTCACCGCTGACGGCGCACTCGATCTCGACGGCGCCCAGCGACTCGCCGTTCATCTGGTGGACGCCGGCAATGACGGCCTGATCGTCAACGGCACCACCGGCGAGTCCCCGACCACCAGCGATGCGGAGAAAGCCCAGCTCGTACGCGCCGTGGTGGAGGCGGTCGGGGACCGCGCCCACGTCGTGGCCGGAGCCGGTACCAATGACACCCGGCACAGCGTCGAGCTCGCCCGCGCGGCCGAGCAGGCCGGTGCCCATGGGCTGCTGGCGGTCACGCCGTACTACAGCAAGCCTCCGCAGGAAGGTCTCCTCCGGCACTTCACCGCCATCGCAGACGCCACCGGCCTGCCGGTCATGCTCTACGACATCCCGGGCCGCAGCGGTGTCCCGATCGGCACCGAGACCATCGTCCGGCTCGCCGAGCACCCGCGCATCGTCGCCAACAAGGACGCCAAGGGCGACCTCGGACGCGCCAGCTGGGCCATCGCCCGCTCGCGCCTCGCCTGGTACTCCGGCGACGACATGCTGAACCTGCCGCTGCTGTCGGTCGGCGCGGTCGGCTTCGTCTCCGTGGTCGGCCACCTGGTCAGTCCCGAGCTGCGGGCGATGCTGGAGGCCCACCTCGCGGGCGACGTCGCGAAGGCAACGGAGATCCACCAGAAGCTGCTGCCGGTCTTCACCGGCATGTTCCGCACCCAGGGAGTGATCACGGTCAAGGCCGCGCTCGCCCTTCAGGGCCAGCCCGCCGGGCCGCTGCGCCTGCCGCTGGTCGAGCTGACCGCCGAGGAAACGGAACAGCTGAAGCGCGATCTCGCCGCGGGCGGGGTACAGCTCTAAGCAAAGAGGCGATTGGTCGCACCTTCATACTTCACAACTGCATACAGACACATCAGCAAGTGCACGAATGTCACGCGCGCCATGTGCCCAGGGGGCATGTGGCGCGTGTGGTGAGGAGAGTCTTTTGAGTCATCCGCATCCTGAGCTTGGCCCTCCGCCGAAGCTCCCCGAGGGCGGCCTGCGTGTCACCCCGCTCGGCGGCCTCGGCGAGATCGGCCGGAACATGACGGTCTTCGAGTACGGTGGCCGGCTGCTGATCGTCGACTGCGGGGTGCTCTTCCCCGAGGAGGAGCAGCCCGGAGTCGACCTGATCCTGCCGGACTTCACATCCATCCGGGACCGCCTCGACGACATCGACGGCATCGTCCTGACCCACGGGCACGAGGACCACATCGGCGGCGTCCCCTTCTTGCTGCGCGAGAAGCCCGACATCCCGCTGATCGGCTCCAAGCTGACCCTCGCCCTGATCGAGGCGAAGCTGCAGGAGCATCGGATCCGCCCGTACACCCTCGAGGTCGAGGAGGGGCACCGCGAGCGGATCGGCCCCTTCGAGTGCGAGTTCATCGCGGTCAACCACTCCATCCCGGACGCTCTCGCGGTCGCCATCCGCACCCCGGCCGGCATGGCGGTGCATACCGGCGACTTCAAGATGGACCAGCTGCCGCTGGACGGCCGCCTCACGGATCTGCCCGCCTTCGCCAAGCTCGGCGAGGAGGGCATCGATCTGCTCCTGGTGGACTCCACCAACGCAGAGGTCCCCGGGTTCGTACCGCCCGAGCGCGATATCTCCGGCGTACTGCGCCAGGTCTTCGGCAACGCGCAGAAGCGCATCATCGTCGCCAGCTTCGCCAGCCATGTGCACCGCATCCAGCAAATCCTCGACGCGGCGCATGAGCACGGACGCAGGGTCGCCTTCGTCGGCCGCTCGATGGTCCGCAACATGGGCATCGCACGTGACCTCGGCTATCTGCGGGTGCCGGCCGGTCTCGTGGTGGATGTGAAGACCCTCGACGACCTGCCGGACGACGAAGTGGTGCTCGTCTGCACGGGCTCCCAGGGCGAGCCGATGGCCGCGCTGTCCCGGATGGCCAACCGCGATCACCAGATCCGGATCGTCCAGGGCGACACGGTGATCCTTGCCTCGTCGCTGATCCCCGGCAATGAGAACGCGGTCTACCGGGTCATCAACGGACTGACGCGATGGGGCGCCACGGTCGTCCACAAGGGCAACGCCAAGGTCCATGTCTCCGGCCACGCCTCGGCCGGCGAGCTGCTGTACTTCTACAACATCTGCAAGCCCAAGAACCTGATGCCGGTGCACGGCGAATGGCGCCATCTGCGCGCCAACGCCGAGCTGGGCGCGCTGACCGGGGTTCCGAAGAACCGTTGCGTCATCGCCGAGGACGGTGTCGTGGTCGACCTTGTGGACGGCATCGCCAAGATCGTCGGCAAGGTGCAGGCGGGATACGTGTACGTGGACGGCCTCTCGGTCGGCGATGTCACGGAATCCTCGCTCAAGGACCGCCGCATCCTCGGCGAGGAGGGCATCATCTCGATCTTCGTGGTGGTCGACAGTTCGACCGGCAAGGTCGTGGGTGGCCCGCACATCCACGCAAGGGGCTCCGGGATCGAGGACTCGGCCTTCACCGCGGTCATCCCGAAGATCGAGGATGCCCTGGTGAAGTCGGCCTCCGACGGGGTCGTGGACGCGCATCAGCTCCAGCAGTTGGCACGGCGCGCGGTCGGTAAGTGGGTCTCCGACAGCTACCGACGGCGCCCGATGATCCTTCCTGTGGTCGTCGAGGTCTGACGTCTGGCCTGACACCTCCTCAGCACCACACCGGCGCTGAACACCCGGCGGGGCTCCTCGATTTGCATCGAGGAGCCCCGCTCCAGTACGTTTACGGCTCCGCCAGAGGGGAACCCCGAGGACGCAACGGTCTCCGGAGGAGCCCACCGGCGGGGGTGGAAATCGACTCAGAGAAATTCTGATAAAGTCGGGGACACCGAAAGGGAAGGCCCTCCAACGGCCACCGGAAACGGAATTCGGACCGGAAACGGAACGGAAAACGGATCTGGTAAGGTTGGAAACACCGAAGGGAAGCGCCCGGAGAGACCGGTGAAACGGTTTCAAAGGAAGCGTCCGTTCCTTGAGAACTCAACAGCGTGCCAAAAGTCAACGCCAGATATGTTGATACCCCGTCCATCTCGGAC